>CAVOJU010000025.1:0-140363 GCA_963696315.1 uncultured Gammaproteobacteria bacterium
AAAGCCATCAGCCTGCCGCGTTCCGCGTTATCCGACAGCAAAAGCAGTGATCAAGCCCTGTTGACTCAAGCCAATATACTGCACCTGGAAAAACCGAATTCCACGCCGTTTGATGATAACCCTTTCCTGCAAACGGCCACGTTTAAAAACAAGCTGGATGCGAAGACGGCCATTGCCGATTATCTGGGCAAACCGCTGTCCCGATTAACCGATCTGCAAATGGCAGCGATCAATACTATCCTCGACGAATCGCTGGATAAGAAAGCAGTACTGGAGAAAATTCGCGCGTATTTTACTTTAAGCTCGGTTGAGCGCTCGGGAGACAACTAATGTATGGCGAAATGATGCAATACTATGGCCTAGTGAAGGACTTCGATAAAACAGATTACTTTGAAACGGAAGCTTTTAAAGGCGTATTGGGCAGTCTTGAAATAGCGGTCTTATCAGGGGGAATAATCGCCCTGACCGGCATTGTCGGAGTTGGTAAGACGACCATTATCAGGCATTTCCAGGATAGCTTGAAAAAGAAGAACCAGGTTATCGTTGCCAAATCGTTGGCAACCGATAAGTGCCGCGTCAACATCAACACCTTATATACCGCGCTGTTTGCCGACTTGCCGACGGCGAAAGAATTTAAAGTTCCACCCCAGACTGAAATCAGGGAAAGAAAGCTTCAGGAATTGATCCGTAAAATTAACAAACCGATCGCTTTTTTTATAGATGGCGCCCACGATCTCCATTGGCGCACGTTAATTGGCTTAAAACAATTGATAGAAACGATTGAGGACGCCAAAGGCACATTGACCATTATCATGGTGGGTCATCCGAAACTGGGTAATGACCTCAACAGGCCGGCAATGGAAGAAATCGGTGCCCGAGCTAAATTGTTCAGCCTGGACAGTTGGGGGCAGCAGAAACAACGGTATATCGAATGGGTATTGGAACAGTGCAGCAAGCCTAAAACGCCAATTCATGAGATCGTTACACCGGATGCCATCAATCTGTTAGCGGAACGATTAATTACCCCGTTACAAATCTGCCATTACCTAACACTCGCTTTGATAAAGGGAGCCACCACAGGAACAAAACCAGTCGATGTAGAGATTATAGAAGCCGTGTTATCGCCAGATTTAAATACCTTGGAACCCAAATTAGCCCGGCACGGCTATAACACGACTGCTTTATGCGAACACTTGAACGCCCGGAGAGGTGAAATCCGCGCGTATTTCAATGGTCAATTGCCAGCGGACAGGGCAGATGAGTTCAACAAAGAGATTCATAAACTCGGAATTTTATAAAGTAAGACTGACCAAACCTCCAGTTTTTTGGCATAAGATAGAATCAAATAATGTGGGAAATTCTAATCGATAAAATCACTTAATGTGAGAAGACTAATAAACATGTGCAATTAATGTGAGAAAAACTGAATTTATAAAATCAGTTAATCTGAGATGAAAATGGCGGATAAGTGCAAGAAATGCCGATTATGAAATCAAGAAACTACACCTAGTGCTTACGGTCTCGGTGGTCTTTGTTCTGACCATGATTCTGGTGATGGTTCATCGCAGCCAAAACCGACTCGCGCAAGAAAAAGAGCAACAGCAACGCCCTACCGAATCTGCCGGGCAGGCCAGTCAAATTGTAGGCAAGAATCGAACTGGCTTTATCCAGGCCGCAGTACCGGCAAGGGCGATGCCCGAGCGTCTGCCGCCGCCTGCTGCCGAAAATTCAGGCACGCCGCCTTTGCCAACGGCTCCCGGCGACGCTGGCGGTAAAGATGAAAAACAAGACGCACTGGAGGCCGAGCTACAAGCACTTCGTAATGCCAAACTGGAGTTGATCAAAGCGGCCATCATTGCCAAATCCCCTGTACCCTTGGATGGAAGCCAAACTAATGATCAACCGAAAAGCCTGGCTGAACAATTGGATGCGTTGAAGGGCAACATGGCCGATAACAGTTCACTCTCTAGAAATCCTATCGAGCGCTATCAACAAACCATCGACTCGCTGAAAGCGGCAGGTGTTATTCCCTCCCTATCTCCCGATCAAAACCTGAGTAGTACCCCTGCAGGGTATCAAGCGTTCGATAACCCAGATGGTCATAATCGCTGGAAGTCACCCTCACCACTGGAACACCCAGAAACCCTGTATCAATTACGCGCAGGTTTCGTTATACCTGGAACCTTAATAGGCGGGATTAATTCCGCTAGTCCCGGCCAAATCGTGGCGCAAGTAGGACAAAATATATACGACACCGCCACAGGCCGTTATTTACTGATTCCCCAAGGTTCCCGACTGGTCGGCAGCTATGCCAGCGATACAGGCTATGGACAAGAACGGATACTGGTTGCCTGGCAACGCCTTATCTTTCCGGATGGCAAAGCCCTGGACATGGGGGCGATGCCAGGAGCCGACAGTGCGGGCTACGCCGGGTTTTCTGACCAAACGAACCATCACACGGTACGCCTCTTCGGCTCAGCCTTACTGATGTCCGCCGTAGTCGCCGCAACCTCACTGTCGCAGCTTAACGGCAACAATTCTGGTGGCAACAACACGGGTTATTACGGCCAGCAAACTACTGCAGGGACTTTGAATCAAGCCTTAGGCCAGCAACTCGGACAAGTCACCGCGCAAATGATCGCTAAAAACCTGAACATTGCCCCAACCCTGGAAATCCGCCCCGGCTTCCGGTTTAACGTGGTGGTCACTAAAGACCTCACATTCGCTAAGCCTTACCGGGCTTTCGATTATTCATGACAGGCGTGAACTGATGAAACACTTGCACCTATTAATGACCTTGACCCTTTTATCTATAACACCACCGGCACACGCTATTTTTGGCGTGGGCGATATTGTCTATGACCCGAGCAACTTTATCCAAAACATTACCAGTGCGGTCTCCGAGGTAACGCAGGAACTCAAACAGGTCGAACAATACACCACCCAGTTGCGGGAGTTGATGGTGGCTAAGCAACAGCTTGACGATATGATGCAAAACACCCAACAGCTAGCCCGTTTCAATTGGGATGATGCCCAAGGCACCCTCTCGCAATTATTAGCGATGACCAATACCATTGACCAGTATAAAAACCAGCTGGGCGGTTTTGATAGCTTCCTCGGAAAATTCCAAGCTATTGACTATTACCGGCACTTACCCTGCTTTGGCACGGACACCTGCACGGCTGCAGACCGCGCCAAAATGGCTGAAAGTGACCGCTTAAGTTCGGAAGCGAGAAAGCAGGCGAACGATGCCTTACTACGAGGTGTCGACCTGCAACAGCAAACGCTGCAAAAAGACTCTGAGCATTTGCGGGCCTTACAAAGGGATGCCCAATCTTCGACGGGTCGCCTGCAAGTCCTGCAAGCCGCCAACGAACTCGCCAGCGAGCAAACCAACCAATTGCTTCAAATAAGGAGCCTGCTGCTGGCCCAACAAAATGCCCTGGCTACCCAGATGGCAGTGCAAAACGATAAGGAAGCCCGGGCGATTGCTTTAGAGGAAAAATTCAAAAGCGGCACCTACTCACCAGCAAAAGAAACGGGGTATTAATGCTATGAAAACTATCATCCTATTTTTACAACACCATCGAATGGTATGCATTGTTTTACTGCTCGTTTTTATTTTAACCATTACGGCGGTTCTGACTTACCAAAAGCGCGAACAAAACCCTTTGCAAAGCCAAGTCGCAACAGAACAAAACGCCAAGATGGATACATTCAAAAGCGGCACTTACCAACCCGCAAAAGCAATTGGGTATTAGGTGATGCCATGACCAGTAAAAGAGGCATTGGTATTTTTTGGGTGTTATCGACATCATTGCTGATGGCAACTGATGTGTCTGCCGCCGCTCTCGATGCCGATGCTTTTAACCAGGTGATGGCCAAATACCAAACGGCGGCAACCGGTTGGGAAAGCACTATTAAAAAACACGCCTACCAATTATTTTGGGGCTTGACGCTCATAAGCATGGTTTGGACGTTTGGGATTCTGGCACTAAAAAAAGCGGATATTTCAGATTTCTTTGTCGAACTGGTCCGTTTTTTAGGCTTCACAGGATTTTATTTATGGTTGCTTAACAACGGCCCGCAAATGGCGCTTGATTTTATCAATTCGCTTAAAGGCATAGCCGGTGAAGCAGCCCACGTTGCCGGTGTTGTGACACCTGGCACGATCATTAATATGGCACTGGATTTTTTCACAAAAATAGTCGACGCCACGGATTTCTCCATCGGATCAATCGCGCAAGCTATCATTTCAGCTGGAATTGCGCTGGTCATTTTGACGCTGTTCGGCTTGATTGCCGTTAACATGATGTTGCTTACGATAGCAGGCTGGATTTTAGCGTATGCCGGGATATTCTTTTTAGGCTTTGGCGGCTCAAGATGGACTTCCGATATAGCGATTGCCTATTACAAGCAGGTATTAATGGTCGGCACCCAGTTGATGGTCATGATTTTAGTGGTGGGCATTGGCCAAAAATTCTTGAGTGATTTAATCAATACCCTGTCAGCCGAGGTGGTCTTAAAGGAAATGGGGGTTATCCTGCTGGCCACCCTAGCCCTTTACAGCTTGGCGAATAAAGTACCCGTGATGGTGTCTTCCATCGTCACGGGGCATATCAATACCGGCCATATCGGCCAAGCCGGTACAGGCGCTTTACTGGCCGGTGCAGCCACTGCGGCAGCGGTGGCTAATCAAGCCGCTCAAGCGGCCATTTCTACAGCACACTCCCTGTCTGGCGGGGCAATGGCGCTGCAAGCTGCGATGAACAGTTCAAGCAGAGATACCCCATCAGCGTCCAACCTGTCATCTAGCTTCGGCGTTACCGGAAACAATGGCACGCCTTCAGGTAATAATTCACTTGCGGCGGCTATGGGCGATGCCGTCGGCAGTATCGGCGGCATGGGTAATGCTGGCACATCGAGTGCCGATGAAAACCAACCGGAACAGCAATCCAGTGGCTCAAAATCGCCCGCCGCGACGTCCAGTCAAAAAAACGGCGGTGAAGCTATGGGCAAGGCTTTAGCCAGAGGCATCGGCGAACTTGCGCAAGATAAAATCGCCCAAACCAAACAGCACATTCGTCAAAACACGCTGGGCGGACGGTTGGCGACGGCGATTGAAAATCCGGGGGCTCTAGCCCAACAACGGTCAGGGTTGAAGGCGAGCAAAGAAACGCCTGACTTTACTGCAGAAGTCGCTGCCTTTCGCGACAAGAAAACCAAGATGGGGTAGATACAATGTTAGCAGATAGCCCAACTCACTATCACCACGAACGGGTTGAATGTTCCATACAAGCTGCGAACCACTACCATATTCCTCCCTTAATCATGCTGGCAGTAGCCGAGCAAGAGGGCGGCAAACCCGGGCAAAAGACTCGTAATAGCAATGGCACTTACGATTATGGGGCTATGCAAATTAACACGGTTTCCCTGGCGGATTTACGACCCTACGGCATCAACGAAAATCATGTGTTAGCCAAAGGCTGTTACCCTTACTATCTGGCTGCATGGCGGATTGCGGGTCATATCACCAACGACGCCGGAGACCTATGGCAACGCGCAGCGAATTACCATTCCAGGACACCTTATTACAACCGGCTTTATCGGGAGAAGCTCCTACAACGGGCAACGAAAATAGCCCCTCGCGTAGCTATTAAAGAAACTGCTGGTGAATTAGCTTATCAACCTACACCTCAAACCGAACCCTCTTTTAAAGGGGTAAACGACCCAAACCCGCGACAATTTTCGGCTTATACAGCACCGATTCGGGTTCAGGGCTTCGATAAGCTTAACGCCCATGCATTCCAATTCAAACACGCTCACGCGTTTGCAAGAACGCCGTTGCCCTCAGGGTGGTAATGCAATGAAAGCGCACTCTATCATTCAGGGTAAGAAAATAGCAGTGGATGACGAAGGCTTTCAAGAGTCTTTAAAAAATAGCTATGCCCGAAAGTTACGTCCATTAGGCCGATCTGAGTCGCCGAACGAGGCCATACAACAGCTGATCTGGTCAACCTGGAACCACAACGCTAGTTTAAATGACAATTATCGCCTGCCGGCTGGTTACTCATCAACGAGCTTTAAGATCAAGGCAATTGTGGCCGTTATTGGCCGAATGGAAACAAACACCGGCCTGACAACGGAATTACTCCAAGAGATGAACTTAATGCGCGCATGGAAGCAAGCCTTGCAGAAATTGATCAACCACTGTTCGTATCCCTTAAAACTTAACATTTGGTGAGGTATTCCCCAATGCCTGAATCAACTTCAAATTCCTCTCTCGCGCAACGCCTGCGCGACCGTATCAAGGCCGATACCGAGGCCCAACAGGCGGAACAACAATTCGATACGAATGGCGACAACCTGTTATTCATGGGGAACTGGCATGATGCAATTCCTCGGGCACTTGTCCTCGATCCTATCCTGCAATCGACCGATAAATGCGTCTATCTGTTACTAAGGACCTATTTATCCGCCCAAGGCACAAGCCGTATGCCTAGCTATGATGATATTGGGCGGTTGCTGGGCTTGAGCCGTGGCACCATTGCCCGATGCCTGCACATTCTCCGAGCCGCCCGGTGGATCACCCTGTGCAATACCCTCCGTGATGAAACCACGGGACGATTCAAGGGGAATGTCTATGCCGTTCATGATGAAGTCTTGAGCATCGAGGAGACCGTGGTACTGGATGGCCGCTATATCGAGGCGCTGGAAGATATGGAACAAAACCATGGTCATCACCGGGTGCGCAGGGTCGCCTACGCTGTCCTGAACACAATCCGGAGAAAACTGGACCAGGATGGTGAGACTGAACAGCTCAATGATTTGATACCTTATTCACAAGGCATGACAATATCTCGGTTCCTGGACTGGGGGCCAAACGCCCATAATGCCAGCCAAATCTACCCAATAGATGAACAAAATGATGACCGAGTTCAACATTTAGACGCGGGGTCCCGAGTCCAAAATATGAACTCGGAAAATGCTTCAGTTCAATTTTTAAACTCGGATAGTAAAAACAATAAAATACAATCACTTAACTATTCAGTTCAAAAATTAGACCCGGTGAAACCTGGCTGTAGTAGTAGTTTTAATATAAATAATATTAATATTAAAACTACTACTACCGCTGAGCCGTTTGACAAAAAACCGCATGAATTCGACAAAACCAGCAAACAGCCGATAGACCCTGCGTTAATTTGGCCAAACGAATTGTCTGGCGATGCCCGATGGATCGCCTGGCAAGCGTTACGCAAGTGTCCGCATGAACTCCATCAAGATTTGCTGGATGAAATCGCCGCGAGAATGGCTCCTTCCAACCCCCGAAAAATCAATAACCCGGCCGGGTGGTTGGCATGGGCGAACAAGGAATTACGAGGTGACGGCATTTATCCCATAACAAATTTAGGCATTAAACATCGCCAATTACGGGAGCGGGAACAGCAACGGCAACAGGCTGACTTAGCCAATAAACAGGCCTTGTTGCAACAAGGCCTTAGCCTGATGGAAAAAAGCCAACAGAAAGTAAAACCGAAACCGCAGGAAAACGATTACAAAAAAAATATTGCTGCACTGAGGTCTCAGTTACATGGGCAACACGAGGGTAAACGTTAATATTTTGGCTGGATACTACGGTCAATAGCGTAATGGTCAATGGGAATTTGAGGTGCGGCAGGCTGCCGCACTACGTCTCTCAGCTCAGGTGCCATTGCCCAAGCCAAGTGCTACGTGTCGAACCTGGCTTGTCCGCCGAACTAAATTCCTCCACTAGAAATGTGGGCCTGCAATTCCTGAGCTGGAACTTGGCAGACATCCAGATTCAGTCGTTGGACTATAACAATCCTGGGTTCGTGTGCATGTCGTGACTAATGATGTTTTTTTGGTGAACCTTGGAAGCCTTGATAATTTAACGAATAAGAACAAAGAGATAGAAACCTTAAAGGCCCTTAAAGGCTTTACAAAAAAGCTTTTGAAGCTGGGTTGATAATAAGAAGCTTTAGATCTAGCCCAGTATTTACGAAATGCTATGTATGAGAGGGACGGACGATGACGACGATAGTAAACTCAGAGCAACTACAAAAAGCCACCGGCTATGATAGACCTGGTGACGTTGAAAAGTGCCTAAAGAAAAATGGTGTTCGGGTACTCTATGGCAAAAACGGTGAGGTCTTTACCACCATAGACGCCATAAACGCCGCGCTCGGCTTGAAAGCCCAAACCAGCAACGACGAAATTAACATTTTGGATTAGCGGAGATCGTCATGACTAAAGGCCCATCCAGATCAGCAGATATTCCACGCCATATTATCGCCGCCAAATTACCAACTCGCGTCTATTGGAAGGGTGATGGCGCGGGTCGATGGATGGTGAAGTACAAGGACGAGGCTATCGATCGCTGGAAAGGAAAGCGTCTTTGTGGACCTGACTGCACGCTGTCTGAAATATGGCAAGCGTTCGAGGCCTTAAACGCCGCATCAGTGGCTACCTTTGCAACGGTGTCGCAGGAGTTTCAGACTACCCCTATCTGGCGCAAACTGGCTATCTCAACCCAACGGGACTACCTCGATTGCCACAATACAATTTGTACGCGCAACACCAGCAATGGCTTGTTGGGCGATTTGCCGATAACCCAATGGAGCATCGGACTGGTTAGAAAATACCGCGATGCTCGTGGTGAAAAGTCAACCAGTCGCGCCAATAAAGAACTCGCTTACATTAAGCGAATTTTTAGCTGGGCGTATGAATATGAAAAAATCAAAACCAACCCAACACTAGGCGTTAAAAAGTTGACGATAAAAGCCCGGCAGCATTACGCTGAAGATAAGGACTACCAGTTTATGCTGCAAGTCGCTCGCACATCCAGTTACTGGTATGCTCCAGTGTGTATGGAAATCGCATACCTATGCCGTATGCGTCTGTCCGAAGTATTGGATTTGTCTGATGCAAGCGAATTACCCTCTGGTTTGCTGATCAAACGGCGTAAAGGATCACGGGACAACATCACCGCTTGGAACGACCGATTACGTGCTGAGTGGCAAACAGCCATCAACACTCGAAATCAAATACTACGGGATCGAAAACAACCTCACCCAATCAAAGCCGAAGATAGGTATGTTTTTATTTCAAAACGTACAGGAGATCGCATTCAGGTATCGAGTTTAAAAACCGCTCTTGGCCGGATTAGCACCGCAACGCAAGAAGAAGCAGATCGACTTGGCATTCAATGGACCAGGTTCACATTCCACGATCTAAAACGCAAAGGTGTGAGTGATACGACGGGAAATAAACTTGATGCGTCAGGACACCGAACAGCTTCGATGTTGAATATTTACGACGTGAAATTAAAGACTGTTGACCCCTCTGGTGAGTAATTGCTTTGTTACCAGCTTTGTTACCAGATAGGATTATTGAAGGATTAAAACTTACTAACTGCTTGATTTATTGGGGTGAACGACGGGGCTCGAACCCGCGACAACCGGAATCACAATCCGGGACTCTACCAACTGAGTTACGCTCACCATAATGACGGGGCATTCAACAAATGGCGCGCTTGGCAGGATTCGAACCTGCGACCCTCGGCTTAGAAGGCCGATGCTCTATCCGGCTGAGCTACAAGCGCAAAATGGTCGGGGTAGAGGGATTCGAACCCCCGACATCCTGCTCCCAAAGCAGGCGCGCTACCAGACTGCGCTATACCCCGATAACCTTCTTGATTAATGGCTTGTGAACTTCTTAACCACCCTTGAAGAGCTGACTATGGTAACGGCGCGTACCTATATCGTCAACTCTTTTTTATTTCATCATGATGATTGTTTTATAACTTGGCTATAACCATCTGATAAATATCTTCTGCCGCAACATCTGCGCCATTAAGGATTGCTTCCAGTTCGGCTAATTTGGCATCTGCAAATGCCCTGTCCTTGAGACTGGTGGCATTGATGTAGACATTTAAAGCCGCGCTTTTCAAGCCGGCATAAGCGGCCATTACCGCGACGCCGGCATCACTAATGACGCCCAGGTTGCCTTTACCGGCTGCAATACGGCTCAACTCAACAGCTTCCGCACACGCACGTGCGCAGGCCAGAGGCACATCCGTCGCTTCTTTTAATACCTCCTGAATCGCCTCACTACGCGCTGCTTTTTCAGCGTCGGAGCCTTTTGGCAAGCTGTATGTCGCCATTAAACGATTAAAAACATCAACATCTGCCTTAATCATGCCAATCAGTTTTTCTCGTAAAGCTTCTGATTTTTCCAGCAATGCCAGCATTTCGGCTTCAACTTCTGCGTATTTGGGCTTACCGATGGTCAGATTACATACCATGCTGATTAGGGCAGCTGATTGCGCGCCCATTACGGCAGCAGCACTACCGCCGCCCGGTGTAGGGGCTTTACTGGCCAATTCATCAATAAATAGCTGAACTGATTTGTCTTTGATTTCAATCATGGTGTAACGTCTCTTATGAATTCTTAACTAGGGTTGCCGGGCAATGTGACCCAGACAATGCCATACGCTATAAATTGTCAACAGTAAAACTGGCAGCAAAAAACATGGGTTATTCGCGCCGCCAGCTGGTTGTACCATTGGGTGCATCTTCCAGAATCACACCCTGCTGTTTTAATTCATCGCGGATTAGATCTGCCAAGGCCCAATCTTTAGCTTTTTTAGCATCCAATCGGGCTAAAATTTGTTGCTCTATCCAAGCATCCTCTCTACTTATATCAGCTGAACCCGAGACTGAAGCACCGCTTCCTGCTAGCACACCTCCAGCCACAGGGGTCATGCTCCCCTTTAACCATTTATCAGGATCATCCTGCAAAATGCCCAGCAAACCGCCTAATGTTTTAAGACTGGCCGCCAATTGCTCTGCCATTTCAGGATTGTTTTTTTTCGCTATATTGAGTTCGTTAACCAGCTTGAACAATCCAGCGATAGCGACAGGCGTATTAAAGTCGTCATCCATCGCCTCTTGAAAACGGGCCTGATAATCGGCCAAGACCGGCGCATCAAGCTCTGCGACGCCACGCAAGGCGGTATAAAGACGGGTCAACCCAGCTTCCGCATCGTTCAACTGTTCGTCCGAATAATTTAACGGACTGCGGTAATGACTGGACAAAATAAAAAAACGAATTATGTCGGAGCGGCGGTAACGTTCACGCACGTCTTTCAAGGTAAAGAAATTGCCCAGCGACTTGGACATCTTTTCTTCATTAACGCGCACAAAGCCGTTGTGCATCCAGACGTTAACAAACTTCTCACCGGTCGCGCCTTCTGACTGGGCGATCTCATTTTCATGGTGCGGAAATTGCAAATCCATTCCGCCGCCGTGGATGTCAAAATGATTGCCCAGGCAGCAGGTGGACATCGCCGAACATTCTATATGCCAACCCGGACGCCCCATGCCCCAGGGCGACTGCCACGCTGGTTCGTTGACTTTTGCCATTTTCCATAACACAAAATCCATGGGGTTCTGTTTGGCCAAGTCCACATCCACACGCTCACCGGCCTGTAAGTCAGCCAGATTTTTGCCTGACAATTTGCCGTAGTCTTTAAACTGAGCGACCGAATAAAAGACATCCCCATTACTACCGATATAAGCCAAGCCTTTAGCAATGAGTGTTTCAATCATGCCAATAATTGCATCGATTGATTGCGTCGCTCTGGGCTCAATGTCGGGGGGCAACACGGAAAGCGCCCGCTCGTCTTCGTGCATGGCATCAATAAAACGCTCAGTCAGTTCCCTGAATTCTTCTCCATTTTCATGAGCGCGTCGAATAATTTTGTCGTCAATATCGGTAATATTGCGCACATAGGTCAATTCATAGCCTGAATAGCGAAGGTAGCGCGCGACAGTATCAAACACCACCATCACTCGCGCATGGCCGATATGGCAATAATCATAGACCGTCATCCCGCACACATACATGCCGACCTTGCCAGGTATCCGAGGCTGAAATACTTCTTTTTTACGTGTCAGAGTGTTATATATTTTCAGCATTTCATTAGCTTCTGTTAGTTGTAGGGCCACAGCTGCGTTGTTTGCAAAGCAGCCAATAAATTGCCAAAGTTGAGAAAGAATGGAAACAAAACGGTACAATCTACCAAGACCGGCACTTCTCTTTCAAGATAAAAACACATAAAATTCGCTGTTTGCATCAAACACAAGGAAAAACCCATGCGTACTTTCACTATTTCCCTGATGCTGCTACTAACCTCAACGCTTTCATTTGCTACGGAAAACAAAATGCCTGACACCCAAGCCAAAGTTAAATTAACCACCACACTCGGTGATATCGTTATTCAGCTCAACACCAAAAAAGCGCCCATTTCCTCGGAAAATTTTCTGACATATGTTAAAGAAGGCTTTTACAATGGCACTATTTTTCATCGTGTTATCAAGGGCTTTATGGCGCAAGGCGGTGGTTTTGATACCAGCTTCAACCAGAAAGCGGTTCATGCGCCCATCAAAAACGAAGCGAACAACGGCTTGTCCAATACTCGCGGTACCCTAGCCATGGCACGCACCAACGTTCCTGATTCGGCAACAGCCCAGTTTTTTATTAATTACAAAGACAATGCTTTCTTGAACCACACCAGCCCAACTCCCAATGGCTGGGGCTATGCGGTATTCGGCGAGGTCATCGAGGGCATGGACGTAGTGGATGCTATGGCCAATCAACCCACAGGCAACCGGGGCGGCCACCAGGATGTGCCTAAAACGGATATTGTCATTGAAAAGGCTGAAGTAATTAAATAACTAAAAGAAAGATGAAAGCCATAAAGACTTTTCGCCTTATGCCTTTTGGCTAGCATCAATCTTTATGAACAATGAAATCCTGTTTATTTCAGATCTCCATATTTCACTGGAAAAACCTGAAATCACCCGCCGATTTCTTGCATTTCTTGAAAAGAGAGCCCCCCAAGCGAGCGCCGTTTACATTTTGGGCGATCTTTTCGATGCCTGGATCGGCGACGATGACCCTACCCCACCCAACGGCAGAATACGCAAGCACCTTAGACAATTGACCGATTCGGGCACAAAAGTATATTTGCAGCAGGGCAACCGCGATTTTCTGCTAGGCCGCAAATTTTGCGAAGATACAGGCGTTACACTTATCGATGATTATTTTGTAATCGATATACAGGGTACACGTACACTGCTAACCCATGGTGATTTACTGTGCACAGATGACAAGCCCTACCAGGCGTTTAGAATCAAATCACATACTCCAGAGTGGCAGCACTACGTGCTTTCCAAACCCTTGCTGGTTCGCCTATTGATGGCGCGCTGGTACCGTTTTCGCAGTCATTTCCATAAACGCAAAAAAACGCTGGAGATCATGGACGTCAATCAAGACACCGTTATCGAGGTTATGCACCAACATAACTGCTTACGCCTGATTCACGGCCACACTCATCGCCCTGCCGTACACAACTTTGATCTGAATGGTATGCCCGCCCAACGCTTTGTCCTTGCCGCCTGGAGCAAAAATGCCGGAGAAATTTTATGCTGGGATAACCACAGTTATCACATCGAAATGATTTAACGGTGCCGATAGAATAATTGGGTGAATTTCAAACAGTTGCATGATAAAAGCGCTTATCAAAAAAAATTGCTATTGCCACGCTTTAGCTTTTGTTGACAAAATCTCACCAACAAATCAGTATGCGCCAGCCTTTAAGAGTTGACTTTTCAGGCAAAATCATTAAATTTAGTCAGCTGGTGTGACTCGAATAAAACTCCTTCATCAAGGAAATAAACAAAGTCAGCCATAAAGCTTTAACACTAATATTAGTCTTAAAAACATAATCAGTATTCTGTTGTGTTACAGAATATCAGGAGAAAATATATGAAGAAGCCTTTAAAAAGTTGGCTGCTTGCTTCCAGTGTGGCTGCTTTATTAGCTGCGCCAGCAATTTCAACTGCTAACAGCGATCTTGAAAAACTAACCCAGAACCCTGCTAACTGGGCAACTTGGGGTGGAAACTACGCTGGCACCCGATTCAGTAAACTGGATCAAATCAACGTTAGCAATGTAAAAAATCTGCAACCTGCATGGTCTTTTTCTACTGGCGTATTACGTGGCCACGAAGGTGGACCATTGGTTGTTAACGATATTCTTTACATCCACACCCCTTTCCCTAACACCGTTTATGCGATTGACCAAAAAACTCAGTCTGTAATCTGGGAATTCACACCGACTCAAGATGCCGATGTGACTATTCCGGTTATGTGCTGCGATACAGTTAACCGTGGTTTGGCTTATGGCGATGGCAAAATATTTTTACAACAATCGGATACTGTTTTAACGGCACTAGACGCTAAAACCGGTAAACGTATTTGGAGCGTCCAAAATGGCGACCCAAAACTGGGTATGACCAATACTCAAGCGCCTTTGGTTGTAAAAGATAAAGTACTGACAGGTATTTCCGGTGGTGAGTTTGGTGTACGCGGCTTCCTGGCTGCTTACGATATCAACACTGGCGAATTAGCCTGGAAAGGCTACAGCATGGGCCCTGACAGCGATACCCTGATTGACGCCAAAAAAACCACCACCTGGAAAGACGGTAAAGTCGCTCCTGTTGGTGAAAACTCAAGCTTAAGCACTTGGGAAGGCGACCAATGGAAAATCGGCGGCGGTACAACCTGGGGCTGGTACAGCTATGACCCTAAACTGAACCTGGTTTACTACGGATCAGGCAACCCATCTACCTGGAACCCTGTGCAACGTCCAGGCGACAACAAATGGTCCATGTCTTTGTGGGCTCGCGATGCTGACACCGGTGCGGTTAAATGGGTTTACCAAATGACGCCACACGATGAGTGGGATTTTGACGGTATCAACGAAACGGTTCTGGTTGACCAGGAAGTCAAAGGCAAATTGCACAAAACCATCGTGCATTTCGACCGTAACGGCTTTGGTTATACCCTTGATCGTGAAACCGGTGAACTGTTAGTCGCTGAAAAATTCGACAAATCAGTCAACTGGGCAAGTCACGTTGATATGAAATCCGGTCGTCCACAAGTTGTTGCCGAATTCAGTACTGAACAAAACGGTGAAGATGTCAATACCAAAGGCGTTTGCCCTGCGGCATTAGGAAGCAAAAACCAACAACCCGTTTCCTACTCACCCGAAACCGGCTTGTTCTATATTTCTGGTAACCATTTGTGCATGGACTACGAACCATTCGAGGTTTCATACACAGCCGGTCAACCTTATGTAGGCGCTACCTTAAGCATGATGCCAGCAGGTGCTGACGTTATGACAGGAAAACCCGATGGTACAACCAACCTGGGTCAATTCACCGCATTCGACGCTAAAACCGGCAAAATCGTCTGGTCCAACAAAGAGCAATTCTCTGTTTGGTCCGGTTCAGTTGCCACTGCAGGCGGCGTTGTATTCTACGGCACGCTGGAAGGCTACCTGAAAGCAGTTGATGCTAAAACAGGTAAAGAATTGTACAAATTCAAAACACCTTCCGGCATCATCGGTAACGTTAACACTTGGCAATATAACGGCAAACAATATGTCGGCGTACTGTCAGGCATTGGCGGCTGGGCAGGTATCGGTATCGCTGCTGGTCTTGACACCGGTGAAGAAAATTCAAACTCTGAAGGTTTGGGTGCTGTCGGCGCATACAGAAGCTTAAGCTCATTCACCAAACTGGGTGGTACATTAACTGTATTCGCATTACCTGGTAACTAAATCGATTCAATTTGATTGGATTGATTGTAAAAGCCCCGTTCGATTTATCGAACGGGGCTTTTTTTATGCTTACAACAAAAATCAACCTAAAAATCCGCTTATTGTTCGGCAGCTTCGTATTTTGCTCGACTCCATAAACCCACAGACAAGTTACTGAAAAATGTATGCACATTTTGGGCAACCATTCATTGCGGGCGTCAGACACACTCCCTATTTTTTAATTCCATCTCAATATTGCTGCAAACTGTAACCCGGAATACCCTTACGAAACTGAGCACCGCATATTTGAGGCGGTGAAAACGGCTGCAAAAGCTCTATTCCCAATTCTATCTTGCTTCCGGCAGCATTGCTTCCTTTAACATTTAGTTTAAGCCCTCGCTTTTTATGCAGTACACTATTGGCCCATTTGCATGATTCACACGAGGAGAATTGAATGAGGGCTACGTCTCTATTAGTCATCGGCTTATTGCTTAGCACAGCAGCGTTTTCTGCTTTGGCAGAAGAAAAATTCAAGGTTTGCGCCGACCCGCTGAACCCACCCTATTCAACCAAAAACCAAGACGGTTTTGAAAATAAAATTGCCGAACTGTTCGCCAAGGAACTCGGGCAGACCCTTGAATACACCTGGTTTCCCCAGCGTATCGGTTTTATCCGCAATACCTTAACAGCACCCTTAAAAGATACTGATGTCGACAGTGAAGAGTTTAAATGCGATGTCATTATGGGCGTCCCTGCCGGTCAGGACATGACCTTAACCACTCAGCCCTATTATCATTCAACCTATGTTCTGTTGGTCGCCAAGGGCCGGGGCTGGGATAATATCAGTGATGCTGATCAATTGCTGCAGTTACCACTGGAAAAACAGGAGGCCCTGAAAATAGCCATGTTTGATCGCGGCCCTGGCACGGCCTGGCTGCAAAAAGCCGGCTTGCTGGATCAAGGCATCCCCTACCAGTCCATGTCAGGGGACAGTGAAAATAATGTCGCCATGCAGATACAAAAAGATCTTAAAGCGGGAAAAATTGACATGGTCATTTTATGGGGGCCTGTTGCCGGCTATGTCGTCTCACAAAGCCCAAAAAACAGCTATGCGGTGATCCCTATGAAATCAACACCGGGAATAAAATTCGATTTTTCTATGGCGATGGGCGTGCGTTTTGCCGATAAAAAAAGACAGGAGACACTGAACAAGCTGATTGCGGCTAAAACCAGTGAAATTCAGGCCATCATGGCAAAATACAACATTCCGCTATTACCGATCCCCAAGCAGGGGATCAAAAAAGACGATGACTGATAGTGAGGACATCAATAACGCCGGGAACTGCAATGAAATAAACTCTGGATCATCGGCTCAGGCCCGAAGGTGTCCAATCGGCCGCCCTCATGGCAATATCATTTTTTTCAAGTTATTAAGCCCGGCTTGCCAGTATCAAATCCGGTTAAAAAGGCGAATCAGATGCCCCAAGCGGGCGGCACGTTCAGCTGACAACTGATCCCAAGAGAAACGCCAGCGCCAATTGCCTTCAGTCGTGCCGGGGGTATTCATACGATGCTCGGAACCCAATTCCAAGATGTCTTGCATGGGAATCACTGCCAGGTTGGCAACAGACGCCAAGGCGGCTTGAATGAGCGCGCAATGCAGGGAAACTGACGGCCTGCCCAGATACTCGTAAATATAGTCCTTCTCGCCATCACTTAGCGTAAGAGACCATCCCAAGGTGGTATCGTTATCATGCGTGCCGGTATAGACAACACAGTTCTTCTCGTAATTATCCGGCAAATAAGGATTGTCAGAGTTACCGCCAAAAGCAAACTGCAAGATTTTCATGCCGGGCAAATGAAACTCATCTCTTAATTCTTCAACTTCAGGGGTAATGATGCCCAAATCTTCCGCCACTAAAGGGATCGGCCCCAACTCCCCATTGATTGCCTTCAACAAGGCCTTGCCAGGCGCCTTGACCCATTGACCGTTAATGGCAGTATCTTCGCTCGCGGGTATCTCCCAAGCCGCTTCAAGGCCACGGAAATGATCAATACGGATGATGTCGAAAAGCTCTCGCTGGGTCTGCATCCTTTCAATCCACCAAAGAAAGCGGGTCTTTTTTAGATAATGCCAATCATAATGAGGGTTACCCCAGCGCTGCCCGGTTGCCGAAAAATAATCCGGCGGCACACCTGCCACCACTAACATTTCGCCGGCTTCATCAAGCTTGAACACTTCGCGATTGGCCCACACATCGGCGCTGTCATAGGAGACAAAAATGGGGATATCCCCAAACATGAGCACACCGCGTTGTGCAGCATAGGCCCTCAACTCCAGCCATTGCCGGAAGAAAACATATTGTTCAAATTTGATGCCGTCAATTTCTGCTTTTAAACGCTGCCGGGCTTCTTTTATGGCTTTGGCATCGCGTTCTTTATAATGCTCAGGCCACTGATTCCAGCACTGTTGATTAAACTCATTTCTGAGCACGACAAACAGCGCAAAATCATCCAGCCAGAACGCTTGTTCCTGACAAAAATGTAAAAATTGCTCTTTGTCCTGCTGCCCGGCACGCTCCTGAAAACCATAAAATGCTTTGGTTATTAAACAGCTTTTATTGAAATTGGGCGTCCCTAGGCATTCCTCGCAGTTTTCGGACAGTTGCAGCCAGCCTTGAGAAACCAGTCGATCAATACTGATTAATGCAGGACTGCCAGCATGCGCAGATAGACACTGATACGGCGAACTGTCCGCATGGGTCATGCCCAAAGGCAGTGTTTGCCAGACGGTAATGCCGGCAGCATGCAGGAAATTGACAAAATTGTAAGCTTCCTGACCTAACTCACCGTTTGCGCCGGCCCCAGGCAACGAGGTAATATGCAGCAAGATACCCGCCCGACGTTTATTTAAAATCTCATTCACTCTATGTTCTCAGGTTATACGTGTTCGACGCCTGGCCGCATTGCCCCGCCCATGGCGGGAGCGCCCGAACCCTGAGTAAAAGCCAGTGCCAGATAAGCGGGCGGCTGTTCACCCAGCAATCGATATAAATTGGCCAAATTAAGCCGGAATTGTTTTTCAAAATTGCTGACAGCTTCCCCAGGATTATAGTCACCAAACCACCAGAACCAGTCCGAACCTTCGCAGATTGCGAGCTGCAGTTCGGCTGCCTGTACTTGTTCGTCGTTCAAGCGGCCGGACTCAATAGCCCTGTCAAAGACTCTTTTAACATCACCCAGCATATCCCAGCCGCGATTTTTATCCGCATCCCCGATCCAGGTGGAAAAACTGCCATAAACCCAACTGCCCGCGACCAATCTCGCCAAGGGTTTTATTTTTGCATTATTTTTCAAGCAGTCCGAAAATGTAGTTAATTCAATGCCGGGATGGCTGGACAATCTTCGATACAAGGCGCTTAGGAAATGATAGCCATTTTCGGGAAAATATTCCCAGGCATTCTCTCCATCCATGATAATCGAAACCACGGCATCGCCCGGATCATGTTTCGCGATATTCTCCAAATGCTGAATCAAATCGGCGACGGCATCATCCGCGTGCCAATTTGAATATTCAAAGCCAATCAAATCGGACAAGCCATCATCGCGAAAAAAGCAGGCTATATCGGTGTTGTTCAGTCTAAATGGATGGTAAATGCTGGCGTGTTTATCATTCTCGGGACAATTTAAACTGTTGCGCAAGACAGCACCGCCGCTAGCCGTCCAGTCAAAGCCATAATTACCGAGTATTTTCAAGGTAGCCTCACTGAGGCCGCCTTCCGAGGGCCAGCAGCCTTTGGGTGTAAAGCCAAAAAAACGCTTAAAAATCTGCATGCCTTTTTCAAGATGCCAGGTCACGCGCGCATCCCCGCCCGGATAGCTATCCAGTTCAGGCATCGGCGCGGCGGGCATGGCTTCATGCATGGTTTTCAAGTCCAGCAACAGCGGCATGATAGGATGTGCATAAGGGGTAACAGAAAGCTCAATCTGATCCTTTCTGGCAAGCACCTTATACCTGAGCAAGACATTGGCCAACTGCTCGCCGATAATCTCAATGACTTCAATCCTTTCATGCAGTGAATAACCGGAACCTTTAGCAATCAGGCGCTTTATACGGCCATCCGATAGCTTGATGGTTTCCCCCATCCAGGCCAGGTGATACCACACCAGAATATCACTGATAAACTGAGAATTAACGTAATTTAAGGCTTCAAAATGCTGCTCAAGCCATTCCGCCATTTCCACCAGTTTTCTAAATGCCGGATAACGGTTAACCTGTCTTTCCCTGTTGGCACGCATGCAATCCTTAATGAGTTTCAGGCGGTCTTCCGGCTCGGCAGGAATGCTCGGATTAACCAGCGCAGCCAATAAGGGGTCAGAAATTGAAATGCCGTCATTCAAATAGCCGCCGACCTGCTTGGCATATTCCTCTATCTGTTCCAGTAAAATAGGCGCAAAATTAACGACGGCCTTGGCCTCGGGCTCGGCTTCCAAATGCGCTGCCATGTCCACATAGTCCTTGATGACATGCAGATAGGTCCAGGGCAGTTTATATTCCCCCGTATGCAAGTCTCGGTATTCGGGCTGGTGCATGTGCCAGCACAAAACCAGCTTCAATTTCTTATGATCATCCATTTAGTCTGCCCTAGTCAGCAATAGCAATTGCCGGAAACCCGCAACTCGCTATCTGACATAATGTAGTCTTTGCCCCAGCATGTCGGGGGTAACCAAAACCACTCCGCCCTCGCTGACGTAAAATCTTTTTTGGTCATCTTCTCTGTTCTCGCCGATGACAGTGCCTTCCGGAATCTGACAACCTTTTTCTATAATCGCCTTGTTGATACGGCAGTGACGCGCAATATTCACATCAGGCAGCACAATGGTATCCTGCAGACTGGTGTAGGAGTTGACTCTGACATTAGAAAACAACAAAGAGTGTCTGACCTTGGCTCCGGAAATCACGCAACCACCTGAAACCATTGAATCTAACGCCTGACCTCGCCTCTTGTCATTATCAAACACGAATTTAGCCGGCGGCGTCTGTTCCTGATAAGTCCAGATAGGCCAGGTATTGTCATATAGATTCAAATCCGGCTTCACGCCAATCAACTCCATATTGGCTGACCAGTACGCATCAATGGTACCCACATCACGCCAATAGGCTTGTACACCGCTTTGCAAGTTCAGAAAGGGATAGGCATTGACGATATATTTGTCGATCACGGCCGGAATAATGTCCTTGCCAAAGTCACGGCTCGAACCATTAGTGTCCGCATCTTTAATCAACTGCTCAAACAAGAATCCGGCATTGAAGATATAAATTCCCATCGAAGCCAGTGCAGTATCGGTCCTGCCCGGCATAACCGGGGGATTTTCCGGCTTTTCTACGAATGCCCTAACCCGCCGGTTATCATCCACATCCATAACTCCAAAGGCCGTCGCCTCCTTCAAGGAAACTTCTAGACAACCAATCGTTAAGTCGGCGTTTTTTTCAACATGATCAGCCAACATGGCTGCATAATCCATTTTGTAGATATGATCGCCGGCCAGAACCAGAATAAATTCGGGATTTCGACTTCGCAGAATATCAATGTTCTGGAAAATAGCATCAGCGGTTCCTGCATACCAGGAATGTTCACCATGTCTTTGTTGAGCCGGCATCAAATCAACATATTCACCAAATTCGCCACGTAAAAAGCCCCAGCCTTGCTGCACATGCCGGATCAACGAATCTGCCTTGTATTGGGTCAAGATGCCAATCTTTCGAATGCCTGAATTGATACAATTAGATAGCGGGAAATCAATGATACGGAACTTCCCTCCGAAAGGAACAGCCGGTTTGGCACGCCAATCGGTCATATTCATCAACCGGGAACCACGGCCGCCGGCCAGGATTAAAGCAATTGTATTACGTGTTAAATGACTGACAAACCTATCGTGCTGACTACTTGACACTGACATTTTTCATCTCCAATGGGATTAGACTATTACAACCGATGCTTAATTTGGTAACATTCGCAGAACATTATCCTACCAGACAGAGGCAATTAAAAGTGAAAAAGCAATCAAATACCGTCAAAAAGGCACTTGACTTTGATTCTATAAAAATTATAGAGGCCAAGCATCATGATCCTTTTTCAGTTTTGGGTCGCCATCAGAAGGATAACCGGAGCTATGTTAAAGTATTCCTGCCTTATGCCGAAAAGGTCGGGCTGGGCAAAAGCGGCCCTGAGTTTCAACGCATACCCGGTACCGACCTGTTTGAATGTGATACTGGCAAAGTGGACTTACCCCAACATTATCAGTTGGCCTGGGTAGACAAAAACGGCTTGAGCCACTTAAGTTACGATCCTTACGATTTTCCAACGCAATTGCCTGCCTTTGATCAGCACCTGTTCGGCGAAGGCAAGCACTGGCATATTTATCAAAAGCTGGGGGCTCATTTACACAGTGTTGATAACATCGACGGTGTTTTATTTACGGTCTGGGCACCCAACGCCGGCCGGGTCAGTGTAATCGGAGACTTTAACCGCTGGGACGGCCGCTGCAACCCGATGCGAAGTCTTGGCGGCAGCGGCATTTGGGAAATTTTCATGCCAGGATTGAAAGAGGGCTGCCTGTACAAGTTTGAAATATTAAACCGCCACAGCAATGAACTTCTGGTAAAAACCGATCCTTACGGCCAGCAATTCGAATTTCGCCCGAAAACATCATCCATCGTCGTCCATGAAAACAAATACTTATGGCAGGACCATCAGTGGATGGAGCAACGCGTTCATCACGACTGGCTGCATAAGCCCATGTCTATTTACGAGGTGCATATAGGCTCCTGGAAACGCGACAATAAGGGTAATTTTCTCAATTATCGCGAACTGGCGGTGCAGCTCGTCGATTACGTCAAGGAGATGGGCTTTACCCATATTGAATTGCTGCCGGTAACCGAACACC
Organism: uncultured Gammaproteobacteria bacterium; assembly: GCA_963696315.1. Taxonomy (GTDB): domain Bacteria; phylum Pseudomonadota; class Gammaproteobacteria; order Methylococcales; family Methylomonadaceae; genus CAWKEY01. Next base: position 22,636 of record CAVOJU010000025.1, read on the forward strand.
CTCTGGATGCCTCCTGGGGCTATCAAACCATCGGCTATTTTGCGCCGACCAGCCGCCATGGAACGCCCGATGACTTCCGCTACTTTGTCGATGCCTGCCATCAAAATGGCATCGGCGTCATCCTGGACTGGGTGCCCGCCCATTTTCCTAAAGACAATTTTGCTTTGGCCCGCTTTGACGGCACCGCCCTTTACGAGCACGAAGACCCCCGCAAAGGTGAACACCGAGACTGGGGCACACTGATCTATAACTTTGGCCGCAATGAAGTCAAAAACTTTTTACTGTCCAGCGCCATCTTCTGGCTGGAAGAATTTCACCTTGACGGCTTACGAGTTGATGCCGTGGCGTCCATGCTGTACCTGGATTATTCGCGCGAAGGCAATGACTGGATCCCCAACATGTATGGCGGCAATGAAAACCTTGAAGCCATTGATTTTCTCAGGGAGCTCAATACGGTAACCCACCAGCAGCATCCAGGCACCGTCATCATGGCTGAGGAATCCACTGCCTGGCCGCAAGTTACCAGGCCGACCTGGACCGGCGGACTGGGTTTTTCCATGAAATGGAACATGGGCTGGATGCATGACACCCTGGCCTATATGAGCCAGGATCCTGTCCATAGACGCTTTCACCATGATCAACTGACTTTTGGCCTGCTCTATGCCTTTACCGAAAACTTCGTGCTGCCTTTTTCACACGACGAGGTCGTGCACGGCAAAGGCTCCTTAGTCAATAAGATGCCTGGCGATGAATGGCAACGTTTTGCCAATTTACGCCTGCTGTACACACTGATGTACACCTATCCGGGCAAAAAACTGCTGTTCATGGGCTTGGAATTTGGCCAGGGCACCGAGTGGAACTTTAACCAGAGTCTGGATTGGTATGTCCTGGACTACCCGCATCATGCGGGCCTGAAAACCCTGGTCAAAGATTTGAATAAACTCTACAAGGCCCATCCGGCCTTATTCACCCATGATTTTGATCATCATGGCTTTGAATGGATAGACTGTCACGATGTCGAGCAGTCCATCATCAGTTACCGCCGTAAAAATGAACACGATGACTTGGTCGTGGTGCTTAATTTTACCCCGGTAATAAGGGAACACTATCGTATCGGTGTGCCCGCAAGCGGTACCTACCATGAAATTTTCAATTCCGACTCGTCCTACTATGATGGCACCAATACCGGCAATGGCCACATCCACTCAGAACCGACACCGTGGATGAATCAGCCCCATTCCATCAGCCTGACCCTGCCACCTCTGGGCGCCCTCATCTTAAAAGCCTAGCGACAGCAGAGCGGATTATGAAAAAAATACTATTTGTCACCAGTGAAGCGCACCCCCTGATCAAGACAGGCGGGCTTGCCGATGTCTCCGGCAGCCTGCCCAAGGCCTTAAAAGAATTGGGTCAGGATATCCGCCTCATCATGCCCAACTACCAGTCGCTGAACAGAACGGAAGACATTCATTACCGATGTACGCTGCGGGTCAACAATCATGATGTCAACATACTGGAAACCCGCTTGCCGGGCACTCAAGTCATCGTCTGGCTAGTCGATCATCATGAGTTCTTTGGATTTCCGGGCAACCCCTATCACGACGGATACGGCAATGCCTGGACCAACAACGCCGACCGCTTTGCGCTGTTGTGCCGAATTGCCGTGGAAGTGGCCATGAACCGCGCTTATCTGGATTGGAAACCGGATATTGTGCACTGCAATGACTGGCAATCAGGTCTGGTTCCTGCCTTGCTGTCATTGGAGCATAGCCGCCCCGCCCTGGCCTTCACGATTCATAACATGGCATATCAGGGTGTGTTCCCCAGCTCCATTTATTACTCATTAAACCTGCCCGGTCAACTCTGGAACCCGAACGGTCTGGAATTTTACGGCAACCTGTCCTTCCTGAAAGCCGGACTGACGTATTCAGACCGCATCACCACGGTCAGTCCGACTTACGCCAAAGAAATCCAAACCGCCGAATTTGGTTGCGGTCTGGAAGGCTTGTTGAGCTTCCGCAAGGAATTTTTGAGTGGCATTCTTAACGGCATCGATATGGATCAGTGGAATCCCGAGACCGACCTCAATATTCATCAAACCTTCAACAGCGCAACGCTGGACAAAAAAGCACTCAACAAAGCCGAGCTGCAAAGCCGAGTGGGTTTGCCTGTTACTGATAAAGTTCCTGTTATCGGACTGATCAGCCGCCTGGTGGAACAAAAGGGCATTGACCTGGTGCTGGACTGCCTGCCGGAAATAGTCAACATGCCGTTGCAGCTGGTGCTGCTGGGTAGCGGCAGCAGAAGCTTCGAGCAACGTTTATACAATTTTGCCGAAGCGTATCCGGACAAAATCGCCATCACCATCGGCTATGACGAAGTGCTATCGCACATGATTGAGGCCGGTTCAGATATATTCCTGATGCCGTCACGCTTTGAACCCTGCGGTTTAAACCAAATGTACAGCCAACGCTACGGAACCTTGCCGATAGTCAGAAAAACCGGTGGCTTGGCCGATACAGTGCTCGATGCCGTTCCCGAAACACTGAATAACCGTACCGCGACCGGCATCGTTTTCAACGACGCTTATGCGGGTACTTTAATGGAAGCCATTAAACGCAGCATGCTGTTGTATAATGACAAAAGAAACTGGCGCCAATTGCAGCTAAACTGCATGAAAAAAGACTACTCCTGGAAAAGCAGCGCCAAACAATACATAAACTTATACCATCATCTTTAGGACTGAAGCCAGGTTGCCGCTCGTGCGGAAAACCTGGCTGATCGTCACCTCTTCAAACCTCTCAATAAAAGACTCTGAACAGGCGCTGGATTTGTTCAAACTCGTACAGATAAGGCTGCGCCACCTCGTGATTGGCGGCCACGACGACGAGATCGTGAGAAAACACCGAGGTGTTGTACCAGTTAAAACTGCCTTCGATGACAATATAGCCATCAATCACACAATATTTGGAATGAATCGGTGAATACGGCACCGGCAGATCGTCCTGTCCGTACACCAGACCCACACGGATACCCGACGATTTCAGCCTTTGCACTGCCGGCAACAGCGGCCGAGCGAGTTCCTCCTGCATGGAGCGCTCTACACCAATCTGCCCCTGCCTGGCCAGATGGCCATTAAACATGATCTGTACATCAACACCTCTGTGATGGGCATTGATTAGCGCATTGACCACGCTATCATGGTGGTCCCCGAGCAAGTCACCGATTAAAAACAGGCAAATCCTGATCGAATGCCGGGCGCGGTTGATTTCGGCCAGGATGGCATGATGCGGCCGGTAAACGCTGCCATTGGCCATCGTGTGCCGGCCGAAGGTATACAGCAAATTGAAGGGACTGAGCGGATCAATGCCGTATTTTTGAATCACGCCGCCGCGCTGGCTCTGGAAAATATTGTCCAGCAAACGGCAGACGCCTCTGGAATGAAAGGTCATGCCGGATTCCCAGTTCGCCCACCAGCGGTCGAAGGTAATATTGAATGAACCTAAAATACAGTCTTCATCGTTAAAAATGATGAATTTGGTATGCATGTCGGGTTCGACTTCAATAAGATGATGCTTGGTGGTACAGAAAACCCCCAGCAGCTCAATGCCTGAGCGCTTCAGTCGCGCATAGTTTGGGCTATTGGTCAGCGTCATCTTGCGCCAATCGACGATGCATTGAACCCAGACCCCCTGATGGCTGGCATGAATCAAATGCTCGATGAAATCATGATCATCAATACAGTCGACACTGACCTTGATCGTGCATAAACGATCAGGATTCTGCCATTTGCTGGCGATGACTTTGTCTATATGGTCATGAATAAAACGCTTGGGATGATAGGGATGGTATTGCTGGCCTTTGGTAAATTTGGGAATCAGGTGCAACGATTCGAAATGATGGTTATACCAGTCCACATCGCTCTGCAATTCAGCCGCATTCAACTCATGGCTTCGATAATGATTAGGCGTTGTCCAGTCATCGGTAATCGTTCGCTGCTGCTGCGGGTGGCCATCCTGCAGCTGATGCCAGTCCATAAAGATGTATTCTTTTTGTGAGGCAATCGAGTGCTCATTCAGATGCACGATAAACGAAAATTTGATGCAGTTGATCTTGCCAAAATGCGAAGAGAACGGAAGTACAAAAAAATCGCGTGTGCAGCGTTTATGACGATCCCAGTGGATGTCATAGGCATCGGTGTCGACGATATACGTTTCGCAGATATGATTGTCGCGATAGACTTTGAGGATGACCTTTAAATTGGCCGACATGCCATGGAACATATCAAATTCTATTTTTCCCCAACGAATATCGAATTTGTCCTTAAAATCGTTAACTCTTTGGAAATAACCACCCAGCTTTCCATAAACTGGTTTGGCGTATTGTTCTGCTGACTGCATATCGTTTTTACCTCGAATGAAACGGCTTGTTTGCGTGTTATTGGGGTTCAAAAGTCATCAGATACCCACAGTGATCGGAGACTCGACCATAATCCTGCTCGGTGAACAGCACCCTTGCCGACGTCACGCGCAGATGACTGGTCTTGTTCATAAAAATATAATCAATCCGGTAATCATCGGCCAAATACTGCTGCCAATACGGATCGTTCACTCTGAAAATTTTTTCAAACAAACCCTGGGCATTGGCAGCCAGATATTGATCTTCGTATTCATTGGCGTTAACCACCTGATGATAGCCGACCGACCCGGCGGCAATATTAAAATCACCACACAACAGGGTTGCCTTGACTGATTCGTTGTGTCTTTGACTTGCCCATTCGCACAGTCTTTGAAACTGCTCCTGAAAGCCGCCTTCCCACCAGCTTAAATGCGCTGAAAACACATTGATCAAGCCCATATACGGCACATAAATTTCCGCCATGACTACTTTTCTGGAATTAATGCTGTAGATATCGTGACTACTGGAAACATATCTGGATTCCGGATTTGAAAGCGGGTGCCGGCTCAAAATGGCAACGCCTTCACGATACCTGTCAAAGCCCAGATGCGACCAGTCCGCATAAATATGATAAGCCTTTTTGAGGCGCTCATTAATTATTCTTGCCGAATTCGAGTCCCAGTCCCCTGCGCCATTATTCCAGTTTTCAGCCACTTCCTGTAGACACACAATATCCGCACCCAGCTGGTTGATAGCCTTGGCGATTTGCGAAAACTTATAATCCTGACGGTCTTCCTGATAACAATGCAAATTAAGAATCAGCACTGTCAGCGGATCATGGCTGGCCGAATAGTTGTTGCCGTAGTTGTTATCCCAAAGCAGCTGCCCGCTGCTTTCACAGCAAATGCTGTATTGCAGACGAAAGGCATCCCCCGCCTTAAGCCGCCCTTTCCATATCCGGGTGCCGTTTGGGTTTGCCTGCGAGCTTCTGTTTTGCCGGAAACACCGCGTTTTATAGACGTGCTGCCAGTTATCCGTCGTCCAGTGAATGACAACTTTTTCAACCTGAACCGACGGCGCCACCGCCACAGTGACAGGAACAAATATTTGTCCGGCTTTTAACCGGCTTTCAAAACCGATATTTTGCACCGGCGAACCAGGCATGAGCTCAATGCCGGAACCGGCCAGACTGGTATAGTTCTGGCCCTGGTTATTGTCCCAGTATTCCTGCCCCTGGGTCTGATAATGCAGGACAAACTGAATATTGCCGGGTAAAGCCCGATGGGCCGAGGCATGAAATTTAGCCCGTACATGCCAGTATTCCCTATTTTGATCAAGCTTGCCATGATATTTTACCGGCAAGGTGTGCCAGACATCATCATCACCCGACCAGATCACTTCAATCTTTTTGTCATAACTGACGTTTTCCACCGACAGAAAAAACGACAGTTCTTGCTGAATGCCTTTTTTTCTGGTGACGATTACATTTTCTACATACAGCAACTGGATTTTATCCATCCATCATCTCCAGGTTGGTTGACTAATCAGGCCGGAGCACGGGCCTGTTGGTGCTCGAGAGCCTGCCCGGCAGGTAAAAACATGCCCGCACTATACTGCTGAAGGACGGTAATTTCGAAAATCAACAGCCGGAAAAATATCATCCATGATCTCCAGCGCCGTCAGATAGCGCTCGTCAATCCGGTTTTTGCGAATACAATCGTGCAAATAATTGAAGCGTGCCAGGTGGTCTGTAAGGCGTTTTTTCGCATAGTCGACCGTTGTCCCCGATTTCAGGATAAACGGCCAGTCAGACGCCTGCGCCAGTAAAATTGATCTGACCGCCTGATTCAAGGCTCTTTTTTGCAGAGGGCTGACGGCCAAAGTCTGCAAATCCACGACCAGCTTTTCCATCTCGGCGCCCGCTTTATGAATGAGCGGATAGATCCAGTCATTGCTTTCATTGATCCAGTAACTGGAATAGCCTTGCTCGCCCCAGCTGGACGCAGCGGGTGTTGACACTTGCGGTGCCGGCTGTTGCTTTAAATACTCACTACAGCTGATCGTCTGCATGGCGTTGGTATCTGAACTTGCCATTCTCAGTACATGCTCCAGCCAAAGCGGACCTTCAAACCACCAATGGCCGAACAGTTCAGCATCATAGGGCGCAACTATAACAGGCGGTCTATCCATCTCGATGCTGAGCGCGTCACACTGCTGCTGCCGTTGCTGGATGAAATCGCGCGCGTGCTGCTCGGCTTTCGCTACAGCCTGTTTTGGCTGGTAGATGGCCTTGGGCAGCTGCCCACCCGTTACCCGATGATACTTGATGCCGGTATGCGTGCGCGTTTTGCCTTCGAGAATATAGGGCGCAATATACTCGAGATCCAGCTCGAAACCGATGTCGCTGTAGTATTCGCGGTAATCGGCATCCCCCGGATAGCCTTCCTGCGCGCTCCACACCTGCCGCGATGACTGCGGGTCTCGCGCGAAAGCAGCAACACCATTACCACAATCCAGCGGCGCATAGACACCATTTGCCGGCGGCTCGACAGCATCAGTAAGGCCGTGGCTATCCACAAAAAAATAGCTGATGCCAGCGTCTTTAAGCGTTGTTTCAAGGCCCGGATAATAACCACATTCAGGCAGCCAGAAACCGGACGGCGCAAAACCAAAATTGGCTTTAAAGGTTTCAATACCGATAGTGATCTGATTGCGCACTGCGGTTTCGCTGATATTGAGCAGGGGCAGAAAAGCGTGCGTCGCCGCCGTCGTTATCAATTCAAGCGTGCCGGCGGCATGATGGGCTTTAAATGCCGACAATAAGTCACATTGATGGATATCCTGATAGCGGTGCCGGGTATGCCAAAAAAACCGCCGGTACAGACGCGCCAGTTTTTGATACTGCGGCTGGCCACGGGTTCTGATGATTTCCTTTTCCGCCAGCTCAAGCAGACGATCAAGATGCTTCAGATAGCGTTTTTGCAGTAACTCATCACGCAGCATGGTTATCAGCGTCGGCGATAACGACAGCGTCAGGCGATAATCGACTCGATCTTTGTGCAGCCGCTCGAGCACGCCAAGTAAAGGCAGATAGCACTCGGTAATAGCTTCAAACAACCAGTTTTCTTCAAAAAAGCTATCGTGTTCGGGATGATGCACGTAAGGCAGGTGTGCATGCAGAATAATACTCAGGAATCCTTTATTCATGGTGATTATTTAGTATTTTCCTTGGCCAGAGGCAGTTCTACTCGCGGACAGTACCTGAGCTCTGGATACAGGCAGGTTTTCCTGGTATCCATAAGCATCCGAGCTGCCACGAGGACGGGTGGTGCTATTGGAATAGGCGAATGCGGTAAAACTCTTATCTGCATGCCGTTGACCTATCGCTGCCGAGTAAACAGTTTCAGCTAATCCGCGCGGCAAAGTCACTGTTTGTTGGCTCTGAAAGCCGTCGATCGGCACATCAAACCATGATTCAGGTTCGGCACTTTCCATGCGCACATTGGCCTGGGTAAAGATTCTTAAGCGTCAGCTGGTCTTCGAAATTATTACTCACATCTGCGCTGGCGTTATGCTCCTCAAGGTGCCAATAAGCATGCAGATGGCCAGGATCGACAGGCAAGAGCATCAATTCCGGGCTGCCGGTTGCCGTAGTGGCCGAGAACTCCTTGGTTATTTGCTGGCTGATGTCTATCAGTTCTTTCTCTGCAAGCCGGATATGAGCAGAGGACTCCGGTATCCTGCTGAAAAAAATTGGCGAGAAGGCGGCGCTTATTTCCTGGCTGATGGCAAACAATTCCTTCGGTGTTGGCTGAAGCGGCGAATCCAGCTCGGGGCATTTGCCGGCCGGCTCAGCGGTTGACGGTAAATCATTAACCGGAGCGATAGCCGGCAATGGTTCTAATACTGGGCTGCTCAGGTCATCAAAGCCAAAAAGGCTACATGCAGACTCCGGCGAAAACTCACGGCTGATTTCCTGGCTAATTGCATACAATTCTTTCGGTGCGAACCTCATCGGGGTAACCGGCCCCGGCATCTTGCTTGAAAAACTGGGCGTGAACTCTCGGTTAATTTCCTGACTGATTGCCAACATTTCTTGCGACGAAAGCTTATTTTGGGAACTATGTCTTGGCTTCAAAAATGCTATCACCAGCAAATATTGTCTTCAGTAGAGCGTTTACCAGCCATCCGCAACCCTGCAGGCAGGTCTCATAAATGACAGGGTTTTCAACGCTTCTACCCCCTATTTTTCACGAAAACTCTAACCTTTGTCGTGTATTTATGCAAGATATTTTCAGGAACACAAAGCTCTCGCGACAGGCATAAAAAGCAGCCGAAGTGAAAAAATACAAAATTGCACATCGTATGCGAAAAAACGGTATCCAATAATCGCCTATAGTTAATCGCAATTTAAGCAAAATGCGGCAACTCGCCCCTGTTTTGCAGTAAACTATGCAATTTCGAAAGCCTCCTGGGTCAGGATATGCAGAAAATACAATACAAGATTAAATCGGGAAGCCCCTACCCTCAAGGTTCCAAAGCGATTGAAGGCGGCGTTAATTTTTCCATACTCACCCGTCATGCAACCGACGTGGAGCTTTTGCTTTTTGAAACCTCCGACAGCGTAAAACCTTTTCAAATCATCAAGCTGGAAAAAGAAAAAAATCATACTTTTTTCTCCTGGCATGTATTTGTAAAAGATTTACCCATTGGCACCTGGTATGCGTGGCGCATAGATGGCCCCTCGCAGACTCGCCAGTCCGGCTTGCGTTTTGATAAAGAAAAATTGTTGCTGGATCCGTGGGCGCGAGCCGTCAGCCAAAAAATCTGGAACCGGCACGCGGCCTGTGTTCCCGGTGATAACAGTCACTGCTCCATGCGCAGCGCAGTAACAGGCGAGGATTACGATTGGGAAGGCGATATCCCGCTTGCCATCAGAAGTGAAAAAGCCATTATTTATGAATTGCACGTCGGCGGCTTTACCCGGCACTCGTCATCAAAGGTTAAATATCCAGGCACTTTTTCCGGTTTGATAGAAAAAATACCTTATCTGCAGCAGCTCGGCATCACCCATGTTGAACTATTGCCGGTCATGGCCTTTGATGAACAGGATGTCCCCAGACACACCGAGGAATTGGGCCTAAAAAACTACTGGGGTTACAGCACACACAGTTTTTTCAGCCCGCACCCCGGCTATTGCGTCACCCCGGAACAGGCAACTCACCTGACTGAATTCCGTGATCTGGTCAAAGCACTGCACAAGGCCGGCATCGGCATCATTATGGACGTCGTTTTCAATCATACTTCAGAAGCCGGCGCAGACGGACCTATCATTAATTTTAAGGGTATAACCGGCAACAGTTTTTATCTTATCGACAAATTTGATAAAAGCATTTTCCACGACTATACGGGCTGCGGTAACACCGTCAACTCGAATCATCCATTGGTATCCCGCTTCATTATCAGCTGCCTGGAATACTGGGTTAGAGAAATGCACGTCGACGGCTTTCGCTTTGATCTGGCCAGCGCACTGGCGCGCGGAGAAGATGGCGCAGTCCTCCAGGATCCACCGGTTGTCTGGGGCATTGAGCTATCAGAGCAACTGGCTAAAACCAAGCTGATAGCCGAAGCCTGGGACGCCACGGGACTTTATCAGGTCGGCAGCTTCCCCGGCTATCGCTGGGCTGAATGGAACGGTATTTACCGCGATACGATCCGTCGCTTTTTACGTGGCGATAAAGGCCAGATAAGAGATGTTGCCACGCGCATCTGCGGTAGCAGCGATCTTTATGAATATCAGCATCAACTGCCTATCAGCGGCATCAACTTCATAACCTGTCATGACGGCTTTACCCTCCATGATTTGTTCAGCTACAACGAAAAACATAACGCCGCCAACGGCGAGCATAACCGGGATGGCTGTAATCATAACTTGAGCTCCAATTGCGGCGTAGAAGGCGAGACCAAAGATTCGGGCATCCTGGCGCTGCGCCGTAAACAGGCCAAAAACGCCTATGCCATCTTGCTGCTCAGTCAAGGCGTGCCCATGGTGCTGGCCGGTGATGAATTTTTAAACAGCCAGCATGGCAATAATAATGGTTACTGCCAGGATAACGAAGTGACCTGGCTAGACTGGAACATGACCAAGCAAAATGCCGACATGCTGCGTTTTGCCCAACAGATGATCAAGCTGAGAAAACGCCACGCCTCGCTGATGCGCCGTAATTTTTTAAACGGCAAACTCATCAGCGGCAGAGAGCTGGCGGATATCACCTGGCAAGGTGCACAAATCGGCGAAGCGCCAAACTGGGACGATCCGAACGCCGGCATGCTGGCATTTACCCTGGCGGCATCCAGCGATAATGAAAGTGACCTGCATATCATCATGAATATGTCGGACGATACGAGCACCATAGAGTTGCCCCTTATTAAGGGAAAAACCTGGTGCCTGGCCATAGACACGGCTCTCAAATCACCCAAGGATATTATTGCACCGCAAGACCAAAAACCGATCAGTGCTCGCGAATATCAGGTGGCGGCGCATTCGGTAGTCGTTTTTGAAAATGCCAATACCAGCGACCTTCGTAACCAGGGCTGGTGGTCGGAAATTTTCGGTGAACTGGAATATGGGCTGGATGCCTGACCCGTTAGCGCAGGACTATACAGTGACCTCAGCGGAATCCTCATGAAAAAAATACTTTTTGTCACCAGTGAAGCGCATCCTCTGATTAAAACGGGCGGTCTCGCTGATGTGTCCGGCAGTCTGCCCAAAGCCTTGGCGGAATTGTCGCAAGATGTGCGCTTGATCCTGCCTTATTATCAATCCTTAAAGCTATATGAAGAAACCCGCTATCTTTGCTCCCTGCGCGTTGATAACCGGGATGTGAATATACTCGAAACGCGATTGCCAGATACTCAGCTTTGCGTCTGGCTGGTCGATTATCCTGAATTTTATAACTACCCGGGCAATCCTTATCTGGATGAAAACGGTAATCCCTGGACTAACATCCATGAACGTTTTGCCCTGTTTTGCCGGATTGCCGTTGAAGTCGCCATGAACCGGGTCCATCAGGACTGGAAACCCGACATCGTGCATTGTAATGACTGGCAAAGCGGCCTGGTGCCTGCATTGCTGTCGCTGGAAGAGGATCGGCCGAAAACCGTATTCACCATCCATAACATGGCTTACCAAGGTTTATTCCATGGCAGTCAAATCACGACATTAAACTTACCGGGGCAGTTATGGCATCCCGACGGCCTTGAGTTTCACGGCATGCTGTCTTTCATCAAAGGCGGACTGGTCTATTCAGACCGCATCACGACTGTCAGCCCCAGCTACGCCCTGGAAATTCAAACTCCCGCCTTGGGTTATGGCCTGGAAGGTTTATTAAATTATCGCAAGGATGCATTAAGCGGCATTCTTAACGGCATTGATCTTGAACAATGGAGCCCCGAAACCGATCCTTATATCGCCACAGACCTATAACCCCAGCACCTTACATAAAAAACCCCTCAACAAATCCGAATTGCAACGCAGACTGTCGCTGCCGGTTAATGACCATATCACGGTGTTTGGCCTGATCAGCCGGCTGGTTGAACAAAAAGGTATCGATCTGGTGATAGAGTGCCTGCCCGAGATGGTCGACATGCCCATGCAGTTTGTATTACTGGGTGCCGGCAACAAAGACTTTGAGCAGCGCCTGCAAAATCTGGCGCGCTTATATCCGAACAAAATCGCTATCACCCTGGGCTACGATGAAGCACTGGCTCATCTTATCGAAGCCGGCAGCGATATCTTCCTGATGCCGTCACGGTTTGAACCCTGCGGCCTGAATCAGATGTACAGCCAGCGCTACGGCACCCTTCCGATCGTCAGGAAAACCGGCGGTCTGGCCGATACGGTCGTGGATGCCTCACCTGCAACGATAGAGCACAAAACAGCCTCCGGCATTGTTTTCAACCAGGCCAGTTCGGGCGCATTAGTGGAAGCCATCAAACGCGCCCTGATCTTATACAGCCATCATACCGTCTGGAAGAAAATGCAGATCACGGCCATGAAAAAAGACTTTTCCTGGCGGCAAAGTGCCGAACAATATCTAGTGTTATACAGCAGTATTTACTAAGCCATTCTGGGAGACCATCGGTGAACAAGAAACTTTTCTCAGTCATCGTCATATCCCTGCTGAGCTCGCCGCTATGGGCCCAGGAAACCATGCTTGAAGTGATCCCCCTACGCAACCGTCCGGCATCAGAAGTTCAACCCTTGCTCGAGGCATTGCTGGAAAACAGTACGCCGGTCATCGCCGACGGATCGAACTTAATCATCAGAACCACAGCGGACCGGATTGAGGAAATTAATGCCTTGGTGAGCCACCTGGATACGCCTGTCAGTAATCTCGCCATTACGGTATTGCAAAGCCGATCCAGCAGCGCTGATGAACTGAACGCCGCAGCCCGTGCGCGCGTGCACATGCCTGCCGATCAGCAATCAAGATTCAGCGGACGCATCAACGCCCATGTTTACCAAACCCAGGGACAAAATACTGACGAAACCCGCCAAACCATCACCACGCTGGAAGGCAACACCGCCTACATTAAAACCGGCAGCATTCATCCAGTGGATAACGTCAGCATTGATACCTCCATCTACGGCTACCCGCTGATTTCCAGCCAAACCGAATTCATCGAAGCCAGCACCGGCTTTGCGGTTACGCCACGCCTGGCTGGCAATCAAGTCATTCTGGAGGTATCACCCTGGTCAGATAAATTGAACGCACATGATCACCTTGAAACCCAGGGTGCACGGTCAACGCTGAGGATTAAGCTGGGCGAATGGGTAGAACTGGGTGGCGCCGATGAAAGCAGCAACAGCAGCGTCTACGGCTCATTTTCTCGAACCCTGCAAACCCGCCAGGACCGGCTGCACATTCTCGTAAAAGTGGAAAAAACCCAGTAGACTCGGCGCACTTTCGCTACCCGATATAAACCTGCTAACCGTAGAGCGCTTCTTCCACGGTAATATGTTTGCCCAGCAAATAGCTTTTCGACTGCATTTCGATTAACCGCGACACCGTGCGTTTAAACTCAAAGCTGCCGTCTCCTTCGATATATAGTTCCTGCGGCTGCACATCGGCACTGCAGATCAGTTTCACCTTATGTTCATAGAGCGCATCAATCAGGGTCACAAAACGTCTGGCCTCATTACGTTTATCCGCTGTCAATCGTGGAATGCCTGCCATGATCAAGGTATTGAATTCGCGGGCGATTTCAAGATAATCCGCTGATCCCAGGGCTTGTGCGCACAATTCGTCAAAGGTCGTCAGCGCCACCTCCCCGGAAACCGCGGTCAATACCACCTTTCTGCCAAACACCTCGATAGTGCCCGGCTTTATAGCTGCGAAATCGGTCATTTGCTGATAGGTCTGCCAGATAATTTCCGATGTCTGCGCATTGAGCGGATACAAATAGGTCGATTCCATTGCCTGCAGGCGGCCCAGCCGGTAATCTTCCTGCGCCACCAGCTCTATGGTATCGGCTTTTTCTTGTAACATCCTGATAAACGGCAAAAACAGCTCGCGCTGTAAACCGCCCTGATATAAATCGTTGGGGTGAATGTTTGAGGTCATCACCACGACCACACCCAGATCGAACAATTTGCTGAACAACCGACCCAGAATCATGGCATCGGCAATGTCGGTGACATGAAACTCATCAAAACAAAGCAACTGCGCCGATTCCCTGATGGTTTTTGCCAACGCCATAATGGCATCCGAGTCGTGATTTTTCCGCCAATGATGGAGAAAACCATGCACTTCCTGCATGAACGAAAAGAAATGAATACGCCGTTTTTGGCCAATCGGGCAAGCCTCATAAAACAAATGCATCAGCATGGATTTGCCCCGGCCCACATCGCCAAAAATATAAAGACTCTGGCAGGCGCCCGGATGGCTGGAGAGTATTTTTTGCAAGGACGATTGTTGCTCGTATTCCATACAAGCCAGTAACTTTTCCATTAGCTCCTGTAGTTTTTGCAATGCTCTCGCTTGTGCCGGATCGTAACTGACATGCCGATGCGTAATCTTGAGTTGATAGTGCTTGTGCAACAACCCCTTCACATCAGGATAGCTAGGGGCCGGTGCTGGCAGGGCTTTTTGAACTAGTTTTTTTAACATCCACTCACTTTGTTTTCACCACGAAGAGAACGAAGAACACGAAGCTGGGTATTTTTTTCTTCGTGTCCTGCGTGCGCTTCACGGTAATAAGGATTCCGCAAACGTGGCAGTATGCAGCCCAATATTAGGTTAATCAGACAAGACCACTTTTTCGGCTTTTTTCTGATAGCTCGCCATCTTGTCAAAATTCAGGTAGCGGTAGGTATCGTCAGCGGTTTTGCCGATCTGGTCGGCGTAGCGCATGTACTCTTCCAACGTTGGAATTTTGCCCAGAATGGAGCATACGGCCGCCAGCTCGGCGGATGCCAGATAGACATTAGCGCCATTCCCCAGCCGGTTGGGGAAATTGCGTGTCGAGGTGGAAACCACCGTGGAATTTTCCGCAACGCGCGCCTGGTTGCCCATGCACAGCGAACAACCCGGCATTTCAGTACGGGCGCCAGCCTTGCCGAAGGTGCTGTAATAGCCCTCTTCGGTTAACTGGGTCTGATCCATTTTGGTCGGCGGCGCCACCCACAAACGCGTCGGCAGTTCACCTTTCAGTTGTTCCAGCAATTTGCCGGCGGCACGGAAATGTCCGATATTGGTCATGCATGAACCCAAAAAGACTTCGTCAATGTGAGTGCCTGCCACTTCAGACAAGGGCTTGATGTCATCCGGGTCATTAGGGCAAGCCAGCAACGGCTCCTTGATTTCATTCAAATCAATTTCGATGATTTCAAAGTATTCGGCATCGGCATCCGCTTCCAGCAATTCGGGCTTGTCCAGCCAAGCCTGCATGGCTTTAATGCGTCGCTCCAGGGTGCGCACGTCGCCGTAACCTTCGGCAATCATCCATTTCAACAGGGTGACATTGGAATTCAGATATTCGCGGATAGGCGCTTCATGCAGACGTATCGTACAGCCGCCGGCAGATCGTTCGGCGGAAGCATCGGATAACTCAAAAGCCTGTTCCACTTTCAAATCCGGTAAGCCCTCGATTTCCAGAATGCGCCCGGAAAAAACGTTTTTCTTGCCTTTTTTCTCGACCGTCAGCAAGCCGCGCTGTATCGCAGCATAGGGGATGGCATTGACCAGATCGCGCAGAGTTATGCCCGGCTGCATCTCGCCTTTAAAGCGCACCAGTACCGATTCGGGCATATCCAGCGGCATCACGCCCGTTGCCGCAGCAAAAGCCACCAGGCCGGAACCGGCAGGAAACGAAATGCCGATCGGAAAACGGGTATGCGAATCGCCCCCGGTACCGACCGTATCGGGCAACAACATGCGATTGAGCCAGGAGTGAATGATGCCGTCACCCGGGCGCAAGGACACGCCGCCGCGGTTCATAATAAAATCGGGCAGGGTATGCTGCGTTTCCACATCGACCGGTTTGGGATAGGCCGCAGTATGACAGAAGGATTGCAGCACCAGATCGGCTGAAAAGCCCAGACAGGCCAGATCTTTCAATTCATCTCGGGTCATCGGCCCCGTGGTATCCTGCGAACCGACCGTGGTCATGTGCGGTTCGCAGTACGTACCGGGACGAACGCCTTTCACACCGCAGGCCTTGCCCACCATTTTTTGCGCCAGGGTGAAACCTTTGCCGCTGTCGGCCACATTCTGAGGCCGGCGAAAAATAGTGGACGCGCCCAAGCCCAGGGCTTTACGGGCGCGATCGGTCAAGCCGCGGCCGATAATGAGCGGAATACGCCCGCCTGCACGCACTTCATCGAGAATGATGTCGGTTTTCAAAGCAAATTCGGCAAGCACTGCATCACTGCCGTGGCGCTTGACCACACCTTGATACGGATAAATATCAATGACATCACCCATGTTCATTTGGGTGACATCGCATTCGAAAGGCAAGGCGCCGGAATCTTCCATGGTATTAAAGAAAATCGGCGCGATTTTGCCGCCGATGCAGACCCCGCCCTCGCGTTTGTTGGGTACATGGGGAATATCGTTGCCCATGAACCATAACACCGAATTGGTTGCCGACTTGCGCGAGGAACCAGTGCCGACCACATCGCCGACATACGCCACCGGAAAACCTTTGGTTTTCAGCTCGGCAATCTGTTGTTCGGCGTTAGTGATGCCCTCCCTGGGCATTTTCAGCATGGCCTTGGCATGCAAGGGAATATCGGGTCTGGACCAGGCATCGGGGGCCGGGGACAAATCGTCGGTATTGGTTTCGCCGGTGACTTTAAAAACAGTCACGGTCAGTTTTTCAGGCACTTGGGGCTTGCTGGTGAACCATTCTGCTTCCGCCCAGGCATTTAAAACCTGTTTGGCATAGCCATTACCGGCATCAGCCTTGTCCTGTACATCATGGAAAGCATCGAATACCAGCAGGGTATGCGCCAGCGCCTTGGCCGCAATCGGCGCCAATGTAACGTTATCCAGCAAGTCTATTAACGGTGCAATATTATAACCGCCGAGCATGGTGCCCAGTAATTCGGTCGCGCGCGCAGCATCCAGAATGGGCGAGCTGATCTCGCCCTTGGCGATGGCCGCCAAAAATCCGGCTTTTACATAGGCGGCTTCATCGACACCGGCAGGAATGCGATTGGCCAGCAGATCAAGCAGAAAAGCTTCCTCACCCGCAGGCGGCTGTTTGATCAGTTCAACCAACGCCGCAACCTGGGCCGCATCCAGCGGCTTGGGCACAACGCCCTGAGCGGCACGCTCTTCAACATGTTTACGGTAGTTTTCTAGCATGGGGAATTCCTTGAGGATTATTTAAAACAACTAATTCTAGAAGATGCGGTGAACACCATTATATTCTTCATTAGCAAGCCGAGGATGCATAGAATGCACAATATTTGACTGAGCAGCTCTGATCCATAATATCTGGTTTCATTTAATCCGATTACTCCCATTTGAGTGAAAAAACGTATATTTTTTCAAGACGCAACCATCTGATTTACAGTGATTTCCGTTATTCCAAAGTTTTACGCTTTCAAAGTAAGATTAGGAGTAAATAGGTCGAATGCCGCGACACGGTGGGTATTGCGATCATTTACGTTCCCATACTTATGATGTGATTTAACGATACACATTACGACGATTTCCAATACGCACGACAAGAATATGCAAAGTGCCATCATCAATGTTTGTAATTAATCGATAATCGCCTACGCGATATTTCCAAAACTCACCTAAACGTGAACCTTTGAGCGCTTCTCCAATGCTTCGTGGGTCTTCCAAAGTAGTCACTCGCTCGTATAAAAATCTCAAGATTCGTCGAGCTATTTGAGGATCCAATTGATCAAGGTTTTTCTGAGCCAGTGGGGATAAATCAATTTTCCATGCCATAGCGTTTCATCACTTCCGCTAGTGGCGTGGCTTGGGATCGACCTGCACGTATTTCTTCAAGCTCGCGTTCAGCCAAGTACAAGTCTTCCAGATCATCGAGATGCTCAAGTATGGCCTCACGAACATAAAATGATTTGCTGCGGCCTGTCCGCTTAGCCAATTGCTCAAGCCTGTTTTCCATATCACTGGGAAGCTGAACCGAGATAGTCATATTTGCCACCTTTACTTAATCGTTAAACAACGCTGGTGCCTCGCATACTGCATTCCTATGGGGACAAGTCGGAAAGATGTCATCGAGGCACTAAGACTTCAGTGCCGCAACAATCGCATTGCCCATTTCTATCGTGCCGGCTTTGGATTGCGGATTAATATCCGATGTTACATGGATTCCTTCATTCACCACTTTCTCAACAGCCTTCTGCACTTTTTCCGCGGCGCCATATTCACCCAGATGGTTGAGCATCATCACGCCGGCCATGATCACCGCCGTTGGATTGGCCAGATTTTTGCCGGCAATATCGGGTGCGCTGCCGTGCACAGCCTCAAACAAGGCGGCATCATCGCCAATATTGGCGCCGGGAATCAGACCCAGACCACCGACCAGACCGGCTGTCAAATCCGACAGAATATCGCCAAACATATTGGTACAGACGATGACATCAAACTGGCTGGGATTCATCACCAGGTGCATACAGGCCGCATCAATGATTTTTTCGTCGAACTCGATATCGGGATATTGCTGGGCAACTTCTCTGGCAACGTCGAGAAACAGGCCCTGCGTGTATTTGAGGATATTGGCTTTATGGCAGACGGTGACTTTTTTGCGGTTATTTTCACGCGCATACTTGAACGCATAATCGACAATGCGCTGAGAACCCGCCCGGGTAACCACGGCCAGGCTTTCGGCGATGTCTTTCTTGGGTGTCAGATAATGCTCAAGTCCGGCATACAAGCCTTCAGTGTTTTCGCGCGCGATCACAATATCGACATTCTCAAAGCGCGTCTTGATGCCGGGCCAGCTTTTTGCCGGACGGATATTGGCATACAACTCGTACTTCTGCCGCAAGGCGACATTAATGCTTCTAAACCCAGTACCCACAACTGTTGTCAACGGCCCTTTGAAGGCCAGCCGGGTTTTGTCGATGGAGGCCATGGTCTCATCAGGTAGCGGGGTGCCAAATTTTTCAAACGCCGACAAGCCGGCATAGGCTTCCTCCCACTGAATGTTTACGCCCGTCGCGTCAATAACTTTAACCGCCTCATCCATAATCGACGGACCAATACCATCACCTTTTATCAACGTAACCTTGTGCATTCATGACCCCATCGTAAGTAGACATACATTCTTCCGCACCAGGCTGATTCAATCGGTCTGAAGCCGGAGGTTCGGTCAAGATTATATCGTTCTATTGCTTTACTGACGAGCGCTTTAACGCCGCTTAAAGCGCTGATGGGGACTGAAATAAGGAACAGGCTTATGGCCAGTTAGAAAGGAGGGGAATGAAAAGAAAAACAGTAAGATGCCGGACTAGCGCAAAAATCTACAGATTATTTATTCAAAACAGTATCTTGCTTGCAGATTAACGAAGCGCAACGGTAGGTCATTGCAGCGCGGGTATCAACCCCCAGTTTTGCGAATATCCTGCGCAAATAGGTCGCAACAGTCCATTCACTAATGTGCAACTTATCCGCCACCTGTTTATTCGGACATCCCAACGCCACCAAGGTGGCAATCTGTAACTCGCGTTCAGTAAGCACGAAACATAGATTTAATTCATCGGCCGCCTGCCCGGGTGCTTTCATCACAATTGCACAGCTGCAATCGTTGACTTTAAAACGGCAGATTTCGGTCAGGGGACCGTCATCATCCGGAAACTCTGTAAGGGTATCAGAATCTTCAGTAAGCTTGATGGCCCAACATTCGTGATTATCAAACTTGAAATCACATAATATCTCGACCCGCTCTGTGCCAAGATCGAGTGAGGTTTTTGGTACTTTAGCATTCACATGATCGTTATCAGCCATCATGATACCTTTTAATCCAGACTAAAATTTCCGAATTTACCCAGGAATGTGGCTAGCGTGCCATTTCGAATGCAAAGCCAAAACTTGTTCAAGTAAATGGCTCTTAATTCAATGGCTTGTTAAAATTCCCAAAAGTAACCGGAATAAGAATATGCGTTCGAAGCTTTCCTCGTTATAGCTATTATCAACAAATGTTTAATTACGCTTGAAAAACTACTGGCTTGCGTTTATGTATTCTGATCAGCCCCGTAAGTTACTTATGGGCCAATCTCTTCAGTGGAGATCATCTCTAGTAGAAAGGCTTATTACATTACCGAAAATAAAACCGTCTGGCCATTAGTAGAATTACTTATTCGACGCACTCATCACTTGAACACTCCATCGCACACTTATCTCAGAGTGTTGCTGCATCCACCGGTTAGCCTGGATTTAGTCAATGACCGGCCCGATACTGGTACATAGCGCTTGGCTGGAGCCGCCTGCCTGACACCAAAAATATTGGCCAAATTTGCTCGAAGGTCGTGGCTGGCTTGCAACTTTTCCGCAGACCCACATAACAAGGGCGTGACACCTGGGCCGTGTCCACTGACGCTGCTATCGCCATGAACAATAACGCCAAATGTCATGTAGCCTTGGCGATAACTAGGGCCAAAACGGGTATCAGCGTCAACAATACAAACCATATCGCCAAATCTCAGGCTTTCTAAATGAAAACGCCTCCTCACTTCAGAGTCGAACAATTGAATATCGTAATCTCCGCGCCAGACCGTGTTTTTGCCAAGACCCGAGCCCATGATTTTGGCCGGAATGCGATGCGTAACAGGAACTGCCAGCCGTCCGTTTCGTTCCACGATACCCCAACGCGTCAGCAGCTCTGGGGCGCAATTAAACACCGAAACATCGGGAAAATCTGTCAATTCGAGACCCAGACCGCAACTATAAATTTGCATGCGGTCGCCAATGTTAAGACGCTGCAAAATCCGGCTGGAAAAATCTGCGATAACATGATCCACCCCCCCATGCTTGCCTGTCACCAAGCCCACTTCGCCTATACAGGGGCCGCTGATGACTCTGACCCGATTGCCAACGCAGGCGTAGGTTATAAGCGCCCGGTTTGGCCCGTTGCGCGCGCCGACCACCTCGCGGCTATTGTTGTGCAAGGCCACCCCCGGCTCAATGTGATCACCCGCCAGACCTACGCAACGGTCGCCAATCCGGTGATTCAGCACAATGCCGCCGGTCGCCGGCAGTACCCGCGGGATACCGTCGTTGCTGATACGATAGGGATTGGCCGCGCCGACCGGATGCGCAATCTGCCCGGACACCGCAACCATGACCAAATCGTCTTGGTTAAAGCGTGGCGACTGGCGCCGCGACCTTGTTGAACCATTCATAGCGGATACCAGAATCCTCGCGCCTCGCGCCAATAATCGACAACCACCCCCGCCGCCTGAGGTTCTATTTCATCCATGCCATAATCCATATAGTCGAAATCCTCCTGGCTCGGCATCTCCACGGTGCAGGCCGCTGGCGCGGCGAGATGTAAAACAGCCAGCCTGAGCCCGGACCATACCCACTTGCCCAGACCCGTTCGCACCAAAATCTGCCGCAATAAATCGCATTCCTGCTTCCGCCAGGGATCGTCAACGGCCACTTCCTCACAGAGAATGCCGCCACTCTCCAGCACGCGACAGATGGCAGGAGTGGTTTCCATGTCACCGGCCGGAAGATGCGTCAACACGAAGGCAACGGGCAGAGATGCTGCCAGGGCCGCGGTATCCCGGCAAGCCGATGGCAAGGGCGCGCTTTTATCCGGCAAGCGTTGATCCAGGGCGAGGCTGAGCGCCTCGTAGCGCCAGACGATGCCCGGCTCAATGCCTTCAGGCAGAAAGGATTCCAGCGGGCTGTCGCCAATCCAGTAGCAATATTGGCGCGAAGGGTCATTTTCCAGCCGGATACGCTCCCACTCGCGCAGGGTCTGCACGATCGTCTGCGCCCTTTCGGCCTGACTCCCCCGTCCCCCGGCAGCCAGCAGAATTTCCGGCCGCTCCAGGTAAAAATGGGTGTTGTCGAGGATATGCCACAGCTCCCGGGCAACCCACACCTCCAGCGCCGCCCCCAGCCGCGTCAGCAAAGGCAAGCCATGCACCGACAAGGCCAGCGTCGGATCCAATACACAGACCCAGCGCCTGTGGCTGATGTTAAGCGAAAAATCAGGTAATGCAGCGGTCATGTTGTTGGTGTACTCCCAGTATCGTTGGCTGGAATAACCAAAGGGAATTCCAGCTTCAATGCGTTCGCAGGAATTGCTCATACCGTCCTTGGAAATCACTTCTTACGGATCTGCCTCGGCCTGTCGCTGCTGGCTAATTTGAAATCGCTACTGACTCCACACAAGCCAAGGCTCTACATTTCAAAGTCCCAGCTCGTCGAGGTAATCTTCAAACGAGTCAACGAATCTTGTGGGCCTTCTTACGCCGGATCGAAAACGCCGTGCTTGCTGCGGCACAATACGCGATCTGCGGGGCCTCGCTCCCGAGGTGCGCCGTGTGCCTGGAGCTTGCCGGCGAGCCCACCGAGGCAATCTGATAGCGCGGCCACGGGGAATGAGGTCCGCGCCTCGGTCACGCTCACGATGTGGTGTAAACCGCATGCCTCCAAGCGCTCGTCTCAAAATCTTTTGCACTTTTTGTTCGGTGACCGGCCCCTGCACTCGTTCACTGAGTTGTCCGGCCCACAAAACGTTTCGAGTGTTTTCGTCAAATACTCTGACGAAAAGCCTCCCTGCGTTATCGTAAGTCACGAGAACGGGGTAGCCTCCTGCGGTTGTTGAGATATTCCGTACCGTTGGATTCAGGACTCCCTGCTGTAAATCCGCAAGGCCTCGCCGCTCACCGCCCGGATTGGCCCTTGATATTTCACCAAAAGCGATATTTCTGAAATCCTCCGGAATCTGATCCACTACTGGTAATCTGCCATCCCTGCCCCAACCGGGGAGCCTGCGAGTAACTAGTTTGTCAGCATCACTATCAAAGCTCTCGTAGGCGTCAAAAAATTCATTTTCCAACTCATCGATAAAAGCTTCAAAATTACTTGATCGCATCGGGAGTAAAGGTAGAGGATCAATCGCTACGCCTTGAGCATTATTCACTCTAAAATGCAAATGCGGGCCCGTCGATCTTCCTGTTGTGCCCACCCAGCCTATTACATCGCCCTGTAGAACTCTTTGCCCTTTTTGAATATTAATAGCCGATAAATGAGAATAACTGCTGCTATTGCCATTATGCTTTATGTAAACAAAATTTCCTGATGTAGGATCGCTAAAGGTTGGGTAAGCAATACCGTCAGCAGTAGCCTTAACCGGCGTGCCCTCGGGCGCGGCAATATCGATACCATTATGTAAACTCTGAAATTCTTTCGTCACGGGATTAATGCGTGGACCAAACAGGCTGGTTAACCTTCCCTCCACTGGCCATATGAAAGCTGTTTGGGATATTGGTTGAGGAATATAGGGTGTCCCGCTTCCTCCCAGCAAAGCCCCCCAGGTTTGGGGCCCAACAATACCATCCGGATTCAATCCACGCGCGCGTTGAAAGCTGCGTACCGCAGTATCCGTTGCCGTCCCGAATATGCCATCGCTTGCCAGGGAGTAGCCCGATTTATTTAACGCTTGTTGCAACTCAACAACTGCACTCCCACGACTGCCACGACGCAGGGTCGTTCTACTGGAAGACAGTTCACTCAAGAGGGATGAAATCGCCTCGTCAACAAAGCTGTCGATTTCATCCAACCCTCGATCAATCATTGCTCTTGTTCGGTATCGACGATTCATAAAACACCTCGTTTATGACCTTTTACTTGTAGATATTCCGGACTGCTACTGCTAGGGGAACGCGGCCGCATACCAACAGCCGATTTAGTTTCCTAGGGCTGGTTAGGTGCGCACCCCGGCGGCTTAGTTATTGCAAACATTGTTCTTTGCGCACGTAATACAATATATGGTGGTGATCGAGACGTGCTGCGCCAATCAGTAGGTTACGGGCGCGTCAAACCCGGAGCAAATTGAAGCCACAGGAGTCATACGCATCTAACCCACTCTACGTAACTTGATTTATGCTTAGAAATGTGCATGAAATAACTTTAACATTTTACGCCCTCTCCCTCCGGGAGATGGCTAGGGAGAGGGGATATAATTCACAAGTTATTTCATGCGCGTTCCTTACCTAACCTTATAGAGTACAACCTCCATGGAGATCGCACTCCACCGCCCCTCCAAAGGAACCCGAGTAACAGCTGAGCACGGTGCGATTGTCCTCAGTCATCTTAGCCGTAAAGACAAACGCCTTGCGAGTAGCGGGGTTTGTTAACACGGAGAACTCCTTCTGATTATCGCGGTATTCCCAAAGATTGATTGCGAGCACGCCACAGTGTATTCGATAGTCGATCTCGAGCACGCCTTCGCTCATTTCTTCAATAGTGCGCCGGTGCTTAAGCACCGCGTCCACCTCAATTCCTGCGCGAACAAGGAAGGGAGTGAGGCTACGCGAGTCAGTACCCGGCCGCCGGTAGAGAATAAAGCAAGCCCGGCTCAAATACCTGTCGTCTACTTTCGGTGCCATCAGTTTTTTCAACATACAAATGGCGCGATGTGGCTGCTGGTTCTTGGGGAGACTCTG
Organism: uncultured Gammaproteobacteria bacterium; assembly: GCA_963696315.1. Classification (GTDB taxonomy): domain Bacteria; phylum Pseudomonadota; class Gammaproteobacteria; order Methylococcales; family Methylomonadaceae; genus CAWKEY01. The sequence continues at coordinate 47,204 of CAVOJU010000025.1, forward strand.
AAATCGACCCACAATCTTCGGAAGGTAGCTATCGAAACGTTCGGCTCGCGTTCGCGGCTTATCCTCTTCTACGGGTGACACAGGAGGTCTAAGTGGCGGGTAACCACCGGGACGGTCTGGCGGCAGTAGACCACTGCGTTGAATCAAAATCAGTTCTGTCTTAATACCCACCCAACCATCGTCTTCGAGTCCTCCATTATATGATTGGAAGGAGAGTACCGCGTCGCGGGTGGCTTTATCGAAGCTGCCATTAACCACCAGAGAACCTGCCCCAACCTTGTTTAGCGCACGCTGTACCCACCTGATGTAGTTCGAGGTCTGCCGCGTTGGCCTTGATAAGGGCGTTTTGCGTTTGAATCCCCACCTTGCCGTTAGGGGACAACCCTTGACCCCACTGGAACTGTTTCACTGCCCCACGATAGGCAGGGGAGTCTTCGCCGCTAGCCTTTAGTTTGATTCCCAGCAGCCGCCGCAAGGAGAGCTGAACCCATCGGATATATTGATCTGGCCGAGGCGTCACAAGGGAAGCTTTGTTTGTACTTACCAGAAGATCGATATCATAAAAAACTTCATTAACAAATCGCTCGTACATGTTATGTCTCCCCTGCCGAACCACATTGAGAGTTCATAAGTATTTATTAGGCATTGTTACTACACCACTGCCCCGGCCGCCTGCTGCATACCCAAAACATTACGTAACGCCGGCGTCACACCCGAGAATCCCCGTCCTTCCGGCGTCATCCGATAGGCTGCCACCCAGGCTTCAGCATGGGAACCCATGGGCCGTACCGTGGACTGGAACAAAATCGGATCGATCGCGGTTTTGAAATCATTGTCGGCGATAAATTGCAGGATACGCCGGCCACTCTCCGCCATCTTGGCGCGCTGTGAAGGTTCGGCAATGCCGCCCAGGTGGCGGCTGGAAACGATTTCCACCACATCCCACTTGGTGTTGGCGTCGAACGCTTTTTTAATATCGGGCGCATCCAGTAATTGCAACACCTGCTTCAGATAATGCCCGGTTTCCATGGTCAGCGAGAAGATATTGCCGTAGGTTGAGCGATCCAGGGCATAGCGCAAATCCAGGCCGATGCGCTGCACCGTGGCAACGGAACCGAACGGCCGCTGTTCAATGACCTGTCCGCCGCGAATCACTTCGCCGATCAGCAGATCACGGAAATATTGCGACAAGGCCACCATGAAACCAACCAGTTGCCGGTGGAAATTGCGGTTGACCACCGCGCCCGCCGGTGCCTGAGCGGTACCGTAATTGAAGGCGCGCCGGTAGGCCGCCATGCGGTGACGTATGGTATAGCGCAACGGCTGCCATTTTTCCAGCAGATACAGGCCGCGAGCGCCGGGGCCTCGCTGAATGCGCATCTTGCCGAGATGGAACAGGCGCAGCAGCACATCAACCACCTGGAATATTTTCATGCGCTCGTGCTGGTAAATGTAATACAGTTCCGCAGCGGCATGCAGCTGGCTCGGCACTACCGAATCGTCGAAATCCGGTTGAATATAAGGATACGTCATATCCCCGAATTCCACCGGTCCCTTGCCACCGAAGCCGATCAGATCGAGAAAGCCGTCGCCGCCTGGCGCACCATTAGCAGCATTTTTGAGCAAATCGCCGAAACGGTCCTCGAATTGCTGTTCGTATTGTTGCCGTTCCTCCGGCGGGAGCGCGGCCAATTGCTCCCGCAGGAACGACTCCCATAACCTTTGGATTGTTTCTGTAGTGTTAAAACTCATGGCTAGGCTCCTTAAATTGTTTAAACTTTCGCGTCTTTCCCGGTCTCATCAGTATTCCCTCCACCTGTCTCCAAGGGCGTCGCTTCTGGAGGGGTATTTTGTGACTCGACCAAGTTTGTAACGATTTTTATTTCAAGCATCATTAGATTCAGCAGCCGATCTTCCAACAACTTTTTAATGCTTATACCCCGCGTTTTGATATCCTTAAATATTTGCGTGAACTCCACATAAATATCTTGATACTTTTTAAGTAGGCATAGCGATTGATTGTATCGACTATTATTGTTTGTCTCGTCTCGCAAAGCCGCAAGCTTGCTGTTGGTCGATTTGACTGTAATATCAGAAGTATCAAGCAAGACTTGTGAACGAAGTTGCCCAAGCAAGACTAGAACATCCTTTGCTACTTTGGGTATGGTATTTGGCAATTCAATCTCACCTGTTTTTCCTGCAATAACTTGGGTAGCAACCTTGATACCCTTAAACTCATTCAATTGATTCTGCATCAGATCACGTTGCCGGAACTGGTTTTCATAAAATGCGTTGTATGCTTTGTTAGCCATGTCGGCCCCCTGGTTTCTATCCTAGTAGTGTTAATATGGACGCTATTTTATGGTCTACCTTGCCCTGCGCGGCCATGGTTAAAGACGAATGCGTCTAGTGCAGTTTCGAAGTCGGCTGGGATGTCGGGTACGAATGCGTCGCAGCGGGTATCGAGATTTGTCTCATCAACACCATTGGTGACGGCATTCATGGCATTTTGAATCAATTGATTTAGTATGCCGGTATTCCCGAATATTTGATTGGAAGGTATGCAATTCGGTACCATCTGTCTTACCAGCTGTTCCCAGTCCGCTTCAGACCTTCGTTGAATACACAATTCTTGATACATAACGTTGGTAAAACGGTTGCTATCCACCAGTGCGTTCGTACTACGTAGCTGTTCGAACTGAGCGTCGGTCGTTTCCCAATCGATTAGTTGTGGTGTATTCGCATTGGGTCGTAGAATTTGCAATAAATTGGTCAGGCTAGCACGTAAAGAATCATTTTGACCGAGAGGTACATAACTATTGCGTGCCGCTTCTATAATATAGCTGTAAGCCGCTGAACGAATCTCCGGCAAGCCAAGATCGTCGCTGCCTAAACAATAGAGATCAATCGCCCGATCCACGTCATAAAGAACCTTGTCTAGAATGATTTGACAGAAGACTATCCCCGAGCTGCATTCACAACGCATGAGGCAATCGAGCTGACCAGCGAGAATACCGCGCAATACAGTTAACTGTGTGAGTCGGCGGTCAGCAGGTTCAATTTCGTCGGAGCCATACAGTCCATAAGCAAGAATAGGCGGCCGTGCAACACGCAACAGCCGAAATCCCCCTCCTGGCACAAAAGCATCTGCAAACAGTCGAAGCGATTCAAGGAATGTTGTTAGTGGTGGGGATTCTGGATTTACTAATCGGTGGCCTACAGCTATTAGTCGATTGAACCGTTGCAGCTCAAGCTGAGCTGTTGATCCGAGAGCCCGTAATCCATCTACAGTACCATGAGCAGCCCGTTGGATTAATTCATCCATATTTCTGGATAACTCGTTCTCTACCAAAAGTGCACGAAGATCACCTTGACCTTGAGCTTCAAGGGCATCATACAATCGACGATAACCATCCAATCCTCGCGGCCAACTGCTCGAACCATAGGCTTCCTGTGTCGCACCAACCAAATTTCTTAACGCCGTTATTGCAGCATCCCTGCGAACTTGCAATTCGGTATAAGGCGTCTGAAGTAAAAATCGACCTCCGGCAAAACCAACATTTGCCAATGCTTCGCCCATCATCACCAGTAACACTGCTGCGACTTCATCAAGGCTCTGGGCAAATTTGCGGTAATTCATATTGATTGCTGGTGTCAATGCACCAACGAATCGCGCAATACTTGCGTAGTCGCCCAATTGACGCCGAATCGCAAAACACTTATCTCGTTGCCGTGGATCGAGGGCTGAAGCGAGCCGCCTGAGTGCCCTCTGCGATAGCTAAACGTAAAGATTGTGCCCAACCTTGTAATCTCAGGAGTGACGTCCTTCAACAGTGCATTAGTCGTAACTCCTGCAGATCCTGTTCTACGTCATCTTTTGCCTGTTCAGTTCCGCAATCTGAAGAATTCAAGCCCTGCTGAATCATAGGGTTAGGCGGTGATGACAACAAGAATGGCAATCCTTTCGCCTCCTGAGTAATAGCATTGGCTCGAGGATCGTCTTTAAAACGAGCCAGTAAAGCATCGGCAATCTGCTTGGGATCGTTCGGGTCGCCCACTTTGAGTTCCCGCCGGATTAGATTATCGAGAGCCAGGCGCTGCTGACCGCCACCAGCCGGAATACCGCCGCTGGAACTGCCGTAAAACGGATTGGTATTTTGGAATGCCATAGTTTTCACCTCAGCTGATTAGTCCATATTAATGTTTAAGCCGCAACCGGCGGCCGCATTTCGCTCTGCGCCCCTGCGGGTAAATTTTTTAATTCGTTCAAACGGTCGATCACCCGATCCGCCAGTAAGCGCGGGGCAACCCGTCCTTCGGCCAGGGCATAACTGGCTGCGCTGACCAAATGCCTCGGTGGCAACTCCTGTGGTATGCGGCCTCGCCCTAAAACTTTCGCCCCGGCCCGGATGGCTTTTTCATCATCAGGATCGAAACGGATGATGTCCGCCAGCGACCGCTGCGCCAGATTACGCCGCGTCTGAAAGGCGATTTCGTCCACGACTTCCGGAATTATCCGGCTTGATGTCGTCAACAAGCGCGCCGGCAAGCGGTTGACGCGTCTGGGGTTGTAAAGATCATCCCAAACCCGTGCCAGCCGTCCGGCATCCTCGTCAAAGCCAAGGCGACGCAGCATTTCCGCCAGAATATGGACTCGCAGATAGGCCGTCGGATGTGCACCGCCGGGCCGGAAAGTCATCGTCCTGGCCGCGGGATGAGCCAGAAAAGTCGCCATGCCCCAGGCTGCCGCGGGGCCGCCCAATAAAATCGCCGCCAAATCGGCGAAAATCTCCTTATGCCAAAGACCGTAAATACGGGTCAGGCCGGGATCGCCGCTGGCGCGCAAGGTACGCCGCACCACCGCCTGCCGGTTTTCCTGCCAGATGCCGAGATCGGCCTGGAGATTGTGGGAAACCTCGTGCAGAAATACCGCCTGCCAGGGATTATCACGATCCCAGGGAATGCGCACGATGGGAAACGGATTAGGCTCGCCCAGCAAGCGGTTGAGCAACACCCCGCGCCGCATCGTGGCAGGCGAAAAGCCATGTTCCATATAACACAAGCGGCTTAAGCAGCGGCCCACGGAAAATCTGCGGCGCCTCTTGCCGAATCGCGCGGTAACAGTCTTCGGCTATTACATCGTGAGCCGACAAGGCGGGTGCAAACGCACTGCCCCGCTGGCTGAAGATTTCAAAAAACAAGCCGAAAGCCCGGCGTGCGCGATCGATTTCCCGTTCAACCAGCGCAATATCGATCAGCACGCGTTGTTTCGGCTCGACCTGCCAGGATTGTTCGAGATGGCCAAGACGCCGTGCAATTTGCTTGTCGATGGCGGCCAAACGCTGATTTGCGGCACGAAAGTGGGCGGCAGAAGGAGCATAGGGCCGATCCTGAGGCCTTATGCCTACTCCCTCGCCGTCAATCCGCCCCAGCCTGCGCGCCCGCGCGGCTAGCGCCAGAATTTTCGTGCGTAAAAATTTGCGTGTCAACATGGCCTTAATCCTTTCGAGTCCGATTGCTTTCAGCGTCCTTAAATGGCTTATAGTTACCGAGCCATACGGCGACGGCAGGCAGGGCAAATGCCCCTCTCTGTCCTGCCGGCCGCAGGGCGGGGTGCAGTCCTGCCAGGACGAGCGACTGCTCCTGCCCGGGCTGCCATTCGACGAGTCAATTGGGGACTGCGAGCAATGCGAGCCGCCGTGCGGGTGATTGCTTGAGGAGCGGCACGTTGCGGAATGCGCCGTCTCCGCACAGCTGTCTGAACGGTACGCACCACCCCTGGAATGGCGCGGGCGGCCTGCGGCCCCTGACGACGGGTGACCGATCTGGTAGCTTGAGTCACGCTACGCACCAACTGCCGGCGGGCGGGCGCGGACAGCCGAGAGACGCCAGGCATGGATCGACGAATGGTCAATCCTGCGATGACCGGCATCGCAGCGTCCATAGCATCCTCTTCCTCGGCAAGATCGTACATATCCTCCAACATCTCGAATTCGTCCGCCGATATGGCTTGCCCGATGCGTCCCGCCACCGCAGCAGCCCTGCCGACAGCCTGAGCGGCCGGATGAGGAATGAGGCTCGCAATGCGGCTTACGACCGGCGCGACTCTGGCGACGCCACGACCGACGGTGCGAGCGATTTGTCGAGCCCTCTGCAACCCCCTCCGTAAACGGCGCATAAACTCGTCCGAATCCTCGGCTTCCAAGGCGTCGACCACTGCCTCTTCCATCGCATCGAGCATATCCGCATCCTCATATTCATCAGCCTCGTAGGCATCATACTCACCAAATTCGTCATACTCGTCGAATTCCGCAAATTCGCCGAACTCGTCGAATTCTTCTTCACCAAATTCATCGTACTCATCAAATTGTTGGCGAGCCGGACCTTCGGCTTCGTCGTAATATAGGTCTTCCATCACATCGGTTTCAAAACTGCTCATGATTGCATCCTCATGGATAATAATTGAATGAATGCGCTGTTTATTTCAGCGCCGAATTATAATTTCCACTGGTCCGTTCACCACGAAACGGCGTGGAACGCTGCCTCCGCTTATGGTTAGACGACTGCGGGGGACTCCCGATCTACCCGTTCGCGAAATCACTTGAGAAAGACGTGTAACGAGCGCCGGCTGAGCAGCCACTCTCGCGGCAGCTTGACGGATTGCGCCGGGTAAAGCAGCTGGATTCATGCCCCGGCGTACTGCTACGCGCCCAACGCTAGTTGCAAGAGGCCGTAGCGCTCTAACTGCTTGCGGTCCTTGCCGGTTAATCAGGCTTCGGGCCGCTTGTGTCGCACCACGAACTATTTGGCGGCGTACCGCTTGTCCCGTTTTTGCGCCGCCACCTCGAACCAAGGGTCTCAAAGCCGCACGTGCTGCCACACCAGCCAAAACGGGAAGCGCTTCGTCTGCGTTTTCTTGCTCAAACCAATCGGCCATATCCTCAAACATATCCCTCTCGTTTGCTCCTTGAGCGGCGTGTTGCCGGAGCATCGGTAATAGCCGTTGCAACGAACCCCTGACCATGGCTACCGACCTGTCCGATCCAGCACTGCGTCTGCCGACTCTCCGTCCATGTTGCGCGCCACCTCCGGCCACTGAACCCGCCACGTCTTGAACGCCTCGTGCAACCCTGCCAACCTGACCCGCATTTACGCTGAGACCTTCCGGCTACCCGGCCGGCCATACCGGCACCCTGCCTAACCGCACCGGCAACACCGCGAATACCGCTAATCAGGCGTCGAATAAACTCATCACTATCTTCGGCATCCAGTGCATCAGCGACCGCTTCTTCCATAGCAGCCATCGCATCCATTTTTTCCCCGACGAATTCGTCTTCGACCGCTTCCTCGAAACTCTCATCAAATCCTTCTTCCCCCGAATAAGCTTCATCGTCATAGGCTTCAGCATCCTCATCATATTGATCCATGTCATCCATCAAATCATTGTCTTCCATACCCTCTTCTTCAAAGCCATCGCCGTAGGACTCTTCTTCAAACGCCTCGTCTGCGGATACAGTTGGGGACTCCGCCATCGAATCGTGCACAACATCACTTTCAAATTGTTGGTCCACAGCAACCCCTCCTCAATAGTTCAATTATCCCCATAGGGTAATTCAATGAATCATTCCCCCGTTGGCAAACAAATTACTCCTAATTTCGAGAAGTTCACAAGTCACACAATCTGGGTCATGTTTTCTGGGTAGCTCATTTAAGTGACGGGATTTTGTTTTACAAAAAAGCTTTCGTGTCCGTTATGGTGCTTCCGTGCGGCTTGCCTAACATCAAGAATTAAGCAGATAATGCACTGAGTTAATACAGTCCCAATCATTCTTAAATGGAGTTGTTATGACCAATGCCACCCTGACCCCACCGCCAAACGGCAGCCCTATCACCATGCAAAACGGCAAGCTTGTCGTGCCGGACAACCCGATCATCCCCTATATTGAAGGCGACGGCACCGGCCCGGATATCTGGCGCGCCACGGTGCGCGTGCTGGATGCCGCGGTTGAACGTGCCTATGGCGGGCAACGAAAAATTCACTGGCTGGAAGTTTACGCCGGCGGCAAGGCCAATGACCTGTTCAACACCTGGCTGCCTGATGCCACCGTTGAAGCCTGCAGGGATTATTTGATCTCGATTAAAGGTCCGCTGACCACGCCGATTGGCGGCGGCATCCGCTCCTTAAACGTGGCGCTGCGGCAACTGCTGGATATGTATGTCTGCCTGCGCCCGGTACGCTGGTTTAAAGGCGTGCCGTCACCGGTAAAAAAACCGGAATCGGTCGATATGGTTATTTTTCGGGAAAACACCGAGGACATCTATGCCGGCGTGGAATTTGAACGCGGCTCTGAAGACAATGCGCGTTTCATGAAATTACTGCGCGAAAACTTTCCCGCGCACTTCAGCAAAATCCGTTTTCCGGATTCCTCAGGGATAGGCATCAAACCGGTCTCGCAGGAAGGCACCGAACGTCTGGTGCGCGCCGCTATCGATTACGCCATCACCAACAAGCGCAAAAGCGTCACCATTGTGCATAAAGGCAACATCATGAAATTCACCGAGGGCGCATTCCGCAACTGGGCCTATGCACTGGCCGAGCGTGAATATCCAGAGCAAACCTATACCTGGCAGCAATGGGAAAAAACCAAGGCAGAACACGGCGAAGCGGCCGCCAATCAAGCGCAGGCGCAGGCACTGGCCACAGGGCGCATTTTAATAAAAGATGCCATCGCCGATATTGCCTTGCAACAGGTGCTGACCCGGCCCGATGAATTTGATGTGATTGCCACGTTGAATTTGAATGGTGACTATTTATCCGATGCTTTGGCCGCCCAGGTCGGCGGCATCGGCATTGCACCTGGCGGCAACATCAACTATCAAACCGGCACCGCGGTGTTTGAAGCCACCCATGGCACGGCGCCCAAATATGCCAATCTGGATAAAGTCAATCCCGGCTCATTGATTCTGTCCGGCGAAATGATGCTGCGTTACATGGGCTGGACCGAAGCCGCCGATGCCATCATCAAGGCCATGGATGCCGCCATCGCCAGCAAACGCGTCACTTATGACTTTGCCCGCCTGATGGATAACGCTGTTGAAATCAAATGCAGCGAATTTGCGGATGTATTGATTGAGAATATGTAAAACTCGTAGGGTACGCAGCGCATACGAGACTGTAAAAGTATTCGATATTAAGAGAAATCACCACGAAGGACACGAAGAGCACGAAGTATAAATGCATTGATTAACTAAATGATTTTCTTCGTGTCCTTCGCGATCTTCGTGGTGAATAATGCTTTTTATGCTGTACTCACCAATTTTTTCACAGCCCCGTAGCCTTTTCGCTGCCCTTTTTTTCATGCAACAATTTTTTTCCGTATAATCGCAAAATTGCATCTTGCACAAAGGTGATGTAATGAATACAAAGGAATTGATAGCAGAGGCCATATCACTGCCCGTTGAAGAACGCGCAATGATGGTGGATTCCTTACTGAAGAGTCTTAACGTACCGGAAACAGATATCGATAAGCGATGGGCATCCGTTGCGCAGCGTCGCCTGGATGACTTACGATCCGGACGCGTGGAAGCCGTCGCAGGAGACAAGGTGTTTGAAAAAATTTGGCGGCGACTGGAAAAATGATATTTTCATTTCATCCCGAAGCGGAAGCCGAGTTTAACGATGCTATAGAGTCATTACGAAGATAAAGAACGAGGCTTAAGCTATGACTTTGCGGTTGAAGAGTACACCACCATTCAAAGAATAACCGCTTTCTCTGAAGCCTGGCCGGTCATGAAGAACGATGTTCGACGATCCTTGGTAAGAAGGTTTCCTTATGGTGTTTTATATTCAGAAGGAGAAGATGAAACAATATGGGTGGTTGCTGTGATGCATTTACACCGTAATCCAGAATATTGGAAGCGTAGGATTTAGATCCGCATGGTGATTTCGCGTAAGCAAACCGCCGTTTATTTGATCCAAGGTCACAGGCTCGATCATGGCGGATTGCTGAAGAGAACCGGCCTTACGTGTTAAGCCACGAGCATAAATACGCCAATAAAATCCCTAAAAACTTACCGTAATGCTGCAATCTATTCAATGTCGAAACAATCCCCACATCGTATAATCCAGAACCAGTTTGATATGATTCTCTTTGAAGAAGGTTGTTTTTCGCCTTTAAACTGGCTTCTGAGAGAAGGACATCTTGATTATGGCGATTATCAGAAGTGGAGGAAAGGCAAGTCAGCATTTTTAGAAGATCATTTTAAAACAACGAGTACTGAGATTATTGCTGACTTACTGAGGACACAAGATTATGCCACGGCACTGAAACTTAAATCATTTAGTCACGCATACACATCAACTACCAGCCAGCCACTGCACTTTTGCCGATCCCCGGCAAACGAACTCATTTTTACAACCGTTTATGAGCCTGCTAAAGACCGGATGCAACTGGATTTGTTTTTTGACAGCGCACCTGCCTGCACTGCTTATGACCTGATAAGGGCCATCATCGATAAGCGTATTGATGATATTACGGTTTTACTAACAAAACTAAAAACGTCAAGCCCGGAAAAACACCAACAATTCGCCCGGCTATTGGCTTTTGAAAAAACAATAATGCACTCCAAGGAAACCAGCGACCGAAAAATAACGCTGTTAAACCAAGTAGTCACACCCTTGGCTTTTGATATTTTAGGGCGATTTGCACATGATTTCATTACACCTTTGTGGCACAAACTCTCGGTAGATATTGCCGACCGGCATTTTGAGGCTGAAGCCCCCGAATATCATTTAAGTTTTACCGCCTTCAAGGGATATCAATGGCAGCAAGTCCTCTCATCAATCGACCGGGAAAGAAACTGGATTAAACAGCCTTTATTACTATTTCGTTATGCTGAAGCCTGTTTTAAATTGAATAAGGAACAGGAAGGAATTGCAAACTGGTTCAACTTGTTTATCCTGTTTCCTGAAACAGCTGAACGGCTGATTGATGACACCTGTCATCGTTTAATGTTTTCTGACTGGCAGTATTTTTCCGAACTGGATCCTGAACTTGAACCCTCCTTGTTCCCGGCCTGGATGGTGATGAATAAACCTGCACTTGCAAAAAACACGGTGATTTCTGATCGAAAAGGCAATGAATCTTTACAGCTAATTGCAAACCTGGTTTGCACAGCTAACAGCGAAATCAATGAAACAGTTATTCATCTCAGAGCCAGATTGCAACATAATAGTCCTGCTTTATTTGTCCACTATATGAGGGCTAAGGATAAACAGGATCATGGTAGCAGCCGAAACCCATACAGTTAATTTTTCTGTTAATGATCGTTGTCAAACAACTCGATTGATGGGCTTCGTTACCTCAGCCCATCCTACCGCGCCAAGGGCAGGCACCAAACACCTTTAACAATTGCGCGGACGTCCCGATGCGAGGATCGCGGTGTCCATATCGGGGAACTTCTGTGCCATATTGGCATGGAAGAGCTGATCGAGTTCGAGGCAAGCTGCATTGTACTCGGCCTGGTCTTGCCACATATTCGACGGGTTGAGATTGCGTTCATCAACACCCGCGATATGTTTGGGAACAAGCAGGTTGTGCTCGGGGAGAAGCACCAGTTCTTCATCATGAATTTTGTTGTGCTGTATGGCATGCACAATATTTCTTGATGTGGCGATGGAGAATCTTCTTCCGGCAGGAGAACCCATGGGGCCGCCGGTCCAGCCGGTGTTGACGAGGTATACCGGTACATTATGCTGACGCAGTTTGTCCTGGAATAACTCAAGATAATACTTGCTCAAGAGTGGAAAAAAGACTTCCCCGAAATACGCACTGAAAGTGGGCTCGAAGTCATGCAGACTATTCGCCTCGGTACTGCCGATCTTGGTGGTGTATCCCGCTGCAAAATAGTACGCCGCCTGTTCGGGTGACAGTTTTGCGACCGGGGGAAGCACGCCAAACATATCGCAGGTGAGGAAAATAATCGCATCCGGGTGTCCGGCGCGTTCACCGGGATAGACATCGTCAATAAACTCCATGGGGTAGAGCCCGCGAATGTTCTCCGGTCCTGTTTCAAAATCGGCTACGCGATTACTGTCCAGTACAACATTTTCCATGATCGTCCCGAAGCGAATTGCGTCCCAGATCAATTGCTCCCGTTCCCGGGTGATATCGTGGAGTTTGGCATAGCAGCCTCCGGCAAGATTAAATACGCCGTCTGGGCCCCATGCGTGGCCGTCGTCGCCAATGAGCAGGCACTCAGGATCGGCAGAAAGTGCTGTTTTTCCGGTACCCGAGAGTCCCAGGAAGAGAGTAACCTTACCTTCTTTCTTGGTGATGTTCGCACCGCAATGCATGGTGAGGATACCTTCGAGGGGCAGGAGCGTGTTCATTGCCGTAAAAAGCGCTTTCCATTCACAGCCGCCGTAGGTGCGGTTGGCGATCAATATCACTTGCTCGTCCAGGTCAATGGCGATGACGCCGTCACCATGCGTTGAATCCCGTTCCGGAACGGTGATGAATGAAGGCACACTCAATAATGTCCAGGGTTTTTTGCTTCCGTCGTGCTGCTCGCCTCTGATAAAAAAGTTGCGTCCGAAAAGTTGATGCCAGGCGTATTTCGTCGCAAGCCGAAGCGGCTGACGATATTGGCTATCTTTGCCGATATAGAGATCATCGGAGAAAAATAGCGGCTCGGCAAGTTTATCCACATGATCCATCACCCGTTCCATGAGCGAGAGAAAGGCTTCTCGGGGCATTTCTTTATTGACCGAATTCCAGCTGATCCGTGAAGAATATTTTCCCTCGACGATGTATCGGTCGGCCGGAGAGCGTCCGGTGCGATTAGTGTCGACACATAAGGCGCCATTGGATGCCAAACGGGCATTGATAGGTGGTTTGCATTCTCGTTTAATCGTGTGCTCAATGAGCTCTATATCAGTCTTCGGGCGTCTAAAGCGTCCCTGGTTACGAATTATTTCCGTCAGCGTCTGAGACTGATTTTTGATCCAGTTTTGTTCCGGCATTGTTGTCTCCTGCGCTATTCACGCTATTGAAGTGAAAGAATATAGAAATACCGGCTAGTTTATCACGGGAGCGGTAATTATTCAGACCCCTTAACAATGGGCCGCTTTGGAACCGGCAGCCCAGTCCGCTGACTGTGAAGCACCGCGTCCAAATAAATCCAGGGGAATTGCTTCCTTTTACGGCACGTTTCGATAATACTGATTAAGATGGCAAAAACCCGTGAGCCTTGCTGGGTGCCCGTGCCATAGCTGATTATTGCTAATATCACCCAATGCCGTAAAGCATGCGCCGCTTCGTAGTTGGTCAAAGGCAAATGAGCGTAGCTCGATTGATGGGCTTCGTTATCTCAGCTCATCCTACCGCGCCTATTACTTGAATTCACCTGAGATATTTCCCGCATCAGTTGAAGTACAAATACCCTGTGGTTTAGGGGTTACGAGAGGAGCAGAACTTTTTGTTTTCCTATCGAAACGTTTCAGCAAACTGTTCCGCTTCGGCAAAGGCTTTGGCAATCATCTCTTCCATTGTTTTCCTGCCGATATTGAAATCTTTTTCAGCAGCTTTAAGCAACCGTTCGGTGCCATCGTCTTCATCAAAATACCGCACCAGTGAAACCAGCCGCACCGCCGGCTCTGCCGATGAATGCTCAGACAGGTCATGATGACCGGCAATGGCATTAATCAGATATTCCGGCAGGCCCCACTGTTCAGCGACCAGCGCACCAATAAGCGGATGATCGTAGCCGAAAAGCTCCCGTTCCATGACATCGATATCCACTTCCTTATCCGCATGCCAATCTGTTAAAAGATCTTTGTAAATCTGTTTCTTTCCTTCAGAAATAAGGGGAATGGCCATATCCTGCAGCAATGCTGCGGTGAAGCTCTCAGCCTGGGTTGCGGCATGCAGATGCAGGGCTACATGCTTGGCAAGACAGGCCCGCCGGGCCGAGGCCAGCCAGAAACGGGAAACATCGATACAACCAAGGGTGGGAGGAATGGTAGTGGCGACGGCATAGGTCAAAAGCATTGATTCCAGACGGGAGCGGCCAAGAATAGTAACCGCATGATGGAGACTTGAAACCTTGGTGGCCAGGCTGAAGGCCGCTGAATTGACCAGTCGCAGTATCTTGATGTTCATGCCTGGATCCATTTGGATCTGGTCGGCGATAGCCTTAATCTCGGACTGGGGATCCCGCAGCATGCCGAGAACATTCATTACCGCTTCCGGAAAACTATGCAGTTCAAACTCACCCAGCAATAGTTTTAATTCTTCCTTGGGGTCTTTGTGGCTTCGTTTGAAAAAATTAAACACTGTGGATCACTCCCCGCGCCTAGCCATTTTATTGGCAAAGATGGATAAAAGTCCGCCGAGCATGATGTAACCAGTAAAAACCTCACAGATGGCAATAATACGGGCAACAGGCGTGGCCGGAACAATGTCGCCATAGCCCAGGGTGGTAATGGTTACCACCGAGTAATAAAATGGGCCAATCCAATTGTCGTACTTGCCGTAATCAACTCCACTGAAAGCATAGAGCACGCTGAAAAGCACTACTATTCCCAGAATCCACAGAGACCAAAGAGTAGGGCTTCTGCCACAATCACTGGTTATCCACCAGAGTTTATAAATCATGTAGTTGAGTTTACTGGAGTCCCGAAATTCTTGGAGATAATTCTCGTCAACCACAAACCGCCGCATTCGGTAGGCCCCGGCAAAGTTGATATCGCGGATATCCACTCCGTACCATTTAGCCTTTTCATATCCACAGACCTGGCACAGTCGTGCATCCCGCATGTCGGTATTATTCATTGTAGCGCCAGCAAAATTGGCGAGTGACAGATCAGCCCCCCGAAAATCAGCTCCGGTGCAATCCGCCTTATAAAACACTGCTTCCCTTAATCGCGCCCGGCTGAGATTGGCATGCCGCAAATCCGCCTCCGTTAAATCTGTTTTGGTAAGGGTCGCATCAGTAAGTACCGTGTTGAACATTCTGGTTTTCTTCAATGTCGCCATCCCGAGGCCAGCCCTTTCTGCACGGGCATCTTCCAGATTGGCTTCCGAGAGATTGGCTCCAGTCAACTCGACATCATTAAGTTTTGCCTTGACCAGGCTTGCCAGGCTGAAATCAGCCTTAAAAAGAAAGGCTCCGCTTAGGTCGGCCTCAGACAGATCGGCTTTGACAAAATTGGCTCCCATAAGATGCAACCCTGATAAATCCTCGCCACGCAAAGATACTCCCTTGAAATTAAGCTCAGCCGGCGGAATTCTTTCCTTCGGGTTGTCGCGGAGCCGCTGGATAACCTTAAGTGCATCCTCTTTTGCAACAAAATCCTTGGTCATATATTTACCTTCTTAAAAAGTGTTTCTGGTACGAGCCATGACATAAGATAGCTTATGCTACGCGTCCAGCA
Organism: uncultured Gammaproteobacteria bacterium; assembly: GCA_963696315.1. Classification (GTDB taxonomy): domain Bacteria; phylum Pseudomonadota; class Gammaproteobacteria; order Methylococcales; family Methylomonadaceae; genus CAWKEY01. Next base: position 62,640 of record CAVOJU010000025.1, read on the forward strand.
AGTAGCCCGTATGCAGCGCGAGCGGAATACAGGAAAACACCCCCCTGACTTGTAATTTATGGTTTATTCTCGAACATCCATAGCATGTAGCTCTTGATTTGTACCTGCCCAATTTCTAGGCAAAATGCCATCTCGAACATATCTATGAAAAGAAAATACTGCCAATGTGCGGCGGATTGAACTAGGCCGTGTTTGACGGGGTTGTAATGGATATAATCCAAATGTCGAAAATAATCGGTTTCGTCCCTAATCATGTGTTCCCAGAAACGCTTTTGCCAAACATCGTATTCACTCCGATTATTTTTGGCTCCGGCTTTCCCCGCTTTATTTAACGCTTTGGTGAATGAGCTTTTTATCGCCCGCCAACGTCCTGAATAATCGGAATCATTTTCGGGTAATGTCCAAACCGTATGTAAGTGCTCTGGAAGAACAACAATACTATCGATAACGAATGGACGTTTATTAAGTTCTTCTCTAAATGCGTGCCGCAACAACTGAATGTTATCTGTTAACGTGGATGCTTTTCTGTTTTTTAAGGTAACTGTAAAAAAATAGCACCCGCCGGGCATATAATTACGCCTGTAATTAACCATAAAACTGATAGCTTACCTTAATCATTTAACCCGTATTCCGCTCGCGCTGCATACGGGCTACTTGCTATTTTCTTTTGCTTTAAGTGGGAAACGCTCCGGATGTTCAATTATTTCTTTTGTTAAATCAACATCAATATCAGGCCAATAGAAATGGCCAGAGGATTGCTCCTCTACATTGATAATCGATTTAACAGCCTGATCTTTAAACCAAGGGAAATAATCATAGGGCATGAACAGCTCCTTATTGTGAGCTAAAAGCCATACTCCATGGGTTGTGATGTTGGTAACCTCAACCGCTAAAGTGCTGTTGCCATGCGCCAATGAGCTCATTGTAATGAACCTCCACTAATGATTCGATTTCTTTCAATTGCTTTCTTGAGTAATGATGATTGATTGCAAGTTCAATTTCTGGCTCAAACCAAAATTTTGCTTCGCCATCTCCTGAAACCACATGAACATGCATTCGCTCTTCTTCCCTTGAAAAAAAGAAGAATCTATACCCGCTTTCTGTAAACACTGTAGGACTCATATTTTTCTTGCACCCAACACCAAAATCAGCCAGAAAATTTAGTTGGTTGGATAGAGCGGGAGCGAAGCCTAACCACTTAAGGCTCCGATTTGTTGGGCTTCATTGCATTCAACCCAACCTACGCGCTGCAACGATTTGTTAGAGAGCATCTGCCACCGCCCATCCTTCGTGGGTCAGCTCGAATATCTCACCTTTGTAGCCGCGACCAACAACCAGACCCTTGCTTTCCAAGTTTCGAAGCGCGCCGTCCCATCGTGAGAATTCGCGCCGACTCTCTTCACCGAAAGATGTCTTCCCGGCCTGAATTTGTTGGCCTCCCATATACTCCATCCGTGCGATCATGCCGTTTTCGTCCGCCGACGCAGCTTTGAGCAAAGCCGCTTCTTCCTCGGACAAATCGAACTTTAGTTTTGCAGGGGAAGCCTGAACTACCTCGGGAGTAGGGCTATCCACTTGCGGGGTATCGAGAATGTCGCGCAGATAGTCGTTCTTGTTGAGGCAAAGCTGCAACTGCTTCGATAGTTTCTGGCGAAATTGGTCCGCATTGTCATAGGTTTCAATCAGACCCTGCTGCTGCCACTTTTTTCGAATCTCCTTGACCTGGTTGTACTGAGCGAGATCGACGCTATCAAGTTCAACTGGCCTTGAAGAGAAGTAAATCATCGCAGGCTTCCCTGCAGCCACGTGTTCTTCAATCTCTTCGACCGTGCCGCTCGGGGATCTGCCGGTAGGCGTTCCGAGACGGGTCCAGAACACCCCAACCAAGATGTCGCAATCCTTGAGGATTCGCTTGTTGATGAGTTCTTGCGGCCTCTCGCCCAATTCAGGCGAAGAATGAGATTCCCAGCTAACTGCCGCCAACATGATCTTCGAGCGCTGAGCATTCACGTCGTTCCAATCATGGATCACGCTTCGGGCTATCTCCCTTTCTTCGGCTACGTCTCCGGGAGAGGCAATCATTACGGGGACGACGGTTGCTTTATACGCCATGTCTCAAATGCTCTCTAACGATAAGATCGACGCGAAACCGCGTAGCGGTTGAGCGATCGGCTAGAGCGCCTTGTTGGGCCATGACCCATCTACACATGAGAAAAGCATGCATTGGAAAGTTCTCTCAAACGGCTCGAATTAAGGGGGCCTCTGTTACGGATATTCTCTTTAAGCTGTGCTTCGCGCGCCATTGCAGACATAACTTCGTACATCTTTGACCCATCCCACATTTCCTTCAATTCATTTTCCCAGACGTCTTCGTAAGTGCCATTGATGCCCATCTTTAAAACACATCCAGAGGACAGCCCAGCATCGCACAAAACTTTTGATAACCCTATTCCTTGGTCATTAAATATTAGCTTGTAGCTGAACGACCATTTCATACCCAACTCGGGCACATCCTTATTCCACGGCAGTTTGAGAGTATCCACAATATAGTTGATTGTTTGATCGGCAGTGGCCGATAAATCCCAATCCATCCTAAAGAACTTATCGAATCGAGTAGAGTATAGGTATATGAAATCAGCATTTGACTTTGAAATGTCAGGCCAAGGATATAGTGGTTTGTTGTCAGCGACGACTGACGCCTCTCTGTCTTTGCCCCATACGCCAAGCAACTCACCCAGCCCGCTATCATAATTAACACGGAAATCGGCATAGCGACGGTGCTTCAAGAGAAGCGGTACATCGCAGTCTTCAATAAGAACAGGAAGAAGAAATGTCCCGCCTATTGCTACTTGGTGTATCAAAGCAGCATTAAGCTCTTCTGTAACCCATCGTGACAGAACCGAGGCTTTTGACAGTACGATCAAGAAATATTTTGACTGCGACAGACCTTCATTTATGCCACCGGTAACGCTGTCACCCACGCGAAGATCAAACTTGTCGTACCAAACTGGAATCTCTCGCGATGCCAAATCGGCCACAAGGCGATCCACAAAGGCTTTGTCGCTGCTTGAATGGGAAACGAAAACCTTCCCAATTGGTGCGGTCATCTACTCTCCTTTTAGCCCCAACAAGTGATTATCCAGGTCTGGTTATCTTGCACTTCTCTTATCCTCAGTCGACAAGAATGACTTTTAAAACAAGGCTCTCTAAACCGGACAACCTGCAAAAACGCATAAAAACAGTTTGCGGATAATGCCGGATGCTTGCGCTTTTAATTGGGATTATTTCCGTATGTTTCAGCACAATTCTGTTAATGCCAATAGCATGGCATTAACAAATCAGCTTTTGCCGAACAATCCGAAATGAACTCGAATTAACCCGGCGGCCAGTGCATCGGGCGGCCGCCTAAGAGATGCAAATGCAGGTGATAAACAGCCTGTCCGGCGTTCCGGTTGCAGTTGAATACGGTTCGGTAGCCTTCTTCCGCGATGCCTTCCCGTTCGGCCAGTTTGACGGCCGTTTGCAATAGGCGGCTGGCTATGGGGCCATCCTCCAGATCATTCAGGGTGGGAATATGCGTTTTGGGAATAATCAGAATATGCACCGGCGCCTGCGGGTTTATGTCTCTGAACGCCAAAACCTGATCGTCTTCATAGACCGTATCCGGTTTGATCTCTCCGGCAACCATTTTGCAAAACAAACAATCTGACATATTTTCCCCTTAAACCTTAATTCCATATCATTGAGCGTGTTGCCCGCGGGGCGGGTATCCAGTGACAAGGATATTGATTTTATGCCCTCCATGGCTTCTCGGCAACCGCTCCTGCGTTGCCCTACCTCCTGCATCCATGCAGTCGTGAATTCCGGCAATCCATGCCGGAATGACGGATCTGTGTATACCGCTACGCCTTGAACCTTGAACCTTGAACCTAATTTTAAATCTCTTTGCGCCCTTTAAAGGCGTGCGACAGGGTGCCGCTGTCAATATATTCGAGCTCGCCGCCCATCGGCACGCCGTGGGCAATACGGCTGGCCTGCACCTGATGTTTTCTGGCCAGTTCGCCGATAAAATAGGCGGTGGCCTCGCCTTCCACGGTCGAGTTGGTCGCCAGTATCAATTCCTTGATTTCTCCGCTTGCCAGGCGTTGCTCCAGCAGCTCCAGACCCAGTTCATCCGGCCCTATGCCATCCAGCGGCGACAAGCGCCCATGCAGCACAAAATAACGGCCCTTGAATACGCTCGCCTGTTCCACAATCCAGACGTCCGCAGGGCTTTCGACGATGCAGAGGCTGGCATCATCCCTTGATTTATCTTCGCAAATCGCGCAGCAATCGCCTTCGGTCAGGGTGCGGCAGTGCCGGCAATAGCCGATTTCCTCGACGGCCCGCAACAGGGTTTCGGCCAGGGTTCTGGCGCTGTTGCGGTCGCGCTGCAGCAATTGAAAAGCCATGCGTTGTGCGGTTTTCGGCCCCACCCCGGGCAAACAGCATAAAGTCTGCATCAACTGCCCTAACAAACCTTTTTTTTGCATGTTAAAACGGCAGCTGGAATCCTGGAGGCAGTGGAATTCCGGCGGTAATATCGGCCATTTTTTCTTTTTTCATTTTTGCGACTTTGTTGACGGCATCATTGATAGCGGCCGCGACCAGGTCTTCCAGCATGTCCTTGTCTTCACCCAGCAAAGAGGGATCGATGGTGACTTTTCTGGCTTCGCGCTTACCGGTCATCAATATGGTCACCAGGCCGCCGCCGGATTCGCCCATCACTTGCATGGCGGCTATATCTTCCTGCGCTTTTTTGATGTCTTCCTGCATTTTTTGGGCTTGCTGCATGATGTTGCCCAGTGCGTTTTTCATGTTATTTCTCCAAATCTGTGGTCACACAGGCTCTATCGTGCCGGGCAAAACCCGGGCGTCGAAATGCTCTTTTAAAGCCTGAATATTTTCATCTGAATGAATGGCGTCAACGGCAGCCTGCTGCCGGTCTTCGCGTTGTTTTGCCAATTGCACAGCCGGCGTTTCAATGGCTGCTTTTTTGGTATTGATCACCAGTTTAAGCGGGGTTCCCCGGTAGGCCTGCAAAGCCTTTTGCAATTTTTCTTCGGTAACGGGGCTGCGAATTTGCTTGTGCCCCGCATCCAAAATCAAGGTACAAACTTTATCGTCAATATGCTCCAGCACACAATTATTAGCCAGCTCTTTGGTCAAGCCGCTCAGCTTCATTGCCGCAATCATTTCCGCCCACTGCATATTGGGTTTTGTAGCCACGCCGTCCTGTAGGCTTTGTTCAGCGACGTTTGCTGCCTGCCCGGTTACCGGCGGTTTATAAACAGCTTGCGGCTGACCAGAAGCAGGCTGTGCAGCGGTGCTGTTGATAAGCTCCCGAACCGGCGCCGGTTTAGCGGGCTTTGATGCCGTAGTGACCGGCCTGAACGTCAGCATGCGCAGCATGACCATTTCAAAACCGCTGCGCGGATCGGGTGCCAAGTCCAGGTCTTTTTGCCCCAGCAAGCCGATCTGATAATACAACTGAACATCTTCGGGTGTAAGTTGCGCCGCCAGGGCCGCAATCATGTCCACATCAAAATCCTGATCCAGCGCCGACGGCAGGTGCTGCACCAGCGCCACGCGGTGCAGCACCTGCAAAATCTGCTGCAGGACATCGCTGAAATCAGGGGTCAAATCGGCAATCTCGTTGATCTTATCAAGGATTGCCGCGGCATCGGCATTGGCCAGCGCGGTTAAAATGTCTTCAACCGGTTGCTGGGCCACGGTGCCGAGCATGGCGCTGACAGTTTCAGCACTGACCTTGCCATTGCCATAAACAATAGCCTGATCCAACAGACTTAAACCGTCGCGCATACTGCCGTCAGCGGCACGGGATAATAATTTTAATGCCGCCGCCTCGGCTTCAATTTTTCCTCGCCGAGAATAAATTCCATCTGTTTAAATATCTGCCCCGGCAGCAAACGCTTCAGATTGAACTGCAGGCAACGCGACAACACGGTCACGGGAATTTTGTGCGGATCGGTGGTGGCCAGCAGAAACTTGACATGCGGCGGCGGCTCTTCCAGGGTTTTCAACAAGGCGTTGAAACTATGCCCGGACAGCATGTGCACCTCGTCAATCAGATAGACTTTATAGCGTCCTTGATTGGGTGCGTATTGAACGTTGTCCAGCAAATCGCGGGTATCTTCGACTTTGGTGCGCGATGCCGCATCGACTTCGATCAAATCCAGAAACCGGCCTTCATCCAGATCACGGCAAACAGCGCATTCACCGCAAGGATTATAATCCTGAAGATTTTCGCAATTAATGGCTTTGGCCAGGATTCTGGCAATGGTGGTTTTGCCTACGCCGCGCGTTCCGGTAAATAAATAGGCATGGTGAAGCCGATCATGCTGCAAAGCGTTCATTAACGATTTGACGACATGCTCTTGTCCGACAACTTCTGTGAAATTATGAGGACGCCATTTTCTGGCGAGAACCTGGTAATTCATTGCAGGCTCGAATGATAGTAGTGGGCGGTAACCATGCCAGCCACATCCCGGCACACGAATCTGCTGCTACCGTTGCTCCCTTCCGGGCCTGGCGGGGTTTACAGCGTATCGTTGCGGGAGGACCGACACGGTCACCATTACACAATCAGCCTCGACGGCTAAAGGACGGCCATTATCGTTGAATCAATTTGATAATACAAGCCGGGAGGGCATATTTTTTGCGGAAAGTTAAAGATAACCACGTGATCACAGGAACACTGAGCCCACAATAGGTGCAATGATCAAAATTATGATCTTTGCACCCTCTCTGGTGACTGGTTTTATAAGTCTGCTTGGATAAGCAGACTTGCCATCCCCATGATTTAACTGCCGCTTGCAGAACCGAAAAGTCGCCTCCCGGCTCATCCTAGGGATGGACTGTTCAATCGCCAAACCCCTTGCTCAATTTACAACCGGGCAGACAGCGTCTCAACATCAGTGGCACTTTTTTCCTGCAATTCATTATTCAACATAATGTAGAGTTTGCTGGTGATGATTTCATTTTTATGTAGCTCACTTATGGTATCCATTTGCACTGCATGCAGCGACAACTCTGCGGTATCCTTGTTTAAACGGTCCAGCAAGGTTGGATTTGTCTTCAGCAACCTCTGCATTTTGTGCTCGGTATTGAAGTGTAAGTCTTGATAAAGCGCAATCAACCTCTCGAGCGAGGATTTATCGTCGAAAATTTCGCTGAGGCTGGAACTACCAAGCGATGTCAGTTTTTCAATAACTCGCCTAATCAGTTTGTTTAAGGTCCGATAGTAAAGATAGAGCTCTTCCGGCTTGAACGAATGATCGCGCCAGAACGCCAGGCGGCTTAACAAAAGTACAAATCGCTCCATGTCATCTATTGGAAAGTGTTCATTTGCGGACGCTACTTGTTTTTGATGATGCTCTATGCGATCGGTTTGTATGGTAAGTAGAGTCAATATCTTTTTATAAATTTTCTCGGTAATCTCACCACGTAGAAAAATTTCCTTCAATTCATCTTTCTCTATGCCCACTGCATATATACGCAGCATGTTTTCAATCAAGTCGCTCGAGTCGCCGATGGTTTCCTTGCACTTGTTACAGGCATTTTGATGAAGCTTCTGGTAATGGCGATGATAAGCCTGATATTGCTCTTCATTTAATAGATGATCTTTAAAGAGCTCGTTTAATCTATGCAGTGATTCGTCATACATCTGCGCCTTGCTTTTATGATAGCCGACCTGTTCCTCCGGCGTCAGCGCATCGATTCCGAGCGCATGCATGACTTTACCGATAGTCGTCGCTTTTATCAGCAAGGTGAAATAGATACTGCCTATGGTGACGTCGGCGATAAATTGCTTGAGCGTAAAATCAAATGTCCACCCCGGTATGCTCAGATCATCGGGAATCAGCAACACCATGATCACCGCCAGCGAACCGCGCAAACTGCCCCATGCCAATAAATGCATCCAGCTGGTCGGTATTTTTTCTTCCTTGCCGGTTTTGTTGAGTAACCAGAGCAGCGGATAAATGGACACTGCCCGTCCCACCACAACCACGGCAATAGCCAGCAAGATATACCAAATGGCAACATCCAGAGTGATGGACAAATCGGCGAACAGAAGCCCCATCAGGATGAATACCAACGAGTTGGCGACAAAGGCAAAATAGCCCCAAAACTTTTCCATATATTCTTCAACTGCCGGAGACATTTTAAAGCGCGCATAATTGCCGATGACCATCGAGGCGGTCAGCGTGGCGATAATCGATGACAAACGAATTTCCTGCCCATAAATAACCAGATGTTCGGAGACGACTTCGGCCAGAACAAACGTAAAGTGGGCAACCAGCAAAGTTAAGGTAATTTCCAGATGCTCGTTGCCTTTGGCGACTTCAATCAGCTTCGCAAATAAAAACCCCATCAGCAAGCCAAACAAAATACCACCGGCCAGCATGGTAAAAAATGAAAGCACTGCGGTTATAACCGAGCTTGCGCCGTTAAAGCCATGCTCCAGCAACTCCAGAACCACCAGAAACGCAGCAAAGCCGGTCGCATCGTTAAACAAGCTCTCTCCCTCGAAGATCAGCGTTAGCCGTTTCGGTGCGCCGTATTCTTTAAACAGCGCCAATACCGCCACCGGGTCAGTCGAGGAAATAATCGCGCCGAAAAACAACAGTGCCAGCATCGGCACTTCCAAACCGGCCAGCTTGAACGCGTAATAGCCGGCAACGCCGACGAACAGCGTAGAAATAATCAAACCAACTACTGCCAATAAACCAATAGAATAGATATTGTCGGTTACGCTACGAACACTCATATTATAAGCGGATTCGAAAATCAGAATCGGCAGAAACACGAAAAACAATAACTCCGGTGTCAACTCGAAACTGGTGACAAAAGAAAAGAATTCGATGTGCGAAATCGGTACCAGAAGAGAACCGGAAATAACCAGCAATACGGTATAAGGGATGTGGAGTTTCTTCGATAAAATAAAAACGCCAAGAGATACCAGCATTAGGCTAAACAGCGATAAAAACACATCTAAATTCATATATAATCCTAAATAAAAAATTAAATTCTTTAGCCGTGCCTTGCCGGGCAACCAAGCAGCGAAGCCCTTGGCCATAAAACAGTGGCCGGACGAACTTGTCCATGTAACCAATGTTCATCGAAAAAATAAGCAAAACAAGCGACCCTGAATACCCTTATTGAAAAGTGCTGCCCCACCGTTCGGCCTGATTGAATAAGGTTTGCTTATAAATGGCTAGTGAAGGCTTGAGCTGCTCAAGCCGCGTTGCCCGGAAAATCATGGTATTGATAATACTATAAATTCAGGGCCACCCAAACAGCCCCACAATCCCGGCCATGCAATGCCGAACATAATGCTGTTCAAGTTTGCCATAAGAGGCAACAGCAAACGATGTCAAAAACGCTTGTTGCCGGAACCGAATTACGCCCATCCGCGCGCCTTCCTAATCTGGCCACACGATTACCGCCGTGCGCAAGACGGTTTTTGCCAAAGCAGGACATGCGCTCGAAATCCTCACAGGCAACGGGAATATACTGGCAATCAAAATCACTCTGGCGGCCTTCTTCGGGATCGGGGTCGTGCATGTACAAACAATCCTCGTCGAAGCCGCTCATGACCACCCAGTGCGGGGCTTTTTTGCGATCCATGCGGAAGGTGCTGATCAAAACCAAAGGAATCGCTCCTGCTTCAAAGGCACCGATCAGGTCATTCTGGGTGATATTGCCGTAATGGATGTTAATGCCCTGCTCGGTGGCCTGGCGTTTGAAACAGGCATCCACCAGTTCAACGACCTGTTTTTTGTCCTCGTTGCGCACCCCGTCGATGAACAGCGTACCGGTCTGATTAAGCCAGACTTCAACCTTGAATTGGCGCCGTTTCGCCGCCAGCGCCAAACCCACCGGATGACAGCCGCCATGGCCTGAGGTCATGAAAATGGTGGTGGCCTCCCGCCAGAGATTGAGCTCTTCCTCCTGGGACGGCTGATAGGCTTTGTTCAACCCGTGCATGGCCATCATCAGCGCTGCCGGCCCGCAGGTAAAATGCGTGGTCTGCCGTAACCAGTGCACCGGCCGGTGCTGCAGAGTGCCGCCATAGCGGCGGATGCGTTTTTGATAGCGCAAGGCATCTTTATGGTCTTCGTAGTAATCGCGATAAACGCCAAATTGCTGAAAACCAATGGCTTCATACAGGCTTATCGCCGGGATATTATCCACGCTGACTTCAAGACGCAGATAGAGCCTGCCGTCATCGCGCGCGGCCTGCTCACCTGCCGCCATCAGGGCTTTAGCCATGCCGGTACCACGCTGTTGCTGTGATACCGCGATTGAATAAATGCGCGCCAAGCGTGTACCAGGATGATAAATAATAAGAATATAAGCTTCGACCTTATGGGCCACTTCCGCCACCAATAAGGCGCGATGCTCTGTTGTTATCCAGTGCCTGAAACTGCGCCGGCTCAGCCGGTCGGTATCGAAACTGGCTTTTTCAAGCGCCACCAAGTCATCGAGATCACTCAGCCGCGCGGGACGAACCCGTATGTCGTTGCCGCTCATGTAGTGGCTACTCCTCGCAAGGCCTGTGCGATTACCTGTCTGGCCCGAAACAATACCATTTCCTGCCAGGCCTCATCATCGGGACAAAAATGCTGCCGCATGCGTTTGCTGTGCGCCAGACGGGCGCCATTCGTATCCGCCTGCGCCCACAGTTGATGATCGCACAATAACACTTCAAACAATTGATCAGTGCTAAAACTGCCAAATTCCAGGGTAATGTAGCAACTGCGCTTGTTCATGATGGCGTGCCAGGCATAATCCAGCAAACCTGTTTTGGGCACCGAGCTGGACGTGCCCAGTGCCGGCAAGGTGACAGAGCCGCCGTACCAGAGCCTGGCAACTGCCGCTCCCGCACTCTCGGGTTCATGGTCGCAGATAATTTCACCGTAGCCGTAAGAGCCAAGCCCGGTATGCACATCGATGACCGCCAAGTCGCGTTCACTCAGCGCATACCGGCGCATCAGATCCTCACAAACCAGCCGGCCGTGAGCCGGGGCCTTGCCGCCATAAAAAGGCCCGGCAGGATCGACATATTGTCCAGCGCTGACCGCGCTTTCCAGTGCTGCACGGCCGTGCTGCTGCTCAAATTCGGCAAAAGCCCGTTTTCTTGGCTCGGCATCGGGCAAAAACAAGGCATGACGGATCGCGTCGTAACCGGGATTGGCGGGCAAGGTTTTGGAAAAATCGACCACATTGCGATTAAGATCAACACCATCGGCATCACAACGGCGCTGCCAGGCATAACCCCACGGTGTTAAAGCATGAATCATCAGCACGGCGGTATTATCAGGGATAACGCTATGCCCCTGCGCAAGCAGACGCAGATGATCACTCTCGACAGCGCTGCCGGCAAAGCCTTCAATGCCATGCGTACCGGCAATTACCACCACGACACGGGAAGCCTCTTGCTTGCCAATCCAGACCGTATCGGTCACCAAAGCTTCGCCGTGCGGGCCGGTACCGGCACAGGGATAGGCCACAGGCTGTGCGGCAGTCGGCAGGCTGGCCAATTGTTCCAGCCAGCGGCGTCTGGCGGACGCGTAGCTATCTGAAAAAACATCCGTATCAAGAGCCGCTATAGGAAGGCATGAGGACATAAGGATTTCCTGAGAATCTTCAAGAACATGGCAATCTCCAGGCTCAACATGAATATTCTTTGATAAAAGAAATTCCTTGTGTAAAAACCTGACTGATTTCAAAATTGTAGTTTAACTTACTCAGGACTTGTTTTGCTATGGCGCGTACCCTTCTGGTTGTTGACGATCTTTCCGACTGGAGCCCTTATTACCCGAGTGATCAGGTGATCACCTTTGAAAGCTATCTTGCCACCGAGCAGGAGGACTCTGAACAACGTGTCCGCGTTATCAACCTGTGCAGCAGCTATCGTTACCTGTCCGACGGCTATTACTGCTCCTTGCTCGCCGAAGCACGCGGACATCATGTTATTCCTTCTGTTAGAGTCTTGAATGACCTGGGCAAGAGGGCCTTGTACCGGCTTCAGCTCGAGGATTTGTCGCAGCCACTGGCGCGCGCCCTGAAAAGCGCCAACACGACCCGGGAAATAACCCTGCTCAGTTATTTTGGCACCACACCTGATCCGGCCTTCCAGGAACTGACTCGACTACTCTTTGAACGCTTTTCCTGCCCGGTTCTGGAAGTGACCTTACGGTTTAGGCAACAATGGGAAATCACCGAGCTAAAAGCCATATCACATCGCTCGCTGGACGAATCCCTGGAAATTGTTTTTGCCGAAGCCCTCGATAAATTCAGCAAGAAAGTCTGGCGCAAGGGCCGCGCCCGCAAGAGCGCACGTTACGATCTGGCCATCCTGATCAATCCTGAAGAACAATTGCCGCCAAGCAACCGCAGCGCGCTTAAAAAGTTCATCAGCACCGGCAGACAAATGGGCATTGAAGTCGAATTGATTTCCCAGCAGCATTATGTGCGCCTGCCTGAATTTGACGCCTTGTTTATTCGCGAAACCACAGCCATTGATCATCACACCTATCGTTTTTCCAAAAAGGCCGAAGCCGAAGGCCTGGTGGTGATCGACGACCCCACTTCCATGCTGCGCTGCACCAATAAAGTCTATCTGGCGGATCTGTTTCGCACCCATCGCGTGCCTACGCCTAAAACCTGGCTGCTGCATAAGGGCAATGCCATTCATCTGGACAAGCTCGAAGCCGAGGCCGGTTTTCCGGTGGTCATAAAAATCCCCGACGGTTCATTTTCGCGCGGGATTGTAAAAGTCCAGAACCGGCAAGAACTTGAACAGAAAGTCGAAGAACTGTTTCAAAAATCCGCGCTGCTACTGGCGCAGGAATTTCTCTATACCGATTTTGACTGGCGCATCGGCATTTTTAACAACAAGGCGCTGTATGCCTGCCGTTACTATATGGTCAAAAATCACTGGCAAATTTACCGTCACGGCAGCAACCGGACCGATACCGGCAATTTTGATACCCTGCCGACTTTTGAAGTCCCCAAAGCCGTGCTGGACGCCGCCTTAAAAGCAACCCAGCCGATCGGCAACGGCTTATACGGCGTGGACGTTAAAGAGATAAACGGCAAAGGCTACGTGATAGAAGTCAACGACAACCCCAATATCGACAGCGGCATTGAAGACAAGTATCTGGGCGATGAGTTGTATCGCTTGATCATGGCCGAATTTTTAAGACGCATGGAAAATCGCAGCAAGGGCGTGTAAGCCTGGCGGGCAACACGCCATCCACCATCCATGAACATACTTTGCTATGATGGAACAAATAACGTTTTAAACACCCGCTTATATTATTGGAGTATGTCACATTGAATGGTTTACAGGTACAAGGGGAACATCGACACCCCATCGGAACCATCATTGAAGTCCATGGCCCGGTCGTGGTTATCGATTGCACGCCGCTGCCGCCTTTGCGTCAGGCATTGTGTACCTGCTTCGATCACACCGCCTATCTATTCGAAGTCCACCAACATCTTGATGAAAAACATGTCCGGGCCATTACACTGCATGGCACCGCCGGCTTAAGTCGAGGCATGACGGTTTACGATACCGGCTCCCCCTTGCATATTCCCGTATCCGAGCACTGTTTGGGTCGTTTATTGAACATATTCGGCGAGCCGCTGGACGGCCTGCCCGATTTGCCGCAAAACCAGTTCCGCAATATTCACGCCAAGCCGCTGCCCTTATCCGAAGCCATTGGCATGAGCGGGATTTTGGAAACCGGTATTAAAGTCATCGACTTGTTATGTCCTTTCGTGAAAGGCGGCAAAACCGGCTTATTTGGAGGCGCAGGCGTTGGAAAAACCGTGCTGGTCATGGAGTTTATCCATGCCGTTTCTGCCATCCATAAAGGCGTTTCGGTTTTTGCCGGCGTCGGTGAGCGCATCCGTGAAGCGCATGAATTATGGCAAGGAAATGCAACAGGCCGGAGTCATGGACGATACCCTGATGGTCTTCGGGCAAATGGATGAATCGCCGGGCGTGCGTTTCCGCGTGGGCCTGTCGGCCTTAACCTATGCCGAATATCTGCGCGATACCTTGCATAAGGAAGTGCTGTTTGTGGTCGACAATGTGTTTCGATTCGTGCAGGCCGGCAGTGAAATATCCAGTCTGCTCGGTCGTATGCCGGCCACGGTGGGCTACCAGCCGACGCTGACGACAGAAGTTGCCGAACTGGAAGACCGCATATTGTCCACAAGACAAGGCGCCATTACCTCGGTGCAAGCGGTCTACGTGCCCGCCGATGATATGACCGACCCGGCCGTCAGCGCCATCCTCAGCCATCTGGATACCACCGTCATCCTGTCCAGGGATCAGGCCAGCAAGGGTATTTACCCGGCGGTTGATCCCCTGCGTTCCAGCAGCAAATTGATGGACAGGCACACGCTGGGCGACCGTCATTACGCCGTAGCCGAAGGCGTGCGTGAACATCTGGCGCGTTATCAGGAACTGGAGGACATTATCGCCATGCTGGGTATTGAAGAATTGTCTGAAACCGACCGCAAAGTGGTGATGCGTGCCCGCAAATTGCAACGTTATCTTACCCAGCCGTTTTCTGTTTTAGCCCAGCACACCAAACAAACCGGTGTTTCAGTGCCGCTGGAACAGACGCTGACGGATTGCGAAGCCTTTTTGGCCGGGCACTTCGATGACTTGTCTGAAGAGCAATGCTACATGCGCGGCACCATGCAGGATTTATGATGAAAGACTTCGTGCTGAATTTGTTTGATGCCAGCCATGAACAAAGGATCACAGGCGTAACTTCTTTTGTTGGAGAAGATGCTTCCGGCTCCTTCGGCATTCAGGCCAATCATGCACGCTTTATGACTACGCTGGTGTTTGGTCTGGCGCGTTTTCGGTTAGCGGCACAAGATTGGCAATACCTGGCGCTGCCCGGCGCCGTTGTCTATTTTAATAACAATGCGTTAACAATCAGTACCCGGCATTTTTTGATTGATACCGACCTTGAACGCATCAGCGCCCAACTGGAGCAGCAATTGCTGGCCGAGGAAGAGCACCTGCGGGCAAGCCGTGAAAGTCTGCAACGCATGGAGCAAGCCATGCTCAAACGCATGCTGACGCTTAAACGCAAAACCAGCTGGCAGTCATGAACAATCAACAGCAGCTCAAAAACAAGATTGAAAGCCAGATCAAGCGCATGAAAAAGGCGGAACACGACAGGCCGAATCTATTATCCCAAACGGTTTATATCGGTACCCTGGGCTTGGTCATGGTTTTGCCGATTATTGCCGGCGCTTATCTGGGGCACTGGCTGGATAGTCTGATGGAGGGCTACTCTACGCGCTGGACACTGAGTTTATTGTTTACCGGCCTGGTGATCGGGATTTTTAATGTGTATTTTCTGATTAAAGACTGAGGTTCAGTAGCACGCATCCAGGACAATGCTTCACCACACAGCAGCTCATTGTCGGACGCGAAATACCTTATGTATGCACCTCATTCCTGTAATCATCAGAGTACTGCCATTCCTACTGTTACTGTATTTGGCAGCACCCGTCGCTAATGCAGAAGTCTCTGTCACCGGGCTTGAAAGCGAAGCAACCAAAAATGCGATACATCAGAATGGAGAATACGCAGTCTGTTTAGCAAGGCCGATGAGGATCTCGCAGGCTTAACTTTAAAATGAGTCACCTACTCTATTTTAGACGGCCTAACATAATGTTCATTTCGACCAACGGCAGAA
The DNA here is from genome assembly GCA_963696315.1 of uncultured Gammaproteobacteria bacterium. Lineage (GTDB taxonomy): Bacteria > Pseudomonadota > Gammaproteobacteria > Methylococcales > Methylomonadaceae > CAWKEY01. The sequence goes on from CAVOJU010000025.1 coordinate 78,440, forward strand.
GTCTGAGACGCTCAAATATGGGCATAGCCTCAAGATTCCTCCCGTTGGTCGGAATGACAGCGTAAACTGAAGTTTACCAAGCGTTAAAGTCTAACTCGGAGCAAGCTGTGGTTTGTTAATATCCACTTTAAAAAATGAGGAGGCTTTCTGATGGAAAACGAATTTTCTTTCGCTCTAGGCCCCGTGGTGATTGGTGCATCGCTCATCACTACCTGGGCAATCATGCTGGTGATTACCCTATTAGCCTGGCTTTCAACGCGGCATCTGGAGATATTGCCCGGTTCATTGCAGACCCTAGTTGAAGGCATCGTTGCGGCCATCGATGAAGCCATAAGCGATGTCGCACCCGAGCATGGCCGGCAAATCCTGCCTTTTATTGCTACCTTGTGGCTGTTCCTGATTGTTGCCAATCTGGTGGGTTTAATACCGGAACTGCATTCGCCTACCCGTGATCTTTCCGTGACTTCGGCGCTGGCGGTTTTGGTATTTTTCTCGGTGCACTGGTTTGGCATAAAAACCCAGGGCTTAAAAAACTATCTGCATCACTACCTGACCCCCAGCCCGATTTTGCTGCCTTTTCATATTATCAGCGAATTTACCCGCACGCTGGCGCTGGCCGTACGATTATTCGGCAACATGATGAGCCTGGAAATGGCGGCCATGCTGATTTTGCTGGTGGCCGGCTTTCTTGCCCCCATTCCGATTTTAATGTTACATATCATTGAAGCGCTGGTACAAGCCTATATCTTTGGCATGCTGGCCTTGATTTATCTGGCCGGCGCCATGCAATCTCTACAACTTCATTCACAGGAAACACTATGACCGACTTATCCTTGATCGTCTTTGGCTCCAGCGTCGCCGCCATTATCGGCATCGCTCTGGGGGTCATGCTGCCTGCGCTGGCCATGGGCAAGGCCATCGGCAGCGCGCTGGAAGCCTTATCGAGGCAACCGGAATCGGAACGTTCAGTCATGCGCACCTTGTTTATCGGCCTGGCCATGATTGAATCACTGGCAATTTATTGCCTGGTCATTATTTTGATTGTGCTGTTTCGGAATCCTTTGCTTGAATACATTGTTAAATAATTCGAAGGCACAAGCATGGAATTCAACCTATCCACCTTCGTTCTCGAAATCATCAATTTCCTGATTCTTGTCTGGATTTTGCAGCGGCTTTTTTACAAACCGTTGCTGGAAGTGATTGCCAAGCGCAAGCAAAGCATTGACCAATCAGTGGCAGAAGCAAAAACCATGCAGCAACAGGCAGAAGAACAACGCAGCCTTTATGAAAACCGGCAAAAGCTGTGGGAGCAAGAAAAACAGGCCGCTCTCGCTACCTTGCGCCAGCAACTCGAAGCCGAGAGAAGAACACAGCTGGAACAATTGAATGCCGATCTTGAACAGGAACGGCAAAAAGCCAAAGTGACGCTATCCCGGCAGCAGCAGGAACTCCAGCAACAAGCCGAAAAACAGGCCTTGCAAAATGGCGCACGTTTTGCCGGCATGATACTGCAACAGTCGGCAAGCCCTGAACTGGAGGCGCGGCTATGTGCATTGCTGATAGAGCATTTGATGACTCTGCCGGAAGCCTGCAGGCTGTGTTTGCAAATGCTGGATACTAAAAAATCGGTGCCCATCAAAATAACCAGCGCCTATCCATTACCCCTTGAACTACGCCAGCAACTGGAGCAAAAGCTGGATTCGTTAATCACCAGCCATCTCAATTTTCAATATCAGCAGGATGCAGAGCTGATCGCCGGACTGCGCATCGATATCGGCGCCTGGGTGTTAAACGCCAACTTGCAGCATGAACTGATAGGTTTCACCGAGATCGCCAATGAGCCGGAATGAAATCAAAACAGATGCCGCCAGCATTCCCAGCCTGCAGACGGAGAACCAAAACGCTACTATGAATTCCGGCAGTTTGCTGGACAAACAGGCCGCCTGGCTAGCCAGCTATCGTCCCGGACTGCGTATTACAGAACAAGGCACAGTGGTTGCCGTCGGTGACGGTATCAGCTGGATCAAGGGCCTGCCATCGGCAGCCATCGAAGACATTCTGATTTTCGCCGATGGCAGCCGGGGCATGGTATTTGACCTTAACCGCGACCGGATCGGCGCCATTTTATTGTATGAGACCGAAGCCCTGACAGCGGGTACAACGGTTCATCTTTCCAGGCATTCCTTGAGTATTCCCGTCGGTAACGACTTTTTAGGGCGTGTTATCGACCCCTTGGGCACGCCGCTGGATGGTCTGCCTCCTCCCGATAATACCGGGCGGGAAAATATGGAAAAAGCCTCACCCGCCATTATCGCCCGTGATTTTGTCGATAAACCGTTTATACACCGGCATTAAAATTATCGACACCCTGATTCCCATAGGCAAAGGCCAGCGGCAATTAATAGTGGGCGATGAAGGTCTGGGCAGAACTTCAATCGCCATCGACACCGTGGTTAATCAAAAAGGGAAAAATGTGCTGTGTATCTATGTGCTGATCGGACAGAAGCGCTCTGCCGTCGTCAGTACCCTGGAAACCCTGAAGAATCATGGCGCGCTGGACTATACCGTGTGCGTAGTCGCCGAAGCCAGCGCCTTGCCCGGCTTACAGTATATCGCCCCGTTTGCCGGTTGTGCGCTGGCCGAATACTGGATGGCACAGGGTAGAGATACGCTGATTATTTACGATGATCTGTCTACCCATGCCAGAACTTACCGAGAACTGTCCTTGTTATTGCGTCGGCCGCCCGGACGTGAAGCCTATCCCGGCGATATATTCTTTGTTCATTCCCGTCTGCTGGAACGGTCAACGAGTTTGAATGCTGAACATGGCGGCGGCAGCATGACCGCCTTGCCAATAGTCGAAACTCAACAGGGTGAAATTGCCGCCTATATTCCTACCAATCTGATCTCGATCACCGATGGGCAGATTTATCTGGACAAGGATCTGTTTGTATCCGGCTTTCGTCCCGCCATCGACATCACCAAATCAGTCTCGCGCATAGGCGGCAAGGCTCAGCATCCCCGCATCGGCAATAAATCCGGACAAATGAAACTGGATTACCTGCAATTTCTGGAACTGGAAGCCTTCACGCGTTTCGGTCAGCGACTGGAAGCCTCGATGGAAGCGCGAATCAAGCGCGGGCGATTATTGCGCGAGATACTCAAGCAGGATCGGCTGCATCCACTCAGCAGTCTGTTTCAGCTGGCCTGGCTGACTGCGTTTACTGCAGGCTTTTTCAATACGCTAGAACCCAAGGAGATTGGGGGCTTCCTCGAGCGCATCGAACAGGGCATTAAAACAACACCACTGACACTGGACAGCAGTGATGAACAATGGCAATCAGCCATTAAAGTCTGGCTTGACATCTCATGAGCCAAAGCCGCGAACTGCAACTGCATATCGCCCAACTGGAAGAAATACGCAGCATTTTAAATTCGATGAAGAATCTGGCGCGGATTGAAATCCATAAACTGGCGCGATTTCAAACCATGCAGGGGCAAGCAGTAGCCAGTATTGAACAGGCGGCCCTGGATTTCCTGAATTTTTACCCCATACCTGCTGGCGATGACAAGGCCAGCCATTACTGTATTTTAGTAGGTGCCGAGCGCGGATTTTGCGGCAATTTTAATGAAAGTCTGCTCAATGCCATTGCAGCACAAACTTATGCCGGCATCATTGCCGTCGGCAGCCGGCTGGGTAATAGGCTGGCAGATAACACCCCTAAAGTCATTAGCGCCATGGCAGGCGCCAATGTCGCTGAGGAAGTGCCTGCCGTCATTCATCGGCTGCTTGATGCCTTCAGCACCTTGCCGGATGGCGGGTCGACAACAACCGCTCCCGCCTTACAATTGACTGTTGTTTACCATGATGCCGTAGCCAATCAAATCACCCATCGGCAGATACTTCCGCCCTTTCCGCTGCAAACGATGGCAAAGCCTCATGCCGGCAATCCGCCGGTACTTAATCTGGAGCCAGCCGTTTTTTTTGCTGACTTGACCGAGCACTACCTGTTCGCAGTGCTGTATGAAATCTTTTACATCTCGCTGATGGCCGAAAATCATCAACGCCTGCAGCACCTGGAAGGTGCGGTAAAACATCTGGATGATGAAACCGTAAAGCTGCGGAGAAAATCCCAGATCTATCGTCAGGAAGAAATTACCGAGGAAATTGAGGTTATTTTGTTAAATACACAAAGCAACCTCGGAGAGATATGACAACCCAAACCCAGTCCTGATAATTGCAGGCACTGTCAAAGTGAAAGTGATATGCCGAAAATTTCAAGGCAAATAAACGCGCCAGCTCATGCCGCCCAATGTGGCGCTGCTACCGCCCTCCAGCTTGCCGCCCAACAAGCCTGTCAATTCATTAACGACCGCCATGCCGATGCCATGGCCATGAATATTTTCATCGGCACGCACGCCTCTTTTCAGAATCTCTTTCAGCTTGCCGGCAGGAATGCCGGGGCCGTCATCTTCTATCTGTAGCAGCAAGGAAAAATTGCCGCTGACTTTACGGTCATTGAGCACAACGCTGACTTTAATGTTGTGCTGACACCATTTGCAGGCGTTATCCATTAAATTACCGGCTATTTCGTACAAGTCACCTTCTTCGCAATAAATCCGGCTGGACTCTGGCACGCTGATAGCGAAATGGATGTGCTTATCGATATACACCTTGGCCAGAGATGCGGTAATTTTGTTGATAACGCCGGAGACATCGACTGATTTGGTGATTTTTTGCTCGCCCTTGGCGGCGGCGCGTTGCAATTGATAGTCGACAATCTCGTTCATGCGGGAAATTTGTTCCTGCACGGTATCTTTATTGGCACTGAAAGATTCGACACAGCCGCGCAAAATAGCCAGCGGCGTTTTCAAGCTATGCGCAAGATCGGCCAAGGTGTTGCGGTAGCGTTCAAGATGCGCGCGCTCACTGCTGATCAGGGCATTGAGATTGCCGGCCAGGCCTTCCAGCTCAGTTGGATAACGCCCATCCAGCCGGGTTTTTGTGCCTTTTTCTATCGACTCAAGATCTTTTACAATGATGCGCAAGGGTTTTAAACTCCAGCGCAACACTGCAAATTGAATGAAGACCAATACCAGACCTAGCGCCAGCAGCCAGAATCTCAAGGTGGCTTTAAAACGCTCCACCTGACTGCTGACAAACTCGGCATCTTCGGTCACCGTAAAGATGTATTCACGCTCGACACGGGCCCGGCTCTCCCAAATGACATCATAATGCAGCGCATAATGGCCTTTTTCATCCAACAAGAAGGCCGAATTACCCGCGCTTAATTCCGGCAGCGCAGGCGGATCCAGGCCTATCGCCGAAGGCGAGCGCCAAACCAGCATCGGCTTTTTTTTTCTTATTTGCTGTATAAATCCGTAAAGTCCGGAGCCCGGATTGGTAAATCGGGGTTCCGGCAAACTGGCGGGCATCGTCAATTCACCGGAATTTTTCAGATCCGCGGCCGATAACAGCGAATAAACCTGCACCTGGAGTTTTTCCTGCAAGGCCTGCTCGGCACTTTCACGAAAACTTTGTTCGAGCACCACAGCAACCAGCGCGAAGAATGCCGCCAACACCAGAGCAGCCGCAACCAGCAGGCGAAAACTTAACGATCTTATTTGCACTTAAGGCCTTTGATCACTGCCATTCAGTTAAGCGATGATGGGCTTTGCAAGACCTGATCAGGAGGGATTGACTGGAACCCGGTAGCCGCGCCCGCGCAGCGTTTCGATGGGTTTTAAGGTGCCATCGGGATCGAGTTTCTTTCTGAGGCGGCCGATAAAAACTTCGATGACATTACTGTCACGGTCAAAGTCTTCATCGTAAATATGTGCGGTCAACACCGATTTTGAGATGACCTCGCCCTTACGGAACATTAAATATTCCAGCACTTTGTATTCGTAAGCCGTGAGTTCCTGCTTTACGCCGGCTACCAAGACTTCCTGAGCGACCGTGTCCAGTTCAATATTGCCGAAGGTTAATACCGGATGCGCCTGGCCGGCAGAGCGCCTGATCAAAGCATTAATCCGGGCCTGCAATTCTTCATAATGGAAAGGTTTGACCAGATAATCATCGGCGCCGGCTTCCAGTCCTTCGACTTTTTCCTGCCAGCGGCTTCTGGCCGTTAAAATCAGGATGGGAACCTTGATATTGTTTTTACGCAAGCGCCTGATGAGCTCGATACCTGAGAAATCCGGCAAGCCAATATCAATCACAGCCGCATCTATCGGATATTCCTGGCCCATATACAAGCCATCGGTGGCGTTATGGGCAGTATCTACCGCATAACCTTTATCCGAGAAAAAATGCTGGATTTGCTGGCAGAGTGTTGCTTCGTCCTCAACAACTAAAATACGCATGGGTTTTACCTGATGTTAACTAATGATTTCGCCAGTCTCGGCATCAATCAAGTAATGCTGAATACGGCCATCCGGTGTCAGCACTTTAATGACATGCACCTCTCTGCCGTCGATGATTTCCGTCTGGGCGCCGAGCACTCTTTTATTAGTGCCACTAATGACTTTCTTGGCGGCCTCATCCAGACTGACACGCGCCAGCCACACTTCGGTACCCGCATAGACCGTATGGGAACACAAAGAAATCAGCGCTATTAATTTAATCAGGTTTCTCATCGGCATCCAGTGCTTAAGTTATTGTCTTTTTCGAGGATTCTTAAAATACACCCGTTTGGGGCTTCCAATTCAACAAATACGTTGAACAGGAGGTATTCTTAAACAAACATTCTGAATCCAGACTGAACCCATTACCGTAATGACAAGCCTTGAACAACACTGCCAATTGCCTGCCCGAAACTCGCCCCCAGTTTGCCTGCTATTCTATCGAGGAAGCGTTCCTCCTGGGTAAAGTCAACCAGTTCCTCGGCGCCAATAATTTCCCTGGCCACATAATCGTCATTGCCAAAGCCATCGGCAATTCCCAATTTAACCCCTTCTTCACCGGTCCAAACCAGACCTGAAAACATCTCCGGCGTTTCTTTAAGCCGGTCACCCCGTCCGGCTCTTACGGCACCGATAAATTGCTGATGCACCTGATCCAGCAAGCCTTGCATATAGCGAGTTTCATCTTCTTTTGGCGGGGAATACGGATCGAGCATGGCCTTATGCGCACCAGCAGTCAGCAATCGCCGTTCGACACCGAGCTTTTCCATGGAATCGACAAAACCAAAACCATCCATCAGCACGCCGATTGAGCCGACAAGGCTGGCCTGATTGACAAAAATCTGGTCGCTGGCCGAAGCAATGTAGTAACAACCAGAGGTGCATATATCGCTAACTACGGTATGGATGGGCAAATCAGGATGGTCTTTTTTAATTTTTTTAATCTCGTCATAGACATAAGAAGACTGCACGGGGCTGCCGCCCGGTGAATTGGCATGCAGAATAATGCCTTTAGTATTTTTGTCTTTAACCGCATTGCGCAGGCTTTCGATAATATTTTCGGCCGTCGCGTCTTTATTTTCTGCAATCAAACCCACCACCTCGACTACGGCGGTATGCCCTTTGCCGTCAACGCCCATATCCTTCTTTAACTTCGGATACATGGTAGCGCCAAACAGGGCAATCAAATACAAAAACAGCAAGGATTTGAAAAACACCCCCCAGCGTCTTGCCCGGGTTTGCTCGGTTACCGCGGCTAAAACCAGTTTTTCAATAACGTCGCGCTCCCAGCCGGGCTTGTTGTCTTTTTCTTGCGGATTTTCCATCACTTTTTAACCTCCAATTATGTCAAGTAATTCCGTTGGCCGGCGCAAACACCGCAACGGATTGTATTGTTGTAACAATTCTTCAGAATGCGCGCCACATGAGACCGCGATTGAAGGAATTTGTGCATTCAGCGCCATTTGCAGATCGTGTATGGAATCGCCGACCATTAGCGTGCGCTCATTAACCGCATCCAGCTGGCGGATAATATCCAGGATCATCGCCGGATCAGGTTTTGATGCGGTTTCATCCGCACAGCGGGTAATACAGAACAGATCTTCCGTTCCGGTAGCCTGCAATGCTTTTTGCAACCCCGCCCTGCTCTTGCCAGTCGCCACCGCCAATTGATAACCCGCCTGCTTCAACTGCACGAGCATGTCGTAAACACCGGCAAACAAATCCTCGCGGTTAATTTGCTTGGCAAAAAACGCCTGCCTGTAAGCAGCAATGAGCTGATTTTGCAGGGATTTATCGGCTCCAGGAAACAAAGCCTGGAGCGCATTGGTAATACTCAAGCCAATCACGTCTTTCGCCGCCTGCCGATCAGGAATGGCGCAACCGCACTGCGCGGCGGCTGTTTGCAGACACAGAACAATCCAGTCTATGGAATCGATCAGGGTGCCGTCCCAGTCGAAGATGATTACCTCAAACCTGTTCTTCATGCTGCAACAAATCGGCCAATCGCGCGGACAAGGGAGCTGATATTTTCAGCAAGGCACCGGTGACCGGATGCCTAAACTGTAATTTTTCGGCATGTAAAAACAAGCGCTTATAGCCTCTGGCTTTAAAGGCCTTATTGACATCGTCCAGACCATAACGTTCATCACCGACGATCGGGTGCCCAAGCCAGGCGGCATGAACCCGAATTTGGTGGGTCCGGCCGGTTGTTGGCGAGGCTTCAACCAGCGTGGCATCGCGAAATAATTGCAAGCGTTTGAACACGGTTTCAGCCGTTTTACCAGACTGGCTGACAACCACCATCCGCTCGCCGCCCTTACTGACATTTTTTTGCAAAGGAGCCGTAACCACTTGCCTGGCTTTGGCCCATTGCCCTGCCAACAAGGCGACATAGGTTTTTTGCACCTGATCATCGCGAAAAAGCGCGTGCAAACTGCGCAGGGCACTGCGTTTTTTGGCTATCAGCAAACAGCCGGAGGTATCTCTGTCGAGCCGATGCACCAGCTCCAGAAAATGCGCTTCCGGCCGGACTTGCCGGAAACCTTCGATAATACCGGAATTGATGCCGCTGCCGCCATGAACCGGAAAACCGGCGGGTTTGTTCAAAACTAAAAAAGCCTCATCTTCAAACAAAATATTGTGTTGCAGGGCCTCTTTCAAGTTCGTCGCCACAAAGGTTTCCTCAGCCCTTTCGGCAATCCTGACCGGCGGAATCCTGATGACATCCCCCGCTACCAGGCGGTATTTGGCGTCTACGCGGCCCTTATTGACTCTCACCTCGCCTTTCCGGACAATCCGGTAAATGCGGCTTTTGGGCACGCCCTTCAGACGGGTAATTAAAAAATTGTCCAGGCGTTGATCGCTGTTTTCTTCAGTGATTTCGACCAACTGGACTTTGGCTGCTGCGCTTTGTTCTTCTCTACTCATGAGGTAAATAATACCAGCATCTCGCTACGATTGATTCTTAAAATTGCTGTACAGCAATAAGGTTGCTATATTAAGCAAGTTTTTATATAAAAAACATACTTTTGCTCGCCGTGCCTCCATAAAGGAACGCTGGGCAACCCCCATGAAGAACAATCAGCCGTAAAACCTGGCTGAGTCTTCAAAGAAGATTTTCGGGTTAATCGTTCGACCCTAGACGCACGATTTATAACTCCTGTTTAAGACAGAATTTACCAGCAAGACTGAAAAAGAATAGTAGTACCTGCTCGCGCCATCCTGGTCTTCATGTTAGAAGTCCAGAATATCAGTACAGCGTGCAGACAGCAGAGAATTAGACCGTGAGTAAAAAACCAGGCCTGACCTTGTTCAGGCGCATAAATCACTCTAGTTTGACCTTGGCCACATACTTAACATGACTCAAAAACCAGTCTGATCAGTAAAATCTGATAATGGAGCAGGAAACCACAAGGATAACTGAATGAAAAGAATGCTTATCAACGCTACCCAGGCAGAAGAACTGCGTGTCGCCTTGGTAGATGGTCAAAAACTTTATGATTTTGATATCGAAGTCCCTTCAAAGGAACAAAAAAAGTCCAACATCTACAAAGGTATCATCACCCGCGTAGAGCCCAGCCTGGAAGCGGCATTTATCAATTATGGCGCGGAAAAACACGGCTTTTTACCTTTTAAAGAGATTTCTCCCTTCTACCGTCAACCTCAGGACGGCGCCGACACGGAAGGCCGCCGCCCCGCCATTAAAGACCTGATCAAAGAGGGCCAGGAAATTCTGGTACAAATTGAAAAGGAAGAACGCGGCAACAAAGGCGCCGCCTTGACCACTTATATCAGCCTGGCCGGCACCTATCTGGTGTTAATGCCTAACAACCCCAAAGCCGGCGGCATTTCTCGGCGCATCGAAGGCGAAACCCGCAGCGAATTGCGCGACGTGATGGCTGCCCTTGAAATTCCTGACAGCATGGGGCTTATCGTTCGCACCGCCGGCTGCGGAAAAAATGTCGAAGAACTGCAATGGGATTTAAACTACCTGCTGCAACTCTGGGAGGCCATAGAGCGCTCTTCCAGCGAACAAGCGGCGCCGTTTCTGGTCTTTCAGGAAAGCAATGTCATTATCAGAGCCCTGCGCGATCACCTGCGCGGCAATATCGATGAAATCCTGATCGATAATGAAGACTCGTTCAACCTGGTGCAAAAATTTCTGAAACAGGTCATGCCGCACTTTTTGCCGAAAGCAAAACTGTATCAGGATGCAGTGCCCCTGTTCAGCCGTTATCAGATTGAATCGCAAATTGAAATGGCTTACGGCCGCGAAGTGCAGCTTCCCTCGGGCGGATCGCTGGTCATCGATCATACCGAGGCCTTGACCTCTATCGACATCAACTCGGCCCGCGCGACCAAAGGCAGTGATATTGAAGAAACCGCACTCAACACCAACCTGGAAGCGGCCGATGAAATCGCCCGCCAGCTCAGATTGCGCGACTTAGGCGGCCTGTTTGTTATCGACTTCATCGACATGATGTCCAACAAGAATCAGCGTGCGGTTGAAACCCAGCTGAAGGACGCCCTTAAAATCGATCGCGCCCGCATACAAACCAGCCGAATCTCCCGCTTTGGCTTGCTGGAAATGTCGCGGCAACGCATGCGCCCTTCTCTGGGCGATTCTACACAGCTGCCCTGCCCGCGCTGTAAAGGCCAGGGCACTATTCGCAATGTCGAGTCGGTTGCGCTCTCGGTGCTGCGGATTATTGAAGAAGAGGCCATGAAAAAGGGCACGGAAAAAGTCATCGCGCACTTACCGATTGAGTGCGCCACTTTTCTGTTGAATGAAAAACGCCACGCCATTGAACAAATTGAAGCGCGTCTGAAAGTCGGCATCGTCATCCTGCCCAGCAAACATCTGGACACCCCGGCCTATGACATTGAACGCATCAAGGAAAAGGATGCCGTTGAAGAAAAACCCAGCTATTTGCAGATTAAAGAAGAAGATATCCCGATTCCCGAGTTCGCCCAACAAGTCAAACAGCCTTTTGAAAAACCGGCGATTAAGGAGTTCCTGCCGGATTCACCGGCGCCGGTACAAAACAAAAATGTTTCGGATAGCCTGATTAAACGCTTCTGGCAAAAACTCATAGGCCCGGCTGCCAAGACTGAGGCTAAAGCTACGACTGCGGCACCAGGCGCTGAAAAAAGCAAGCCCGCTGCCGAAAGTCAGGCCGGCAGAAATCGCGATAAACGCCGTGATCAGCCCAGAAGCCAAGGCCCTCGCCCAGAGCGAAGCCCACGCGGTCCCGGTAGAAACGTAAAACGTAATCTTCCTCCTGCCAACCTGCCTGCCGCCAAAAACGAGCCGGCCAGCGAGACCGAAGCTCCCGTGAATGTCCCTGAAAATGCCGCGCCATCCGCCGGCGAGCAGCAAAAGCCGTCAAACGTCAGAAGCAGAAGGGGCCCGAATCGCAGAAGACCGCGTAATCCCAACTATAAAAGACCCGATGCCAACGGCGACACCGGCAGCACAGGCGAAAATCCAGCGAGCGAAGCGAGAACTGAACCCAGGGCCGAGCAAGCCCGGTCTTACGCCAGCGACTTTTCCGAAAGGACGGCAAGCGTTGAGCGCTCAGAGCCTCAAACTTATACTCCTGCTCCAGCCCAGCCGGTTTCAGAACCAGCGCCGAGAGCCGTTGAAACCCCGAAACCAGAGGCCAATAACGAATCCTGATGCTGTTCTTCACGACTCATAATCCGGTTTCTTAGCCCACACCACCCGGTCATCTCTGGCAGCCTATCCTGCCAGAGATGACCTTGTCATCCAAAAGTCAACGCTGATTGCTTCAACGCACCTAAAAAGCGAAACAACACGCGGCCGATTTAGCTATAATCGCCGACTTTACATTACCGAAACAAGCTGACTCAGGCAGGCCTTATGACATCAAAAGATCAAATTGCAGCAAAAGTGCAGACCTATTTTGAAAACCAATTTGCCGCTTTAAAATCCAGCGAGCAGTATCTAAAACTACTGGCCATGCCGCCGTTAAAGCGCTGGGCAACAGTGGCAGGGCTCTTCCTGCTCTCGCAACTGGTCGTCTTTGGCCTGCTCTACCTTATTTTCGGCAAAGTGGTGGTCATCGGTTTCTTGGCCAGCATTCTGGCCGGTCTGGCTACAGGCGTTGGCGCTTTACCGGCCTTGTTTTTCACCAAAATCTCAAAAAACCTGTTCAACAGCATGCTCGGTGCTGCGGCCGGAGTCATGCTGGCGGCTACGGCTTTCTCCCTGCTGGTTCCGGGCATGACTTACGGCAATCTGGTCTGGCCCGGCAACGGCATCTATGTCGTGTCCCTGGGCATGCTGGTCGGCGCCCTGTTCCTGCATTATGCGGATCGCCAGCTGCCTCATGTGCATTTTGATTCCATCTCGGACACCCATCTGGATTCACTTAAAAAAGTCTGGCTGTTCATCATTGCCATCACCATCCACAATTTTCCTGAAGGCATGTCGGTCGGGGTCAGCTTCGGTTCCGGAGAAATGAAAAACGGCGTCGTACTGGCCATCGCCATTGCCCTGCAAAACCTGCCTGAAGGCCTGGCGGTAGCCCTGCCCTTAGTCGGCCTGGGTTACAACAAATGGCGGGCTGTCGCTATTGCCACTATCACAGGGCTGGTTGAGCCGGTCGGCGGCCTGTTGGGCATTACCATGGTCACCCTGTTTGAACCCATCCTGCCGATTGCCATGGGTTTTGCCGCCGGCGCCATGCTGTTTGTGATCAGTGAGGAAATCATCCCCGAAACCCATTCCGATGGCCGTTCGCGCTACGCCACCTTTGCCTTAATGATCGGCTTCATCATCATGATGGTCTTGGACAACCTGCTGGGCTAGCCGCTTGGTGCGCGGTGCGCACCCTACGCAAAATTCATCGAGCCTGACTAAATCAACGATCACGGCTGTTCACCGGTTATGCAGCATGAGCCGGGAATGGCCGGCCGCTCGCCCTTTATGTCATTTACAGAGACAAAATGGACACTGTTCAAAATCTTTTTAACGGTTATTTGCAAAACTTCCTGGCATTACTCAGCTCCGGCAACCTGCCCGAGCTGTCAGCCACAGCCGCCACCAGCTTTGCCCTGATTGCCGCCGCGGAAATTGGTGATAAAAGCCAGCTGGTATGCATGACTTTAGCCTCCCGGCATCGGGCCATGCCCGTACTGCTGGGCGCCATCGCCGCTTTTGCCTTTCTAAACTCCCTGGCCGTCATTTTCGGCGTCGCCATTGCCAGTTGGCTGCCGGAATATATCGTCGCGGCAACCGTGGCATTTTTGTTCGCCGCCTTTGGCATCCATGCCCTGCGCGTCGATGAAGAGGACGACGATGAGGAAGTGCAGGAAAAAAGCGGGCACGGCATTTTCTTCACCACTTTTTTATTGATTACCGTCGCTGAATTCGGCGACAAAACCCAACTGGCCGTCGTCGCCTTAAGCAGTACTGCCGTGCCACTCGCCGTTTGGCTGGGATCGACGCTTGCGCTGGCAAGCACTTCGGCTATGGGCATCCTGGCCGGACGCACCATTTTGCAAAAAATCCCGCTGGTGCTGCTGCACAAAATCAGCGGCGTCATCTTCCTGATCCTGGCCGGTTTTGCTGCTTACAGGGCTTATATCAGTTACACAGGCTGGTCTTCGTTATGGACAGAATTTTATCAACTCGTTAGCTAGGTCTGTGCTTGTTGGGATAACGCTATCTTTTACCATCCCGGCTGAATGATACTATTCTTCTGCATCTAAATTGGTCCATTACAACGCCCGTAGGGCAATCTGAAGCAAAGATCAGGAGTAAAGGGAGATTCACACAAAGACCTGATCAGTTAGCTCCTCGCAAACAATAACGTTGAATAAACGACACAGCTCCTTAATTAGCCTCAGTAATGATCGATATTTAACGATGGAAAATGAATTTTTCAGCAAGCCCATCCTCAACTCGCCATATGAACATCCTTCGCGGCACTGGGAGCCGGATAACAAAGGTCAGCCCCCATCGAATTATTCAGCTATGCCGCCGGGCCCAAATCATAACCAAGCCCAAAATGATGATCGAAGCATCGGAACAGGTAGATGCGTAGAATTGCATCCACATATCATTAGTCCGGTGTACACTATACTCGTGTACACTGTTTAAAAAGGCTGAATCCATGAAAAATATAACCTTGAGTGCCGATGATAAATTGATCGAAGCCGCGCGTGCTCGTGCGCGTGCCGAACAGACCACATTAAACGAACAATTTCGCCGCTGGCTGGCTGAATACGTGAGCCGGGAACAACAGGCGCAAGAAGCGATGGCGGTTATCCAGGAATTGCGCGGCAAACTCCGCGTTGGACACAAATTAAGCCGTGACGAAATGAATGAGCGTTGATAGCTTCATTGACACCAATGTATTCATCTATCCGCTCGAACGTTTGGATGAACGTAAGGCAGATACGGCAGAACGATTGATTGAAAACGGTATTATCACCGGAAATGCCTGTATCAGTTTTCAAGTTGTGCAGGAATGCCTTAACACCGCCATCCGAAAAGCGGAAATTCCACTGACAGTGGACGAGATGAATCTGTATCTGAACTCAGTCCTGAGACCTTTATACCGGGTGCAACCAAGCTTAAGACTCTATCAGTCCGCTCTGGAAGTTAAGAATCGCTATCGTTTTAGCTTTTACGACAGCTTGATTATTGCTGCCGCGCTTGAAGCGGGCTGCAAAACCTTGTACAGCGAGGACTTGCAGCACGGTCAGCAAATCGAAGGACTGACCATAGAAAATCCGTTCAAAGATTGAAACAGTATTGACAGAATGGACAGGATAATTGCAAGCTTGATGAAACCGGGCCTCGAATGAGGCGTAATCCCCCACTATCCATTGCGGTAAGGCAAAACCGTGGGAGATAGTGTCAGTCCAATCGCTGATCAAGCGGACACATCGATTTGGCATAATCAAGCAAGCCTATCCGCCACATAAAAACCCTTGCCCGGAAAATTCCGAGCAAGGGTCAGCTGGGTGTGCATCGTTGATGGCGGATTGCTAGCGGGAAGCGACTTTACAATTTATCGGCCGTACGGTCGCAAAACAATCCCAGTTATCCATGCCAACAAAATGGTGTTGATGCATCGATTTTTAAATAATACCTACTGCACATCAAGCTTGTAGGTAAAATCCAGATTAAAATCCCATTGCGGGAAACTGCCTCTGAAGTTTAGAAAATGAATGCCTTTGGGCAGTGGTTTGAGCATCACATAAACACCATCGT
Organism: uncultured Gammaproteobacteria bacterium; assembly: GCA_963696315.1. Taxonomy (GTDB): domain Bacteria; phylum Pseudomonadota; class Gammaproteobacteria; order Methylococcales; family Methylomonadaceae; genus CAWKEY01. Next base: position 94,092 of record CAVOJU010000025.1, read on the forward strand.
CTACACCCACATAGGTACCTTCAACAATATAGTTTTCACCGATTGCTGGATATTGGCTGCCTGCAGGCACGAGGGACGTATAAACAGTCGATTGCACACGGAAGTCCTTCTTGATGTCGCCACCGATCGACTTGCCGTCAACGGTCACTTGCAGACCAGTCGTTTGATCAATGCCATCAGCCACCGCTTTTCTCATCTGGCTAATGAACGGTCCCGCAGACGGCGAATTGGGTCCCGGACTACATTGTCCGGCTGCTGCTTCAGCATTGAGACAACTGTAATTCAAGACAGGAAAGTAAAGGCTAACGCCTTCCGGTACCTCGCAAGTACGAACTGCAGGTAAGTTATCGCAATCATTAACATCGGGGGCACAGAATCTGCCGCCAAGAAACCATACCGGCCCCGAATTCCCTTCTGCACAGGAAGCAGCTGTGTCGAATAGGGGATGATTTATTTGCCGGCATTGAATCCGCCCATTGCCGCCATGCGGCCGACCAGTCGGCAAAAGTCCTGTTAAATACCACAGAATCGCGCGCATAAACTTTAGGCTGTTCCGCATAAGCAGGTGTAAACAATATTGTGGTTATCAATGCAAAGAAATACTTGTTCATAAATTTCTCCTTTATAAATTTTTACGAATTCATCTTAGGTATAGAAGTCACCACTTATTACTCATTGCGGTTTCACTATATAGGAAATAATCTGAACAGCGCATCCACCAAATGATGGATAAATTCGTGCATTAAGTCCGGGAGAACAAAAAAATCAGCCGCAGCAGATCGCACTGCCGGTGTGTGGCGGTCTTTTCAAATACGCTGTGAAGCTGACTGCGCGCGGTGCTGGCCGTAACTGTCCATTTTTCGCAATAGTCGTTGAGCGTCAAACCGTCCGCCAACATGTGGCACAGCCGGGCTTCGGCCGGGGTTAAATTGAATTGTTTGATGAAAAGCTGCCAATTCCGGGAAGGATAGTGGTTAGGATCGCGCAGGGTGATCATGTAACGCGCGGCTTGTGAATCCGGTTCGGCAGCTATGGGCAATTGAAAGCAGTTAAGCAGCAACAGATCGCGGCCGTTTTCGCCTTCCAACAGCAAACTGAGCGGTCCGGCTTCATGATTTCTCCCGTTGACGAAAGCACAAAAACGCGCAGCATGAGGCGGGTGGTGCAGAGCAAATCTCGGCGATAAGGCAAATGGCAAGTCGTGGCTTTTCATGATTTGATCCACTTGCGGCGTAGCGAAAATAACTCGCGCTTCACTGTCCAGCAGCAGCACGCCATCGGCCATGCGCTCGAGGCAAACATGGCAGTGAGGGGTTGAGAAGGTTTTATGCAGATGGTCGACAGCGCGGTCGGCTGACCGGCGTGAGTGGCCGCGGCGTTCGGGGGGGGGGGGGTAAGGACATGTCATAGTTTCCTTTTCATTGCCAATGAGCTCTGCCCCAACGGCAATTATTTTTCAGTTATCCGGCATTCGTTTTGGTATGTACGGCTCCTGAACATTATGATCATCCAAATTAAAGGCTATGTCAGCATTTATCTTGTATGTGTAGAAAATCTAATTGGCTTTTTGACTCTTTTGGCTGGGTTATGCCGCCGGTTCCGCTTATTCAGAAAGTAGAAATCAGGACATCCAATCTGCCCGCTTGGACTATCATTTTTTTCAGCGTTACACTAACGCCTTGTTTATTCGCCGAGACCACTGCCCATGCTGAAACAAACGCCGCTTTACTCGCTTCATCTTGAACTGGGCGCCAAAATGGTGCCGTTTGCCGGTTATCAAATGCCGGTGCAATACCGCAATGGCATTTTGCACGAACACCTGCACTGTCGCAGTCATGCCGGCTTCTTCGATATTTCGCACATGGGGCAATGCCTGATTCTGGGCGATGCCGCCGCCAGTGAACTTGAGCGGCTAACGCCGGGCAACATCACCAGACTTAAGCCCGGCGAACAGAAATATTGCGTCCTCACCAATAACGAAGGCGGCATTATCGACGACATCATCGTCACCCGCATCGAGACCGGCTTGATGATAGTGGTTAATGCTGCCTGCAAGGACAAGGATTTCGAGCATTTAAAACAGCATTTATCCGGCCGCTGTGATTTTAAAGAACGGCCCGAACTGGCCTTGTTCGCCTTGCAGGGCCCTGCCGCCGCAACCATTATGCGCAAATATTCTGCACAAGCCGCTGAACTTTCCTTTATGCAGGCTCTGGAAACGGACATCAACGGTCTAAAATGCAGTATCAGCCGCAGCGGCTATACCGGCGAGGACGGCTTTGAAATTTCGGTAGCCAATCGTGATGCCGAACCACTTGCCCGCCTGCTGCTTGCCGAAGATGAAGTTGAGCCCATCGGATTAGGCGCCAGGGATACCCTGCGTCTGGAAGCCGGCCTGAGTCTGTACGGACATGAACTCAATGAATCGATTACGCCGGTAGAAGCCGGCCTGCAATGGACCTTTAAAAAAGGCCATGACCAGTTTCCCGGCGCCGGAAAAATTCTCGGGCAATTACAGCATGGCTCTGAAAAAATCCGCGCCGGGCTTCTGGTGACCGGCAAGATACCGGTCCGGGAAGGCAGTATTGTGACGACTCCTGAAGGTGTAGCCGTTGGCCAGGTTACCAGCGGCAGTTTTTCCCCCAGTCTTGGGCAGCCGATTGCCATGGCGCTGCTTGACCGCCATGCGGCGAGTCTAGGCAATACCTTATACGCCAGGGTTCGTGATCGTCAGATTGAAGTCACCGTCAGCAAACTACCCTTTATTCCTCATCGCTACCACCGATAAAAAAGGTACAACATCATGTCATCATCTCGTCCTAGCCTGGCTCAACTGGAAATGCGCGGTAATTTTATTAACCGCCACATCGGCCCCAACCCACAGCAAACCCAAGACATGCTGGCTGAACTGGGCATCAACAAACTCGAAGACATCATCGATCTCGCGATTCCGGCCAATATTCTTAATCAGGAACCGCTCAAACTCACCGAAACCATCAGCGAACGCGCGGTGATTAAATATCTGCGCAACATGCGTGAACGCAATAAGGTCTTCACGTCCATGCTCGGCATGGGTTATTACGACACCATTATGCCATCGGTGGTCAAGCGCAATGTCCTGGAAAACCCGGGCTGGTATACGGCTTATACGCCTTATCAGGCCGAAGTCAGTCAGGGCCGTCTGGAAGCCTTGCTCAATTTTCAGCAAGTAATTATCGATTTAACCGGCATGGAATTGGCCAATGCCTCATTGCTGGATGAAGCCACGGCGGCGGCAGAAGCCATGACCATGTCGCGGCGATTATCCAAAAGCGCTGCCAACAGCATTTTCGTTGATCAGGATTGTCACCCGCAAACTATCGCCGTTGTCAAAACCCGCGCCCATTCATTGGGTTACCACGTTATCGTTGCCGATCCTTATCAGAGCCTGGAACAACATGATTTCTTCGCACTGCTCGTGCAATATCCCGGCAGTAAAGGCGAAATCAGAGACCTTGGCCCAATTGCCGCCATCGCCCATGCCAAATCGGCACTGGTCACGGTCGCCGCCGATTTGCTAAGCCTGGTCTTGCTAAAACCGCCAGCGGCGTTCGGCGTTGATATTGTGATCGGCAATTCGCAGCGTTTTGGCGTACCCATGGGTTACGGCGGCCCCCACGCCGCATTTTTTGCCACCAAGGACGACTATAAGCGCTCGGTTCCGGGCCGCATTATCGGTGTTTCCAAAGACAGCCACGGGCAAGTCGCCCTGCGCATGGCGCTGCAAACCCGCGAGCAACATATCCGCCGCGATAAGGCCACCAGCAATATTTGCACGGCTCAGGTGTTGCTCGCGGTGATCGCCGGATTTTATGCGGTTTATCACGGCGCGGAAGGCTTGCGCTTGATTGCAGGACGCGTGCATCGCTACAGCCAAATTCTGGCGGCCGGCATCACGCAATTGGGCCATCATGTACTCAGCGAATGTTATTTTGATACCTTGTGCATCCATACCCCGAATCGGGCAAAACGCATCGCGGCCCGGGCAGCCGAAGCCAATATCAACCTGCGCATTATCGATGCTGATCACATTGGCATTTCTTTGGATGAAACCACCACGCGAAATGATTTAAGAGCAGTCTGGCAGGTATTTGCATCGCCTGTAGCCGACCTCCCCGACATCAATGTGCTGGATGCCCATATTGTTGAATGCATTCCAGAGCCACTGTTACGCGACGATGCCATCCTGCAGCATCCGGTGTTTTCCCTTTATCATTCGGAAACTGAAATGATGCGCTATATGCGCCGTTTAGCACGGCGCGATATAGCACTGGATCGCTCCATGATACCGCTGGGTTCCTGCACCATGAAGCTGAATGCCGCGACAGAAATGCAGACGATTTCCTATCATGAATTCAACGGCCTGCACCCCTTCGCGCCCCTCTACCAGACGCTGGGCTATCAGCAGATGTTTGCCGAACTGGAAGATATGTTGTGCGATCTGACCGGCTTTGATGCCTTCTCCCTGCAGCCCAACGCCGGTTCCCAGGGCGAATACACGGGCTTGCTGGTGATCCGCAAATATCATGAAGTTTCGGGTCAGGCGCAGCGCAACATCTGCCTGATTCCGGCTTCCGCGCACGGCACCAATCCGGCCAGCGCGACCATGGCCGGGCTGAAAGTGGTGGTGGTGGCCTGCGATGACAACGGCAACGTCAGCCTGGATGATTTGCGCGCGAAAGTCGCCGAGCATCAACACACGCTGGCCGCCTTGATGATTACCTATCCGTCCACGCACGGCGTGTTTGAACAAGCGTTCCGCGAAATCTGCGATCTCATTCATCAACATGGCGGACAGGTTTATCTGGATGGCGCCAATTTCAATGCGCTGGTGGGCATCAGCCGGCCAGGAAAAATCGGCGCCGATGTCGCCCATCTGAATCTGCACAAAACCTTTAGCATTCCGCATGGCGGCGGCGGTCCCGGCGTGGGCCCGATCGGCGTGGGCGCGCATCTGGCGCCATTTTTGCCTGATCATCCGGTGATTGAAGGCATCAATCCCGCCAAAGGCGAGCACGGCACCATCGGCACCGTGTCTGCCGCGCCCTGGGGATCGGCCAGTATCTACACCATTTCCTGGGCGTATATTGCCATGATGGGCGCCGCCGGTTTAAAACGGGCGACATTAACCGCCATCCTGAATGCCAACTACATAGCCAGGCGTTTGGCGCCGTATTATCCGATTTTATATACCGGCAAAAACGGCTGGGTAGCGCATGAATGCATCATCGATTGTCACGCCTTTAAAAAATCCTGCAACGTCAGCGTGGAAGACATCGCCAAACGCCTGGTTGATTACGGCTTCCATGCGCCCACCGTGTCCTTTCCCGTTGCCGACACCTTGATGATCGAACCCACCGAAAGCGAGGATAAAGCCGAAATCGACCGTTTTTGCGATGCCTTAATCGCTATCCGTCAGGAAATCGAAGCCATTGAAAACGGCAGCGCCGATGCCGAAAACAATCTGCTGCACAATGCGCCGCATACCCACCGCCTGCTGCTGGAAGAATGGACTCTGCCCTACTCCCGGCAGCAGGCCTTTTTTCCCGACAGCCATCAGCATGACGATAAATACTGGCCACCCGTTGGCCGTATCGATAATGTCTATGGCGACCGCCATGTGGTCTGCACCTGCCCGCCGCTGTCGGATTATGAGTAAGGGAAACTATGGTGAATAGTTACGATTTTCCAAGAACCGGGCCATCATCTCAACAGTATTTCTTTCTGGTGGAAATGCCCGGTTTATAAACAACCGCTTCCTGTTTTTTATTATGTGAAGAGTTAATGCTCTTTAATTTTTAAAATTGTATAATGGTTGATGTATCATGAGGATACATAATCTTTAGGAGATAAAAATTATGAAAAAAATTGGTTTAAGTTATTTAATCGCCGGTTTGCTGTTGGCCACTGTAGCCGGAGCCGAGCCAGTCGCAGTTGAAGATGGGGCAGTATTTATAGCGGATAATGATGAATTGTCTGTAAAATGTCAATGCGCCATTACCAGAAGGGTGCCCGGCGTCTACATCAGTTCCAAACGCCACTGATGTAGTCATCAGTGACGGTTATGCGTTCGTTACTCAAATTAACTGCAGGCGCAAGTTGATGTGACTCGCGTTGATGTAAGTGCATGTCTGGTCTCTTCAAATACTTGCGAAATTCGCCAACCGCTGATTTGGCGGCCGGTGAACTGGACATTCCCTGCCTGGAAGTCAAAGCAATGGCAAAATATATGATATTACAATGCGTCAGCGTGGCAATTCCATGAACTGGGAAGTCACTGGAATCGAAGATTCTCGCCATTCCTCCAGAAACCGCTAGAACAATTGATTTGTATAGCTCCATCTAAAAGCTGAGTCAGCCCCTCGCCCTAGCGGGCGAGGGGCTTTCTCACTCCACTCTCCAGTCAATAGTTTTCTCATCGGGGCGCGCTTTGCACGCGTGCTTCATGAGATTGAAAAATCAAGAAATCCGATGGCTGCCATCACCAGCGATAAGCTTCGTGCCTCGACCCATCCACGGCCCTGCGCAAATGACTCTACTTAGGTGAACCTTGACAGAGCCAGCGGCTATTCGCCCAACCCATGGTACCGTCGCGCATTCGCACATGATTCCAGGGACCTTGGACATCTACTACCTTAAGCAGGGTGTTCGCGCCCATGCGGAGAATTTCGGGATAACTACTGTCAGGGCCTGCCCGCAGTGAAAGAAAGTTATCGCCCTCGGGGTTTAGCTTGCAAACGTAAACCTGGTCGCGCCGATCTTTGATCTCGGGTTCCGCAGTAATCACCTGAGGTGGAGGCGCTATTGGATAATTCTTGGCCGGCGACTTCGGAGAATCTTCTCGCTGCAGCAAGAAATTCATTGAAGTTGCAGCGATGGTTAACACAATTAACCCGGCAAGCAAGCTCCAGCCCAGCCTGGATAGGCGGGGCTTTGCTGGAACGTTAAGGTTATTGGCTGCTACCGAAGCGCTTTCCTGACCGGCGGACGCTTTTCGTCCAATTTTTACATGCGCACTCAGCGCCTTGATCAACACCTGGACATCCGAATCCCAGCGGGGATGAGTCAATTCAACCCCATTCCGGTAACAAAGATCCTGACAATCAGGGGGCAGTTGCTCCGCGCGGGGCATGCTCGCGCCTCGCACCAGCACCGGGATGACGGGAATGTCCCGTTTTAGCGCCGAGGCGACTTCAAGACGCACGAAATCGTTTGGGTCGTCCAGCCGTCGCCTTTCCATGGCGTCCCTGGAGTCAATCCAGTCTTTTCCGATCACCGCCAACAGCACACCACACGAGGCAACATGCTGGTCGATAACCTGTCGAAAGTCACGTCCCGCCTCGATATCCGTTACGTCCATGAAAACCCCATCCTCGCCGAACTGTTTGACAAGATCGTCATACAGACGGCCCGCCTGTCCTTCGGCATCATCTCGCCGATAACTGATGAAAATTGCGCCCATACGATCACCCCTGAATTTCAGTCTTGTGCCGAAGCAATGGCTAACGATAGGAAATCCAATAGCTTAAGTCAACTTCTTTGATGCTAATTGGTTCACATCAGAGTTTGTTGAGGACACCAATCCAGCAGACAGTCCCTTGAAATATTTGCGTGATCTCAACCGGCAGATGACTAGGAGTTCTCGGAATTTTTCCTGTTTTTTGTTGAGCGGGCGCGAAACTGCCTACCCCACCACCCACTCTTGTAAATCCCATTTTGCGCGGTTATTAGCCCATTTGCGAATAAATGCCCGATTTTGGGTAAAAAAAATAGTTATTGATCCCGCCACTAATAAGGATAACAATCAGTTATGACACAGGCATCCCATAAGGGCCTGAGGACTTTACGGCGATACCGGTGCCATAAGTTTGCTACTCATAACTATTATATTGAGGAGAAAAAGATGGACGCGATTCTTTTTTGGAACGAAGTTTCGCTCGAAGCCAATCGTGTTAGCCACACGAACGGTAAGAACGAACAAACTGGCCCCACGCTGAGTTCGCGGGCTTTGGCGATCGTACATCTTGCGATGTACGACGCCTACGCTGGCGTAATTAACAATCCGGCTACTCTTCCACCCTATCTGCCCGGCTTACCGCTGCCGCTGCCAGGCGCATCGGCGGACGCCGCTGTCGCCGCAGCGGCGCATGCAACACTATCAAAGTTATTCCCGAGCCAAAAGCCCTTTTTCGACCAAAAGCACATGGAAGCCGGTCTCGCCGGCCCTGGGCTGGCCGAGGGTCATGAATTCGGAATTGCAGTCGCACAAAAACTGCTTGATGACCGAAAAAACGATCCGGACGCCAGCGATGACGGCTACGCTGCGTCGATGGCACGTGGCGCGCACCGTCCCGACCCGGACAATCCCGGTCAAGGTTATCACGCGCCCTACTACGGAGCCAAGTCCAAGTGCTTCGCTGTTACCGATCGATGGGTGCTACTCCCTCCACCGCAACCGGGCGTCGCCGAGTATACCCAGGCACTCCGCGAAGTGCGCAGCAAAGGAATCGCGCCCGAGCTCATGGGAACCGTACCTTCAATAGACCTTCTCCCGCCGCCTCCGGTCACCCGCCGCACAGTGGACCAAACCGTAATCGGTATTTACTGGGGCTATGATGGCGCAAAGGGTTTGGGTACACCACCCCGACTCTACAACCAGATCGTGCGAGTGATCGCCGCGGCTCGGGGCAACACCGTCGCGGAAAACGCCCGGCTATTTGCGTTGATCAATGTAGCCATGGCCGATGCCGGCATCCTGGCCTGGGATCAAAAGTATTGCCATGATTTTTGGCGGCCTGTGGTAGGCATCCGCGAGCACGATATATCGATGGGCCCTACGGGTACGGGCAATAACAACATCGACAATCATTGCCATGCCCTATGGTTGCCGCTAGGCGCGCCCAGCACCAACTCATCGGCCAAGAACTTCACGCCGCCCTTCCCTGCGTATCCGTCGGGTCACGCCACTTTTGGGGCCGCTGCGTTTCATATGGCGCGGCTCTTTTACGGTGTCGCGCCAGGAAATCACGCGCCGGACGATCTGGCCAAAGATCCCTCGACCGCAACAGACCTTGAGTTCGTGTCCGAAGAATTCAACGGCGTCAACACCGACAACAAGGGTACCGTGCGTCCGAGACACGTTCGTAGCTTTCCGGACGGCCTGTGGCAGATGATCGAGGAGAACGGGCGCAGCCGCGTATACTTGGGCGTGCACTGGGTGTTTGATGCCTTCGCGGTGACCGGCAGCGGCAGCATTGACCTTACGCGAAACGTTGGCGGCGTGCCACTTGGCCTTACGATCGCCGAGGATATTTTCAATGCCAGCCAAGCGGCCAATTGGAAGTCGTCAGTTGGACCTAGACCGGTAGGCAGCTTCTGTTGATCTGGTTCTCCATGGTCGCCGACGCAGGCGCATTTTTACACTGGCCAATTGAAACAGCCAGCAAGCCTTGTCAGTCGGGCATGCTTTTTATGCCCGACTTTTCGGTCGTTGACTTTGGGCACGGCAACCGGCTTAGCCACTGCCGTTCTGACAATGAATGCCGAAGCCCGAATATGAGGCAATGGAATTGTTAGAGCTGGTGCTCGATGATGTCCATGCTTACCGCCTGCGCGCCGCCGCCCAAAACCTTAGCCCTGCAGGCCGGGCTAAGCCTGTTTGAGCGCAAGCGAAAATGGGCGTTTTTGGAACACCAATGCTGAATTGGTCGGAGTGAGAGGATTCGAACCTCCGGCCCCTGCCTCCCGAAGGCAGTGCTCTACCAAGCTGAGCTACACTCCGTATCGGCGGATCGCTGATCGACCGGCCAGACACATTTTAACAAAATTTTCCGTCATTGCATCCATTACCATTGCCGGCATTACCGGTGAACGCAAGAATCCGTAAAATTCAAAACAAATCAGACTATCATATTATGCAGCTTTCACCCTTTGGGTAACGATCTACAACTTGGTATCCCTTTGAATATTTTCGTGCTTTTTGTGATGTTCGTGGCTCAAATGATTTGTTTAGGTTCATTGTCCGCGTTTCGATTTTAAGGTTAAACAGATTACGAGAACCGCCCTCTTTTCTTGCCAACAACCCAGAACTGTCCGGCCAACATGACGCTATCCTCATTGCTTGAATCCTTCTTCAAATGGCTGTTCCTGCTCAGCGTCTTAACGATGGCCGCCAGTTATTTTTACAAGGATAAAATCCCTGATCCAGGATTCTACGATCTTGAACAACTACTCAGCCCAAGGCAAATGCCCACAGCCGAGCCGGCGTTTATAACGCAGGTCAATGACCAGGAATACACGATTACGCCCAGGTTCAACTATGAACTGGACGGCGTTATCGTCAGCTACCACAACGCCGATACTTTTAGCGACATATGGCATCACAAACGCTGGAAGGATTTTATCAATTTGCGTGATCTCTGCGTCATTTGGGGGAGAAACGTGGCGACAGGCGTTTATCAGCGCATGAAATTCAGCAATGATAGCTGGACGTGCTGGGCATCCTGGCCGGATCAAGAAACCGGATCACAGTTTAAAATGAACGCCTTATCCAATAACCACCTGCTCACCGATGACAACGCCCTTAAAAGCGCCTTGATGTCTGCCGAACCCGGCGACCATATCCGACTTAAAGGCGTCCTGGCCGAATACGCGAACAAAGCCAACGGCTTTCAGCGCGGCACCAGCACTGTTCGCGAGGACACCGGCAATGGCGCTTGCGAAACCGTTTATCTGACGGGTTTTGAGATCATCAAGAAGGCAAACCGCAAGTCTCGCCGTTTATATACATTGGCAAAATGGCTGAGCCTTATTTCCGCCATCGGGTTTTCAGTCATGTTTGTCGTCACTCCGGTCAAAAACACATTTTAACAAGCCGTTACACTGTGGCCGATTGGCAGCCAGCCTCCATAAAGCAACACAGAGTCCTGAAAGTGGAAAACCGCCGCTTGGCTGATACATAATACTAAAGCAGTGTACTATGCTGGCAAAATCCATTCGTGATCTGACTTTCGCGTCAGGAGACTGAAAAATGAAAAAGATGAAGTTTGGCACCCTGTGTGTGCATGCCGGAGAACGCCCCGATCCCACCAGCGGAGCCCATACCACGCCGATTTATCAAACCTCGACGTTTGTATTCGATAGTGCCGAGCAAGGGGCAGCCCGATTTGCAGGGGAAGAGGAAGGCTACATCTATGCCCGGCTAATGCCTAACACGCCTACTCATGCCGTTTTGATAGAAAAAATCGCCGCTCTCGAAGGCGCTGAAACAGGACAGTCCTTCTCCTTCGGGCATGGCCGCAATTACCGGCGTTGCACTGTCGTTTCTAAAAAAGGGTGATCACTTGCTGTCAACCGACGTGGTCTACGGCGGCACTTATGAACTCTTTGAGACAGTGTTGACCCGGTTAGGCATCGAAGTCAGTTTCGTGGATACGACTGATCCTGAACAAGTGCAGCGTCATCTGAAAAAGAACACCCGCATGGTCTTTCTGGAAACGCCGGCGAATCCAACCATGAAGATTTGCGATATAGCCGCCATTTGCGCGATGGCCAGGCAAGCGGGCGCTGTATCCATTGTCGACAATACTTTTGCGACACCGATGTTTCAGAAACCGCTGCAACTGGGTGCCGACGCCGTGCTGCACAGTTGCACCAAATATATAGGCGGGCACGCCGATTTGTTGGGCGGTGTTGTGGTTGGCAGCGCTGAATTCATCAAAACTATGAGTCCGGTCGTTAACACAACGGGACTCACCATGGCCCCGCACGAAGCCTGGCTCTGTATCCGCGGACTGAAAACCTTGCATTTGAGGATGGCGAAACACGCGAATAATGCGTTGGAGGTAGCCCGGTTTCTGGAAGCGCATCGGAACATTGCCTGGGTTAGATATCCGGGTTTGCCCAGCCATCCGCAGTATGATATTGCCCAGAAACAAATGAGCGGATTTGGCGGCATGTTGTCATTCGGCGTTGCCGGCGGCATCGAAGCGGGCCGTAAACTCATGAACAGCCTGGAGCTTTGCAGCCTGGCCGTCAGCCTCGGTGCTGTGGATACCTTGATCTCGCATCCGGCTTCCATGACGCATGCGGGCGTTCCGAAGGACGTGCGCATCAAAACAGGCATCACCGACGAATTGGTCAGACTTTCTGTCGGTATCGAGGACGCTGAAGACATCATCGCGGATCTCGATCAGGCCTTGGCGAGACTGTAGTTCCAAGCGCGAATTGATAGGGTTTACGTCATAGCCTTGGGCATGAACGCCGGCTTGGTCAGCATAATCCAAGGTACTGTTAAAAACACGAACTTTTTCACTATCAGATAAGGACTGAGGTTATGAAATTGACAATTATTGTGCTTGATCGTTGGACAAAATTCATTAAACAATTGGTCGAACTTACCTGGTATCAGCGCTTTGAGCACATTGTATCGTTGGCGCTGACAATTCTGGTGAGTCTTATCATGCTGGTGGCTATATTTCGTTTGGGCGTAGGCATTATCCATGGCTTGTTATTTGGATTTCTCAACCCTCTTGAGCATAGCGTTTTTCAATCCGTATTTGGAGAAATCATGACTTTGTTAATCGCAATGGAATTCAATCATACGATTCACCTGGTTGCCTTGCGTAAACAAAGCATCATCCAGGTCAAGACAGTCCTGCTGATCGCTATACTCGCCCTCGCTCGCAAGATTATTATCATGGACATGCATCAAGTCGATAGCAATCAAATGCTGGGATTGGCCGCGCTTATCTTGGCGCTGGGTGGCGTTTACTGGATGATGCGTGAGCGGGATGACCGTTTGACGAACATCGAAAACACATGAGTCGGGCTACCGCAGGATAAGATGCCTTGAAAGGTTTCTGGTCATAGCATATTCAATCAAAGCTAATAGTGCTGCCAATCTGTAAGGGTGAGATCAATGAGAGCAATGGTTTTAAAAAGACTCTGCAGCCTTGCAGAAAATCAAATACCGCTGGAGCTTATGGAGCTGCCCGTTCCTGTCGCCGGTGAAAAAGAAATTCTGCTGAAAGTTTCAGTATGCGGGGTTTGCCATACCGAGCTGGATGAAATTGAGGGTCGCACGCCGCCTGCACAATTACCCATAGTTCCGGGACATCAAGTGGTAGGCCGGGTTGAAGCCGTCGGCAGGCAAGTCAGCAGCATTAAGATAGGCGACCGGGTTGGCGTCGCCTGGATTTTCTCTGCTTGCGGAGCCTGTAAATTCTGTCTGGCTGGCAATGAAAATCTGTGTCAGTCTTTCGAGGCGACGGGTCGCGATGCCAACGGCGGCTATGCCCAGTATATGACCGTTGCGGAAAGTTTCGCTTATGCCATTCCGGAAGTCTTTTCCGACGCACAAGCCGCTCCCTTGCTGTGTGCCGGCGCCATCGGCTATCGTTCACTCCGCTTAACGGGTCTAAAGGATGGCCAACGCCTGGGTTTGACCGGCTTTGGCGCATCGGGCCACCTGGTTTTAAAGATGGTCAAATACCGGTATCCCAATACCGAAGTCTATGTGTTTGCCCGCAGCCCCGAAGAAAGAGCGTTTGCCCGGGAACTGGGCGCGGTTTGGGCGGGAGAGACCACCGAACATGCGCCGCATAAACTGGACAGCATCATTGATACGACGCCGGCCTGGGAGCCCATCATTGAGGCCTTGGCGAATCTGGAATCCGGCGGCAGGCTGGTCATTAATGCAATCCGCAAGGAAGGCGACAAGCATAGTCTGCTGAAACTTGATTATCCGGCTCACCTGTGGCTGGAAAAAGAGATAAAGAGCGTCGCCAATATTACCCGTCGTGATGTAACGGAGTTCTTGAGCCTGGCGGCTGAAATGAATCTCAAGCCCGAAGTTCAGATATTCGCATTGGCGCAGGCAAACGAGGCCTTGCTTGAATTGAAGACTGGAAAAATCCGCGGCGCCAAGGTGCTGGCAATTGATTGAAGCGAAATAAGCCAGCGTTGCTCGGCAAAACACACCCAGGCAGCGAATGATGCGCTTTTGGATGATTAGCAGCTCTGATTTGCAGATGCAGCAAAGCCCCTGACGCGGCTCTGCATTCGCCGCAGGTAGCACTCAAAATCAACATACGCCGTAAAGCCCAGCGCCGCTATGAATGGTTATCCATAGCGGCGCCTATGCCTGCTTCAGGGGTTATTAAGATTACTTACGTGACATGAGTTACATCATTTCATCCATGCCGGCGCCCGGATAGCCAGCGCCTTTTTCCACTTTTGGCAGTTCAGCGATCATCGCTTCGGTGGTCAATAGTAAACCCGCTATCGATGATGCATTTTGCAGCGCGAAACGGGTAACCTTGGTGGGGTCCAAAATGCCCATTTCGAACATGTCGCCGAATGCTCCTGTAGCGGCGTTGTAACCAAAATTGCCTTTACCTTCCGCGCATTGATGCACGATGACAGAAGGTTCCACACCGGCATTTTGCACAATCTGGCGCAATGGCTCTTCAATCACGCGGGCAAGAATTTTAATGCCGACGTTCTGATCGGCATTATCGCCGCTCAAATTTTTGATGGCATTCTGGCAGCGCAGCAAGGCAATGCCGCCTCCTGGAACTACGCCCTCTTCGACGGCCGCCCGGGTTGCATGCAAGGCATCTTCAACGCGCGCTTTTTTCTCTTTCATTTCAACTTCGGTCGCAGCGCCGATCTTAATCACGGCAACGCCGCCTGCCAGCTTGGCCAGGCGTTCCTGCAGCTTTTCCTTGTCATAGCTGGACGTTGTATCCTCAATCTGCTGGCGAATCTGCTTAACTCTTGCCTGGATGTCATGGTCACTGCCGGCACCACTGATAATAGTGGTGTCGTCTTTGCTGATATGAACTTTTTTGGCGCTGCCCAGATCATCAAGCTGAACTTTTTCAAGGCTCAGACCCACTTCCTCGGAAATGACCTTGCCGCCGGTGAGAACCGCAATATCTTCCAGCATGGCCTTGCGGCGGTCACCAAATCCCGGCGCTTTAACGGCAGCCAATTTAATGATGCCGCGGATAGTGTTGACCACCAGGGTCGCCAGCGCTTCGCCTTCAACATCTTCAGCCACGATCAACAGAGGCTTGCCGGCTTTGGCGACACTTTCCAGCAAGGGCAGCAAATCGCGGATATTGGAAATTTTTTTGTCATGCAGCAGGATATAAGGCTCCTCCAGCTCCACGTTCATGGTTTCCTTATTGTTAATGAAATAGGGTGACAGGTAACCACGATCAAACTGCATGCCTTCAACGACTTCCAGTTCGTTTTGCAGGCCCGAACCGTCCTCAACGGTAATGACGCCTTCTTTACCGACCTTATCCATGGCATCGGCAATAATCTGCCCGATATCGGCGTCGGCATTAGCCGAAATGGTGCCGACCTGGGCAATAGCCTTGCTGTCTGCGCAGGGTACCGAAATTTTTTTCAGTTCATCAACGACGGCCGTTACCGCCTTGTCGATACCGCGTTTGATATCCATGGGATTAGCGCCAGCGGCTACTGATTTCATGCCTTCGCGAAAAATAGCTTCGGCCAGCACGGTAGCGGTAGTGGTGCCGTCCCCTGCCACATCCGAGGTTTTGGAAGCGACTTCCTTGACCATCTGCGCACCCATGTTTTCAAATTTGTCCTTGAGGGTAATTTCCTTGGCGACGGATACGCCGTCCTTGGTCACGATGGGCGAGCCATACGTCTTTTCCAGCACGACATTGCGGCCTTTGGGCCCAAGCGTCTGTTTAACGGCTTTAGCCAGAATCGAGACACCGCTGGCAATCTTATGACGCGCATCATCTGCAAAAATTATTTCTTTAGCTGACATGATTAGTTACCTCTGAATGGAATTGATCAAATACATACAACGTTAAGCATCGAGAACCGCCATGATGTCACTTTCACGCATGACCAGCAGTTGTTCATCGCCGATTTTGACTTCATTGCCGGCGTATTTGCCGTAAAGCACCTTGTCGCCGACCTTGACCGCAAGCGGGCATAGCTTTCCATTGTCCAGAATTTTACCTTTCCCGACCGCGATCACTTCGCCTTTTACCGGTTTTTCCGCCGCAGAATCAGGAATCACAATTCCGCCCGGCGTGATTTTTTCTTCCTCACAGCGCTTGATTACCACACGATCAGATAATGGCTGAATATTCATATGCTTTTCTCCAAGTGATTGAAATTTAAATATAAAGATTAATTAAGTAGACAAAGTTCAGCGCTATACAAGCGATTACGCTGCAACAATAGGGTTGGTTTTTATAATTTCAAGCCCATGCTGCGATCGGACTGTTGGCTTTTTATTGATCGGCCGAACAAGCTGGATGACTTGGTAGAGATTCAGAGCGACTGACCTGACTTCGCCTAATCTGCCAATACGCTCCTAAACCATTACGGATTGGCAAATAAAATATAAAATCAGGTAAATTTCCGGCGAGGGTAAAAACTGCCAGGTAATGAAAAACAAACTGGAAAATTGCCAGGGTTATGCGGCAGATCAAAAACCTGCCTGATTTCACGGTACAGCCTTTAGAGAGCACTTCACAGTGCACTAGTGAAGCGCCATAACATCCCGATATCCTTGCAAAGATACCGGGATGTCATGCAGGGCTCAGGTTTTTCGATAACATGCAACTTCATGCACCCAAATCACCCTAGCCATTCTGCGAGTAAACGGGGAATCACTCCGAACTATTTGATCTCGATGGATTTACGCTTGCTTTTCTCGGTTTTCGGAATTGTTACTTTCAATATGCCGTCTTTGAAGGATGCCGCAACATGCTCGTTATCGACATTCTCGGGCAAGGACAGCGTGCGCTGAAATTCGCCACGGGTTATTTCACGGCGAAAATATTTGCCGGGGTGAAATTCGCCACGGGTTATTTCACGGCGAAAATATTTGCCTTCTTCTTTTTTTTCTTCTTTTGTTGAAGCACGGATGGTAATCGTCTGATTATTAATGGAAACATCCAGATCTTCTTTTTTAACACCGGGCAATGCCGCCTGCACCTCTATTTCATGGTCGTGATCGATAATGTCTACTTTTGGAAATCCTTTTTCCAGTCCGCCCGGATAACCCAAGTCAAGTAAACGAGGCCATCTCCGTGACAGAAAGTTATCAAAGAAATCATCAAATTCGTCAAATGACAATAAACCACCTGATGATTGAGGCATGATTTCCGTACCTTTTTTCGATTCTTTTTCTTTAGCGCTCATGGCTTTCTCCCATTCTTGTTGGTTTAACAATACTGATTATTTTACATATGGTTAGCGCATTATATCGGCTAAATCCCGCTCTGCCTCAAGCCAGTCCTCCATTTCATGGCCGGGTGCAAAACCACGGCGTTCGGCTTTGTAATACGCCAGCTCGGCAATCTGGGCTTCAATATCCGGAAGAACTTCCGGCATGCAAGAGTCTTCAGGAGTTGAACTTGTCCCATTTAATGCTTTATTGACAGCCATTTTTTATCATCACTGGGTTAATTTTTCAAAGGGAACAAGGCACCCCATATGGCATAAAGCCCATGGGACACAATAGGTCGAGAATAAAAAAAATGATATTAGTACAAATACCTACTTGGCACTGAACATCAAACAACAGAAAAAGCTGGCATTCACGTTGTTAGCTCCTTGACGATCACACGCTAACCACCCAAATCATATACCACAGTGAGTCCATGAATGGAACAGCCGTATTCGTTTAGTACAACGCCAAAATATTCTTGGCGCGCGCCTTCTCCGGGCGTTTCCACCAGGCGTTTTTTGGGGACGTGGCTAAAAATTTTTCCTTGCTCGCGCTTGATAGTAAGACGTCATTGCTTTGGTTCAGTGCTATTTTGGGTGAAGGGATGCTCTAGTGAGTAAGCCAAATTGCTTTTTACCCTTACTGCAGCGCATAGGGAAGAACGCCTCTGCGAGGTTTCCTCCCCATAGTGGTATTAAGGGTTGCACTCTTACCGGAAAACATCCGGGAGCATCTCAGACGTTTTCCGGCGGCGTGCTGTTCGCGCCGCCACCCAGCGCTTTGTAAACGGCAATCAGATTAGTGGACGCCGATGCTTGGGAACGAGCCAAATCGATTTCGGCAATATAGAGGACACGCTGCGAATCAAGCACGTCAAGAAAGGATATTACACCTTCCTGATAACGCAATTGCGACAGGCGTACCGATTCCTGTAGATCGGCAACCGAGCGGGCCAGCGCCTGCCGGCGGATTTCTTCCTTCAAATACCGGGTCAGAGCGGTTTCGGTTTCCTGAAGCGCTTCGAGCACCGCCTTTTCATAGGCCAGATAGGCCTCTTTTTGTTTGGCTTCGGCCAGGTCGATTCCGGCCTGAATCCGGCCGAAATTCAGCAGCGGCTGCAGCAGGTTGGCGGCAGTACCATAGGAAAACGCCGCTGATTTGAATAGGCTTTCGATATCGGTATTGCGCAGGCCCACAAATGCCGACAGTGATATTTTCGGAAACAGTTCGGCAATGGCGGCGCCTTGCATTGCGCTGGCTGCCGCCAGCCGGCGTTCGGCGGCACGAATGTCGGGGCGATAGCGGATGGTTTCGGCCGGCGAAGTCAGTACCTCCGTGGCCGGCGCAATCGGCATGGCGCCGGATGGATTCAATTCGACAGCCAGTGCGCCGGGTTGTCGCCCCACCAACACTTCCAGTTGGCGCAAGGTGGCAACCAGATTGGCTTCCAGGGCCGGTATCTGTGAGGCGGTGATTTCTGTCTGGGCGCGGGCCCGAACGACATCATGCCGGGCGCTAACGCCTTCGTTAAAAAGTTTTTCGGTCAATGCCAGCGTGTGTTGTTGCGATTCCAGATTCGTGCGAGTAATACGCAACTGGTTTTGCAGACTGCGGTAGTTGATGTAACTGCGTGCCAGTTCGGCGGTCAGCGATACCAAAGACTGGCGATACTCTTCACCGGCCGCATCAAGCTCGGCGGAGGCTGACTCCAGACGCCGCTGCTGACGACCGAACAGATCAATTTCCCACAAGGCGTCGAAACCCAGCTCGAACATGTTGTATTTGATGCCGGGAGCAAGACCAGGGAACGGGTTTTCTTGGCGCTGCGCGCCGGTCGTAATATTGACGGTCGGGAACAGTTCGGCGCGGGTGCCACGGCGCTCGGCGCGAGCCTGATCGATGCGAGCCAATGCTATTTTGATATCCAGGTTGCCCGCCAAGGCCATGATCCATCAGGCGATCCAGTTCTGTATCGCCGAAATTTTTCCACCAGTTTTTCAATTCCTCAGGATTAACCTGATTGCAAATTTGCCGTCGGTTCAGCCTGCCAATGGCTCGGTACTGCCGGAGCAACTGCGCGGTAATCCGGCCCCATCGTACAGCCAGCCAAACCGCTGAGAGTCAGTAGCCAGCCCAGTTTATACTTCATATCCATTTCCCTTGAGAAATAAAGAAACCGCGGCGTCTATCAAATGGCGTTTTTC
Organism: uncultured Gammaproteobacteria bacterium; assembly: GCA_963696315.1. Lineage (GTDB taxonomy): Bacteria > Pseudomonadota > Gammaproteobacteria > Methylococcales > Methylomonadaceae > CAWKEY01. Next base: position 113,565 of record CAVOJU010000025.1, read on the forward strand.
CGCCTCACTCAGGCCTGATTGCAAACCGAGCAGGCATCGGAAATGTTGATCACCTTTCAACATATCCAGAAACAATCGGCTCGATGTTTCAAGGTCCTCAATGCTCAATATACCGCGGGCTTGCAGCTCAGCGAGGTAAGCCGACATTTGCTGCAACACCGGCACGGGGCCGGAACGGTAGATAAGCTCCCCAAGCTCCGGAAAATGCTGCTGCTCTGCAATGATCAGCCGATACAACTGAATGGCTTCGTTGGCATAAACCAGATCGATGAAAGCGCTGGCGATAGCGCGCAAACCAGCCACCGGGTCGTTAAGTCCGGTTTGAACACTCGCAAGGGTGCCCAGCAAGGCTTCACATCGACACTCGATCACGGCGCCAAACAAATCCTGTTTGCTTTTGAAATGGTTGTAAAGCGTAGGTTTGGAAACCGGCGCTGCCTCGGCGATAGCTTCCATACTGGTACCGCTGTAGCCATGGGCAATGAAGGCGCGCGTCGCCGCTTCGAGTATGGCTTGTCGTTTGGGATTGTGAGGTTTGGTCATCGCATCGTTGAATAAATTGATTGCATTGATAAGAGCTTACTAATTATACTAAACTACACAGTTTAGTTGGGCAACAAAAATTTATGTCACTTACTTCATCCAAAAAAACCGCAGGGTCCATTCTGATTCTGCTGATCGCCATCGCGGCAAGCGTCGTGTATTGGCTGAAGGCGATCCATCCTTTCGAAACTACCGACAACGCCTATCTGAAGGCGCACACCAGTTTGATCAGTCCCAGGGAAAGCGGGTACGTCAAGGAAGTCTTGTTCGAGGATAACCAGCAGGTGAAGCCGGGCGATTTGCTGGTGGTGATCGACGATCACGATTTCCAGGCTCGAGTTGCCCAGGCTGAGGCACAAGTGTTGTCAGAGACCGCGCATATTCAGACCCTGGAAACCGACAAGCTTACACAAGGCGCCAAGATCCGTCAGGAGGCGGCCAATATCGCCGTGTCCGAAGCCGATCTGGAAAAGGCCGCCAAGGATTTGAAGCGTTTCGACAACCTGGCCGCGGAAGGTGCGGTTTCAGTGCAAACCCGGGATACTGCCGAATCCACACACAAACAGGCCAATGCCCAACGCGAAAAAGTGCGTTCCGCGCGGCAGGAAGCGGAAAGTCAATTGGCGGCTTTGGATGCCCAAATAGAAGAAACGCGCGCCCGGATTAAAGCCGCCGAGGCCAACCTGGAACTGGCACGCATCGATTTGGCCAACACGCGCATCACGGCGCCCATCGCCGGCATTATCGGCAACCGTAGTGTGCAGATCGGGCAACTGGTCAAACCCGGCAGTCCGCTCGGTTATCTGATTCCCACGCAAGGGCTGTTCGTGGAAGCCAATTTCAAGGAAACCCAGATCGGCCGGATTCAGCCGGGGCAGCCGGTGAAGATTCGGGTCGACGCTTACCCCGATCAGGTTTTTGAAGGCGTAGTGGATAGTTTCGCACCGGCCTCCGGCTCCGAATTCAGCCTGCTGCCGCCGGAAAACGCTACCGGCAACTTCACCAAGATCGTGCGGCGTGTATCCGTAAAGATCGCTTTCCGGCCCGGCAGTGATTTGAGCCTGCTGAGACCAGGGCTTTCCACGGAGATCAAGGTCAGGGTGCTGTAAGCAGACATGGCAATGACGACAGACTCAACAGCGCCAGTAGCCGCAGGCGATAACGCTACGCTAGATTATCAACCAGTTAGCACCGAGCAATGGATAGGTTTTTTCGCGATGGTGTTCGGCATCTTCATGGCGATTCTGGACATCCAGATCGTCGCCAGTTCGCTGGAACAGATACAGGCCGGGCTCTCGGCGACCGCGGATGAAATTACCTGGGTACAGACCGCCTACCTGGTGGCGGAGGTGGTCATCATTCCGCTGTCAGGCTGGCTGGCTCGGGCTTTTTCCACGCGCATCCTGTTCGTGCTGTCCTGCGGCGGCTTTACCTTGATGAGCTTGTTTTGCGTGTTCGCGTGGAATCTGCCGTCCATGGTGGTGTTCCGCGCCTTTCAGGGTTTATTCGGCGGGGCGATGATTCCGACTGTATTCGCGGTGATCTACACCTTGTTTCCGCCGCGGCTGCAGCCGGTCATGGTCATCGTGGTCGGCATGGTGGTGATGATTGCGCCCACCGCAGGGCCGGTGCTGGGCGGTTATCTGACCGAAGCCTTGTCCTGGAAGGCCTTGTTTCTGGTCAATCTGCTGCCGGGTGTGCTGGTGTGTTTGGCGACTTGGCGATTCGTGCGGGTTGATGAACCGGACTGGAGTTTGCTCGACAAGATCGATTTTCTCGGCATCGTTTATATCGTGGTCTTTCTCGGCAGCCTGCAATTCGTGCTGGAAGAGGGTGTGCGCGAACAATGGTTCGAGAGCCGGGAGATCGTGTTTTTCAGTGTGGTCGCGGCGTTGTCCGGTGTCGCGCTATTCCATCGCGAACTGACCATAGAGCATCCCATTGTCGATCTGTGGGCCTTCCGCAATCGCAATTTCGCGGTCGGCTGCACATTCAGTTTCATACTCGGCATCGGTATGTTCACGCTGATGTTATTGATGCCGGTCTATCTGGCCAGCGTCAAGGGTCTGAACAGCTTGCAGATCGGCCAGTACATCATGGTCACCGGCCTGTTTCAGCTATTGTCCGCGTTCGTCGCAGGGCCTTTGGTGAAACGAATTGATTCCCGGCTGATGCTGGCATTGGGCTTGTCCGGTTTTGCGTTCGGTAGCTGGATAAACGGCAATCTCACTCAAGAGTCCGGCTACTGGGAATTCTTCTGGCCGCAGGCGATTCGGGGCTTTTCGTTGATGTATTGTTTCCTGCCGATCAATTCCCTGGCGCTAGGCACCTTGCCGCCGGAAGAAGTCAAGAATGCCAGCGGGCTTTATAACCTGACGCGCAACCTGGGCGGCGCGATTGGTCTGGCCCTGGCGAATACCTTAATGATCCATCTCAACAAACTGCATTATGCGGTATTGCGCGAGCATGTGACGCCCGGCTCGCCGCAGACACAAGCGGTTCTGGGTGCTTTTCAAGAGCGCTTGTCCAGCGCCGGGTTGCCGGACTCGGAATCGGCGGCCCTGAAACAGCTTTACAAATTGTTGATGCGTGAAGCCGAAGTGATGACATTGAATACCCTGTTCCATACCTTGGCGCTGATATTTGTGCTGGCCTTGCTGTTGATGCCCTGGGTAAGCAAAGTAGCGGCGGATTCGAGTGAAGTCGGCAGCGGCCATTGACAGCCTGAACGACATGATCGTCACCCATGAGACGAAGAAAATCATTGCGGTAAACAACGCCTTGAGGCCTCGTAATGCTCGTGTTCTTCGTCGTCATTGCTTCTGGCGCCGTTAACCGGCGAGCATCTTAGCGGGCTTCAATACTCACCTTGTCCGGCTGTAAAATCAGCGCATGATGACCCTGGAGCAAGGCTTGCAGCTCTTTGCCCACCATATTCCGGCGCCAGCCATGCAATAACAGGCAATCGGGATCTTCATCCAGCAGCATCTCCAGGTCTTTTCGACTGGCAACACTGACCGGATTGATCGAATTTTCATCGGCTCTGATTCTGACTATGGCCGCCAAAATATCGAGGACGGCTTCTTGCTGCTGGGTTTTTTTACCGGGCTTGCCTTTTTCGTGCAGCGGCAACGGTGCGCGCTGTTTGGCGGCGGTAATCAATTGGCATAATTCTCTGCCGTAGCGGCTAACGGCGCGCTCATTGATGCCGCGCACATTGGCCAGTTCGGCCTGAGTTTCCGGTTGCAGCTTGGCCAGCTCAAACAGCATTTCATCACGCAGCAGCCAGTTTCTCGGACGATTTTCAGCCTGCGCGGTTTTTTCGCGCCATTCGGCCAGCGTCTGCACGATAGACAACTGCTTGCCAGTCAGTTTGTTCTTGCCTTTAATTTTAAGCCAGGCTTTTTCCGGCGTGACGGCATAGAAATCGGGATTGGCAAGCTCGGCAAAATCATCGTTGAGCCAGTCGGTACGTCCGAGTTCGGTCAATTTTTGTGTGATGATCTGGTAAATTTCGCACAAATAAATGACATCGTCAGCCGCATATTGGATTTCGGCCTCGCTTAACGGACGCTTGCTCCAGTCAGCCCGGGTGTGCGCCTTGCTCAGGTTGATATTCAACAAACTGGATACCAGCATCGCGTAACCCGGATTTTCCTGAAACCCCAGCAATGGCGCGGCGATTTGGGTATCAAACACCGGCTGCGGCAATAGGCCGGTCAATTGATAGATGATTTCCATATCCTGCCGGCAGGAATGAAATACTTTGATGATGGCAGGATTTGCGATCGTTTCAAAAAGCACAGTCAGCGAGGGCAATGCCAAGGGATCGACACAGGCCACCCATTCCGGCGTTGCGATTTGCAGCAGGCAGAACTTGGGGTAATAGGTTTTTTCACGTAAAAACTCAGTGTCGAGCGCCAGCCAGGGTTCTTTCTTGATCCGTTCACAGAGCTGATCCAGTTGTTCCTGTGTATTTATATATTGAATGGTTGTCATGTGCTTATGCGGTAGCCGTCATTATAAAAGGTAATCGGGTTTGTTCATTGCGCAGGGCTGGTACGTAGATACCAGACAAGCGTCTATCTGCGCATTGTCAAAACGGGCGCTTGGCAGTCGTCCACGCGGCAACTCAGGCGCCGATGAATTCATGTACCCTGGAAGGCGCTAACTGGCAGTCAGCTCTTGACCGGACTGAGGATTGTTCGGGCGTCCACGGCGAAAGTTATGATTGCCGCGCTTTTTATGCGGGTGTGCCTTTAGCCTTTTGATGTGCAGTTTTTGCTGGTTGATTTCTACCGACTTTAGATGCAAAAAGATATCCGGGGGCATGCCGTCGGGCAATTCAAGTATCGTGTGAAGGTTATGAATGCTGACGTTATTGATATTGTTTTTATCGACGCCCGATTCATCAACCAGCAATTTTACCAGCGCTTCCAAGGTGACTTGATGCTTGCGTCCGACTTCCAGACGGTAGCGCACCATTTTAATGGCGGCCGGGCTGCTTTCGGATGAGGGAGGCGAGACACTCTTTTGCTGTTCCGGGAGCGACTGAACGGTATGATTCCCGAACTGATTTAAATAAAGCAGCGCCGCGGCACACTCCAGATCATCCACCCCAAGCTCTGCGGCGATATCGCTAATCATCGCGCGCTGGGCATCCAGATTCTCGCCCTGCAATATCTGCTGCAATCTGGCCGTTAACGGCTCCAGCCGATTGCTAGTCTGCTCGACGGCATTGTTGCTGCTATTCATCCGGTTATCAGTCTTTATCTAGTGATGGCTGCATACGCTCAGAGTCTATCCTGATAAATTTCCACGAAAGCTTCATCACGCAAGCGGCGCATCCACAGCTCTGTTTCTTCTTCTATTTTGCGTTTGCGGATGGCATCCCTGACCTGATTTTTCTTGAATTCATCACTATTGTCCTTATTTTCTCGTTCCTGGACCTGAATCAGATGCCATCCGAACTGGGTTTGCACCGGCTCGCTGACTTGATTGATGGCCAAACTGCCCATGGTTTCTTCAAAGGGTTTAACCAGATCCCCTGGCCCGACCCAGTCCAGGCTGCCGCCTTTTAACGCCGAGCCTTTATCATCGGAATAAGTCCGTGCCAGGGCGGCAAAATCTTCCCCATTGGCGATGCGCTCCTTTAAGGCGAGCAGGCGTTTTTTGGCCTCGGCATCATCGATCAACTCATTGGTTTTAATCAAAATATGCCGCACTTTGGTTTTGGTAATGGTATGTTGCTGATCAGCGCCTTTTTTCCCCAGCATCTTGATGATGTGGAAGCCGCTGGGGCTGCGTATGGGACCAGCGATTTCGCCCTGTGGCAAATTTTCAGCCTGCTCGGCAAACAGCGTGGGTATCTCGCTCAAGTTACGCCAGCCCAGATCACCGCCTTTGAGTGCCGTGTCGCTATCGGAAAGACTCATTGCCATTTGGGTAAAATCCTGACCCTCGCGTAACTTATTGACAATATCATCGGCTCTTTTTTGGGCTTTTTGAATCTCCGCCGACGATGCCGCCTCTTGAACAGCAATGAGTATATGCCCTAGATGATACTGGATGGCTTCAGTGCCGATTTTATCCTGGGTTTCAAGGTAGTGTTCGACTTCTCTGTCGGTGACTTTAATGCGCCCGCCTATTTCCCGGCCGCGCAATTGGTTAATAATGATTTCATTGCGGATATTGGCCAAAAAACTTTGATAACTAATGCCTTGTCTTTCCAATTCCTCCTTGAATTGCTGCACACTCATATTGTTCCGTGTGGCGATATCGTTTACCGAGCTGTTCAGCATTTCCTCGGTCACGCTGATCCCTGCTTTTTCTGCCATTTGGCGTTGCAATTTATCGACAATCATTCTTTCCAGCACCTGTTTGCGCAGGATATAGGAAGGCGGTAATTGGGCGTTGCTGGCCTGCATTCTCTGAACCACGGCCGCCACTTCCTGGTTCAGTTCACGGTCGAGAATAACGTCATCTTCAACAATGGCGACAATTCTATCCAGCGTTTCGGCGTACCCCGGCAGACTAATAAAAAATAAACTACAAAACAGGGCTGACACAATCAATCTTTTCATGTTGTTTGATGCATTATTTTAGAGGTTTACGGTAACCATAAATATTCTGTTCAAAGAATTCGTCGAGTTTTTCACCTATTCCGGTCAGGCCTTTGAGTTCAACCTGGAAGAATACGCCGGTTTGACTGTCACCCACGGGCTGAACGGCGTTGATAGTGTTGAAGGCATTATTGACATTGACATTATTCACCCAGCGGCGCCCAATCACACGAAAACGCCAGCAACAGCTTTCTTTTTCAAGGCCGAAAAAACTTTCCGTAGTTGAATTGTTGAGCAAGGAATACTGCCAGCGGCCCACGGCATACCAGTCGTCGTAAACCGGCCACTGAAATGAAATATCGCTCTGGATAATGTCACGCGACCGATCCGGATAGAGAATATTTTTCCGGTAACGATAGCCGAGATTAAGCAGCTGGTCGGGGCCATTCTTCAAATGCACGGTAGCCTCATATCTGGCAACATCGCTTTCCTCATAATCCCATTGCACGCCCGTGTCCAGCGCTACATGCTCGTTCAGTTCGGTGCTCAGGTCAGCCACCAAATTCGACAGACTGTTGGTTTCCACCTGGCTGAACTGCCCCCCCGTACACAAAGGTGAGTAGTAATCACCACACAAGGTCACTTCTCTATCCCTGAAATAGAAAATTTGACCGATATTGAGTTTCAATCTGTCTCTGCCGGTTTCCGGATCAACCAGACGAGAAGTCAAGGCCGCGGTTATTTGGTTGGCATCCTGCGTCCTGTCGGAGCCGCTAAAGCGGTTTTCGCGAAACAGGCTGCTGTAGTTAAAGTCAAACAGCGAGGTATCGAACAGCGGGATATTTTTTTGATCCGTCTTGGGGATAAAGAGATAAAACAGGCGCGGCTCCAGGGTATGCGTAAAGGCGCTGCCGGCCAGATCGAAGGCTTTTTCAAAATACATGCCGCTGTCGATGGAGGCAATCGGCAAAGTTCTGGAAATAGTATCCGAATCTCCCGCGCTGACAGCACCTGTATTTAGTAACACTGCATTCTGATTATTAAACAAATATTGCGTATGCTGCAGGGATACCTTGGGTTTTACAAATGCGCCGGGCGATGACCAGGGCATGCTGATCGACGGCTTGGTATTGAAGCGCTGGGCGTTGACTATGTTCACTCCAGATTGATCTTGGTAGTTAAAATCATCATGCTGAAAATACACGTACTCATTTTCCATGGCCGTTTCCAGAGGCATGAAAGTGAAGGCTCGATTCAGATTCAAAGTCACCTGGGGCAGCTTTCGATAAGGCCGGTTTTCGGGCTGGATCGATTTATCAATGGTCTGATAATTCTCGACCCGGCTGCCAAACGCAACACCCTCGTTAACATAGTTCAGATCAGCCGTGCTTCTCAGGAAACTGTTGCGGTTGATATTAAGGGCGTTACCCAGATCATTGAAATAATCCTTGTCGGAGACATAGTTCAAATCCATATTTGAGCTAATGTTGGGCGTGAACAGGGTGGTGTTTTTTATGGCACCCAGAAAGCGCGTTTTGTCTAATTCATTATCATTGGGTAGATATTCGCCGGCAAACTCACCGGTGGATTTTTCCGTCAAATAACGGAAATTTCCGCCCAGCAGAATGCCTCTTTTAGTCAGATAACGCGGCTTAAACGTAGCATCATAGTTAGGCGCGATATTCCAATAATAAGGAACTGAAAAATCGAAACCTGAGCGTTGCGTTCTGCCAAAAGCAGGCGCCAGAAATCCGGATAATCTTCTGTCATCCATGGGAAATGACAGATATGGCGAGTAAAACACCGGCACACCTTTAAACTCCAGCCAGGTATTTTTTGCGGAGCCTTGCCCGGTGACTTTATTCAATTTCAGGTCGGAGGCATGAATCACCCAGTCCTGATTGCCTGGACGGCAACTGGTATACGCGACATCCTTATAGCGCGATAAATCCTTGTTATCACGATACACTACCTTGGCTCGCCCCCTGAGCGGCGTACTCGGCGATATGAACATTGTTTCCCGGAGCCTGGCCTGATCGGATTGCAGTTTGAGCAAGGCGGTATCGCTGGACACGGCAAGATCGTCATCAGCGTAAATGACATGGCCCTGCATATCCAGGGTTTCGGAAACCGTGTCGTAATTGGCCTTGTCAGTCATGGCACGCTGATCGGCGCGTTTCATCTCCACATTGCCAAAATAACTGCTGACTTCCGCATCATACAATTCTGAATAATCCGATTTTACATCCAGCGGCGAGCTTGCTCTTAAGTCTTTTTGCGAGACGAAGCCCGCAGGCGCACCCATTTGTATGGTGCAGTTCTGCCAGGGATCATAAGGCAGCTGCGATTGCAAAGCACTGAAGGTTTTTTCCTGTTTAAGATCAAACGCCGGATCCAGCAAGCCCGACTTAACCTCGTCGCTAGCCACGATGCGCGCCTCACCTTTGGGGTCGGTGCCCACCAGATTACAATCCCAGTTTTGGTCTTCGCTGCCAGCATCACAGGCCCAGCCGGGGCCTTGTTTAGTATCAGCGACGGCTTCCGGGCTATGCGGTTGCATATCAAGCGGCATGGGCTTCCCGGCTTCATGTATTACCGGCTGAGCAACGTAGAGTGGCTGCTTTTTATCCGGCTTGACTGCTATTGCCGGCTCAGCTGGCACTTCCTGGCTGCGTTCAGGCGCTTCAGGGGTGACCGGCTCAGCCACTTCAACCGGTTCTGCTGTCGCCGGTGCGGTGTCTTGATCAACATCGGCCGGCGCCGGTTCGGTAGCGGGCATCGATTCGGTAATGACCGGCTCGGCTGCTTTAGCCGGCGCGGTTGTGACAGGCGCTGCAGCCTCTTCGCTTTTTGCCCCAGCTTTTTCCTCGCCAACACATACCCACTCCTTGCCGTCTTTGCTTTGCTGGCAATTCCAGGCCGCTTCATTAGCAACGCTAACAGAGCTAAAGAGTGTAGGTAAAAAAGCCAGAAATAAGCGGGGACGCATAGAGGATATAAGTTAGTAGCTTAATGAATCAGAAATCGAATAAAATGCCGAACGTGCATTTTACCCCAAATTTACCGCAGCATTATAACTAAACTCACCTATTCATGATGATGCCTGAAGACTTAAGAACAATCGCCATGCGCGACTGGCTGGAAAACGACCTGCTGCTGGACATCGAGCACTGTGAACCTGCCTCCAGCGATGCCAGTTTCCGGCGTTACTTCAGGATCAAGGCCGTTCAAGGACAATTTATTGTCATGGACGCCCCGCCGGAAAAGGAAAACATTGAGCCTTTCATCAGAGTTGCCGCTCTAATGCGCCAATCCCAAATCCACGTACCCGCCATTTTTGAGCAAAATCTGAGCGACGGTTTTTTACTGATTGAAGACTTCGGCTCACACTGTTTCTTGGACCGCCTGAATACCCACAGCGCCGAAACTTTATATCAAAGCGCCTGCGACAGCTTGTTTAAGCTGCAAAGCCAAACCCCCCTGCAAGACAGCGGCCTGCCCCGCTATAACGAAGCCCTGCTGCAAAGAGAACTCGGCATCTTCGACGAGTGGTTTTTAAACCGGCTGCTCGACATTGACCTGCCCGCCCCCATGCTGGACAAGGTCCATAAACTGCTGATCAGCTCTGCGCTCGAGCAACCGGTTACCTGTGTACATCGGGATTACCATTCCCGCAACTTGATGGTGTTAAACGACAACACCCCCGGCATTATTGATTTTCAGGATGCCGTCATCGGCCCTATCACGTACGATCTGGTGTCGCTCTTGCGCGATTGCTATATCGCCTGGCCCGAAGTCCAGGTTAAGCAATGGCTAAACCACTATTATCAGCGTCTGTTGCAAGCCGGTCTGATTGATTGCGACCTGCCCCAGTTCATCCGCTGGTTTGATTTGATGGGCATGCAGCGCCACCTGAAAGCCGTCGGCATTTTTTCTCGTTTGCATCTGCGGGATGGCAAATCCGGCTACCTTAAGGACATACCCCGTACCCTGAATTACGTCACTGCCGTGTGCGCCGTTTATCCGGAACTAGCAGATTTTGGCCGGTTTCTTGCCGATCTGGCCTTACCCGTCGCCGAGGCACGCGCATGAAAGCCATGATTTTAGCGGCCGGTCGCGGCGAACGCATGCGGCCGTTAACCGATTACACCCCTAAACCCTTACTGGCGGTCGCCGGCAAGCCACTGATCGAATACACCATCAGACAGCTGGTTGCCGGTGGCTTTACCGACATTGTCATCAATCATGCCCACATGGGCCAGCAAATTGAAAATGTTCTGGGCGACGGCCGGCATTTCGGCGCCCATATTCAGTATTCACCCGAGGGCGAACAAGCACTGGAAACCGCCGGCGGCATTATTCACGCCCTGCAGCTGCTGGGCGACGATGCCTTTCTGGTCGTCAATGGCGACATTGCCACCGACTTTCCCTATGCCCAACTCAAAAACCTGAACCTTGATTTAGCCCATGTAGTCCTGGTCGAAAACCCCGAGCATCACCGGCAAGGCGATTTCGGCCTGGATAATAGCGGTCACGTTGACGAGAGCAGCGTCCCCAAACTTACCTTTAGCGGCATCGGTGTTTACCGGCCTGAGTTATTCATGCATACAACGCCCGGAACCAGCAAATTGGCGCCTTTGCTGCGCAGCGCGATAGCGGCGCGGCGTGTAACGGGCCAAACATTTGACGGTTTCTGGATGGATATAGGCACACCCCAGCGTCTACAAGAGCTGGATTTTTATTATACACAGCGAGAACAAAATCATGTCTGACCATATTTACAAAAAAATAGAACTCACCGGCTCTTCCACTATCGGTATGCAGGAAGCCATCGAAAACGCCATCAGCAAAGCGGCTAAAACCATTCACGATATGCGCTGGTTTGAAGTAGTCGAAACGCGCGGTCATCTCGATCAAGGCAAAATTGCCCACTGGCAGGTCACCATTAAAATAGGTTTTGCATTGACGGAATAAGGTCTTTACGGAGCCCTGTGCCAGCTTATCCAAATACAATGCATTGCGGCGGCCTTGATGCATACCCTGATACACAAGTTCGTCATTCCGGCAGGGATCGCCGGAATCCAGACTACAGGGAAGTTTTAAGCTTGCCATCCCTTACGACTTCGCTCAGGACAGGCCATGGCGCTAGATACCCGCTTCCCGGCTGGTATGACGACATTTGCGGATAACGACATGCCCTTGGCTTAAGCACCCCAATAGTAATTCACTGAATGACAGAAGCTTGCGTCTCAGGAACACCATAAGCTGAATAATGACCGCTATTTCATATTAGGTACTTCGATGTCTGCGCAAACCCTTTCAACTGAGTATCCGGGCATTAACCATAAACTGGCGGTGTCATTCCGGCTGCTGCTGGCACTGTATGCCATCATTCCACTGTGTTTGTTGCTGCAGTTGTTTGATGCTTGGGTTGGGCAGGATTTTTTGCGTGCAAATCTGCCCAGCAGCCCCGAGCATTTTCTTTTGTTTCAGATCCTGTTCGGGACGCCGCATATCATTGCTAGCGCCATTGTCTTGGTCAGTAACACCGACTATCTGAAGTTTTATAAATTAAAACTGGTGTTGATGACAGCGGCGCTGGCGCTGTTTTTTGGCGTTGGCAGTCTGTTTATTTCCTACCAGATGTTTTATGTACTGGTGGCTGCCTGGACGGTATACCATGTACTTAAGCAGCAGCATGGCGTGGCTCGCGGGGTCTGCCATTTGCCGGGCTGGGCATTTTATCTGTTGTTATGGTTGAGTGTGGCAGCCGGAATCTTTGTCTACATGGGCATCTTTCTGAAGAACAGCCTCGATGCTCAGCAGGCAGAATGGGTTAAACATGCTGCCGCTGGCTTGTGTATTGGCTTGGGGTTTAGCACTGTCTTATGTCAGCGCTATGTCAGCACGACAGTCGGCAGGTTGTTTTTGTGGTCCAATACAGTGTTGGTGCTGAGCAGTTTTTATCTGTATGTGCAGCAGTATTATTTTCTGGCGATTCTGGCGCCACGCTTGGTCCATGATGCGACGGCGTATATTTTCTATGTGAGCCACGATTACAACCGGCATCACGCCAAGCCGCAGAATGCTTTGTATCGCTGGGCGGCGCGCTGCCATCTGCCCATAGTGGTCGTGTTGCCGGTGCTGTCTTTTGTTCTGGCTTTTGTATTGCAGCGTTATGGTGATGCGGCGGTTAATGTCATCACGAACTACTTTTTGGGTGTGGAGTTCCGCAAGGTCGTTACGGTGGGACTGCTGGGATATCTGGCATTAATGCACTATTACACCGAAGCTTTCACCTGGAAGCAGGGCTCGCCCTACCGGCGCTTTATTGCATTTTCAAAATGAGCGGCCCGTATCAAATTAGCTGAACGACCGGCAGCAATTCACACATGGCTTGCAAGCGTCAGGCGCCAATAATGCAACAGCCTGGTTTCATTGAGACGGGCTGAAGCGGCGTCATTTTACTTCCTTATCTCTTAAACCTTGCCGTAGATATAGCCATGACATTTCAGTTACACCCTCGCCTGCAACAAGACTGCATAGAAATCGGCCGATTTGAATTATGCCGCTTGCTGATGATGAATGACAGCCAGTATCCCTGGTTTATCCTGGTACCGCAAAGACCAGGTCTGCATGAAATTTATCAACTCGGCAAAATGGATCGCGCCTTGCTGATGGAGGAATCCAGTTTCCTCGCGGAAAATCTGACTGTGCTTTATCAAGCGGACAAAATGAATATTGCCGCCATTGGCAATTTAGTGCCGCAACTGCATATTCATCACGTCGCCCGTTACCAAACTGATAGAGCCTGGCCTGCGCCGATCTGGGGCAAATTTGCTGCGATTCTTTATAGCGAAGAGGAGATGACAACTGTGCTGAAGCGAATTAAAGTGCATTTTGGCGGGGCTTTGCATTTTTCGTATTGAGGCGATGGGAGAGGCTCTATTTTGCACCCCCACTTCAAACTGGACACCCCACTAACGAAGCGTCAATTAATCAAAAACTCGGTGAAAAACACATCCTTAAGTCCATCGACGCTCTCGTGCTTCTCCAGTGTTTTACCAAAAGCTAACAATGCTTCCTGACGCAATGCTTCACGCTGCGGCATGGTTTGTAAACTATCCGCAGACCTGCCACTCAACAGCATAATCAATTCATGCCTTAATGCCGGCAGATGTTTTTTTATTTTGCTACTGGCAGACTCGCCTTCAACCAATAATTGCACATTTACCAGCAAATATTTTTTAGGTTCCGCCAAATTAACAGTAAACTTGGGGCCCATTTCCAGATATTCTATAGCAACCGCTTCCGTTTTTGACTCCTCACTGTCAGCAGCAATAGCGGGCATGACCCACAGACTTAATAACAACACAAACAAACGCATTTCAGACTCCGTTTAATTCAAATACTGTGGTTTAAGTATAGGCCACAAGCCCATAGATTTCTGAACGATAACAGGCAATGACACGTAACAACCCTATCGGCCCTATCATGCTGGATGTTGAGGGCTTGACCCTGACAGCCCATGAGCAAGAAATAATCAATCATCCCAACACCGGGGCGGTTATCCTCTTTTCACGGAATTACCAAAGCCCCGAACAAGTTACCGAACTCACCAGACAAATTCGCGCCGCACGTAATGGCCCGATACTGATTGCCGTCGATCAGGAAGGCGGCCGCGTGCAGCGCTTTCAAAATGGTTTCACGCGACTGCCGCCCGCCTCCTGTTATGCAGCACATCCGGAACTGGCCGAACCCGCCGGCTGGCTGATGGCGGCCGAATTATTGGCGGTCGGTGTGGATTTCAGCTTTGCGCCGGTATTGGATATTGATTGCGGCATCAGCGCGGTTATCGGCAATCGCTCGTTTTCAAGCGATTATCAATTAGCAACGCAGCTGGCCAGCGCTTTTAGAAAGGGCATGCATGCGGCCGGCATGGCGGCGACCGGAAAGCATTTCCCCGGACACGGTGCTGTAGCGCTGGATTCACACCTGACGCTGCCGGTGGATGAACGCGACCTGGACAGCATCCGGAACAAAGATCTACTGCCATTTAAACAACTGATCGATGAAGGACTTGAAGGCATTATGCCGGCGCATGTGCTGTACCCTAAAGTTGATCCAAGTCCCGCCGGTTTTTCATCCTTCTGGATACAACAGATCCTGCGCCGGGAGCTCAACTTTAACGGCACCGTGTTCAGCGATGACTTAAGCATGGCCGGCGCCGCGTCGGCAGGCGACTTCCCTGAACGCGCCCGGCTGGCACAACAAGCCGGCTGCGATATGCTCCTGATCTGCAATAATCCGCGCGGCGCCGAACAAGTGCTCGAGACTTTGCCTGTCACTGAGGATGCCCTCAGAGAGCAGCGACTCAACGCTATGCGCGGCAAACCCCGGATGAGCCGCGAGCAACTCATGGACACCGCAAAATGGCGGCAAATTTCAGACCAGCTCAGTGCCTGCGCATGACTAACCTCAAAGAAATCGAACACATACAGGCCACCGCCGATTTGCTCTTTAGCGAAGAGCAGGTTGAAGCGGCCTTGGACAGAATGGCTGAGCAAATCAATTCAGCGCTGGCCGGATGCAACCCCTTGTTCCTGTGCGTCATGAACGGCGGCCTCATCACCGCCGGCAAATTGCTGACCCGCTTGAGCCTCCCGCTCACCCTTGATGCCATCAATGCCAGCCGTTATCAAAACAAGACTTCAGGCGGCAATATTGAATGGCTGTTAAAACCGAAAACACCGATGAAAGGCCGCACCGTGCTCATTGTCGATGACATCCTCGACGAAGGCATAACCCTGGAAGCCATCTGCCAGTATTGCAAGGAACAAGGCGCCCTCGCCGTTTACAGCGCCGTGTTAGTGGATAAAATGCTTGACCACGACAAACCCGTACGCGCTGATTTTGTCGGCCTGCAGGTGGAAAACCGCTATCTGTTCGGCTACGGCATGGACTACAAAGGCTATTTACGCAATGCAGCCGGCATTTATGCCTGCAAACAACCCACCGAGGACAGCTCATTATGACCAAACTAGCCATTATTGGCGGCACCGGCCTGACCCAGCTGAGCGCTTTACGCATCATCAAGCGGGATCAGCTGACTACGCCTTACGGCTCACCCTCGGCCGACTTTATTACCGGCGAACTGAATCATCAAGAAGTGGTTTTTTTGGCCAGACACGGCAATCCGCACCGTTTTGCGCCGCATAATATCAATTATCGCGCCAATATTTGGGGCCTGAAACAACTGGGCGTTGAACAAATCATCGCCGTTGCCGCTGTTGGCGGCATCACGCCTCAAATGGCGCCTTCGCATATTGCCATCCCTGATCAGATTATTGATTACAGCTATGACCGCAAGCATACTTTCTTTGACGATGAAACCGATCCGGTCACGCATATCGACTTTACGTATCCTTACACTCAGGCTCTGCGTGCGCGTTTAATTACTGCCGCCGCCAAGGCCCATATAAAACTCAGCCCGCTGGGTACTTATGGCTGCGCCCAGGGTCCTCGCCTGGAAACGGCAGCAGAAATTCGCCGCATGGAACGGGATGGCTGTGATCTTGTGGGCATGACCGGCATGCCTGAAGCGGCGCTGGCCAGAGAGCTGGGTATCGATTATGCGGCGATTGCCGTCATCGCCAACTGGGCGGCAGGCAAAATTGAGGGCGAAATTACCATGGCTGAAATTGAAGAGCATCTGCACAAAGGCATGATTGATACGGCCGAGCTGCTCAAGAGCTTTGTATCGCTATAGCGCAACTCAATGCCGGCATGACGGGGCTTAGATCAGCCTGGACTGCTCAGCCCCTTCCGGCACGCCGCCATCCATTAGAGCTGCATTGTCCTGAGCTACATCCCTGTAGGCAAGTGACTGGGGAAGATAAGTAAATCCAAGGAGTACGAGGGTTAACCGGCAGGAGCTTCAGTGGTCTGATGAATAATCACGTCCATGGCCGACCGCTTGGGACTTTTTTTGCATGACTGTTTAAACGCCGTTAAAAACCAAATTCGGATTCATCAAAATCATCGAATTGTTCTTTCAGTCGTTTCTTTTCCCAATAAATCTCAATCTTTCTGCGCGCATCTCTTTTTATGGTTTCTTTCTCAATACCATCGGCAAGGGCAACATATTCACTGTCTTCAAACAAATCGTCGTCGTCATGCTCGATTTCAGGATTGGGTGCTGCGCTCACATCACTAGTTGCTTTGGAAGATGTTTTGGTCATTGTAAAACTCACAGTTACAGAAAGTTGCTTTGTAAATCCTGACCAAAGGGATGTCAAGAAAAAAAACTATCTTTTGAAAATTGCTAGCCTTTGCCGCGGGTGCGCGTCCGTGTAGGCGATTTATGTTTCAAGGATTCCAGCGACTCAAAACGTTTTTCAATGAATTCGATGATCATGTCGGCAATATCCTTGCCGCTGGCGCCTTCAATGCCCCGCAAACCCGGCGATGAGTTGACTTCCATGATTACCGGCCCGTGGTTAGAGCGCAGCATATCAACACCACACACGTTCAGGCCCATGATTTTAGCTGCCCGTACGGCCGTTGAACGCTCTTCCGGCGTTAAGCGGATCAACGAAGCCGAACCGCCGCGGTGCAAATTAGAACGGAATTCACCCGCCTCGCTCTGCCGCTTCATGGCAGCAACCACTTTATCGCCGACCACAAAGCAGCGGATATCACTGCCGCCGGCTTCCTTGATAAATTCCTGCACCATAATGTTGGCTTTGAGCCCCATAAACGCCTGAATAACACTTTCTGCCGCATTATGGGTTTCTGCCAATACCACTCCAATGCCCTGGGTGCCTTCCAGTAGTTTGATCACCAGGGGCGCGCCACCGACCTGGGAAATCAAATCTTCAATATCATCCGGGTTATTGGCAAAGCCCGTTACCGGCAATCCTATGCCTTTTCTGGCAAGCAATTGCACCGAACGCAATTTGTCGCGCGAACGGGATATGGCGACGGATTCATTCAACGGCAGCACATTCATCATTTCAAATTGCCTTAATACCGCTGTCCCGTAAAAAGTCACGGAGGCGCCGATACGCGGAATGACGGCATCAAAGCCTGTTAAATCCTCGCCCCGGTAATGAATGGACGGACTATGTGAGGTAATGTTCATATAGCAGCGCAACACATCAAGCACCCGCACCTGATGTCCGCGCGCAGTAGCTGCTTCAACCAGCCGTAAGGTTGAATACAATTTGGGATTGCGAGACAAAACGGCAATTTTCATAAACAGTCAATTCCTGGACTTAACAAATAATCGATCGATTATTTTGGCATGAAAGATGGTCTCAAGCATTAGAAATCCGTTTGCAATCCGGGTATTCCGATACGCTGTATGCGAGCAGCATTGTTGCCCTCTTCATAAGCAGGTAATTTTCGTTCTTTTTGCCAGAGCCTGAATGCCAAGGCATAGGACAATACCCGAATGGGATAATCACGCGGTAACTGCTGCAAATAAGGCTGAATGGTGACAAAATCGGTCGCACCGTATTGCTGCATGATAAAGCGCAAACCGCCATTCGCCGGGCCTATGTTGTAGGCCAGCAAGCCCAAAAACATATCATCATGCATTTCGGCCAGATAATATTTCAATGTCGCCGCTGCAATAAAGGCATTATGCCGATGATCCAGCACTGACGGAGTGTTAACGCCCAGCCGTCTTCCCGCCTGCTCCATGATGGTTTTCGGCACCTGGGTAATTTGAAACAAGCCATGGCCGCCATCCTGGCTATCCCGGGGCATAAAGGAAGATTCGGTCGCGGCAACGCCTTGCAGCAGATTCGGATCGATATCGAAGGCTTTGGCCGCTTGCAAAATGACCGGGTTATACGCCTCGGCGCGATCAACCATACGCTGCAATTGCTTGGCATCATAACGCCGGTAAGCCGCGTAGACCTGGTGCGCAAGAGTAACCCGGCTGGCTTCCTGCTTGCCGCCAACCAGGGTGCGAAAATGTCCATAGGCCAGTGTGAACTGATCATGCACGGCAAACCAGCCAATCAGCAGCGCCACCGCCGTAGCCAGAACCGGGGACAATACCGCCGCCCTGCCCTGTAACCATTTGCGCAGTCTCCACCAGCCTATCAGGATCAGCGCCGCCGCTAAAATCAAGACCAGCACACCCGAGGCGAAAGGCAGCAGACTGGAAAAGAAATGCGTCCCCGAAAACCAGTTGGCCGAATAACCCAAGATCACCATGATCAACGATACCGCAGTAATCACCAGTGCCGTGACTTCAAGCATTATCAGCGTCAGTTTGTGACCGACACCGGACGACGCCGGCGGGGGCAGGTTCTTTTCCGCCAATGGCCGCGCTGAACGCTTGGCTGCCTTGGGCCTCGCTTTAGCCCGAGTTGAGGGGCTTGTTGCTGCCCGGTTGCGCGGCGTAGTCGTTTTGTTCAACGGCAACGCCCTATCCGCCAATAATTTAATTGTTGTGAGTACATTGTATTGAATTTTCTGGACATCATGTAAGACCAGCCATTTTACCATCAAGTCCTGGTTGACAAAAAATCGCTATAAAAGCACATGGATTTAACTGCCAAAAGGGATTAAACTCTGAAAAATGCTAGCTATTCAGCCTATCAAGCAAGTGGCGTTTGGTACCGCTCTGTCATTGGCAAGTTTCACTGTAGGAGCGACGCCCACGTCGCGACCGGTGGCTTCAAATCGCGACGTGGGCGTCGCTCCTACTGATGGTTACCAACATGCTGAACAGCTACGTTGTTATTTAATAAAAACTTCTCAGTCAAACAAAGAGGTGGAACATGTCATTAAAAACCGATTTTGAAAATTTACTGGACAAGCTGAACACACAACGTGAAGAAGCCCGCTTAAAACTGCATCTCGCCTCCATGGAAGTCAAGGATGAATTCGAGGAAGCCGAAAAGCAGTGGCAAACCATCAAAAATAAAGCCGCTGAAATCGCTGATGATTCGATAGAAACGTCCGAGGAATTTATAGCTAAAGCCAAAATAGTAGGCGAAGAACTTAAAGATACCTATCACCGCATCGCCAAGCGTCTGTCTTGATAAATCCTCTCCGCTCTGAAAGCGCCACTTCATTCCAGGACTGGCGCCACTCCCATGCAAAAGCAGTAATCAATCCAGGCGGTGACCGATAAGGTCGCCGCCTGTCTGTTTACAATCACCGGTCGAGTAGACCGGTTTCTTTCGACAAAATAACATCGTACTTGCCATGCTTTTCTGGAACGCCTCGCCGCACGCGGCTATTACGTGATTGCAAATAGTTTGTGCATCCCATCAATTGTTACCAAGCCCCTCTCAGAACCGTGCTGGCGCTATTTACGCACACGGCTCCTCATTAAGAACCTTATTCACAGATTCAGAATAGGTTCACCAAGAGTCGAGGCCTCGGCAGCGGAAAACGCGCTAACAGTTGAGCAAACTTTGCCCAACTACAGCACCTTCTCCGGCCTCGTCGATTCAGCCATTTGTGCAGAATGCGCTGCACTTGATAAAAGTACAGGCTTATCCCTCGGCTGTTATCGGTGACGCCATAGTAGCCGTAATGACCCCGCAATTTGCTGGCGGTCCGTTTCAGTAGTTCGGCGGTAGGCAGATTTCTGTTTTTCTTGAGCCATGCCCGGTAGGCTTTCAACTTGGCCGTCAGGCGTTTGCCGATCGTCTTCCGCTTCATCCGAAAGCGTTTACCGTCTCGCGTTCGTGAACAGTAATGGGTAAATCCTAGAAAATCAAAGGTCGCCGCCTTCTCTCCGCGCGCTTTAGCGCGTTTGACCGCAAACGGACCAAATTCGAACCGTTGCGTTTTCTCCGGCGCTAAGGCGAGGCCAAACTGCTTGAGCCTGGCTTCCATGTCTATCTGAAATCGTTTGGCATCGGCTTCCTGTTGGCAACAGACGACAAGTCGAGTCACCCGAGGGAACCACCCCCTCAGGTGCTCACAGAACCGGACGTGAACGTCTCCGCTCATCCGGCTCCTATCGTCTAGCCGTTGCATACAGCAATTTCCAGTGAGCAAACAGATTCGGCTGTTTCCGCGCAATGCGATTCAACCACTGAGCTGCTCGTCTTTTATGATGCCGTAAGCGTTTGTATTTACGCGTCGCCCAAATAACTAAGCGCCGCTAATACAAAATGGCTTTGCTTGTTTCAATCCAATCCTCCCGTTTCCGGTTGTTTTCTTTAGTTCAAGCTGAACAATGCTTCCCCTTCGCTCCAATCCCATTACAGAATCTTCATCACTACTACGGGTCGCTCCGCCCCTGTGCTCCGCATTGGTACTCTGACACTTGTGGGGCTTCCACTTGTGTTTCTCCCTTGGCATCGGAGCGACAGGTTCCCACGTTCCACATAAGAGCCTGAATTTAGTTCATGCCACCTTCATGCCGGATGCCATCTAGCCAGTAAACAGGTATCCGCTAGATTTATCCCGAAGTAACGACTACCCCTCGGTTTTGACATCATCCCTACGCTTTCGACACTTCAGCAGTGGTTCACTTGCGTTCATCTCCTAAATTCCTACCTGACAAAGTCTTGCTCTGCCTTTTCCGTAACGCTCACCACAACAGCTCTTAACTGTTGCAGCTTACGGTGGTTTGAAACCTCCCCCTGTAGAGCGGTTTCGAGGGGCCCTCCCTCATCTCTTATGCAGCATAGCTGCACGGAGGACTTCGTCCTCCTGTGCGCCTTCGTGGCACACGTCGAGTCACCCGAGGGAACCACCCCCTCAGGTGCTCACAGAACCGGACGTGAACGTCTCCGCTCATCCGGCTCCTATCGTCTAGCCGTTGCATACAGCAATTTCCAGTGAGCAAACAGATTCGGCTGTTTCCGCGCAATGCGATTCAACCACTGAGCTGCTCGTCTTTTATGATGCCGTAAGCGTTTGTATTTACGCGTCGCCCAAATAACTAAGCGCCGCTAATACAAAATGGCTTTGCTTGTTTCAATCCAATCCTCCCGTTTCCGGTTGTTTTCTTTAGTTCAAGCTGAACAATGCTTCCCCTTCGCTCCAATCCCATTACAGAATCTTCATCACTACTACGGGTCGCTCCGCCCCTGTGCTCCGCATTGGTACTCTGACACTTGTGGGGCTTCCACTTGTGTTTCTCCCTTGGCATCGGAGCGACAGGTTCCCACGTTCCACATAAGAGCCTGAATTTAGTTCATGCCACCTTCATGCCGGATGCCATCTAGCCAGTAAACAGGTATCCGCTAGATTTATCCCGAAGTAACGACTACCCCTCGGTTTTGACATCATCCCTACGCTTTCGACACTTCAGCAGTGGTTCACTTGCGTTCATCTCCTAAATTCCTACCTGACAAAGTCTTGCTCTGCCTTTTCCGTAACGCTCACCACAACAGCTCTTAACTGTTGCAGCTTACGGTGGTTTGAAACCTCCCCCTGTAGAGCGGTTTCGAGGGGCCCTCCCTCATCTCTTATGCAGCATAGCTGCACGGAGGACTTCGTCCTCCTGTGTGCCTTCGTGGCACACGTCGAGTCACCCGAGGGAACCACCCCCTCAGGTGCTCACAGAACCGGACGTGAACGTCTCCGCTCATCCGGCTCCTATCGTCCAGCCGTTGCATACAGCACTTTCCAGTGAGCAAACAGATTCGGCTGTTTCCGCGCAATGCGATTCAACCACTGAGCTGCTCGTCTTTTATGATGCCGTAAGCGTTTGTATTTACGCGTCGCCCAAATAACTAAGCGCCGCTAATACAAAATGGCTTTGCTTGTTTCAATCCAATCCTCCCGTTTCCGGTTGTTTTCTTTAGTTCAAGCTGAACAATGCTTCCCCTTCGCTCCAATCCCATTACAGAATCTTCATCACTACTACGGGTCGCTCCGCCCCTGTGCTCCGCATTGGTACTCTGACACTTGTGGGGCTTCCACTTGTGTTTCTCCCTTGGCATCGGAGCGACAGGTTCCCACGTTCCACATAAGAGCCTGAATTTAGTTCATGCCACCTTCATGCCGGATGCCATCTAGCCAGTAAACAGGTATCCGCTAGATTTATCCCGAAGTAACGACTACCCCTCGGTTTTGACATCATCCCTACGCTTTCGACACTTCAGCAGTGGTTCACTTGCGTTCATCTCCTAAATTCCTACCTGACAAAGTCTTGCTCTGCCTTTTCCGTAACGCTCACCACAACAGCTCTTAACTGTTGCAGCTTACGGTGGTTTGAAACCTCCCCCTGTAGAGCGGTTTCGAGGGGCCCTCCCTCATCTCTTATGCAGCATAGCTGCACGGAGGACTTCGTCCTCCTGTGCGCCTTCGTGGCACACGTCGAGTCACCCGAGGGAACCACCCCCTCAGGTGCTCACAGAACCGGACGTGAACGTCTCCGCTCATCCGGCTCCTATCGTCCAGCCGTTGCATACAGCACTTTCCAGTGAGCAAACAGATTCGGCTGTTTCCGCGCAATGCGATTCAACCACTGAGCTGCTCGTCTTTTATGATGCCGTAAGCGTTTGTATTTACGCGTCGCCCAAATAACTAAGCGCCGCTAATACAAAATGGCTTTGCTTGTTTCAATCCAATCCTCCCGTTTCCGGTTGTTTTCTTTAGTTCAAGCTGAACAATGCTTCCCCTTCGCTCCAATCCCATTACAGAATCTTCATCACTACTACGGGTCGCTCCGCCCCTGTGCTCCGCATTGGTACTCTGACACTTGTGGGGCTTCCACTTGTGTTTCTCCCTTGGCATCGGAGCGACAGGTTCCCACGTTCCACATAAGAGCCTGAATTTAGTTCATGCCACCTTCATGCCGGATGCCATCTAGCCAGTAAACAGGTATCCGCTAGATTTATCCCGAAGTAACGACTACCCCTCGGTTTTGACATCATCCCTACGCTTTCGACACTTCAGCAGTGGTTCACTTGCGTTCATCTCCTAAATTCCTACCTGACAAAGTCTTGCTCTGCCTTTTCCGTAACGCTCACCACAACAGCTCTTAACTGTTGCAGCTTACGGTGGTTTGAAACCTCCCCCTGTAGAGCGGTTTCGAGGGGCCCTCCCTCATCTCTTATGCAGCATAGCTGCACGGAGGACTTCGTCCTCCTGTGCGCCTTCGTGGCACACAATCATCCGCGTAGCGAATCAATCGGACATCACCGCCGCAGGTTTTCACAAACTTGCGTGTAAACCACAGATCAAGGCTGTAATGCAGATAGAGATTGGCCAGCAGCGGCGAAATCACTCCCCTTACACAAAAGATAACTTTTATCGCTCTGTGCCGTATCTTGCTGAGTAGGCGATTTAGATGTTTTCGGATTGCCGACTGCCGGCGTAGCCTGTACCGGAATCGAATGCTTGATCGTAATCAAATCTTTTCCCACAATGACCTCTTTGACCAGCAGCCTCATGATCTTTTGGCGCTGACCAATGTCGAGGGTATCGGCATTTGAGCGCAAGCGCTCCAGAAATGCAGTGAGGGTTTCGGCTAAGCGTAAATAGGCCGCCCGATCTGCCGTTTGGTGTGTAATTGCCTGGAGCTCTGCCTGCATAGCTTGTTCTCGTTGTCGTAATGGCGGCATTCTGATACGAAGTTCATCAATCGAGAGCAACTCTTCCTGATAGGCTGTGAGTAATCTCTCCATACTTTTGCGTACGCGAATTAAATCACGGTTCAGCGTTTCCAGTCGGCGTTTGGTTGGGCTGGAATCTTGGGCGGCTTCCAGTCGGCGATTCAACTCGTTTTGAATCAGTGTCGGGCTCTCCAGTAGGTGCAGAATTTCGTTCCAAACCAGTTGATCTAGTAAATCCTGGCGAATGGGTTTTTCATCACAGAGGGCTTTTCCTCCATGGCGATAAGCGTCAGAACCTGTACAACGGTAGTAGTAAATTTTATGTGCCGATGTCCGTGACGAATTTCGATAGAGGGCGTAGCTACACTGGCGACAATGCACCAGACCTTGGAGAATACTGGGTTCAATGGTACGTCGTGGCCCTTGCTGTTTGTTATAGATCAGTTTTTCCTGAGCCAAGGCGAAGGTTTCCTCACTAACCAAAGCGGGTACCGGAATTTCTATCCATTCGCTATGTGGTCGTTCATGGTTAGCACTATTACGAGATGATATGCCGCCGCGCAACCGCAGTGGTCGGGTAATGCGTTGACGTGCCGTTATAGCGGTTTTGCCAAAACAGGCGCGGCCTTGGTAGGCCGGATTACGCAGGATCGCCCAGATCACAGAACGCTCCCAGCGGGGCTTTTGTTTCCGGGTGGGCACGCCTAACTCGGTCAACTGGCGAGTAATCGCGCCAATACTCAGTCCTTCCACCGCATACAGATTGAAGATTTTGCGCACGACATCCGCTTCGCTTTCGATAATTTCATAGTAGGCTGCCGATTCATCGGTTTTGCGGATATATCGATAACCATAGGGCGCGCCACTCAATACGCTGACTTCACCTTGTTTTGCCCGATGCCGCTTGCCACGTCGTGAGCGTTCCAAAATTTGTGCCCGCTCGTATTCGGCAATCATACCCTGAAACTGTAACAGCAATTGATCTTCCGGGGTACCTGAGTGCGGCGCTTTGATGAACACCATCTCGACGCCATGACGGGCTAATTCTTCAGTCAGCAAGACCTGATAGGCATATTTCCGGCTCAACCGATCTGGGGATAGCGCCAGAACCGATTGAATTTGACCTTCTGCCGCTAAATCCCGGATTCGCTCAAGCCCTGGCCTGATTAAATTGGCTCCACTATAACCTTCATCTTCGAAAATCCATTCATCCGGTACTTGGTAATTTTCTTGGCGGGCAAACTCTATCAGCGCCGCCGTCTGACTGGCTATGGTCTTCTCCTCCTTCTGCTGATCCAAAGAGACGCGGGCATAAATGGCGGCTGTTTTCATGGCTTTCCCCTTTTAGTCCTGTGGATTCATCAATACGGCGTTCCCGGTTAGGAACCAGAATGGCAAATACTTGCTCCAGCTTGGTGGCTTGCAGACGATCAAAAGCATATTCCAACTCAATATCATGACTTCGCCAGGAGCGATTAGCCATGGCGGTGCAGCTTGTCGAGAAAACTGACGATGGCCTGCGCCACTATCTCGCCTATCGTCATACCGCTGGTTTGTGCATACGACCGAAGCCGGCTCACAACATCCGCAGGTATTTTGATCGTGATTGGGATAAGAGGGTGAAGCGACCAAGACTGGCGCATCGATTTCCTGAGCATCCTGAAGGTATCGGTAAGCTTGTCGGCGTGATAAACCAAACTGTTGGGCCAATATTTCGGCTGCTTCGGCTAAGGTATAACCCTTCGCCAGCAAGTCGAATGCGGCATTCAGACGGTGAGTTTTGTCGGTGTTTGAGGATCGCGTCATGAGACATATATTTATTACCTTTTACGTCTCATGTCAATCAATGAATTTGATCGGCAGAATGAAATTTGCCGCTCAAACTCAAAGTTCTCTTTTGTGTCTATGGCGTAAACACGCCCCCCTGCGGTGTGCCTCTGTCGCTGGCACAAAAGGCTCCCTCTTCATAAATCCCGGCTTTCAAGAAGCGTTTGATGTAGCGCAGGATGCGTGGGTCGGCAATACGATGCGCGAGAAATTCCATGAGCCTGTCTTGATCTACCGTATCGAAGAAGCCTTTGATGTCCGATTCGACGATGTAATTGATCGGCCTATTCTCCACCGTTTGGCTTAACGCGCGCAACGCATCATGACAACTTTTGCCCGGCCTGAATCCATACGAGTCGCCTATGAAATCTTGCTCATAGATAGTCTGTAGAATCTTGACCAGCCCCGCTTGCACCAGTTTGTCTTCCAGCGTCGGTAGCCCTAATGGCCGGGTCTTATCACTACCCGGCTTGGGGATATAAACCCGTCGCACCGGTTGCGGGATATAGGCCATTCGATGCAATTTATCCACCAACTGCTGGAGATTTTCCAGTAAATTGTTCTCATACTGCTGCTTGGTGACCCCATCAATGCCTGATGCCGCGTTCGTCCTCAGCTCATCAAAGCATCCCCATAACAGTTCCACATTCATCAGATGAAACAAACTGGTGAAGCGGCAATCGGGTTCGTTACGGGCTTTTTCCGCTATACGTTGCAGTTTCGTGGCTACCGTTTCTTCGTTTCTGAGCACGTTCGGTATGTCTCCTTAACGTTGTTTCTTAATGTAACAGCCTTCCCTCCCGCAGCATTACCCGCTTTCA
>CAVOJU010000026.1:0-117673 GCA_963696315.1 uncultured Gammaproteobacteria bacterium
CCCAATAGCCATATTTGCCATATCGGCTGATATCCTGGAAATGATTTAAAACGCCTACTGACCCCGCTCCGTATTCTTGATAGAGTTTATTCCAATGATTCAGCAAAACGGTATACACATCCTTCATTCGTGGGTCTTTGTTGATCTGAGCCACTTTTGCAACCAGTTCAGCATTATTCTGCGGAGCCAGTAAGTGCGTACCCGCTTCATAGCCTACTAGTTGTAAGCCACGAGCTTTTGATTCCTTGAGTATATTTCTTATCAAACCTGGATTTTTACTATCGCCAAAGAAAGCGTTTATGTTATCGATCTGGGCATTGAACGATGCATCAATACTGAGACTTTCCAATGGGTTGGTTTTTGTATCCACACTAAAGTAAGGAGTCATAGCCCACGCATCGGCAAATTTGTAAGCCGGATTACCTTGAGTAGGCCAACCATTATTCGGCATTTTCCAATCCATAACCATTTTGGCACGGTCTAGCCAAGCAGTTTGTGAGGTCAGCACCCGGACTAACCGACTTTGCTTTCTATTCTCCCTGATATCCGGTTCTTCAAATACCCGGTTGAATATTTTGTATATTTCCACAGCTCGATAGGCATGCCATGCATCTGCTGGAATCCAGGTACCAGTCAATCCCAACTGCCTGGCTTTCGCCTCCGAGTAGTGATAACCAGGGTAGCCAAAATTCCAGGTTTCGTTTGAATACTCTATGTAGCACTTCAAAGTTGGCTTAAGCGCGTTCTTAACTAATAAAGCCAATTGTTCTACAAACTCATCGTCGGCCGCTGTGGGGATAGTAATCCACGGGTCAGCATCCAGGGTGTTAGCCAGTTTAATCATAGTTTCAAAAGCCACTCCTTTGTCAGATGCTTGGCCTAATGTATTAGGAAGTGCTCGATCTGCCCATCTCCTGTTCAAAAAACCGTATAGGATTACTGTGGGCTGTTTTCCTGTTTTCGAGACCTCTATCGGAGTTTTCAAATACAGTGTACGAGTAGCTCCATCATAACGGTCAACGAAAACCCGCGGCCAATTGCTATCCACATTGATAAACGCCACCGCCCCAATAAAAGCTCCATCATCCGCCGGCGCAGAATCTGGCAAAGTGAGACTTTTCGCTGTATGAGCAACCGCTGCCGAATAGTACAGTGACTGATTAAGACTAACCTTACCCCAATCCATAAAGCGTAGTACTTGAAAGGGTTGTAATAACGCCAGCCATTTTTCATTGAAAGGCTTTTCTTTGAATGTCGCTTCATCATTGCTATGTACGATATGCATATCCCTGACAGGCTCGTTCCTTTCCATGGAAGTTACCTCGACCTCGATACCGGCATGCGGTTTAATTATGTCAAATTCGATACGTCCATCATCTTTGTAAACGACATTTCTGGCATCCCAACCCAGCCTAATCTTGCCACGCCCTTGATAAAGCAAAACATAGTGGCCTGACTGATAAGGAACAGTGCCGGCTGGCCAGAAATCATCTTGTGGGATATGAAAGACACTCCACGCTCTGAACACGCATCCACTCGGAATTGCGCTTGGATAACCTTCTTGATCAAATGTCGGTTGTTGAGAACAACGTTCGTTCGTAGATTGCTTGAATACCCCGATGCCTCCGCTTTGCATCATGAGGTCCTTAAAGGGAACAGTCGAACTCCAATAACTAAAACCAGAAACATTTACGCCAAGCGGCGCCTTGTTAATATTTCGGGTTGGTGCAGCTTTGTCTGCAGTGGTTGTTTCTATAGGCGCAATGACTAGCGGTGATGTCGT
Organism: uncultured Gammaproteobacteria bacterium; assembly: GCA_963696315.1. Lineage (GTDB taxonomy): Bacteria > Pseudomonadota > Gammaproteobacteria > Methylococcales > Methylomonadaceae > CAWKEY01. The sequence continues at coordinate 1,784 of CAVOJU010000026.1, forward strand.
CGATGCCTGTTTCCAAGCAACCTCCACCCGTGCATTGCCTGTCGCTTCGAAATATTCCACCTCAACCAGATGTTTACCGGCGCCGGGGTTCACTGCGGCCCGGTATTCCGATCCCGAAGCGTATTGCCAGTGATCGAGGATGGGGCGACCATCCAGCAAAATACGTACGCCATCGTCGGCCAGGGCGCGGAATTCATAATTGTCCATTCTTGAACTGAAACTGTCCGCGCCAGCGGGCCGAGAAGTTATCCTTAGGTACCCCTCGCGCTGGGCTGCTTTTAGCCCAGTTATATTTGATGTAAGTGTAAGGCGCTTTTCCCGTATACAAAGGCTTTCCCTGAAGATCAGTGCCTTTGAAAAAGTCCACACAATAGCGATTGGCCGGCACATCGCAGGCAAAAGCGGGCGATAGCGACAGGATGATTTGCAAGAATATAGTTATGGTCAACACCTTTTTCCATGACTCGAAAACTAGTGACTTTTGGTGAGGTGTATTTGAAGCATTTATGCCTAAGATGTTGTTCATGCTCATGTTCTCTCTATGCTTTTAGATTTAAAGCTGACCGCTTTGCGTAAATATTAGGATAGTAAGTTTTCACTTTTACGCCTATTTTTTCGCATACGCGATGATGGATTTTGGCAAAAACAACCACTCGGTTTTGAGACTGCAGCCCGGAAAAAGCTGTCTTAATTGCTGGTTACTTAACACAGTCGTGGTTGCAACCATTTCGGTCCACGCCGGTAACTTTTTGGACCATCTCGACAAGAAGAATTTTTGCAGCTTTTTGGGATATAACCACCAAAAGGGCATGCCGCAGTGAGCCTCGATTGGGAAATAGATGCTGGGTGTTTGTATCCAATAGTTATCAGATAAGCGTTGCACTTCGGCAGCAAACTGATATCGCTTTTCATGATCTCCAACGTGCTCGATTACGCTATTGGAAAAAACTAAATCGAAATCTCCTTTTTTAAAGTACGGCATACTGCATGCGTCACCATCACGATAGGTAATACTGTGATGCGTAGGGTGCTCCGTCTTGGCGATACCTGGCAGATTGACGCAAGTTATCGACAGAGCTGGTGTTACCGAATCCCAAATAGCCGGTTGGCCACCAAGATCCAGTACTTTCATGCCCTCAGTAGGTTTGAAAGTCTTTTGAAATTCGGCCATTCGCCTTTTTCTCAATGCATTTGAGAATGGGCCTAGCAAAACCGTAAATATCCGAAATCTTAAATATTTAAGCATACATCCCCAACAGTAATTATCAGTCTATCGACCCAATGCGTAAGACAGTTTCTATTTGCATTGCTACTTTTCAAAATCTACTCAAGTAGGAACGTGTATCAAATAACTTGCGCAACTCTGAGAAACGTTTTTTTGCGTAGGTGCGGATTTATCCGCACGTGCGAATAAATTCACACCTACACTTGTTCAACTTATTTCGTGCGCATTTCTTAGGTTATTTGGATATGAGTTCTCGAAATACCAGCTTGGGGAATACTTTGGCATCATGCCAATAGCGTCCGGCCAAGCGTTTCGGCTCACTCAACATTCTGTGTAGCCATTCCAAACCTAAAGCCCGCATCAGTTTGGGTGCGCGGACCTTTTCTCCAGCCAGGAAGTCGATAGTCGCACCGACACACAGCGCCACCTTTACCTGTAGTTGGTGTTGCATGGCGTGTACCCAAATTTCTTGCTTTGGCGCGCCAAGCCCCACAATCAGTATGTCCGGCTTGACCAGGTTGATCATCTCCAGCACTGCCGCGTTGTCTGCTGAAAGTGCATTGAACCCCATAGGCGGACTAAAACATCCCACAATCTTTACCCATGGCCAGCGCTTTGAAATGGTGTCGGCAGCTCTCACAGCTACGCCTTCCGCCGCACCCAATAAAAATACCCGCAATTCCAGTTTTGCTTTAGCGGCATCAAACAGCGCCGGACATATATCGCTGCCTGGCACCAGCGCCGGCAGGCGTTTGCCCAGCAGACGCGATGCCCACAATACGGGTTTCCCATCCACCGTTACCAAGGAGGCATCCTGATAAGCCTCGCGAAAGGCGGTATCCGTTTGTAATTTGACGACATGATCGACATTGGGCGTCACCACATAGCGGCAGCGATATTCTGGCTCGGCGCTCCATTGCAAAAGCCGGGAAACAGCTTGCGACATTGTGAATGCATCGAAGTCGATACCGAACATTCTTACGCGCTCGTTCATAGCAAATCCATTAAGTGCGATTGACTCCATGAGTCAGTTGTTTGAAATATCGAAAAAATCATGTTTAGTGTCATCCTGAGTTGGCAAGTATTTGCTGGTTTACTCAACCCGCTGCGTGTTTATACTGAGGAAGTTCTGCGCCCTTAGCCTTATTCAAAACCGTACCGATCAGATTGGTCTGATCAAGTATGGATAACGACTGACGTACTTCATCCGGGGTAGTTTTGCCATCCTCGATGACCAGCAGAGCAGCATCGAAGTGAGGCATGAATAGCAGCGCATCGTCCGAGGTTAGCAAAGGCGGCAGATCGAAAAGGACGATGCGCGATTGATAGCGCGTTTTTAGCTCGTCTACCAGCGAAGTCATTTTGGGCAAGGAGATCAGTTCTGATGATACCGAAGTCGTATGCTTACCCGGCAGCACGACCAAGCGATCGAAACCCGGATTGACAAGCAGTTCTTCAACCGGGACGTCGGATTGCAGGTAGTCTAGCAAGCCTTTTTCGACGTCCAAACCAAAATACCAACCCAATTGCGGATTTTGCAAATCCGCGTCCACGATCAGCACGGTCTGGTTGACTTCCATCGCCAACGCAATACCCAAATTGGCTGTTACGAAGGTTTTGCCGCATTCGGCCGTAGGCGCGACGACAGCAAGGCTGGTCCAGTTTTTTTCACGTAATTGCATCAGGACGTTGGTGCGGAGCAAGCGGAACACATTGGCATGCGGGTCGTTTTTCAAACCCATAACCAGGCGCCGCTCACGCATTACCTCTGGCGAAACCGAAGCCGTGCGGGTTCGGGTGTACTGTATGGAAGAAAACGCGTGCTGTTGGTTAGTCGTAGTCAAAGTCTAAACCCGAAAGTATTTAATGTATTCAGTGGTAAGTAATGCGCACGAAATAAGTTGAGCAAGTGTAGGTGCGAATTTATTCGCACCGTGCGGATAAATCCGCAACTACACAGAAAATTGTTTCTCAGAGTTGTGCAAGTTATTTGATATGCGTTCCTAAGTTCATAAACGGTTCAAGTGTTTGCTGGTTCACTGTAATTCTTCTCGACATTGCGAATGCACTGCCTCCCTTTGTAAACGAATAAACAAGCGGCGCTCCTAAACAACCTGGCGCCAGAAAGTCTCTATATTTCATAGCCGCCCCAGCTTCATCATGGCAGTCGCCCAAATCTGTTCGAGTGGCATTACAAAGAAGTGTGTCAATACGATGGCTGCGATCATTATGAGCACCGAGATAATCCAGATTAATGTTAAGCGTCGTGTGCGCAGCGCCCTATCCAGTGGGGTTTCGATGTAAGGTATAACGACGATGGGCGGTTTGCCAGTGATGTGCTCCAAAGCCTTGGCGCCACGAATAGCCTCGTGCAAAAGCTCCAGCAATATGGTGAGTCCCAAGCCAGAAGCTAACCCCAATCCTAATCCCACTAAGATAATTTTCTTCCTGTTGGGTTTCTCGGGTTTTTCCGGTTCTATCGGAGGTTCAATGAGGGTAAAAGTTTCGCCTTTTTGTTCCTCTTCCAGGGTCTGCGCCAGTTTTGCTTCCCGGTGCTTGGCCTCCAGCTCGGCGTATTTATTCAGGCTGGTTTGGCGCATTCTCAAAAGATCCTGGTATTCCTTTTCTACAAGCGGTGTTTCATCGATATAAGACTGTAGCTCCTGCATGTTTTTCTGTGACTGTTCCCTGATCTTGAGTAGGTAATCCAGTTCATGCTGAGTAGTGCTGAGCTGATTGGCTATAGAGATATATAAGGTGTTGCCCTGATGAGCATCGTCTACCAATTCAGCTGCTTTATTGGCGGCCTCGGTTAATTTTTCAGTTAGTTTGGCAACTCTTTTCTCTTGCTTGAGTACGTCCGGATGTGTCTCTGAATACTTCTTTTTCAGTGCGATGAGTTCGTTTTTGGCATCCGTTAGTTCTTTGTGCGCATCGTCTTCGCTGGCTTCGCCGTCAAATGCTGGGTCCAGATTTTGGATTTGCCGTTTTACCCGCAGGACATCCGGATGGGTAGGCATATAGAGTGAGCTGAGATGGATGAATTCGGATTTCAACAAACGCAGCTGCTCGTCCTTATTGAGGGGTTTACCCGATTGAGAGGCGGGGACTTCATCTTCGGCCTGGCGCAGCGCGTCGGTTAAATAAACGATGCGATCCTTGGCGATGCGGATATCGCTGTCTGTTTGTCTTAACAACTGCGTCGCCCGATCCAGTGAGGATAGGTTGGTTTGCAGCATTTCCGGCAGGCTGTTGCCATGCTTTGCCTTGAAATCCATGATCTGGGTCTCGACGCCTTCCATTTCTGCTTTAAGTTTTTCTGCCTCGGCACTTAGGAAATCGGTGGTTTTGGCAGCACGCTGGGCACGTACGCGGGTATTTTCATCCAAAAACAGGCTGACCAATTCGTTGGCAACCGCCTGCGCTAAAACCGGATTCCTGTCGTTGAAGGCTAGCGTAAAGGCGATAGTTGCTTTGCCGCCCACGCCGCGACTTGGGTCTAGTACGTCGGCCGAGATCATTGTGATTTCAGCATCTTCCTGAAAACGCTTGACGAGTTCACTGGGTACCAGTTTATCTCGTTCGTCGAGATAAACTTTGTGTTTCTGGATGATGGAGAGTATGCGATCGCGCGTCATCACCCGCTGCCTGATGAGTTCGATGCGCTTGTCTGCGAAATCGGTGATGGTTGTTTCGACCATGCTCCTGGGGATCTGTTGATCCTCGATCAGGATGGTGGCGAACGAACGGTAAACCGGCGGCAGTTTCATCGCCAACACGAAGCCCAGAAAGCCGACAGTCAAAAACGAGATCAACAATAGACCTTTGCGTCTATTGAGAACTTCGAGGTACTCGGTAATAGTCTTGATGTTTTCTTCTTCTTCCATAGGTATTTTTGATGTCGGCCTAGCGTGAATCACGCAAGCCGTTCCAGTTGTAGTTAAGATTGAGCATTAACGTATTGGAAACCTGCGCGTCCGAGAACGCGTTAGCGGCCTGAACTCCCTCGACATCTGGATATTCCTGCCTTCGGTAGCGGTAGCCGGCGGATAATTGCCAATCCCTGACGAACTTCCATACGAGTCCGGTCGATGCCGTGTAATAGAATCGATTTTGGGCGGCCTGGTTTACGCTTTGCCCAAGGGCTTGGCTATTTAGGAAGCTACCGTCGAGACTGAACGACAAATTTCTGGTGATCTGATAGGAATATTTAGTATTAACCGAGTGGTATTCGGACGCCTGACCGAACGCGCTCGGATTGACAGTGCGTGCGTATCCCAAGGAATAATCCATGCGCCGGCCGGTATAGCTCAATGTCAGGTTGGCGATCTGAGTGAAAAGCGGTGAGCCGCTGCTATCGCCGCCGTTAAGCGAGCCGGTAGCAGGCGGACGTTGCACCCAGCGCCCCCCGCCGCCGGCATTGACGGACCAGAATCGAGTGATGTCGTATTTTCCTCCCAATTGGAATCCAGAGACGTTTTGGGTCGAGGCGCCAGTACCGGTATATGTCGAGGTGCCAGTACCGGTATATTCAGTATGGGAAAAAAACAGGCCGCCGTTAAAAGACAGGCGCCAATTCCATTGATGCTTTTCGGACAAATCAAGGCTATACGTTTTGTTACTCTGGTAACCCACGGCCGTTCCTATATTATTGGCCGATCCGGCAGCCGAGTAACTGTTTTGAGAATAGGACGGGCTTAAGCTTAATTGATCGCGCGGTGTCCACTGCCAATTCCATGCGGGTGCCAAGTGGTAGTTTTCCAGCTGTCTGTTCGGTACCAGTATTCCGGTGTCGTCAATCTGCTGCGAATAGGAACAGCTTTGTGAATACCCCCCCGCAAGGGAAAAAACATTGCGTTGCCGCAAATATCGCTGATTAAGCCCCAAGGAGAAGTTATCACAGTCCCAGCGCACGTTATCGTAACGACGAATATCCCCACTCCCCGTAATACCAAGATTCATGACTGCGGTATTCCAGTTCGCGCTGAGGCTTGGTCGCATCATATAGCCGAATACCGGCGTCGCGGTGTCCCTCATCGCGATGTTATCGTCATACTGAACGCCCTGCTCCAAAGCGCCGGTCATTTTCCATTCGGCGGCCACGGCTATTTGTCCCGGCATAACTAAAAGCAGACTGGCAAGCCAAACTTTCCCATCGCGGGGCATCCCGGTATTCGCGGCGTCAAGGAACAATCACGGTGTCGCCGCTTTGCAGCAGGATATTGGCGTCCAGGTTGTCGCCATCCTCTACATCGTCATAACGGAAGGGTATCGACGTGGAGCGGCCATCGGCGGCGCGCCGCACGACGTGGATATCATTTTTTGCCGCGAATATTGTTAGGCCGCCGGCCAAGCTTAATGCCTGCATCACGTCCAAGTGTTTCTGCATGACGTAAGGACCTGGTCGTATGACTTCACCGATGATGTAGATCGCATTCCCTTCCACGGTCAGGAGCGAGACATTAACTTCTGGTTCAGGGATGAATTCCGCAAGACGCTCCCGTAAAAGTGCCTTCAAGTCACCTGTGGTTTTCCCGGCAGCAGGAATGTTGCCGACCAGCGGGAAAGAGATCGTACCATCCGGCGAAACCATGACTTCTCTTTGCAGATTCTCTTCCTGCCAAACTTCTATCCTTAGTTTGTCTCCCTTGTTGATCAGATAACCCTCATCAGCGGCGAATGATGGGTTGATGATTAGTCCAATAAAGAGTGCTAGGGCAATTGCCTGGTATCGTACAGCGATCAAGAAAAAATCGTCGATTTTCATTACAACTATAAACCTTTTTAAAGAGTAACTATTCAGCGTAGTTTGTCATTCCGGGCAAAGCGAGGAATCTTAAGGCTACCCATATTCAAGCGCTTAATAGATTTCTCCCGATGGTCGAAATGACAGCAAAATCAAGCTTTTTGCGAAAAAACGCTGAATAGTCACCATTATTCATACATAAAAAGTGTATCGAAGCCTGTCATTCCGGCATCCATGCCCAAATGACCTGAGAGCTTCAAAACTGTACCTAAAGTAATATACGCAAAGTCAGTGCCGTTAAGCGGATTTGCGCCTATTGGACTGGATTTAAGCGTATTTCACCCAAAATCCGAAACGAGCCGATAGAGGCATATCAACACTAAAAGTGTGTCATATGCCGCAGTGAAACCAATCGCAAAATACCCACGACTCTCAAATTTCAAAGCATTTCGCAGTCGTTCAGACATCTTTTTTATTCCCATCAACAGCCTGGCGCAGTCTCTTTCAAGTTAAGTGGGTCTCTAAAAATTCCTTCTCCCTTTATGCACCTTAGTGTGTGAAGGGAGAAGGACTATTTGAATTTTTCGAGGTACTCTTAATATCTTGCCAAGTGGTTGCCCATGCCCGACACTATCAAATAACCCAGTTATATAGGCAAAATTAGTGCCAAAAACTCAGATGTGCCGAATAGTCAGGTCTGCGGCGTAAGCGGTTCGAAACTTGAAAGAACCGATTAGGTCATATCACACAATTTTTGCAAAAAAGTGTGGCATTTGCCGCAGTGAAATCCGGCGCCAAACATTCAGGGTTCTCGAATTCCAAAGCATTTTGCGATCGTTCAGGCATCTCATCCTTTTCAACCCAGCCTAATGCAGTCTTTTTAAGCAGGATTTTGCCTGGTTGTTGTCTGCGCTCGACAGTATCAATCGTAGTGGTGATAAGGTCTTGGCAAGGCTAACCATGGTGGGCGCGGCTTAAGGCAGTGATACCTTAAATTTTTATCCGACAAAATTACCGCGATGCTGAACGCATGCTGAATTTTTTAAGGTACATATCATATTAATGGTATGTTTATTGCTTAATATTATTGATTGGCCTAAAGCTAACACATGCAATGGACATATGTTGCAGACGAATGTCACCCTAATCAGTAGATAACGTCACAGCATGGCGTGACGTTATTACCAAATAATTACAATCCAGGTGGTCCCATGCTAAAAAAACTTTTTAACGCTGCTGTTTTCCGGCAAAGCATTTTCTTAGTCCTGTTTGGGGCGGCGTCCATTAAACCTGCGGATGCTGAGGCTATTAAAACGAGCCGCGCTACGCTTCTTGATCCCTGTGGACAGTCCTTTTCTTAACAGCTATGAACATGGAAAATGAAATGAGCCTGTCTTCACGGGAGCGCTCGATGCCTGCCAATACGACGCAGGAGCCGAACGCGAATGAATAACGGGAAACTGATCCATTGGCGGTTTGGCGCGACCACATGGCTGCTTTTGGCGGCTGCGCTGGCCCTTACGATTTGGGCCTACTACGGCGGATTGGTCAATCTCGTCCATCGCTGGGAGGTCGAGGAGGAATACAACCACGGCTACTTTTTACCGTTCGTGACCCTGATCTTTCTTTGGCAACTTGGCCCGGCTCTGTCCAGGCAACAACTCCAGCCGACCTGGTTCGCACTAGGGGTCGCCGGATTAGCGCTGGCGATGTTTGCCGTGGGCGAATTAAGTGCAATCTTCCTGCTGATCCACTATTCCTTCATTCTGGTATTGCTTGGGCTCTCCCTGGCGCTGGTCGGCTGGGCGGGCACCCGATTGACCTTCGCGCCCATCGCCATTCTGGTGTTTGCCATTCCGATTCCCTATTTTCTGGAAGCGACCATTACCTCCAAGTTACAGCTTGTTTCCTCGATGTTCGGGGTCAAGTTGATCCGGCTGTGCAACATCCCGGTGTTTCGGGAAGGCAACCTGATCGACCTTGGCGCATTCAAGCTGGAGGTTATCGAGGCTTGCAGCGGTCTGACCTACTTGTATCCTTTGCTCGGTTTTGGCGCTATTTGCGCCTACATGTATCGGACCGACACGTGGAAACGCGCGGTAATCATCCTCTCGACGATCCCTATCGCCATATTACTGAACAGCTTCCGGATTGGCATGATCGGTTTTTTAGTAAAATATTTTGGCAGCGAACAGGCAAAAGGCTTCTTGCACGATTTCGAAGGCTTCGCCGTCTTCATGGTCTGCGTGGCGATCTTGTTTCTGGAAATGTGGGGCATTGACTTTCGTAGGTCAGGACCGGCGGCCATTCGGCGAAGTATTTCGGCTTGACGTTTGAGTCCGTCGCCATTTCAGAAGCAAGACGAGATCAGGATTCGGCCGCTGTCGAAACCGTTGATCGCTTGCTTGGGGTTGATTGCCACGACCGCCATACTGATTTCTTCCCTGGAGACCCGCTCCGAGATCAAGCCCGACCGGGCTTTCTTCTCCGCTTTCCCCAGAACGATCGGCGAATGGCAAGGGAAGCCCTCCGCCCTGGAAGCGGTGGCATTAAAGACACTGGATCTTAGCGACTATCTGCTGGCAGATTTTGTCAACGCGGAAGGTGCGCCAGTAAACTTCTACGTGGCCTATTACGACTCTCAACGTAAAGGCTCGTCGCCGCATTCGCCTACCGTTTGTATGCCGGGTGGCGGCTGGCAAATCATGGATATGACGCGGCGGACCTTTACAGGTACCGGTGCGAAAACGCCGTTCGAGTTTAACCGCGTTGTCATTCGCAAAGGTAATTCGAGCCAGCTCGTGTATTACTGGTTTGAGGAAAGAGGGCGGGTGATGGCGGACGAATACCGGGTCAAGTGGTACCTGTTTCGTGATGCCTTGCTGGAGAACAGGACGGATGGGGCGCTGGTTCGGGTCATCACGCCGATTATCGAGGGTGAACCGGAGGAAAAAGCCGACCAACGCATAACCGCCTTCCTGGCGGGAGCCTTGCCCTTACTGCCCGACTATGTGCCGAAATAAGGCGCGATGCCGGGGAGTAGCTAAGGAACGCGTATCAAATAACTTGCGCAACTCTGAGAAACAATTTTTTGTGTAGGTGCGGATTTATCCGCACGTGCGAATAAATTCGCACCTACACTTGTTCAACTTATTTCGTGCGCATTACTAAGGAGTTGGCTGTAAGCAACTTGCCGAATTAAGCTAAGGCCGTCATGCCGGACTGCCGGTAGCCAGATCACAGGGATGTGAAAAGCCTTTGCCATCGGTGGCTTCTGGGTTCCGGCAATCTCCCCGTTCAAGCCGGGGACAGGTTCTGCTGGAACGACACCTTAATCAACGACCATTTTTAATAACTCTATTCAACAAAGGAAAAATATTGTGACTGACAGGTTCAAAAGCTCTCGATCCTCCCGCTTAACCAAAATCCTCGCCATTTGCCTGATCGCCATGCTGACGGCATGCGCAGAGGAAGACCCGCAGCAATACATTCAGGAGGGTAAAGCCCTGTTGGACAAGGGCGACATGGAAGGTGCACAGCTGCAATTCAAGAATGCGTTGCAGGTAAATCCCAAATTAGCCGAGGCTTACTATGGGCTTGCGTTAATAGCTGAAAAAAAGCAGGATTTTTTGGCGATGGGAAAGAATTTGCTGGAAGTAGTTGCGCTGGATCCTAATCATGTACGATGCGCAAGTTAAGCTAGGTTTTTTACTTGCTGAACAAAAGGACAAGGCCAAAGAGCAACTAGCCATCGCCCAGAAACTAGATCCGGAAAACATCAATACCATCCTTCTGGAAAGCAGGATTCAGATTGCCGAAAACAACAATGCCGATGCGTTGCATCAAGCCGAACGTGCGCTTGCCAAGGATGCGACAAATGCGGATGCTATCTCGCTTAAGGCATCCATTCTCATTATGGGTAAACGATATGATGAGGCACTGACTGCCTTGAATTCAGGTATCGCTGTTCATCCTGATAATTTAAATCTGGGTTTGTTGAAAGTCTTGGTGCATAAGGGTCAGCAAAGGTTTGACGACGTCGTTCAAGACTATGAAGAACTCATTGCAAAACATCCGGACGATAAAAAGTTGCGCAATGATAAGGTCGCGGCATTGCTGAAAATAGGCAAGAATGACGAGGCAGAACAGGCGTTGCGCGACGCGGTCAGCAAAGACCCGGCCGATACAGACCTGAAACTCACGCTGGTGAATTTCATCGAGCTCCGTGACCCAGCAAAGGTGGAGCCTGTATTAAAAGACTTCCTTGCGACCAATCCTAACGATATCAAGCTGAAGACACGCCTGGCCGGCTACTACATCGGGCATAAACGTACCGCGGATGCCGAGGCGCTATTAAAGGAAATCGTGGCGGCCGACCCGGCCGGTAAAGATGGCTTGACCGCCAAAGTGCGTTTGGCGGAACTGGCGTGGGCGCAGAACGACAAAGCGACGGCGGAGAAGCTGGTAGAAGAGGTGATTAAGGTCGACGCCGGCAATAGCGGCGCCTTATTGTTCCGGGCCAGTACGCGTCTGGCCAAGCAAGATATGGACGGGGCGATTTCCGATCTGCGCATCGTGTTACGCGATCAGCCCAACTCCGATCAGGCCATGGTCTTGATGGGGCATGCCTATGCCATGAAAGGCGAGTCCGAAGTGGCCGAGAGCCACTGGCGCAAGGCCCTCGAAGTCAATCCTGGTAACTTGGCGGCCCTCGCGCCTTTGACTTCGGCGCTATTCAAGCGTGGCGACGCGGCGCGCGCAGAGGAATTATTGACTAAATCGCTCAAGGCCAGTCCTGGCAATCCTACCATGCTGGAGCTACTGGTACAGGCGCGGGCGGCGCAAAAGAATTGGACAGGTGCCGAGGCCGCGGTGAATGAACTCAAGAAACAGCCGCAGGCCGCCCTCGCCGCGCAAATGCTGGGGGGCATGCTGGCTGCCAGCCAAGGTCATCATCTCGATGCCATTCAGGTCTATAAGGACATCCTGGCCCAAAAACCGGGCGCCGCGGAGGCGTTGGTGGCGATGGCGCGCTCCTATGAAGCGGCGGGGCGGCGTAACGAGTTCTTTACTTTCCTAAAGTCCTTTATTCAGCAAAATCCGAGCAGCATCGCCGCCTACAACACGCTTGGCCTGGCCTACGCGGCGGAAAAGAAATGGGCTGAGGCCAGCAAAACCCTGCAAGAAGCCTTGAAACTCGACCCGAAAGCCATCGCCACTTACAAGCTGTTGGCGGGTGTTTTGATGCAACAAGGTAAGGCCGCCGATGTGGCCGAGTTGTACCGTAACGGTTTGGACGGTGTCGCCAGACAATCCAGAGTTAATGCTGGAAATGGCGAAGTATTATGACGGCGCGAAAGATTACCCCGCCGCCATTGCCGCCTACACTAGCCTGCTCGACAAATACCCCAACAACGATGAAGCAGCCAATAATCTGGCGTATTTGCTGGTCGAATTCGGTACCGCCGCCGACCGCTTTGGAACGGGCTATCACGCTGGCAGAGCGCTTCAAGGATGCGCCGAACCCCTACTTTCTGGATACCTACGGCTGGGTATTGTTCAAATCCGGCAAGCCTGAAAGCGCCGTTGAAATCTTCAAGAAAGCGGTTACGCTCGTGCCGGATAATGCCGAGTTTCACTATCACCTGGGCGAAGCCTATTACGCGGCCGGCGACAAAAACGCCGCCAAACTCGCACTGGAAAAGTCGCTGTCTTTGGCGCCGAAATCGGGGGAATTTGCCGGTATCAACCGGGCTAAAGAGCTGTTGAAGCAGGCCGGCAAACCCGCCGGCACCTAAAAGGAGCCTCTAAAAACGCTCTCTCCCAGTGGGCATAAGTATCTACACAAGTCGTCATCTCGGCAGGGATTGCCGAGATCCAGGAGCCATGGATGGCAATATCAGACTTACAAGCTGTTTTTTTTAGTCAGATGGAACCTTTGCTGAGCTGCTTTTCACATCCCTGTGTTCTGGATTCCGGCACAAATCCGTCTGGAACGGATTTGCATTAACCCGAAGGGCGTCAGGCAGGACAGCCTGACGTGAATCCCTGCCGGAATGACGGCGATGTGACTTGTGTAGATACTTATGCCCAGTGGGGAGAGTGCAATTGGAATTATTAGAGGCACCCAAAAGTTTATCCGCTACCCCCTAAACGCCATGACGGAGCGGATGCCTACAGAATCTCGGTAGTTGGGCAATACAGGCGCAATCGCAGAGAGGAAGTTGTGCTTCGCGCCGAGTAGTTAGTGGCTGAGCGAAAAAGGCAATTTTCGGCCGTATTCCAATTTTAGCGGCTCTATCTCACCGTCACCGTCGCTTTTTTCAACAAAAATCGGGGCTTGGTCTCGTCTGATTTTCAATTGACCGCCCCTTTGTCAACTTTAGGGCACAATTACCCCGTAGGGTACTTAGTAATGCGCACGAAATAAGTTGAACAAGTGTAGGTGTGAATTTATTCGCACAGTGCGGATAAATCCGCACCTACGCAAAAAATTGTTTCTCAGAGTTGCGCAAGTTATTTGCTACGCATTCCTTAATTTTGCTCCGGAATGCCTTCACGCGTTTTGCCGGCGGCACTGAGGCGGCTTTAAAATGACAGCCGGAAAAACTTTCAAATTGGAACATGGGCGCTCTTTGAAGCATGCTAATGGCTATAAAATTGCTCTTGATTAGCAAGATGCCTCAGCTAAGGGCAAATACCGTCTTACCGGCAGGGATTGCCGGTATCCAGGCTACAGGGATGTAAGTTAGGCAAGTCATCCTTGGCTTCTGGGTTCCGGCACAAATCTGTCTCGAAGAGATTTACATTAACCCAAAGGGCATCAGGCAGGATAGCCTGATGTGAATCCCTGCCGGAACGACGAAAACGGGTACCTGTTACGTATTGGCTGAAGCATCTTGCTAGTCATGAAATTGCTTGAGAATAATGGTGAACAACGATGATTGAACGTGTGAATAATTTGTGTCGTCTGCTGGTTTTTCTTTTTTTGGGAAGTTTCACTGGCTCGCCGCAGGCAGGCAATTTTCCCGCTTTATATATTCCATTGCCGTCGTTAACCGCCAATGACCTAGCCCTGATTGTTAACGATAATGATCCGTTAAGCGTGCATATAGCTGATTATTATAAGAAAATACGTGGAATTCCGTCGTCGCAGGTTATTCATATCCGGTTTGATTCAAAAGCAGTAATGCTAACCGAGCGCCGGTTCAAAAAACTAAAGCAACAGGTTGACAGGAAAACTCCCAAACACGTACAGGCTTTCGTCCTGACCTGGTTGCAGCCATTTCGTGTCGAATGCATGTCGATTACCACGGCATTTGCCATTGGTTTCGACAAGGCATTTTGCAGCGGAGCCTGTCAGCAAACCCGGAAAAGTCCTTATTTCGCTTCCCAAAGCGGGAAGCCATTCAATGATTATGGCTGGCGGCCAACCATGACACTGGCGGGAAAAAATTTTGACGATGTTAAACAATTAATAGACAGGGGTATTGCCGCGGATTATACAAATCCACACGGATCGGCCTACCTGTTAAAAACCTCGGATAGCGCGCGCAGTTCCCGTGCGGCTTTTTTCCCGGTAGTCGCCGATAAATTTAACGGTTTCTGGCAAGTCAATTATCTGGAACAAGACTCTATTGAAAACAAAAAAGACGTCATGTTTTATTTCACCGGTTTAAAGAATGTCCCCGATATTGCCAAAAACACATATTTGCCTGGTGCCGTCGCCGATCATTTAACATCAAGCGGTGGTGTACTGACAGGCAGCGATCAGACGAATATTCTCGAGTGGCTACAGGCCGGAGCCACGGCCAGCTATGGCGCGGTGGTAGAACCCTGTAATTTTCCAGCCAAGTTTTCTAATCCCGGCGTATTGATGCATTTTTACCTGAGAGGGAATTCTCTCATAGAAGCGTACTGGAAAAGTGTTGAAGAACCTGGCCAGGGGATTTTTGTAGGGGAACCCTTGGCAAGGCCATTTGCTTACAAGCCTTGACAAGAAGTTGTTTAAACTCAAAAGCCCGGCAGAGTATGCGCCGCATACCATTTTTCATAACCGTCATAGCATCCAGGCCCGGAAAGAGCACGCAATGCCTAACCCGCCTGGCTTACGATGTGCCGCTCCGGTCAAGCAAGCCAGCGCCGAGCCATAAGCAGTTCCATCGCTGTAAGCTCCCCCAATAAGAAAATCTGTCTCTGCCATAGTTCCGGTTTGGGAAAACCCGATGCCTGCCCAGCCCAATGCCGTTAAGTTAAGCGGTTTAGTCCCTTCTCCCTTGAGGGAGAAGGTTAGGATGAGGGGGGATATAAATAAGCATTTTTCCTTAACTTAACGGCATTGCTACCCAGCCCTTTGTTTCTGCTTCGATAATCCTATTCAGCGTATTTCCGCCGGCAACCGTCCAGGAGGCCATATAATTTCTTGATTAGCAAGATGCTTCAACCAAGTAATGCGCACGAAATAAGTCGAACAAATGTAGGTGCGAATTTATTCGCACGGTGCGGATAAATCCGCACCTACACAGAAAATTGTTTCTCAGAGTTGCGTAAGTTATTTGATACGCGTTCCTAAGGGCAAATACCGTCATACTGGGAGGGATTGCCGGTATCCAGGCTACAGGGATGTAAGTTAGGCAAGCCATCCTTGGCTTCCGGGTTCCGGCACAAATCTGTCTGGAACAGATTGGCATTAACCCGAAGGGCATCAGGCAGGATAGCCTGATGTGAATCCCTGCCGGAACGACGAAAACGGGTACCTGTTACGTATTGGCTGAAGCATCTTGCTAGTCAGGACGGGTCTTGCCCGCACTGACGCTCAGCGCGCTGATGCGGGGTGATCGCAAGCGATAGCGAGATAAAAAAAGTGTGTCATATCACACACTTTTTGTGCGTGGTTTTAAGGGATATGCCCTATTGGCCAACAAGCCGCTTGCTTATCGCATTGAATTTTAATGCTTTTATATTTGGCATAATTAATGCTTGTATATTTAGATTAAATGAAGGAGTCCTGGCCGAAGCAGGCCGTCCCTGACAACTGATTTGCCACAGCCGCCGAGAGGCGGGGCCGGAAAGCCAAGGGCCTTGCCCGTACTGACGCTCAGCGCGCTGATGTGGGGTGATCGTAAGCGATAGCGAGATAAAAAAAGTGTGTCATATCACACACTTTTGGCGTGGCTTTAAGGGATATGCCCTATTGGCCAACAAGTCGCTTGCTTATCGCATTGAATTTTAATGCTTTTATATTTGGCATAATTAATGCCTTATATAAAGTTTAAATGAAGGAGCTCCTGACCAAGCAGGACGTCCCTGATAACTGATTTGCCACACCCGCCGAGAGGCGGGGCCGGAAAGCCAAGGGTCTTGCTGACAAGCAAGACGGCCGGGCTGCCTCCGTGGGCGTTGGAGAACTCTCGGTTAGGGCGCAATGTCCGAAGCGAGGGTTGCATCGTCTAAACCAACTATTAAAACTTTAATAAGGAGTTTAGATCATGACATGAATCTAATAAAATCAAAACTTGGCGCGACGCTGTTATTGGCAGCCAGCGCTTCCATGGCCCAGGCGGCCACCTATAATGTATCGGGTACCTTTTATGAGCCAATGGCGAAATCGGTTCGAAGCTACATAACACTGTATTCAACGGAACATTTAATTGGGATGGTGACTACATTGACGAACCTTTCGGGAACAATGAATTCAGCAATGGAATTGCACCTACTGCGCCTAATTTGACTCTTAACCAAAATGCTACATGGAGCTTGAATCGTACTGGTGGTATGGTAACAGCCATGCATTTTCTTGTAACCCTAGTTCCAAAGTATTTGCTGATGGTGGTTACTAACTGCAAGTGCCACTATGTAGATACGGCGTCCCAACTACCTAGCCCAGGCAACTGCATTCTTTACCTACTTTCCTTTGATACCGTCGGCGGCATGGACTCACCACCAACCGGTGCTTACGACCAGCATGCAATACGGTGATTGTTCAGCCCTAGGCATGATGGGGTCGACCTGTATGACTGGTTATGGTCCTGTAACAGGTACTAAGATGGGAAATCCCAGTGGTGCTGGATCAATGGTCGCTTACGCTCAGGCGCTGACCATCACACCTGCAACAGCTGTGCCTTTCCTGCCGCAGCCTGGTTGTTTGGCGGCGCGTTGATGAGTCTGTTCGGTGCTAACCGCCGTAAGCATGTTCTGCCAGCCTAATCAGGCGGTAGATCCACGCGGCCATGAAGCCGGAACGCAATGTCTCCGGCCGGGCTGAGTCTTCGATGAACCCGGGAGACCCTTGTCGAAACCAGCCCTTCGCCAGAGCTTAAGGCAAACCCTGTCTTGGTTCTTTTGTCAACGATTGCAGGATCGCAAGGATTAGGCGCACGGAGCGCCTGCACAGGGTTGTGACAACCCCCCTGCGCCGTATCCCGGCAGTGGGGGGTTTTTTATGTGTATTCGGGGATTGAAGCATCGACTATCTCCATCCCAAATTGCTAGACCCAACAGATAAACCCTTATCCATGTCACGTCCCTTGTCTGCAGAGAACCGTCCTTCGGAACAAAGCCCCGTTATCAACCCCAGCCATGCAGCGGGTTTCGTTCGCCCGCACCTGACCAAACAGCAGGCGCTGGTGCGCGTGATCGACAGTTGCATCGTGCTGATGTCCCTGTGGCTGACCATACTCTTGCTGAATCAGAACTGGCCAGGTGAATACGATTGGAATGGTCTCTACCTTAACTACGGGTTTAGCGGCCTGCTGTTGTATCAGTTTTTCGCCGAATACAATGAGGTTTACTACAACTGGCGTGGCTCGCCGCTCTCCATTCAGCTGGTGCGTATCATCGGCTCATGGCTGTTGACCCTGGTGACCTTGGTAGTGTTGTTATTTTTTACCCAGGCCTTAGTCGACACATCCAGGCTGGCCATCGGCATTTGGTCACTCGTGACGCTGCTGCTGCTAACCTCATTTCATGCCTCGTATCACTACCTGGTACGCATCGCCCGGCCGGCCGAGCGGCACACCCTGTCGGTGGCCATAGTCGGCGCTAATTCGCTGGGTCATCGCCTGCTGGCTACCTTTACCTCCATGCCTGCGCTGGGCTACCGGTTTGCCGGGTACTATGACGATCGCAAACTGGAAGAGGGGCGGCGCTTAAGCTGTGACGAAGAGGAATTGAAAGGGGATCTTGCGCAACTTTATGCGGATGCGCACGCGGGAGTCGTGGAGACTATTTTTGTGACCCTGCCGATGGCGGCGGAACATCGGGTCCGGGATATCCTGGGCAAGTTGGGTGATACCACGGCAACCGTGTTTTATGTGCCCGACCTGTTCGCTTTCAACCTGATCAGTTCGCGCTGCGTGATGATGCAGGGCATTCCGTGTTTCAGCGTTTATGGCTCGCCCTTCGATCAGGAGCCGATGGACGGCATGCTCAAGCGCGCAGAGGATATCCTGCTGTCCACGCTCATCCTGTGCTTTGCGCTGGTACCTATGTTGTTGCTCGCCATCGGTGTAAAAATCAGCTCGCCGGGCCCTGTTATCTTCAGGCAAAGACGCTATGGCGTTGACGGTGCGACCATTGATGTGTGGAAGTTTCGGACCATGTCGGTGTGTGAAAACGGTGCGCAGGTGATCCAGGCCACCCGTAACGATCCCAGGATTAAGCCTTTTGGCGCCTTTATGCGCCGCTATTCACTCGATGAGTTGCCGCAGTTTTTCAATGTCTTGCAGGGCCGCATGTCTATCGTCGGGCCCAGGCCGCATGCGGTTTCGCACAATGAACTGTATCGTAAGGAAATATCTCGATACATGCTGAGACACAAGGTTAAGCCGGGGATCACCGGTTTGGCCCAAGTCAGTGGTTGCCGGGGCGAAACGGATACGCTTGAGAAGATGGAACGCCGCGTTGCCTACGATTTACGCTATATCCAGAACTGGAGTTTGTTGTTGGACCTAAAGGTTATCTTCCTGACTATCTTCCAGGTATTTCGTGATCCCAATGCGTACTAAGCCACGCTGGTATGATGCGCATTCCGAGCTGCGACCGCTGGGAGTGAAAGGGGCCCAGGCATCATATGACTTGATTAGCAAGATGCTTCAGCTAATGGCAAATACCGTCTTACCGGGGGATTGCCGGTATCCAGGCTACAGGGATGTAAGTTAGGCTAGCCATCCTTGGCTTCTGGGTTCCGGCACAAATCTGTCTGGAACAGATTTGCATTACTGAAGGGCATCAGGCGGGATAGCCAGATATGAATCCCTGCCGGAACGACGAAAACGGGTACCTGTTACGTATTGGCTGAAGCATCTTGCTAGTCAGGTCTCTTTATAGATTTGATTGGCTCTTCAACTAATTATTATGATACCCTTTATGGATGAATTATCATCATAAACCAATGGCTTGTATAAATATTTCAACTCCGGAACTTTAGTTATTATCGATACTATGAGATACATTCATCTACTTGATTTCAAACAGAAGCTAATGTTGTTCGCCGGTTTGCTGCTGGTCGCATCAGTTTCAGCAGATAAAGCCGTTGACGGCGCTTTGAACGAGCAACTTTCCGCTCAGCAAAAAGGAAGTCAAATTCAAAAACAAATCGACAAATTAGACGATCAGACTCAGGCGATGCTCGAGGAATACCGGAACGGTTCGATTCGGCTCGAAGATTTATCGACTTATAACGCGCAAATGGATCGTATGATCGACGATCAAAAGACCGAAATGCAAAAAAAAGAAACGCAAATTCGCGGCATCGTCGAGATGCAGCAGCAAATCTTGCCGTTCTTGCAGCGCATGGTCGACGTGTTGACAGAATTTGTCCAAGTCGATACGCCTTTTTTGCCGGAGGAGCGCCAGCAACGTCTACAGCAGTTGACTCAAATGATGCAACGTTCCGATATATCGATTACCGAAAAATACCGGCGCATAATGGAGGCCTATCGCGTCGAAGCCGAATACGGTCATACGCTGGAATCTTATCAAGGCACCTTGAACGGCGAAGGCAAGCCACGATCAGTCGAATTTTTACGGCTGGGTCGGGTCGGCTTGTATTATCTGACGCTCAAAGGCGATGAAGGCGGCTTTTGGCTGGCGTCGAAAAAACAATGGGTGCCGCTCGATGCTTCCTTGCGTGAATCGCTCGACAAGGCGATTCGCGTAGCGAAAAAGCAGACGCCGCCCGATTTGCTGATTTTGCCGGTTGTGGCTCCGGAGGTTAAACCGTGAAGGGGTATAAATGGTTTTTAGTCATAGTGCTGTTTTTGGTTCACAGCGCTGTTCATGCCGTCTCGACCTTGGACGAGTTGGTGTCCAAAGTACGCACGGAAGCAGCAAAAGACATTCGCTTTGATCAAGAGCGCGAACGTCGCTTCATTCAGGAGCGCGATCAACAACAAGCCAAACTGAACAAATTACGCAGTGAATTGGCGGGTGCCGACCAGCGTGCCGATATGCTGCGTGGCACTTATCAAAAAGACGAGACCAAACTGGCCGAGCTGGATGAGCAAAATCGCTTCTCAAGCCGGCGAATTGAACGAATTATTCACGATGGTGCATCAAAACGCGGCCGAAATTGGCTCGTTGTTGGACCGTTCGATGATTTCCGCGCAGTATCCGGACCGGGGTGAGTTTTTGACCCCAATCATTCAAGGCGACTCGGCGGTTTCGATGGAAACGTTGAAAAGTCTGTGGCTGGTACTGATCGATGAAATGTATGAAACCGGGAAGGTGACACGCTTTAGCGGTCCGGTCATCACGTTGGATGGCGAGGAAAAAATGCAAACCGTGACGCGCATCGGCGCTTTCAATGCCGTTGCAAACGGTAAATTTCTTCGATTCTTGCCGGATGGCCATAAATTGGTCGAGCTCGCGCGGCAACCGGCGCTGCGTCATCAACGCATGGCTCAGGAATTGGAACAGGCAAAGGAGGGTTGGCGCGCGATGGCGGTGGATCCGTCGAAAGGCGCGATTTTGGCGCTGTTGATCGAGTCTCCCGATATGATCGAACGGATCAATCAAGGCGGCGTGATCGGGTATTTGATATTGGCGATCGGCGCTGCAGGCGTGTTGATCGTGTTATGGCGTGGTGCGGTTTTGACGGCGGCGTGGCTGCGGATTAAAAATCAATTGCTAAGTGATCAGGATCTCGAAAATAATCCGCTCGGCCGTATCAGAAACAGCGTCGTTGCGCTGCAAGCCAAGAGCAGTGAGATTCTAGCCGCGCGTCTCGACGAAGCGGTCGGGCAGGAAAGCAGTCGCTTGTTTTTTGGCTTGACCGCATTGACGGTATTTGCCGCGGTGACGCCGTTGATGGGCTTGTTGGGCACCGTGATCGGCATGATCGAAACGTTTCAGTCTATTTCGATGTTCGGTACCGCCGATCCGAAGTTGATGGCGGGTGGCATATCCTATGCTTTGGTGACGACAGAGCTCGGATTGGCCGTCGCGATTCCGTTGCTGCTGCTGCAAAGTTTCTTGCATGCCCAGGCCAATCGCATCGTCGAAATTCTCGATCAGCAAAGCGCCCGGTTGTTTGAACAACACACTCCGTCTTTACTCGAGCGTTAACGATCATGGAAAAGGTACTGGGCTTTTTCGATCAGGGCGGCAGCTTGCTATGGGCGATTTTGGTCGTTTCGGTGCTGATGTGGACATTGATATTGGAACGGTACTGGTTCTTTTATTTTCAATTGCCGCGCTTGAAAGCCGAATTATTGGCTTATTGGCAGAACCGTGGCACATCGCGGCATTTTTGCGAACAACGCTTGAAGCAGAGCCTGGGCTCTCAATTTTTCTCGCAAGTGTTTCGCGGGCTCAAGACGGTCGACATGCTGACGCAAATCTTGCCATTGCTGGGCCTGCTCGGCACAGTTACCGGTATGATCAAGGTTTTCGAGGTGATCAATGCTTTTGGAGCGAGTAACGCGCGCGGTATGGCCGCCGGTATTTCGGAAGCGTTGCTCACGACGATGGCTGGGCTGATCACGGCATTGTCCGGTCTATTCTTTGCTGCCAATCTCGAATCGCGCGCCCTTCATGCGCACGAGCAATTCACTTCTCAATTAACCGAATGATGAGATCACGCTAATGCAACGTCAACATACTCGCCCGCCCAGCTACGGAGCCGGACTCAACGTGACGCCGCTAATCGATATGGTATTCATCTTGTTGATTTTCTTTGCCGTCAATTCGTCGTTCGTCAAGGAGACCGGTGTTGAGGTCGACCGGCCGACTGCACAGACCGCCGAGCATCAAGATCAAGCCGGCATTCTGATTGCCGTGACCAAAAACGGCGAAGTCTGGATCGAGCAACAACAAGTCGACGTGCGTGCGGTGCGTGGGCATGTCGAGCGCTTGCATTCCGAAGCGCCGGAAGCATCGGCATTGATTCTGGCCGACAAGCGCTCCGAAACCGGGCTTGTCATGCAAGTTTTGGATCAAGCGCGCTTGGCCGGGATTGCCCGCGTCGCGGTCGCGGCAACCGAAGAGCTATGAGATTAGTGCTGACCTTCACGGCTGCGTCGGCGATCAATCTGTTGCTGTTTTGGTTCATGATTCAGCTGGTAACCGCCGAGCAAGGCAAACGATGGATTCGAACGACCGATTCGGCATTTTTCGATTTTGTCCGCCAAAGGCCGAAACCGGAGGCGATTTCGCGAACACCGAGAAAAGCGCTGCCGAAACCGGAGCCTCAAACGCCTGAAACATTTACCGAACCGACAGCACGCCAAAGCCCGCCGACCGATAATTTGCGCGCCTTGCCGCTGCCGGTGCCGGCCCTGAGAGTTGATGTGCCGGCAAGTCCCCGGATGAATGCCGGGGGGCCCACATTGCCAGCCCTGATCAGTGGCGGGCAAAGCAAAACCGGCGCGCTTGGGAGTGTCCCAGGAACAGGACTGGGCGGGGACGCCGCTCTGAGGGGCTCCGCTCTGACATCGCCTGATTTCATCATGGCCAGCGAATTGACGGCGATATCGCGTGTTTACCCCAACTATCCTGAACATTTGCGTCTTCGCCGTATCGAGGGCGAAGTGCTCGTGGAGTTTACCGTGACCAGGGAAGGAGGCGTGATCGACCCTGTCGTAATCAAAAGCGAGCCTTCTGGTGTTTTTGATCCGCTCGTGCTGCAGGCAGTGAGCCGGTGGCATTTTCAGCCTCGCCGCGACGATCAGGGGGAACCTGTTCCGGTTCGTGCTCGGCAATTTTTTGCTTTTACATTGAATCGATGAGTAAACAGCCATACTTTCGATTACTCCGGTTCTGCGTAGTCATTGGGCTGACTGCTTTGGGTTCTCTTGCGGTCCATGCCCAGGAAAAAGCGGTCAACGAAGAAACTTACAAGGTGCTCAAAGAGGCCGATGCCTTATTGCGTAAAGGGCAATCCGAGCAAGCCTTGCGTCAATTGCGGGCTTTACAAAACAAGACCGCGGACAAGCCATACGATAATGCGGTTCTGCAACAATATTTGGCCTATGCCTATTCCGGTGTGAATGATTTTCGCGCTGCCGGGCAAGCCGCCAATGCTGCATTGAACAGTAAATTGCTGGATGCCGATGCCGAGCACGGACTACACAATATTGCTGGACAAGCGGCTTTTCATCTGGAAGCCTATCGGGAATGCGTAACCCATTTAGAACAATGGCTTCAAAGAGAGCCGAAAGCCGATGCGGAAGTGCATTATATGGTTGCTTATGCCGCCTATCGTGCAAACATTTCCGGTTCGGCAATCGATCATTTGGAAAAAGCGGTGACGTTAAAAAAATCCCCGCCGGCCGAATGGATTCAATTATTATTGTCGCTTTATGTCGAGCGAAAAGATTACTCGAAAGCCGAGCCCCTCGTTAAGCGATTGATTGCGGATTCGCCTGACAAGCGCGAATGGTGGCGATATCTAAGCGGACTCTACGCCCAGCAAAATCGCCATGACATGGCGTTATCGACGATGATGCTGGCTTATTACCTCGGTGAAGTCCGGGAAGAAGATATTGTGAATTTGGTAAAGTTCCATGCGCAGCAAGGATATCCGGCAAAGGCAGCCCGTTTACTCGAAACGGAGATCGAGAATAATCGTATCCCGCGCAATTATGCCAACTTGAAACTATTGTTCAACTGTTGGCAGTTGGCGCGGGAACATAACCAAGCCCGCCGTATTTTGACTGAAGCCGCGGCAATGTCGCCTAACGGTGAGGACCACATGCTGTCCGGACGCTTGGCGATGCAACGCGGCGATTGGGCAATAGCCAAACAAGCATTTCAAAGTAGTTTGCGTAAAGGTGGTTTGAGACGTGAGGCACATGCGCGCTTGTGGTTGGGTGTCGCAGCCTTCAAATCTCAGGATGAAACGCTGGCCCGGCAATCGTTGGAGTCGGTGCTGAATGTGGCCGATGTCAAGAAAGAAGCAGCCTATTGGCTGGAACGCATGGATCGCCAGAAAAAACGGCATAAGCAAGGTTAGTAATGCGGACGAAATAAGTTGAGCAAGTGTAGGTGCGAATTTATTCGCACCGTGCGGATAAATCCGCACCTACACAGAAAATTGTTTCTCAGAGTTGCGCAAGTTATTTGATATGCGTTCCTTAGCATTTGGAGCAATCCGGGGCGTTCTTGAGTGAGGTTCAAGGTGAATAGCTAGGAGTGTTGGATTGCCACCGGTAACTTGAATCCATGGGAACAGTGCCGGAAGGCATTCAGATTGTCCGTATCATTCGCGGTGCACGGGAATTACCGAGTTTATGTTGATTGAGGCCGGGCTGCTTTTCATCCAGATTACTTGGATAAAAACATTTAGATTCGTCGGCTGATTTCACGCCAGCAAGCACCGCAGCACTTAAAAACTACCTCAGATTGCCTAAAGGCGAATCCGCCTTGCGGCTTATTCAGGCATAGCCGAAGTCCGCATGCTGATTTGGTCAACCGCCACCATAACGGTCTGACCGTCGATGGTTTCGATGTTATAAGCGCCGTCTGGCGTAAATATATTGCCAATCACTTCGCCGTCCTCGGCTCTGGTGAGATAAAGTCTGTAGAACTGGTTTTCGTCATCCATCGTACCCACCCAACTCAACGTGCCATCTTCCAAAGCCACCATGCTTTCTTGTCTGACAATGAACGCCCCAACTGGCAAGTCGACCAGCATATCGCTACCTTCCGGAAGGTTGGCCAGTTCATCGGTTGGGAGGGTGATGTCTACCATTTCTTGATTTACCAAAAAATCCGTCAGCTGATCTGTATCCGCAGTGTCGGGCAAAGCGCGGTTGATGTCCTCATTGGCAGGCGGTTTTACCCCGCCCTTATAACCCGTGATAAACACCGTCTTGATGACATTGCCTTCTTGGATAGTGGAGTAGTTATAGCTTGCCAGCAACTGACCCAGCGCGCCTTTCCAGTCCTGCGCATCCAGCTTTTTAGTAATCAGATCATTCTGGACGGCTACATTAAATTTAAAACGTATGCCTGTTTCACTGGCAATTTTAAGGGTCACATCGGACAGCATTTGCTTCTTAATCACAAGAGAAACAGATTGGGTCGCTACCAGCGATGCGCCGGCAAGCGTATGTCGGCTAAGATTTGCCGCTTGGGCGGCAGACGCCATAGTCAGACAATACGTCAACACGACCGCCAGCTTGCGACGATTGTGGGCGATGTGTGATGGTCTATTTTCCGCACGGCTATCTTCTTTTAGAAAAATACCGTACTGGCCGCAAATGGCTTTTAATGCTCGAAAAGCCTGCGGCGCTGTGTCGCCTAAATGCTTTTTACACACCAAAGCGGCTTTGCCGTCGATGACGCAAGGCTGCAGATAGTTATTGGCAGGAAACGCCTGATACCAATGCTGTAGCTCAGTCGCCAGGCTGCGTACATGTGCAACCGGTTGCGCGGCAACCCGATAAACCTCTTCGATAATGTCAATTGGATTCATGGCTGGAATGTGTAAAGTTGAGTTGATAGCGGGCAATAGTCATATTTTAGCCACACGGGGGAGGTTGGGTGGCGCAGTAGCAATACCCGACGAATACAAGGTTTAAGGCGATTTCCTGCGAAAAACATACGCAATTGGCTGGTTTCTTGCCCATCTACTGCGGCTCTAAAAAGGTTGCATAGCACAACTATGCGCACTATTGAGAATATTGTAGCTGAACAAAAATCCGGCGCCACTTAGGAACGCGTATCAAATAACTTGCGCAACTCTGAGAAACAGTTTTCTGTGTAGGTGCGGATTTCTCCGCACCGTGCGAATAAATTCGCACCTACACTTGTTCAACTTATTTCGTGCGCATTACTTAGGTATATTTATTCTTGGCAATCGCCTAAGGGTGTTTAACCCAACCGGGCTGAATCGTTAGGAGCATACAAAGAAGAACTTCAACGATTTGTTCCTTCAACGCGAGACCCATGACCCTGGCTGGAAAACAAGCTTTTGCGTTAGCAATTGAATTTTTAAGAGAAAATCAATGAAAACGAAGCGCATTGCTTGCCCTCATTAAACGAGAGTTTTTGTGTGATCGGCAAATTTCAAAGTATGGAAGATTCAGCGCTCTGAATGCAAAAGTGCGTCATATCACTTAGTAACACTGTGTTATATAACACAGTTTAATTATCATTTTTTGCAGCTTATATTTTAGTTGGCTGATTAATAAATAATTATTATTTTTGGCATAAACTATGCCTTAACCTCATGATCCGTATTTTTTTAATATTCATATTTTCTAATATTCAACTATTCCTGCTTGTCCTCCCTTAAATTTATTGCCGCATAATGAAAAAGTCTGAAAGATTTAGTGCCTTTGAAGCTTACAAGCAAGAGGCGAATTTGAGCGCCTGATGTCATGACAATGGGCAATGTTCATGATGACTTTTGCTATGGACTTAGAGGCTTTATAAGCTTTGCAATCATGAGAAATTCCTCAGTATTTTTTATCTATATGGCTAGCGGGGTTACTTTATTAAGCCTGCTGCTGGTGCATGCCTCGTTTAGCGAAAGCGCCCAGCAGGCAAACCTCAAGGAAAAAGCGGAGTTGGTAAAAATGCTCAAACTGACTGATCTGTGTCTTTTCACCGAAGCCCGTTACACCCGGCATCTGTCCCAGGCCGATTTGAATACTGCGTTTCAGGATCATCCTTTGTCGCTGGAACACTTCCCGTCCGGTTCGTTTACCCAGCCCCCCGAAAGAATGAGCGAACGCCCATGAGACACTGGATTGAAAAGCAACGTTACATAATAGACTTCACCATTTCTTCGCTGCTGCGCAGAAAGGTGAAAAATTTTGGCTTGCTGGCCTTGTATACCCTCATCGTCTTCATACTGGCCTCGACGATGTTCTTCACCCACTCAATTAAAAAGGAAGCCTCGCTGATCCTGAAGGGTGCACCGGAAATCGTGGTGCAAAAAATAGTGGCCGGGCGGCACGACCTGTTACCGGTCAGTTATGTTGATACGATTAAAGCCATTCGCGGTGTGGCTGCCGTCGAAAGCCGGTTATGGGGTTATTATTACGATAGCCTGGTGGGCGCCAACTATACGCTGCTGACACCACCAAGCAGCGGAAGCTTTGCAGACCATGGCAAGTCAGCCTCTAAAACCACTGTGGTTGAAAGTGAACCTGGCTCCGATAACTCAAAACCCTTATTTGAACTCAATGGCGCGGTGCTTGAACCGGGAACGCTGATCATCGGCAACGGCATCGCCCGGCTTCGCGATATCGGCAAGGGCGATTACATGCCGTTTCGCGCTTTTGACGGCAATGTGTTGAACTTCAGGATTGCCGGCACCTTGTCCTCACAATCAGAACTGGTCTCCTCCGATTTGATGTTGATTACCGGGGAAGACTTCAGAAAACTCTTCGGCATCGACAACAGCTATGTGACCGATGTGACCGTTGCCGTCAGCAATCCCAGCGAAGTGGAAATGGTGGCATCGAAAATAAGAAAACGTCTGCCCGAATCCCGGCCGATTATCCGGGACGAGATTCTGAGAACTTACGATTCCATTTTTAACTGGCGCGGGGGCATGATGATTGTCATTTTCTCCGCGGCCGTGCTCGCCTTCGTCATTTTCGCCTGGGACAAGGCCTCGGGTTTGAGCGCCGGTGAAAGACGGGAAATCGGCATACTCAAGGCCGTAGGCTGGGAAACCTCGGACGTCATTCAGATGAAATTCTGGGAAGGCGCCATGGTTTCGCTGACGGCTTTTTTCACCGGCGTGATTCTGGCCTATGTGCATGTCTTCTTCACCGGTTCTCTGGTATTCGAACCGGCGCTCAAGGGCTGGTCGAGTCTGTATCCCAATTTCGAGCTGACGCCTTTTGTCAATTTAGAGCAGCTGACAACGCTGTTTTTTCTGACCGTGGTTCCCTATACCGTGGCGACCATCGTTCCCATCTGGCGAGCTGCGACCATCGACCCTGATTCGGCGATGCGCTTTACTGGAGATTAAGTCATGATCGAACTGGTGAATGTAAAAAAAGTGTTTAACGCCGGCAATCCCAGCGAGTTTTCGGCGCTGAACAGCGTCAATCTGTTTATAGAGGAAAACCAGGTCACCGTGCTTAAAGGCCCCAGCGGTTCGGGAAAAACCACGCTGTTAAGCATCGTCGGCTGCATGAGCCGGCCTTCGGCGGGACGTGTGAAGTTGCAAGGGCGGGAAATTACCAGTCTGCCGGAACGGTTTTTGACCGATATTCGCCGCAAGACCTTCGGTTTCATTTTTCAACAACCCAATCTGATCAAGGGCATTTCCGTATTGGACAACGTGATGTTGCCGGCCTACCCCTTAGGCGAAAAGCGTTCGCATCTGAAAACCAAGGCGATGAAAGGCCTGGCCGGGCTCAATATAGCCAACAAGGCAACTTCGAAGGTGGAGTGGCTGTCCGGCGGGGAAGCGCAGCGGGCCTCTATCGTGCGCGCCCTGATCAACGACCCGCACATCATCATAGCCGATGAACCGACCGCCCATCTCGATACCAAACTATCGTATCGCTTCATGGAAATTATCGAGAAATTCAAAGCGGAAGGCAAAACCGTCATCATCACCAGCCATGATCCGCTGGTCTATGAATCCGCCATGGTGGATAGGGTGGTCAACCTCCGCGATGGCCAAATCGAGGGCGAGCCGGCGTGATCCTGCACCCCACCGTCATCGCTAATCTGCTGGCCGTCTATATCTCCAGCGGCATGGTGTTGTATGCGGTGTATTATGGCGTGCAAATACTCAAGTCCTGGGATATACAGAGCGGCCACGAATTGCAGCTGGTGCTTGAGCGCAAAACCTATCTGATTTCGACCCTGCTTTCGTATGTTTTCGGTCTGCAACTGCTTTCCCTGTTTTTGTTCATCTTTACCGCCGATACCCTGACCCCGCTTTTTGTCGGCGCCATGTGCGCGGCAGGTACATTAAACGTCGATGCCTACGGCTATCCCACGCTGGTGCTGAAAATTTTCAGCTTTATTCTGGCCGGCCTGTGGCTGGTCTTGAATTATGCCGACAACCAGGGTTACGACTACCCGCTCATCAAAAAGAAGTACCTGCTGCTGGCATTCGTCGCGCCCTTTATCATCCTGGAAACGATTCTGGAGAGCGCCTACTTTATGAGCATGGAGGCGGATGTGATTACCTCCTGCTGCGGCAGCCTGTTCAGCAGTGAGCGGGTGACGGGCATAGGCTCTGAAATTGCATCAATGCCGGCACGGCCCATGATGTGGGTTTTTTATGGCGCCATGTTATGTACCCTGGCCAGCGGGATTGTTTTCTATCTCAAAGAGTTAGGTGGCTATCTCTATGCCGCGCTGAGCCTGCTGATGTTCATTATCTCGCTGGTATCCATCGTATCGTTCATATCGCTCTACATCTATGAATTGCCGACTCATCACTGTCCATTCTGCATCATCATGGAAGAGTACGATTATCTCGGTTACCTGCTTTATATACTCTTGTTTGGCGCCGTGGTGTCGGGCCTTGGCGTCGGCGCATTGATTCCTTTTCGCCAGGTAGAAAGCCTGAAATTCATGCTCAGCGGATTTATCCGCAAACTGGCTCTGGCCTCCGTTATTTTATACGCCGCATTTACCGCACTGGTTACTTATGAAATCGTCTCCTCAAGCCTGGTTATCGCCTATGAAGTTGTTTATTAAATCTGGATCCTGTGTCTCTTCCATACGTAGGGCGTGCTGCGCGCGCCATTAACCCCAAGGCGCGCGCAGCACGCCATACAGTAGTTAAAATAATCTTTGGTCTAACCCTGCTCATTCTGCTTTTCAGTATGGATATGAGCCATGCCGGCGAACCCTCGGTTACCATCAAAAAAACCGACCGCTGCCCCGTTTGCGGCATGTTTGTCTACAAATACCCGAAATGGGTAGCCCAAATCATCTTCAAGGACGGCACGGCTTATTTTTACGATGGCGCCAAGGACATGTTCAAACACATCTTCGACACGGCGAAATATACGCCCGGAAAAGCGGCGGAAGCTATCAAGGATATTTATGTCACGGACTATTACGAAGTGGAGTTGATTGAAGCCAAATCGGCTTTTTACGTGCTCGGTTCGGACGTCTTAGGCCCGATGGGTCATGAATTGCTGCCCTTCAAGGATCAGGAATCCGCGCAGGAATTCCTGGAAGATCATAAAGGCAAATCTATCATCCGCTTTCAGGAGGTAACCCCGGCCATCATCGAATCGCTTGATCGCCGGACATGAGCATGATCAAGTATTTGAAGCTACTGCTACTAGGCATTGCTGGCCGCTATGGCGCTCAGCGCTTGCAATAAACATTCGGGATTGCAGGCCGGTGATCCGGCGCCTGTTGTCACGCTCTCAGACTTCAACGGTAATGCTGTGACGCTGCCTGGAGCCTTTAAAGGCAAGGTCGTGCTCGTGCGTTTTTGGGCGCTGGACTGCGAATTTTGCGACAAGGAGAAGCTTTTCGCTCTGGAGACTTTTTATCAAAAATACAAAGACCGGGGATTTATTCCGGTGGCGATCAATGAAAGCCGGATCGTCAAAACCGATGAGCGGCTGAAAAAATTCGCGCATCTGACCTATCCCATGCTGGTCGATGAATACGGTCTGGTGGCGAAGAAATTCGGTGTTATCGGCTTGCCCACCACCTTTGTTATTGACGAGAAAGGCATCTTACGAAAAAAAATGACCGGCGAAGCCGGCGTCGAAGAATTTGAAAAACTTTTTACAACAGTCCTATATAAAGGGGGATTTTATGAAAACGGTCATTAAAGTATCGTTCATGCTGGTGGTATTCCAGTTTACAGTGCTATCGGCCTGGGTATCGGCCGATGAACACGAGCGGCCAAGCTGCCGGGTCTGCGGTATGTATATCGACCAGTACCAGAAAAGCGCCGCCGAGCTGGTTTTCAAAGACGGCAAAAAGGAGTACACCTGTGGCGTCGCCTGTATGTTGCGTGAAGTTGACCGATGCCGGCGGCATGTCGGCTTTCGAATCGGTAAAAGTGCATGACTGGGTCTCAGGTGAACTGGTGGATGCGGAAACGGCCACCTATGTGCTGGGCAGTGATGTGATTCCGGACATGGTTCCCAACTATATCGCTTTCGCCAAGCGCGAGGAGGCCGAAGCCTTCGTTGCCAAAGAAGGCGGCGAGGTGATCGACTTCAACATTGCCTACGAGGATATTTCGCCCGTGGGCACGACTGCACCGTTTCGGATTCGAACCGCAGTCACGCCGGGTGCCGGCAGCTTTTAGTGTGGGTATGGTTTATGGATACACCCAAAAAGACAGCCTTAAGATCGGCTCCAATAGCACCGATCCCAGCGAATTTATTGGCGATAACCGGGCGCAGCCTCGGGTGCCCAGCCAACTCGAAGCCCATCAACAAGCGATAATCGCCAACTACTCGCCCACCGACGATCTCGCCCTGTTTATCAATGTGCCGTGGCTTGAACGAAGAACCAAAACGCTTGTTCAAGCACCTCCAGGCACGATTAATGAAACGGTAGCTAATGAAAATGGCATCGGTGATATTACCCTTGAAGGGCGTTATAACTTCTGGCGCAGCACGCGGTGGGATAAGTTCGGTACCGTCTTATTGGGCACTACCTTGCCGACGGGTCAATTTAGTGCAAATCGGGCACCCACGCCATCCCCGGTTGTCGCTCGTCAGACAGGAAACAATCTAATTTCGACAGGACCGGCGCTGCAACTGGGTAAGGACACCGCGACGTTTACCGGAGGACTGTTGTATTCGCAACGCTGGAAAGATTTTTGGTTGCATACCTCCGCCTTGTACACGGTCAATCCTGAAAATTACGAGGATTATGCCTTCGGTGATGTCGCTACTGTCGGCCTGGCCTTGCACTACACGCCGAATTACGATCTGATGTTCGGTGTCGAAATGGATGCCAGTTATACCCAGAAAAATGAAGATATGGGGAACAAAATCGGCAACACTGGCGGCACCGTCACCAATCTGGCTTTTGTCGGCGACTGGCGGTTCATGAATGCCTTCGGCGGTAATTTCAAATTGCGCGGTTCAGTGGGCTTGCCCATCTACGAAGATTTGAATTCCAGAGAAATCGTTAATCAACAAGGACGTACTTTTGAACAAGTCCAACTTGGCGACGGCTTCTTCGCCAACCTGGCCATACAATGGACCTTCAGGGCCGCTCCGGATTATTAAGTCTGTCGTGAATTGTCAATTTTCAAAACCAGGGGCGTCCATGACTCCTGAGATGAGTCTGTAAGCAGATCCGAAGGCTGTACAGGCGGTGTCCGGCGTATAGTGGGCGTGACTCTATATTGGGCTTTCAATGGGAACTGTGGGAACCAGTCATCATGATGCTAAGGAAGAAATACAAATGACTCAATTCATGAGTATGAGAGTACCGATGCATGATACTGGGGCGGAGCTGCTCGTAGTAGTGTTGAGGCGCTTGTAATGAGCGTGGAGCGAAGGGGCAGCGTCAAGCGATGTTGGTAATATCTCAACTGCCGAAATGGCAGGAGGAAGATGTGATCAAAATAAAACATAACCCTTTGGTTTATGTGCTTGATGGGAGCGGTATGAGTCGAGAGGCTCACGTACCGTTCTGCGAGGGGCTGCGGGGGAAGTTCCCGCGGTCTACTCACCAGCGGAACGCAGAGAAGCGAAGATTTTTAGTCCCCAGAAGCGATAGTGCATGTGTTTTCACGAAGCGTTGTTTGCGTAGCCCTGTACTGAAAAGCCGGTTCGCCTGTCTTGCAGGCAGGCGAACCCATCAAATCTCCTGATGCGTGGTTTGACAAGGGAGCCAGGGGGATTCTGCTCTCCACTCTATCCATAATCCCTTGTCTCTATTCGCGTCACTCAAGCTTGACTGGCTAAAGCAAGAGAGGGGGAATTTTTAATTGAACTAGGTTATTTAACGGATTCTGTATGTGTGATATGACGTATTTCTTGCCTCTTCTGTGGGTCGGCTTTGGCATTTTAGCTCGTTCTTGAAAACCATTGCATGACCAAGACTTCCTTGAGTATGGCTATCCACAATAGCAACTCTCAATAGAAAAGCTGTTGGCAAAACCTTCCGTTACCGCCCATCGACAAACCCAGTGTTAGCGGGCTTGCGTTGAATTTATTCGCTATGTTGGCTTCCTGGTGAGCATTCGGGTGCGCTGGAGGAGAGGCCCGTTGAACAAACAAAGTACGCGCATTTCGCAAGCTATTCAATGCATCAACGACGGCTTGATTTAGCTTATGTGGTAATACAATAGGATGTGGCGTGATTTTTGCCAAGAAATATTGGCCCAACAAAACAGGAACCGCCCAAAAATGGGATTAATACCTGGGGGCAATTCCAGTAAGAAAGCCCTGGATCAGGAAATTTAGATTCCTAACTGAAGAAATATAAACGCAGTTAACCTGATAGTTTCCTTACAACAAAATAACAACATAAAATATTTAAAAGGAAAGACATGAAAAGAAAAAGTCACTTAGCTGTTCGCAAGCATTTATTGCTGACAATACTTTTATCGCAGGGCATTAGCTTTAGCGCCTTTGGCCCACGAGGGCGAAGTTCATACTGGCACAGGCGGCTCAGAAATTCCAGAACCTCCAGCTTGTCAACTATTGACAGCAGATCGGCTCTTTGATGGAGTCAATTTGTCTGAAGACCCTATGGCGGTGTTAATTGAAGAGCAACAAAGTCTCACGAGTCGGCACGCCCGAAGAGTTAAGCGGGCTATGCGGAAATAGTATTAATTTGGGCGATGCGACCATTTTGCCCGGATTTATCGAATCACACGCGCATATTACCTTCCAAAACGTCAGGAAAGACAATGTGCTGGAACATGGTATAACGACGGTGCAGGATACTGGCGGCCCATTAATGGCTGCCGAGGGTGGTCAAGGCAATCTCCGGTTATTGAGCACAGGGCCTATTATTCAGGCTCCCGGTGGATATCCGCTGAACGTGTTCGGAGGGGGTACGGGGGGCTACGATAAAGTCGGCATTCCTGTTACCACCGTCGCCGAAGCCGAGACGGTTGTCGATGAGCTTGTCAAAGGCGGGGCAACAGCCATCAAGATTGCCTTAGAGCCAGGCGGTGAGCCAGGCGCGCCCTGGATGCAGCCGCATGGCGACCAGCCTGTTCCGGCTGCGCCATGGAACCTCTTGTCTCAGGAGATAGTGAACTCTATTGTGGCCAAGGCACATGCGCTGGGCAAGCGGGTAATAGTGCATGTGGGTGAAAATACCGGATTTGAACGGGCGCTGGACGCAGGCGTAGATGAATTCGCCCATATGCCGTGCGCAGCAATTGATGAAATTTTGTTGCAGCGTGCAGTGGATCAGGGCGTTACCTTCGTCACGACGATTGATACCCTGGGTTCGTGCGTGAATAGCCAAGGCATGGGGATTCATTCCAACACGATGAGTCTGGCTAGCAAGGGCGCTAAATTTATCTACGGTTCTGAAATTGGTCACGATAATGTGCCCTGGGGCATCAATGGCGAAGAACTGCACATGATGTTGCATTTAACCAGCGGACAATCCATTGATTTTACCGACGTTGTTAACGTGATCAAGGCGGTAACATCCAAGGCGGGAGAACGTCTGGGCATAGCCGGCCTGGGTACCTTGACGGCTGGCGCGCCGGCCGATCTTATCGCCGTGCGTGGCAATCCATTCCAAAAATTTAAAATACTGGAGTATCCGGATCTGGTCCTGTCAGGGGGGCGCACCATCGTAAATAAATTCAAGTATGAGCTGGCAGAAGCCGAAATAGAATGCCTATTCAATTGGGCGGAAGGAGAATATCCAGATCTGTTTGCCTCCGGTAGGGACTCTCACGACGGATTCGAGCGATTACACCTATCGCCATTATTCGGCGACCAACACCTATGTGGGCGTTTCCTCCAGCGACAATCATGTGTACTACATGGGCACTGACGGGGCAATGCAGAACGTAGGGCCGTTGTCCGATTGGTTATCTAAGGCGGGTTGCCAGTAAGCGGCGACACGTATCAGGCAGGCAGCCAAGAAGCTCAGTTGGGTGGGCTATCTTGGCGGCTGTTGACTTTGATGATTTGAAGTTCGATATTATCTCGGCCGGATACATTGCAGGCAGGCGATGATATCAGGAAGCCCAACATTTTGGAGCATCGACATGCTGGGCGTTCCTACCACTATCGGAACCTCCCCATAATCCATTGTCCAACGCATGGTCATCTAAATTCATTATAGGGCTTGTTTATGCGTAAGCTGTCCATCCAAAAGCTTCTATCTTGCCTAATGCTCTGCTTTGCGAGTCAAGCCTTCGCTGTCGAATCAGAGGATCTTTTACCGCCTGATGAAGCCTTTCAATTCAGCTACAAGGTAGAAAAAGCAGATCGGCTGCTGCTATCCTGGGACATCGCCAACGGCTATTACCTGTACCGTCATAAATTTAAACTGGTGTCCTTGACGCCCGGCATAATGCTGGACAAACCGTCCTTTCCCGCGGGCCACAGCAAGCACGATGAATTTTTCGGTGAAGTCGAAGTTTACCGCGATCACCTTGCAGCAGAAGTGCGTTTGCAGCGCCACGATCCAGCGCTTAATACACTCACTTTAGAAGTGGCTTTCCAGGGCTGCGCTGATGTAGGCGTATGCTATATGCCTATCAAAAAAACTGTTTCTTTGGATTTGTCTGATGAAAGTTTCAACTGGTGGGGCACTACCTCTACGCCAGACAACGCCGCGCCTTTTATCTCCGAGCAGAACCGTATCGCCGCCTCGTTCAAGACAGGTTCGGTCTGGCTGATTGTATTGAGTTTTCTTGGCTTTGGGATATTGCTGGCGTTTACACCCTGTATTTTCCCCATGCTGCCGATTCTTTCCGGTATCGTTGCCGGCCAGGGCGCACACTTGAATACCCGCAGGGCCTTCTGGCTCTCGCTGAGTTATGTACTGGCTTCCGCGCTGACGTATACCGTTTTTGGCGTCCTCGCCGGACTTTTCGGCAGCAATCTTCAGGCGCTATTCCAGGAACCCTGGATGATTATGGTTTTCAGCGGAATTTTTGTGCTCTTGGCGTTATCCCTGTTGGGGGTTTTTCATCTGCAGATTCCTGCCTTCATTCAGGCCAGAGTCATCGCGATCAGTTCCAGACAGCGCGGCGGCAGGCTGTTGGGGGCGGTAATGATGGGCGTGCTTTCAGCTCTGGCGATCGGGCCTTGCGTCACCGCCCCGCTGGCCGGCGCATTGATTTATATCGGACAAACCGGCGATCCTTATTTGGGGGGCCTGGCATTGTTTGCCCTGGGATTCGGTATGGGCATACCACTGATTATCTTCGGCACCTATGCCGGTAAATTATTGCCCAAGACAGGCGCCTGGATGAAGATCACCAACGTTATTTTTGCTATCGGGCTTTTGGCAGTTGCGGTGTGGCTTTTAAGCCGCATCATACCGCCGACGGCTACTCTGGCTCTATGGTCGCTGCTGCTGATCTTTCCTGTCATACTGCTGATATGGAAAAAGCACTGGAGGGGTGCTGGCCTGCTTGCCACAGCTTACGGTATTTTTTTGTGGGTGGGGATTGCCACCAAACAAACTGACCCTCTGCAGCCATTGCTCTGTAATGTGGCCATCGCTTGCAAAGAACAGTTATCATTGACGCTCAAGTTTAAAAAAATCGCCAGCGTGGAGGAATTACAGCAAAATCTGGCTGATGCCCAAGCGAAAAATCAATGGCTCATGCTTGATTTTTATGCGGACTGGTGCGCCTCGTGTCAGGAAATGGCGCTATACACCTTTGCGGATCCCAAGGTCAGAACAGCCCTGGCGAACGTGATGCTGGTCCAGGCCGATGTGACGCAAAATTCGCCAACGGATCAGGCCCTGCTCAGGCAATTTAATCTGATCGGTCCGCCCGCGATTGTTTTCTTCGGCCCAGATCAAAGCGAGCGCGATGCTTACCGCGTTGTCGGCTATCTGAAGGCTGACAAGTTTCTGGGCATCATTAACCAGGTTGTTAATACCCCCGTTTCTTGAGGTCGAGGGCTGTAGCCCATGTCTGGCACAAGCGCGTAACAAAGAAAATCAAATCCTGGTTAACAGCATTCGGCCTGCAGCATTTTCGGGTTAACGCTGGCAACGGCGGAAAAGGGATGAAAGCAGATGCGTTTTCGCATGACTTAAACGTTTTTGCATCCCGGCAATTCCGGAAAACCCTGGCATAACTTGGGCCATCAAAAAAACAACAATTTAATTATGTCTCCAACTGCTGACTTTAAATATCTCACCCTCGTGCATCAGACAAAGCGCCGCATTCGTATTCTTGCACCGAGTATACGCAAGGATCAGGAGCGAGCTTATGTCTTGGAAATAGTGTTGCGCAAACGGCAGGGCATTGATGCGGTAAAAATCGTTCCGGCGATAGCCTCGGTAAGCATCTGCTTTGACCCGGCATACCTGCCTGTTGCCAATCTGTTGCAGCTTTTGGAAGCGGTCATCGGCAATCTTGGCCTGAAGCCGCGTGACACCATTGATACTATAAAACATAAAAATGCCTATTCCAGCGCGGTAGTACAGGATTATGTCATCGGCATAGGCGGAATGAGCTGTGCATCCTGCGCCTTGTTTCTGGAAATGGTGCTGCAGCGTGAGCCCGATATTGCTCAAGCGTCTGTCAATTATGTGTCGGAAACGGCCAGCGTGAAAGCCTATCTATCCAAACAAAAGCTTTTTAAAATTATTGCGAACAGTGGCTACCAGGCGTACTCAATCGATACCCTGACGGAACGAAAATGGCTGTTCGAGCTGGAACGCAAGCATCTGAAGTCGGCAAAAAAACAACTGTTGACGATAGGCAAAATGAGCTTGCCGGTGCTCCTGCTGAGCATGCTGCGTTCAAAATCGCGCGCTCTTTTGCTCATCCAGGCGGTATTTGCTACGCCCGTTGTGTTTTGGGGAGGCCGGGAGATATTTAAAAAGGCGATAAACCAAGCGAAACAGGGTTCGGCCAATATGGATAGCTTGATTGCGCTGGGGGTGGGTGCAGCATTCAGTTACAGTCTGCCGGCATTATTTCGCAGTACCCGCCATGTGTACTTTGATGCTGCGACCGGCATCATCGATTTTGTTTTATTAGGCCGCTATCTGGAAGAACTGGCCAAAAGAAAGGTAGCCAACGACATCCGGAAATTGGTGAACCTGCAACCCCAGGAAGCGACGCTGTTGGCTCATGGCCAGGAAATTAAAATTAACGCCGATCAAATCCAGGTAGATGATATTTTACTGATTCGTCCCGGTGAAAAAGTTCCTGCTGACGGGGTGGTGGTCAACGGCCTTTCCAGTGTTGATGAGTCCATGGTCACCGGCTCCAGCACTCCGAGCATAAAGGAGACCGGGCACAAGGTCTTTGATGGCTGTATCAATGGACGTGGCGTTTTGCAGATACGTGCCACGGCAGCCGGCAAGGATACCGTGCTGTCCGGCTTGATACACATGGTTGATCAGGCGCAGGCTTCCAAGTTGCAGATTCAAAAAACGGTGGATGCATTTTCGTCGGTGTTTGTGCCCTCGGTAATCGTGCTCTCGGGCATTACCTTGAGCGGCTGGCTGCTGGCGGGGCAGCGCGCGCATGCCTTGGCCAGTGCCATTGCCGTGCTGCTGATTTCCTGCCCTTGCGCAATTGGGCTGGCAACACCGGCCGCAACCATGGTGGGTACCGGGCGGGCAGCACGGCGCGGTATTTATATTCGCAATGGCGAAGCGCTGGAAACTGCGGCCAGCATCGATATCGTGGTCTTTGATAAAACCGGCACCATTACCGAAGGCCACGCCACTGTTAACGACTTTTTCAACATCTCTCATTTGGAGGATGAGCGCATTATTCAATTGGCGGCATCGGCAGAATTCAATTCGGAACACTATTTGGGCCAGGCTCTGCTCCGGTATGCCAAGGAACGGCAGATTGCCTGCCTGGAATCTGCCGATTTTCATAGCGCTCCCGATCAGGGCATCCGCGCCAGAGTCGGCCAATATGAGCTATTGCTGGGCAATGAAGCCTGGCTGCACGCGCAGCACATCGATTTGACTGGCTTAAAAGCAACGGCGCAGAATCTTGCCCAACAGGGAAAGACCCTGATCTATTTGGCGATTGACCTTCAGGCGGCGGCATTATTTGCAGTTTCTGATCAAGTCAGGCCAAAAGCCCAGCTCATTGTCAAGCATTTGCATGACAAGCATATCGAAACCATGATGGTGACCGGCGATACCGAGCAGGCAGCGCGGCCTATTGCCGAACAAGTCGGCATAACCACGGTCATTGCCCTGGCGAATCCGGCGAAAAAACTGAGGATCATCCGCAAGCTGCAAAAACAAGGGCGCCGGGTAGCCATGATAGGCGATGGCATTAATGATGCGCCAGCGCTCGCGGCAGCGAACCTTAGTCTGGCGATTGACAAGGGTACCGGAATCGCGATTCATGCGGCAGACATGATCCTGGTCAATGCTGATATTGGCAAAGTCGCTGAAGCGATCGCATTGAGCAACCAGACCCTGAGCATTATTAAACAAAATCTGTTTTGGGCCTTCGGCTATAACGCCGTTGCCATACCCTTTGCCATGGCCGGAAAACTGAGTCCGGCTATGGCGTCAGCGGCCATGGCGCTGAGCTCGGTCTCGATCATTATCAATTCATTACGCTTAAACCGCTCAGCGGAGCCAGAAGCAAAGGCGATTGAAAAACTATCATGATCGCCAGAGCGCTTTGTTGGGGGAGCATTTGACATTCCGGGCAGGACGAGGAATTTTGAAGCCTGTACTCATGCTGCAGCGCTTAAGATTTCTCCCGATGGTCGAAATGACAGCACAAGCAAGTACTTTGCAAAAAACGCTGAATAGTTTCAAACTTTGTGGTGTTGGGCGGTTTTGCTCGTGATCGGCATCATCCCTTAACGATATGCATGCCCGTATAGGGAGACTTTTTGCGCTGTGTTGGCATTAACACTGCTGAATAAGGTCGCAGGAGCGGCTGGAACATAACAAGCCAGCCCCGTCCTGGATCAGCCCATTTATAGCGATTTGTACAGCACCAGTGCCTTATTTAATTCGTCAGAAGATTTTTTTACATCGCCGCGTTTGGCTTGTATTTGTCCTTGAATGACACGGGCGTTGGCCTGTTTTACGGTGGCTTCATTGCCTGAAATTTGCTCTGAAGATGCGCGCGCCGATTTTAAATGCAGATAGGCGGCAGAAAAATCGCTTTTGTTGACTTCGGCTAACGCTTTTTCAACATGCGCAATCGTTTCTTGGACACCGGCCGCAGAGCTATCAGCCCCTTCTTCGGCGAACGCTATTGCGCTACTTGCGCCTAAAGTGACCGCCATAAACAAGCTGAGCGCTGATCTTTTGATGATATTCATAATATTTAAAAAATGCCTTTGAGGTGATTACCGGATAAAGCCCGGAATAAATGCTTGAAAAGCAGCTGCCTTCCAAGCTTCATCATATAGGATTAATCGTTGTCGCATACGACTTGTTTTGTAAAGGCCTGTCCGTCCTGCACAGTAAAACGATAAAACAATGACGCGAGTGAATGCTTAAGCACTGCTGTTTTAGCTGTTCTGCGGTCTGGACAAACTAAACACGGCCGCATTCTGTGTGGGATAATGAGCTTTTTTATCTCATAACAACGTCATGCAATTTCCCATACACGGCCTGCTCAACCGGACAACCTGGGTCAAAATTCATCTTTATCTGGCATTAATCGCCGGCTTCTTTTTTGCGCTGATGGGGCTGACCGGCAGTGTCAGCGTTTACCGCGAAGAACTCGACGAGCTGTTGAATCCGCAGCTGGTTATCGAGCAGCCATTGGGCAAGCGCCAGTCTCTGGATAAAATTATGGCGGCGGTGCAGAAAGCCCATCCCGACCGTTACGGCTCCTGGACCCTGGAAATGCCCAGATCCCCTCATGGCATGATTACCGCTTGGTACGATAAGCCCCGGGAAACTTTTTTCGAACTATATGCGCCGCTCATGGTATCGGTAAACCCCTATACCGCCAAAGTCGTTGCCAGCCGGTTTTGGGGGCAGACCGTGACCACCTGGCTGCTTGATCTGCATACGCAGCTTCGACTCGAGCGCTTGGGCTGGAATGCGGTGGGCATTTTGGGAGTATTGCTTATGGTA
Organism: uncultured Gammaproteobacteria bacterium; assembly: GCA_963696315.1. Classification (GTDB taxonomy): domain Bacteria; phylum Pseudomonadota; class Gammaproteobacteria; order Methylococcales; family Methylomonadaceae; genus CAWKEY01. The sequence goes on from CAVOJU010000026.1 coordinate 43,372, forward strand.
TCTATCGGCAGCGGTGTATATCTGTGGTGGCCGGGTTGGCGGGGCATTCGGGATGCGTTCATCGCGCCTGTTCAACGCAGGCTTCCGGCGCGCACACCATCCCTGGAGTTCGACGCGCCTGCTCCCGGCAGATCCTACCTTGCGGCATACACACCATCCCTGGGTTTCGCCGCGCCTGCTCCCGACAGGCTTGCGGCATACACACCATCCCTGGCGTTAAGGATTTGTTTTAAGGCTGGCATGATACAACTGGCCTTCGACGTGCATCGCCTGATCGGACTGCTGAGCGCTGCAATCCTGTTGTTGCTGGCGTTTACCGGCGTTCAGCTGAGTTTTCCTTCGGTGCTGGCCACGCTGACCGGCTCATCCGCTATGGCACATGGCGAAACGGGGCGCTCCATTATCAGCACGGCGACTCCGAATAACCATCCTGTGGCTCTGGAGTCGGCGGAATTTATCGCGCGTGGCCCATTTCCCCGCGCCGAACTCAGACGGGTAACCACGCCCGCCGGCGATAGCGGCATTTATCGCATCAATTTACGTCAAGGCAGTGAAATCAACCATCGGCATCCCTACACCACAGTCTGGGTGGATCGCTGGAGCGGTCATATCAAAGAGGTGCGCGATCCGTCCGGATTTACGCGGGGTGAAGTTTTGATGAGCTGGATTTGGCCTGCCCATACCGGCGAGGCTTTTGGCGCTACAGGCCGTCTGCTCTGGTTTCTTACCGGTCTGGCGCCATTTTTTCTCTATGTCAGCGGCTTGCTGTGTTGGCTGTATCGGCGCGGCATTATCCGCGATCGGGAGCTGACTGCCGCAGCGCTGCGACCGCTATTTTACCGGTTGCAGGCAATAATCTATCGTACCGGAGTAAGGTTTTTCCGGCTGACTACTTGGCTACTGGATAGAGTAAAACAATATGCACCACGACTTATGAAAGCCGGCCTGGCACTATGGCAGCGGCTGCTTCTAATGCACTTCAAGCGGCAAAAACGGCTGGGTAAAAACAGCCGGGGGTGATTTTTTCTGCTGGGGGTAAAAAACAGTGAGCCGAACCAAAAACAAGCGCAGTGAATACGCCGATATTGAGCTGGGTCCGCAGCCGGATTAACCAGTGGTCAGAAAAAAGGGCAATCCGCGGATTGCCCTTTGGGTGGGAGAAGCGCATGCACAGGCCCTGAGCGATCAGGTTACCGGTAATTGTGGCCATAGAATATTTCCGACATCTCTCTTTGGAGCTTGTTCTGAATCTCCGCTTTTTGCTCGTTGCTTAAGCTGCTTTCTTTCTCAAACAGATAATTCTCCAGCTCGGTTTCCTTAAGCATCATTTTGGTATGGAAAATGTTCTCCTGATAAACATTCACATCGATCATCTGATAGCTTTCTTGCGTATCCCTGGCAATATAATTCTGGATCGAAGTAATATTGTGATCGATATAATGCTTTTTACCTGAGATATCACGGGTAAAGCCACGCACCCGGTAATCCATGATGACAATATCCGACTCAAAACGGTGAATCAGATAATTCAGTGCCTTCAAGGGAGAAATCTGTCCACAGGTTGATACATCAATGTCAGCCCTGAACGTGCTGATGCCGTTGTCAGGGTGGCTTTCAGGGTAGGTGTGAACGGTAATATGGCTTTTATCCAGATGCGCCAGCACCGTTTCCGGCAAAGGCCCTGGCGATTGCGTGTTCATGCTGGGCGGAGACGGCATATTACCCTCTGCAATCAGCATGGTCACACTGGCGCCCTGGGGGTCATAATCCTGATGAGCAATATTAAGGATTTGCGCGCCTATGATTTCAGCAACATCTTTAAGTATTTGCGTGAGCCGGTCAGCATTATAAGCTTCATCAATATAATCGATATACGTCTGTTGTTGTTCTGCCGGAGCATAACAGACGTCATAAATATTGAAACTCAGCGACTTTGTTAAATTGTTAAAGCCTTGTAATTGCAGTTTTTTCAATTCATTAAACCTCTATAACTTCAAAATCATGGGTGATTGGCACTGCTTTGCTCAACATGATCGATGCGGAGCAATATTTTTCCGCCGATAAATTGACCGCCCGCTCCACCGCGGAGGCCTTCAGATTTCGGCCGCTGACAATAAAATGCAGATGTATTTTGCTGAACACGCTGGGTATTGCGTCCACGCGTTCGGCAGAAACTTCAGCAACGCAGCTGACGATGTCATTTCTGCCTTTTTGTAAAATCTGCACCACATCAAATGATGAGCAGCCGCCCACACCCAGTAACAGCATTTCCATGGGGCGTATGCCCATGTTGCGGCCACCGTGATCGGGTGGGCCATCCATGACTACCGCATGGCCACTGCCAGTTTCGCCGACGAACATCGTGCCATCGACCCATTTGACTGTTGCTTGCATTTTCTTCCCCGGATAAAAAAAGTGGCATAGGGTAGCACATAATGCACAATTTAAAGAGTTTATGTATTGATTTTTTTGTTAAAATCCGGCACTGTTAGCCAAATGCAATTGACACCATGGATATAGGATGAATTGTTACCATGACCCATATTTCTCAAAAAGATAATTATAAAGAAGCGCTGGAACACTTTTTACACTATTGCCATACCAAGACCTATCCCGCCAAAACCACAATCATCAGGCCTGGGGATACCGGAGACCGGATGTATTTTATTATTGATGGTTCAGTCAGCATTTGCGCGGAAGACGACGATGGCCATGAGCTGGTTTTAGCGTACGTCAATAAAAAAGAATTTCTCGGTGAAATTGGTGTTTTTAAGGCCACCGAAACCCGCAAGGTCAGTGTGAAAACCCGCAGCGAGTGCAATTTGGCCGAAATAGGCTACGAACGCTTCCGGCAGGTGTTAAAGAATGAATTGTTGCAATACGCTCCGGATTTACTGTTTATGTTGGGCGAACAATTATCAGCCCGGCTGTTGATTGCCAACCGTAAATTTTGTGATTTGGCCTTCATGGATGTCGAGGGGCGGATAGCGCGAACATTGCTTGATCTGTGCAAGGAGCCTGATGCCATGACCCATCCCGATGGCATGCAGCTGCGCATAACACGCCAGGAAATCGGCCGCATCGTCGGCTGCTCAAGAGAAATGGCTGGGCGAGTGTTAAAAGAACTGGAAGAAAAGGAACTGATCACCGCGCACGGCAAAACCATTGTGGTGTTTGGTACGCGTTAAAAAACGCTGCTTTTTATCAGCCGCAAACCTTACCGCGTCGATGGCTTAACGCCATTGAGCCATGCGCCGGCAATCGGCTCGACAGCCTGTCCATCGCGGTTAGCAAATGTAAACGGTATGGAAACCAGCTCCATGCCTTTATTAATCTGTACGGCAAAATGTAAATGCGGGCCGGAAGAAAATCCGGTATTGCCGGAATAGCCGATCAACTGCCCGGCAGTCACTCTCAAGCCTGGAAAAACCTGGGCCTTTTCCAGTTCCAAATGTGCATAAATCGCCATTGAGCCATCATCGTGCAGAATCCGGATACTGTTTGCCTCAGCGCCGTAGGCTTTATTGGTGCCGCTTTTGAAAAAATCATTCTCGACTTCCACGACCATGCCCGCTTTGGCCGCATACACCGGCGTGCCGATAGGCATGACAATATCGACCGCATATTTATTCTGCGCATCGGTGTGACTGAAACTGCCGCCAAAAGCCTGGGAAACCTGAAACGAGGCATCAGGAGCAATCGGCGGCAGATAGCTTTCGACCGCGCTGTAGTGCGTTAAAGGGCTGCCGATGGTGTAACGATATTGAAGGGTGTAGCGCCATGACTGATTTTGATCAATGCCGCCGACTTCAAACAGCGTGTCCGATTGTCCGGGTTCAATGACAAAGCGTTTTGGCAATGCTGGGGTGGTGCGGGCATTTTCCTGATCGGAAAAGTTGACCTCAACTTCCACAGGGCCTTCATAATCATTGCGGATATAAAACTGCGGCTTGCGTTCTTGCCCTGACTGCAACAGCCAGACCAATTGTTTGCTGGCCACCTTAAGCTGCCTGACCGTAACCGGCTGCTCCGTTTTCGGCGGCTTATCGGTATAGTGAAAGACGCCTTGCTCATCCTGATATTTATAAAGTTTTTTAGCGCCGGCATTCACTGTACACAGGGATAACAGGATAAAAATTAGCCATGTTATTTTCATTTTAAGGATCCTAATCTGCTTTGCGTTTGCCGCATTGTGCTTGAGTTGCCAGGGTATGGCAATAAAGCCAAGTCGGCATTGCATGGAATTTCAAGGCTTGGCTTCTTCAAACAATTGCCTAAAAATCAATCAGCCAGCACTCGGGAAAATACTGAGTGATCAGATAGGCGCCCAGATTTATCCACTGAACTTCCCCGTCCAATATGGCTGAATCGGAGGTAATGGCAAGCCGGTGACTGCTGAGAATGGCCTGATCCGGGTTTTCAATTAACGCTGTCTGCCAGTTCCAGTGCTGGGTCTTGGCGATGTCCCGGACCAGCCCGGCAAGCTGTCCGCTGTTGGAGACGGGCTTGTCAAACAACCACAGCACGTCGCCAGGATTGAAAGCTTGCAGTGCATGACCGATGAGTTCAACCGCCTGCCGGGTTTCGAGCACCTGCCGGTAAGTCCCGTGTACACCGGCAATATCGCGTATGCAACCATCGCAGCAACGCAGTAATAATCCGCCCGCCATAGCCGTCTCAATAGTAATAATCAGATTAAATCCGTCAATGACCAGGGACTGATCCTTGATGCATGCAATCGGCAGGCACTTGGTTTTTCTTGACTCCCGGCTGGCGCTTGAGCAGGCTGCCCTGGAAATGGCCAGACGTTGACGCATTGTCAGCTGATGATGGTCGCCTACCAGTTGCATAACCGAATGTCGCGCATAGCCGCGATCAAGCAGCCAGCAGAATTCAACAACCGCAGCACGTAAATGCAGCAATTGTTCGCCGCCGAATAAGGCTTTGTCATGCAGATGCGCGCCGCGATGTCTTTGCTCGTGGGTATTCATATCATCAGGATATTGCGCTTGGTAAAAATTCAGAACCTACCTTGTGGACCTTATATTCCAAAATACGCTTCAATTCTGTCAAAGGCCAGATAGATGATCTCTTCCGAGACACAATAAGCCATTCTTGCGTGATGTTCTACCGATGGAGCAAACTCATTGCCGGCGGTAATGGCCGCTTTTGCTTCATTGAAGGGTTGCGCCATTCAACGCTAGCGAAAGTTTAGTATAAGCGAATTCCCCCACTGGTTGTTGTCATGATGAAAGCTCTTATGAGCAAGAAAAGCTGATGCAATATTGCTGCTTGTATTTACAAGCGGATTCGGCGTATTGTCGAAAACCAATAAAACTGGAACGAAATCAGGGGCCCACTACGCGCAACACGGTGTTTGCGCCATCCGGCTTGCCCTGCTTGCTAAACCAGGTTTTTTTGTTTCAGGAACGCTTCGACGAGGCTGCCCAGTCCGGGCTCACCGATTTCGGCGAACTCATAACGCGCGCGGACTACCGGTTTGTTGATGTCAATAAGGGTCGCCAGGTCGCAGGGTGTGGCAATCACGACAACATCGGCCTCAGCCGCATTGAGGGTGGCTTGCAGCGCTTGCAGCTGGGAAGGGCGATAGCCCACGGCAGGCAGTACCTTGCCAATGTGCGGGTATTGCCTGAAGACCTCTGCGATTTCATTGACCGCAGAACTGCGGGGATCGACTATTTCTGCGGCCTGGGCCTGGGTCGCAGCCACATAGCCGGCCCCATAGGGCATGCCGCCGTGGGTAATGCTGGGCCCATCCTCGACAACAATGACCCGCTTGCCCCGAACCTGTTCAGGGTTAGTCAACCGTACCAGTGAAGCGCTGCGGAGGATGGGGGCGCCGGGATTAATTTTGTGGGCCGTGTCAGTGACGCTTTGAATGTCCGCATCCGAAGCCGAGTTTACTTTGCCTATGAGGATGATGTCAGCCATGCGCAGCACGGCTTCGCCGGGATGGTGACTGGTTTCATGGCCAGGCCGAAGCGGATCGATCAAAACGATGTGCAGATCGGGACGAATGAAAGAAAAGTCGTTGTTGCCGCCATCCCACAGGATGATGTCGGCCTCTTTTTCGGCAAGCGCCACAATCCGGGCGTAATCGATGCCGGCATAGACACTATTGCCGAGCGCCAGATGAGGCTCGTACTCTTCACGCTCTTCAATCGTACAGTTGGCAATGTCCAGATCCGCCCTGCTTGAAAATCGCTGCACAGCTTGTTTTTCGAGGTCGCCATACGGCATCGGATGCCGAATGACGGCGACCTTTAGGCCTCGCTCCTTCAAAAACTTTGACAGCCATTGACTCGTTTGCGACTTCCCGCAGCCGGTCCGAACCGCGCAACAGGCGATAACAGGCACGCTTGCATCCAACTGGGTCCGCCGGGGACCGAGCAAGACAAAATCTGCGCCACTAGCCAGCACAATGGATGCCTTGTGCATCACTTGCTCATGAGCAACATCACTGTAAGCAAAGATGACCTGATCGATATGCCGGGCTCGACATAGTGCTTCAAGCCCGGTTTCTTCGACAATCGGAATGCCTTCGGGGTAATGTTTGCCGGCCAGCGAGGGTGGATAACAGCGGCCCGCAATATCGGGAATTTGGCTTGCCGTAAAGGCGACGACTTCGCTAGCCGGATCATCGCGATAGACCCGGTTAAAGTTATGAAAGTCGCGCCCGGCAGCGCCCATAATCACGATTTTTGTGCGTTTTTGTGTCTCCGCCATAAAAAGCTCCGGTCAGTCAGTTGACGTGCTCACAGAGCAGCTGATTCTACGAAGCTTGCAGGCTGATTAAAGCTTTGTTTTCGCCTCGCGCTCCAGTTCGCGCGGAGCGACCTTGGCCAGCACCGTCAACTCTTCGGCCAGAAGATCAAGAATATCGTCAGCCGCGACAATCCCTATCAGTCCGTCTTGCGCATCGACAACGGGAATGCGGCGTATGCCCTTGGTGCGCATCAGCCGGATCGTTTCAAATATGCCGTCTTTTTCCTGCACACTGACCAGTTGCGGGCTCATGATGTCACCCACGCTGAAATCATCAAGATCCAGGGAGGGGGCAATAATCTGGATGACGATATCGCGATCGGTAACAATGCCGACCGGCACTAGCTTGCCGTTAATTTCATCCACGACTACCACATCCCCGACATGGTGCTGGCGCATCAGCTGCGCCACTTCCGGGATACTCATTTCTCGTGTGGCATATACGACTTCTCTGTTGCAAAATTCACTGATAGACATAGGTTATTTCCTCTCAATTAAATAAAATCAAATCGCTGGCAAGTTATCATGGAAGCCAGTTTCAGCATAGAATATTTGGCAGCGGGAGAGTGAGCAAGGGCGGCCACAGCGCTGGCAATGGTTATTTTAATTTGCATATTCTATACTGCCCATCAATGCTTTACTTCTATACAGCATGAATTCATGGAGATGCACAGTGAACAGCGTAGTAGAACGACTTCGGCAACATTATACCGTAGCGGATTACCTAAATTGGCCGGAGGACGAGCGCTGGGAATTGATCGGTGGCACAGCCTATAACATGAGCCCGGCGCCGGCTATCAAGCATCAAAAAATAGCGGGTCGAGTGTATAGCCGTCTCGAACAAAGGCTAAATGGCAAATCCTGTATGCCATTTGTCGCACCGGTAGACGTCATCTTGTCAGACGACGATGTCGTGCAGCCGGATGTGCTGGTCGTGTGTGACCCCGTTAAAATCGCCGAAAAAAATATCCAGGGCGCGCCCGATTTGGTGGTTGAAGTGCTGTCGCCCGGCACCGCGCTAAAAGACCTGCGTGAAAAGAAAAATCTCTATGAACGTTCCGGCGTGCGCGAATATGTCGTGATTGATCCCCTGGAAGAATATGTGCAACGCTTCTGGCTGCAAAGCGATGGCCAGTATGGTGCTGGCGACATTTTAGGCGCTCGTGAAGTTTTGGTATTACGGAGTTTGCCCGATATCGAACTGCCGATGTGGGAAATATTTGAGTTGGAACCACCTGAAAGCGAGAACGCTGGCGTTCAAGTGTAGTCACTGCTCCGCTCTTCACCGACGTTTCAAGCGATATAGCGCCGAAATATCCTCATCGCCAAAGCCCTCGGCCATCAGTTTTGCATAATCGGCAACCGTGCTGTCCGTCAGCGGAATGGCGGCGCCGATGTGCTTGGCCATGTGCTGGCAGATTTTCAGGTCCTTATGGTGCAGCGCCAGTTTAAAGCCGGGGATAAAAGTGCCCTGCGTCATCGTGAGGCCGCGATGATCGAGAAACCAGTTGCCTGCCGCGCCGCCGGCAATCACTTCAATGACTTTGTCCATCGGCAGACCCTGAGCCTGACCGAAGGCCAGCGCTTCGGTGACAGCCTGATTGATGCCGGCGGCCATGATCTGGTTAACGGCTTTGGTTGCCTGTCCTGAGCCGGTCGGCCCCATGTGCATGACGCGTGCGGTCATCGCATCCAGCACCGGGCGGACTTTTTCCAGCGTTTCGGCATCGCCGCCGACCATCATCGCCAAGGTGCCGTTCCTGGCGCCTTCGACGCCGCCGGACACCGGCGCATCCAGAAAGGCGACGTGTTTTTCAGCCAGTTTGGCGGCAGCCTTTTTCGCCGTTTCACTGCTGACCGTGGACATATCGACGACGACACTGCCGGGTTTAGCGCCCTCGGCAATCAACTTGACCATAGCCAACACATCCTGGTCGGCGGAAACACAGATCAGGATCACGTCGACCGCGGCGGCCAATTGGGCAGGATCGCTACAAGCCCTTGTCTTAAGCTCTTCCGCCAGAGCCTGCGCCTTGGCCCCGGTGCGATTGTAAACGGCGCTTAAAAAGCCGGCTTTGGCGAGATTTCTGGCCATGCCCACACCCATTGCGCCCAAGCCGATCATGCCTGCTTTCATGTCAGCGCTCCAGATAGGTATAGGCGATCAGGCCGGCATCCAGCTCTTGTTCATAAGCCTGGCGCTGTCCGGCGCTGATGTCGCTGCGCGCCAGTTTGTCGCGGAAGGCGGCTTTGAGTTCTTCGGGATTGATGTGCACATAATCCAGCAAGTCGCCGACATGTTCGCCTTCCAGAAAATCGGAAAAATGGTAGCCGTTGGCGTCCAGTTCGATATTGATGGAATGGGTGTCGCCGAACAGGTTATGCATATCGCCCAAAATTTCCTGATAGGCGCCGACCATGAAAAAACCGATTAGATAAGGTTCGTTGAGATCAATTGCATGTACGGCCAGCGTGGTTTCGATGTTTTGGCCGTCGATGTATTGATCGATGCGGCCGTCCGAATCGCAGGTTAAATCCTGCAAGACCGCGCGCCGTGTCGGCTGCTCGTTAAGCCGGTGAATCGGCATGATCGGAAAAATCTGGTCGATGCCCCAGATGTCGGGCAAGGATTGGAACAGCGAGAAATTGCAAAACACCTTATCGGCCAGCTTCTCGTTGAGCTCCTGCAGAATGACGGATTGGCTGTGATTGTTGGGATTAAGGTTGTTTTTAATCTGCTGGAAAACCTGAACATAATGCTGCTCCGCCTCGGCCAGACCGGTCAGGCTGAGTTTGCCCTGGGCAAAGGCGTTGCGCGCCTCGGCCAGATTAAACTGGGCATCATGATATTGTTCGGCCAGATTATGCCGCGAAGGCAAAGCCAGCGCCTCGCTTGCTTGGTCATAAACCGATTCAATATCGGTCACGTTGGTAATGAGTACCGCATGGTGCGCGGTCAAGGCGCGGCCGGACTCGGTAATGATATGGGGATGGGCAATGCCGTGTTCGCTGCAGATGTCGGCAAAGCTGCGCACAATATTCTGCGCGTATTCATCCATGCTGTAATTGATCGAACATTCACGGCGCGAGCGGCTGCCGTCATAATCGACACCCAGACCGCCGCCGGCATCGACGGTATCGATGGCCGCGCCCAGTTTGTGCAGCTCGGTATAGAACTGGCCGGCTTCTTTTAATGCCACTTTAATATCGTGGATATTGGCAATCTGCGAGCCCATGTGAAAATGCATCAGCTTCAGAGTGTCCAGCAAATCAGCCTGCTGAAGGCGTTCGATCAGTTGCAGCAATTCGCTGGCATGAAAGCCGAATTTGGATTTTTCGCCGCCGCTGTTTTGCCATTTGCCCGCGCTGATGCTGGACAGCCGCACCCTGACGCCCAATAGCGGTTTGATAGCCAGTTGCTGCGCTTCGTGCAGGATCATTTCCAGTTCAGACGGCTTTTCGATGACGATATAAACCTGCAAACCCATGCGCAAGCCAATCAGCGCAAAGCGGATATAGGCCCGATCCTTATAGCCGTTGCAGACGATCAGGCCGTGTTTGGATAAGGCCAGAATGGCCAGTAATTCCGGTTTGCTGCCGGCCTCAAGACCCACGTGTTCGCCCGCCAGAATGCCTTCAATGACTTTGCGTTGCTGATTGACCTTGATCGGATAAACCGGCGTATAAGTGCCTGCATAATCATGGTTGGCGCAGGCTTTCTTGAAGGCATTATGCAGCTGGGCGACGCGATTTTTTAAAATGTCGGTAAAACGCACCAGCACCGGCAGCGACAAATTGTTTTCGCTTAATGACCGGGCAATCTCATACAAATCCAGTTCGACGTTTTGATCCGGGCAGGGCCTGACGGATACGTGCCCGGCTTGATTAATGGCAAAAAAACCATCTCCCCAGTTATTGATCGAGTAGGTTTCTGCCGATTGTTCGATGGTCCACGATGTTGCTTGCTTGGATCGCACGAGTTGAGCCTCACTATCTATGTGTCACAAGATTCTAATATAATGCCGCTATTCTAATCTTTTTCTCAACAGGACACCCTATCATGAATGCCCTCATGAACGCGTCACAATGGTTTACCGAACAAGCTCCCGGTGTTGGCTCGGCTTTTTCGTTAAAAATCAAACAAAAACTGCACGAAGAACAATCGCCGTTTCAGTTTATCGAAATCTATGAAACCGAAAGCTTCGGTAATCTGATGGTAATCGACGGCTGCACCATGGTGTCAACCCGGGATAATTTTTTTTATCATGAAATGATCAGTCATCCGGTGCTGTATACTCACCCTGATCCGAAAAGAGTCTGGATCATCGGCGGCGGGGACTGCGGCACTTTAAAGGAAGTGTTAAAGCATCCGGGTGTTGAACAGGTCGTGCAAATCGATATCGACGAACGCGTTACGCGTCTGGCCGAGATTTATTTTCCCGAATTATGCGAATCCAACAACGACCCGAGAGCCGATTTGAAATTCATCGACGGCATCAAATGGGTAAAAGATGCCAAACCCGGCTCGGTGGATATTATTATCGTTGACAGTACCGACCCGGTCGGTCCGGCAGAAGGCTTGTTCGGGGCGGCATTTTACCGCGACTGCTTCAATTGCCTGTCAGACAACGGCATCGTGATCCAGCAAAGCGAGTCCGCCTTGTATTATATGAAGTTGCTGGGTGCAATGCGCGATGCGATGAGTTCTGCAGGATTTAGCCATCTACAGACGTTGTTCTTCCCGCAATGTATTTATCCGTCGGGCTGGTGGAGTGCCACCATGGCGTCTAAAGCCGATCTCAGCCGGTTTAGAGTAGAGGATTCGGTGCACAAACCTTTTGACACTATTTATTATAATGTCGATATACACAGGGCCGCCCTGGCGCAGCCCGAGTTTTTCAAAAAGGCATTTACCTTATAGTTCCCCGTTACATTGGGCTGGGAGTCAGCCCTTCATTTTTACTTTTAATGTGAGATAAGCCATGTTTGATCCTAAAGCCATTGATGAAATTGCCAATCGCCTTGCCGGCGCCATCCCGCCGGGGCTGAGTAATCTGAAAGAAGACCTGGAAAAAAGCTTCCATGCCATTTTACAGGGCGCCTTAAGCAAGCTGGATGTGGTAACCCGTGAAGAGTTTGAAGTGCAAAAGGCCGTACTGGCGAAAACCCGCTCAAAACTGGAGGCATTGGAAAAGCGTGTTGACACCATCGAAGCACAACTGCTGAACAAAACCGAAATGTAAATGCCGCTTTTTTTAGCTTGCTTAAGCAATTGCCGGTGATGAATCCAGCAAGTTCCTTGTCTGTTGGTGCATAACATGGCCCTGGCGGTTATTTACAGCCGCGGCCGTTCCGGCATAGAGGCGCCATTGGTCACCGTTGAAGTGCACGTTGCCAATGGCTTGCCTTCCATGTCCATCGTCGGCCTGCCCGAAGCGGCCGTCAAAGAAAGCAAGGATCGTGTGCGCGGTGCGATTTTGAATTCTCATTTTGAATTTCCCGCGCAACGCATCACCATCAACCTGGCGCCGGCCGATTTACCCAAAGAAGGCGGCCGTTTTGATCTGGCCATTGCCCTGGGGATTCTGGCGGCCTCAGGTCAGATTCCTGGGGCCAAACTGGATCAATATGAATGCGTGGGCGAGCTGTCTCTGGGCGGCGAACTGCGGCCGATTAGCGGCGTGCTGCCGGTTGCCATACAGGCCAGAAACGAGCAAAGACAGCTGATTCTGCCCACCGAAAATATCGCCGAAGCGGCGTTGGCGAAAAACATCGAGCTCATCCCGGCCGGTCATTTGCTGGAAGTTTGCGCGCACTTGAGCGGGCAGAAGCGCATACAGATGGAGTTTCCAGCGCCAGAGCCGGATATCCCGATCGAGGGCATCGATTTTTCCGATGTGCATGGCCAGTACCATGTTAAAAGAGCCTTTGAAATTGCCGCCGCCGGTGCGCATAATTTATTGATGCTGGGCCCGCCCGGCACCGGCAAATCGATGCTAGCGGCGCGCATGCCGACCATCTTGCCGCTATTATCCGAGCAGCAGGCACAGGAAAGTGCAGCCATCGCCTCGGTCAGTGATGTCGGACTTGATGTCCAAAACTGGCTCAAACCGCCCTACCGTGCTCCGCATCACACCGCATCTGCGGCCGCTTTGGTCGGCGGCGGCAGCAATCCCAGGCCAGGTGAAATCTCACTGGCGCACAATGGCACCCTGTTTCTCGATGAATTGCCGGAGTTTGATAGAAAAGTGCTGGAAGTGCTGCGCGAACCGCTGGAGACCGGCCATATCACCATCTCACGCGCCAGCAGGCAGGCCGACTTTCCGGCCCGGTTTCAACTGATTGCGGCCATGAATCCCTGTCCTTGCGGCTATCTGGGCGATGCGTCGGGCCGTTGCCACTGCACGTCGGAACAGGTTGCGCGCTATCGGGCCAGAGTGTCCGGGCCTTTGCTGGATCGCATCGATATGCATCTGGAAGTGCCCAGAGTTTCACATGAGGTGCTGCGCAAAGGTTCGCCGCAGGGTGAAGAGAGCAGCGCAACTATCAGGGCGCGCGTGGTTGCCGCCCGCAACCTTGCCCTGTCGCGCAACGGCAAAGCCAATGCAGCGCTGACCGCCAAAGAAGTCAAGCAGCTGTGTGTACTGTCAGAGCAAAGTCACCAATTATTGGAGCAGGCCATGGAAAAATTTGGCCTCTCGAACCGCGCTTATCACCGCATTCTCAAACTCGCGCGCACCATTGCCGATCTGGCAGAGTCAGAGCAAATACAAATAGCGCATCTAAGTGAAGCGATCAGCTATCGCAAACTGGACAGAAGCGTTTAAGGCGTTTACGCCTGGCTGGGCTGCTCATTTCCGATGGGTTATTGTTGAAAACCTTATTTAAAGTTTTCATAGCATGAAACAAAGCAGGCAACCCGATTACTGTCTGCCAAAAATCTGCGGCTCTTTAACCTGGGCCTTCTCTTGCAGGCAGTGATAGGCTGCGTTTTCATACTTGATAACTAAAGACTGTGTATTTTTATGCTCGATCATAAACTTTTTAGCTTCATCCGCCGTCAAGTCTTTCATCAAAAACGTTGCAATACACATACAAGGTTCGGCGTAACGTTCTCTATCCACGTCTTTATTGACTGAATTTTTCAATTCCCTTTGCACACACTGCTCGGCAAACTCATGCTCGAACGTATGTTTTTGCACATCCGTCACCACCACATCGTGAGAATGGTCGAAAGGATTGTGCTCAAGCTTAGCCGCTTGTGGCTTTGTCATCGTCGTCTGAACAGGCGCTTACAGACAGCGCCAAAACTGCACTGCCCAGAACAGTAATAAAGAATTTTTTTGATAACATAATTGTTTTCATGCAATTGAAATTAGGTGGTGTTTGGTGATGGTTTGCAGTAGGCCCAGACCTATTGCGCTCAATACAATAAAGACGAAACTTTATCATTTAATGCGGCCTCGTTCTACTCATCTCTATTCGCCCCTCGCTCTGTTTCGCCAAGGTACGCAATTTGTACAGATAAACTTTTTCGGCAACATCGCTACTTTTATCGGCAGTGGCACATACAGCCCTGGATGCATGGTTACAAGGCCTGAGCCTTGGGACTTTCTGAGACCTGCTGCCCGGAAGGGTTAAAAGCTTCGCCCGGCCGCGCCGAATTAAGCCTACGCATCACCGGAGAAGCCGTCAATAATGGCTTGATTTACACCCTTATATTGCAATGAGCAGGAGTTCTCATCGCTGGGTTACGGCAACCAGATTTTTCTTGCGGCCTATCAATACATTTTGCAATTTCGACGCAGCAAGCTCGTACCCGAACCATATTACCGATATTGATTTGCCGCTCTCCGCTTTCCACATCAGGAAGCCATTTATTTCATTATCTGAACTACAAGCAAAAAATAGAAGCCAAGTTGACTACCTAGCTCGGATTCAACCTGCGAATCTGCAACATCACTACCGGGCATAGGGTAGTGGATGAGACCAGTAACTTGTCATCCATTATCCGGATGCCCACTTCACAGCAATTAACAAAGTGGGTAAGAGTCCCATGTCTGATATGAAACAATGACACCCAGTCACAACATTGACTATAATTGCCCACTGCATTCAATCATCGTTTTAAACCTAAAAATTAGCGGAATTATTCCTATGGTGCTTAACGAGCGCAAAGTCAGCTCAAATGGCGGCTTATTTTTTACAAAAAAGAGGCGGTCGCATGTCGCACTTAAAGCTAATGAAATTGCTTTATCTGGCAGACAGGGAATCTTTGCGTTTACACGGATTGTCCATGACCGGTGATTGCCTGGTATCCATGCCACATGGCCCTGTGTTGTCCATGACGTTAAATCTCATGGATGGTGATGTCGAGTCTTGTCCAGGTGGCTGGGAAGACTTGATTTCGGCAAAAGAAAATCATGAACTCTCGCTTAAAACCGAACTGCAACCGGACACGCTCGACGAGCTCAGCAAGGCTGATGCCGACGTGCTGGAATCAATTTGGAATCAATTCGGTAGCCTATCCCGCTGGGAAATCCGCGATTACACCCATCAACACTGCCCAGAATGGGAAGACCCGCACGGCTCATCCCGGCCAATCCGTTTTGAAAAGTTGTTCCAATCGCTAGGTCGTCCTGCAGACGAAGCTAAACGCCTGGCAGACCATCTTGAAGAACAACAAAACATCGACGAATTATTTGCGGCGTTATGAGTCTGTTTGTCCCGTTTAAACGGGCGACGCTGCTCATTCCATCCGGGCCGACAAATGATCCTGAACGCAAACATCTTTTCGTATTACTGACGGACCCCATTGAAGCATCTGGTTTTGACGAAAAACAGGTGTTGCTGGTTAATATCGCCTCCGTACCCAATGGCTTGCCTTACGATGCAACCTGCATTATTCAACCGGGCGAACATCGTTTTATCAAGCATGAAAGCTATGTTTTCTATGCCAAGGCGCGGATAGAAGCCGCTAATGCGCTGCTTCGCGGCGTAAAATCAGGTCAGCTCATACCTCATGAAATAATGGATCAAGCGCTGGTAAAAAGGATATGCGACGGTTTGCAACAATCGCCACACACCACTCCAAAAATTCTGTATTTCTACGCATTAACAACACAATAGATTAAGCATGGCTGACAATTACGACGACTACAGCCGCGACGAATTGCTTCGTGAATTGCGCCTGCGCGACCGGCGGCCCCGCTTTGGCCTGGTTTGGGAGCGCAAGGAGATTGAGCACGAAAAAGCGGTGAATGAGGATTTTGTCGCGCCAACCTATGTTGGGTAGCTTAAAAAATATGGAGTGATAACCGTTGAAAAACTGGAAAGAAATAATCGAGCATAAACTCGGACAACAAAAAAATAATATTGCGAGCATAAATCTTGAAAAAGAGACCGTTACCTACTCCGAGAAAATCAAACATAACAGAGCTTTGAAGTCCCTTACTGGTGATGAAGAAGTGGTAAGGGCTTTTCTTATCGACCGATTAGTTAATGAACTCCATTACAAACCAGAAAATCTCGAAACAGAAAAGGAATACACCATAAAGGGAGGCCACAGCAAGATCAATCCAAGAGTTGATGTTCTTGTAAAAGATGAACAAGGCAACCCTTTCTTTTTTATCGAGGTTAAAGCGCCCAACAAATTTGAAGCGGATAAAACCGAAATTGAAGGACAGCTTTTTGCCCTTGCACAAACCGAAGAGCGTGATTTCAAAACCAAAGTACGCTATCTGGTTTATTACACCGCCGAAATGCCAGAGGATGACGTTGTTGACAGGGCGATCATTATTGACTTCGACAAATACAAAACTTACACCGATTGGGAAAGTGACGGTTTTATTTCAATCGGTTCAGAGCTAACCGCAGGTTATGGAGAACCTAAAAAACAGCCGCTAATCAAAGGTGATGAAAAGCATGATTTAAGAGTACGCATAAACCGTGAAGAAATCGCGGGATTGGGGCGAAACCTGCACAACGTGCTTTGGGGCGGCGGCGGTACGAATGACAGCGAAATATTCTATTCGCTGGTCAATATCATTCTTGCCAAAATACAGGACGAATACGAAAAAGAAGACGGGCAAGAATATGATTTCCAGGTTTATCAATACGGTCACAATGTTGAAAGCCAGAATAAAATATACGACCGTATAAACGCTCTTTACAAACGCGCTTTAAAACAACAGCTTAATGTTTCAGAACAGCAAAAAATTGATGACGACAATGTTATCAACCGTAATAAATTCCCGCTTAACAAACTGGTCTACACCGTTCAATCACTAGAAACATTCTCATTTCTTGAAGGCCGCAGTTCGCTGGACGGCAAAGACATTTTGGGCGATTTCTTTGAAAGCATTACCCGTGACGGTTTCAAACAAAATAAAGGCCAGTTTTTTACGCCAACGCCAATTGTAAACTTTTTACTTTACGCCTTACAGCTCGATAAGCTGGCAATAGAACGACTAAATAATGACAGGGAATTACCGCTGATGGTAGACCCCTCGGCGGGTAGCGGTACTTATTTGGTTGAAGCCATGAAGCTAATTACCAAGGAACTCAAATACAAACAGAGTGATAAAATAAAATCGAGTCGTCAGATTAAGCAGCGTTTCGAGGAACTATTTATGCCCGATTATGCTGAAAACAAATGGGCAAGGGAATACCTATATGGTTCTGAAATCAATTTCGATTTAGGAACCGCCTCAAAAGTAAATATGATCTTGCATGGTGATGGTTCAACCAACATATTTGTCAAAGACGGTTTGTTGCCTTTTCGCTTTTATGTAAAAGAAACATCGCCAAACTATTTAGAAACAGCAAACCCTGAAACGCTTTATAACGATAAAGACGTAAACGGCAAATTTGACGTTGCCGTTAGTAATCCGCCTTTTAGCGTTGATCTGGACACACAAACCCAACGTGAAGTAAAACACGCTTTCATTTTTGGCGACAAAAAGAACTCTGAAAATCTTTTTATTGAACGCTATTACCAATTACTGAAAGAAGGCGGGCGTTTGGGCGTAGTCTTACCGGAAAGCGTTTTCGACACTACGGAAAACAAATATATCCGCTTGTTTCTTTTCAAATATTTTCAACATAAAAGCCGTGGTAAGCCTGCCACAAATTACCTTCGAGCTGTTTACCTCAACCAAAACCAGTTTGCTGTTTGCTCAAAAGAAAACCAAGGCTCAGGTTGAAAAATGGAACGAACTTTGGCATACCTACGGGAAAGAATGGGCGAATCTTAAAACCCGTGTCGTTAGATATTATGATTATTTTGTTAATGAAGTGCCTTTAAATAAAAAGCTGGTTTGGGTAAAGGAGTTAAGCGAGTCGAGTTTAAAGACATTAATAGAGTCCGCTGACAAAGAGGCTGTTGATAGCATAACTAATAAAGACATTGAGCATATTCAAAAAAACATCAAACGTTTTTTGAAAGATTACATCACACCCGAAGATAACGAACTTGAAACTAAAGAACTATTAACTAAATATGGTGATGAAATTTCAAAGCTTTCAAAATACGAAAATGAAACCACTGTTTTCGGGTTTTACAATGCGTGGTGGGTATTTGGGGAAGTAGCAAAAGCAAGCGAAATAGACTATTCAATTTTCATGGCGGAAGCCGAAAACGTAGGCTATAAACGCACCAAACGGGGCGAAAACGAGATGCCTAACGACCTTTACGATCTCGAATATGCACCTGCCAAACTTGATTGTAAAGATGTAATAGCCCAATACGACAATGACATAAAGCACATCGAAGACAAGCAAGCCGATGTCGAACCTGAGAAAGTGGAATTAGAAAAGAAAAACAGCATCAAGGAAAACGCAACTACATACAAGAAAATTGAGAAACTGATTGAGGACATTGAAAACTATGCTCAAAAAATTGCGTCGTTAAAAGCCGAAAAAGCCGAAGTAGCAAGCATATTGGCGAACTACTATGAAAATGACATTTTGAAAGAAGTATACACCGAACGCACAGATGCTGTTTTGGTAGACCATTTCAAAAACGGTTTGCTATCACGCTATAAAAGCGATGACATTTTGCTTCGCAAAACGGCCCACCTGACTATTTTGGATGCTATTAGACAGGAGGTTTTGTGGGATTAGTTTTTAATAAAATCAAACTGGGTTCATTTTTAAATGATGAATTTTTAAGATTGGATGAAAAGTATAGGGTTTTTGCCGATGTTCAGAAATATAAAGCGTGGGACATTTCAAATTGTTACCCTCTTTCTTTTGCATTAAAGGAATTAAACTCACCTAAATTAAAAAAAGGTGAGTTAGAAGATGAATATATTCTGATTGATTTGGTGAACATTGAACGAAGAGGCAACTCTATTGTAAATGCTGAGAAAACAAATGAAATTGGCTCTGACAAATCACTCTTAAAAAGAGGTGATATTGTCATTCCTAAAATGGAGCCCAAAAAAGGCCAGTTTTTTTTAAACACTGAACATAATGAATATTTAGGTTCAACGGAATTAGTTGAATATGAAATTAACAGAAATCACTTTACCCCCTTATTCCTCTATTATCTTTTAGTAAATCCTTGCTTATTGAATGTATTAGCTTGTTTAGAAAGTGGCAAAACCCATAAAAGGGTTAATTCTTCTGATTTATTAAAAATTCAAATTCCTAAAGTTTCGCTTGAAATTCAAAACGCAGTTGCAGAAAAAATTGCATTACTTGAAACAAAGATACTGATTTAAAAAACTCAAAACTAAAACCAATAGACATCATTAATCAGGTAATTGGTGAGGAGTTTAATTTTGATTGGGATGAGTTTGAAAAAATAAAATCCAAAAAACAATTTACAGCAACGCTTACGGATTTTTCAAAAAATGTGGATTGTAGATTCGGTTATCTTTCCAACACGAGCAGGTCAATATTTAATGGATTTCTTAAAATCTAAAACCAAAAAGGCATTAAAGGCTTAATGCCGATCAGACATTGAGCGCCCCCCATGTAAATATGATGAGGAAGGGGAATATTACTATATCGCAATGGCGACTATAAAAAAGTATGATTTTGAAGAAAAAGATTGCAAAAAAAGTATCAAAGGCATTACAAAAGAAGATGAAGACAAAATAGTCAGTAAAAAGGAGATAATTATGACGCGGTCAGGAATGGCTATAGGTAAATTGCATTAATAGAAGATGAGATATAAAGGCATATATGCAGATTTTACAATGCGATATAAAACTAGAGAACTATAACCATTTACTTGCTTACTACTATTTTCGGAGTGATTTCTTTCAACACTTAATCACAACACATAAAAAAGGGCTACAACAACCATAATATTTTCCCAAGCGAAATACAAGAGTTTCCTATCCCAGATTGGACGACGGAAAAACAAGCGGAGATAGTAGAAAAAATACAAACCCAGATAGAGCACAAAGCCATATTGACCGGGAAATTGAAAAAAATATGGCGAAAATGAATCTAATTATTGAAGAAGCCATACGGAATCCGGCTTATGTTGATAACTCAGTATCACCAGCGATTACAAGCTATTTTGTGCTGAAAGTTGTCATCTTGGATATGATAATTTTTCTCGTTTCCACATGCTACGTTGAGCGACAAACCACAGCGCGAAAAACATAAGTTCCCACGCGCTACGTGGGAACTTAGATAAAAAGTATTATTCGATGCGGAATTTATCGATCAGCGTGATCTTCAGCCGTTGTTATTGGCGCGTTTACAATAAGAATATAACGAGCATCAAGGGATGGATTTAAGCGAGCAGGGACTGGCTTACGCCTGAATTTGATTTTGGCGACTTTTCCGCGTTTGGTGCGCGAGCTTCCGCGTCTGTACTGCCCGTTTCAAGCAAGTTTTCGATGCTGATGTGTTGCCGCTATTTATTGAAGCGCCTGATTGCATTAGTCGTTCCCGGCTTAATGTTTATGGCGTGATGCCGCAAGACCTTAACGACACCGAGCATCGCTTTGCCGAAATATTGGATTCGGACACTACCAGCACTGTGGCCTGGTGGCACCGCAACGAGCCGCGTAAACCGTGGTCAGTGGGTATAGTCATGCCGGATGGTGATCGTTATTTTCCCGATTTTATCTTGGGCGTGAATGGCCGTCATCACGGCGACGGTGTGTTGCTGGTGGAAACTAAAGGTGCTCATATCATCAATTACGGAGAGACGCTGGAAAAAATCAACGCTGAACATAAGCAGTACGGCAAGCCGCTAATGCTAACCCGCCAAGATGATGGGCGATTCTGGATGATGCGTTATATCGAATCAACTCGGAAAATCGAACCGGATCAGGTGTTTCGGGTTGAGAATATGGGGCAGTATTAACGGTGGCATCTTTGTCCACACTTAGCGATATTTTTTATTCAGCGGCAGTGGCGTGCTGCATAGGAATGAAAACTGGCGAATTCGTATCCTTAAGTGCAAAACAGTGGTCGCGCCGGGCTCAAGCCAGCCTGGTCAGTAATTATTGTTAGCAGGGATTGACAGCGCAAAAAATAACAGCGGTCATTTCCCCGGCATCAATGGACTAATAGCCCCTTATTTTGGTATAGTCTGTGCAGTTGTGGCAGTTTTGGCCACGCGTTTTTGACAATCACCTTATCAATCTGGAGAAATTCTATGCCAATTAAAGTTGCAATCAATGGTTATGGGCGTATTGGACGCAATATCGTACGGGCCCTGTATGAATCCGGCCGTACCAATGAAATTCAAATTGTTGCAATCAATGATTTGGGTGATTCCGAGACCAATGCCCACCTGACTCAATATGACTCAGTGCATGGAAAGTTTCCTTATGAAGTAGTGGTTGATGGCGATTCCATCGTTATCAATGGCGACAGAATCAAAGTTTTCGCCGAAAGAGATCCCGCCAAATTGCCATGGAGCGATCTGGGTATCGATGTCGTGCATGAATGTACCGGGTTATTCACCAGCAAGGCCAAAGCCTCCGCGCATATTACCGCAGGCGCCAAAAAAGTCATTATTTCTGCACCGGGCGGCAATGATGTCGACGCCACCATCGTCTTTGGCGTCAACCACACTTCGCTAAAAGCATCCGATACTGTAATTTCGAACGCCTCCTGCACCACCAACTGTCTGGCGCCTTTGGTTAAACCGCTGCATGACGCCATTGGCCTTGAAAGTGGCTTGATGACCACCATTCATTCGTATACCAATGACCAGGTTTTGACCGATGTTTACCATAGCGACCTGCGCCGCGCCCGTTCAGCCACTCAATCCATGATTCCTACCAAAACCGGCGCGGCCGCTGCGGTTGGCCTGGTGTTACCTGAACTGAACGGCAAATTGGACGGCTTTGCCATGCGCGTGCCTACCATCAATGTCTCCGTGGTTGACCTGACTTTTCAGGCTTCCAGAAATACCAGCAAAGCGGAAGTTGACGACATCCTGAAAGCCGCTGCTGCCGGCCCGTTAAAAGGCATTTTGGCGATCAACGAAAAACCGCTGGTTTCCATTGATTTTAATCACAACCCGGCATCCTCTATCTACGAAGCGCCATTAACCAAAGTGCTGAACGGCAGTCTCGTAAAAGTGCTGTCCTGGTACGACAACGAGTGGGGCTTCTCAAACCGTATGCTGGATACCACCATTGCTTTGGTCAATGCAAAATAACGGACTCAAACCATAATGTTAAGAAGAACCAAAATTTTAGCAACACTGGGCCCTGCTACAGATAAGCCCGGTGTGCTTGAAGGTTTGTTTGATGCAGGGCTTGACGTCGTTCGCATGAATTTCTCGCACGGTTCGGCTCAAGATCATATCGATCGAGCCAACGCCGTGCGCGAACTCAGCAAGAAAACCAACCGTTTGGTGGGTATTCTTGCTGATCTGCAAGGTCCGAAAATTCGTATCGCCCGCTTTAAAGATACCAAAGTCAACCTGAATGAAGGCCAGAGCTTTGCGCTGGACATTAATCTGGACCCAAAATCTGGCGATAATACCCAGGTCGGTATTACTTACGAGCCACTGGCTCTCGAAGTCAAGCCTGGCAGCAGGCTGTTATTGGATGATGGCCGTATCGTCATGGATGTGGTCAATGTTGAAAACATGCGGGTGAATTGTACCGTTATCGTCGGCGGCGATCTGTCCAACAACAAAGGCATCAACCTGCTGGGCGGCGGTCTTTCTGCGGCGGCCTTGACCGACAAAGACAAGGAAGACATTCTGACTATCGCCAAAATGGGCGCCGATTATGTTGCGGTCTCGTTTCCCCGTTGCGCCGATGATCTGCATGAAGCGCGTCGCCTTTTGCGTGAAGCCGGCAGCGATGCAGGTATCATTGCCAAGGTTGAACGCGCCGAGGCACTGGAGGTGATTGATGAAATCATTCTGGCCTCTGACGGCGTCATGGTTGCCCGTGGCGATCTCGGTGTCGAAATAGGTGATGCCAACTTGCCTGCAGTGCAAAAGCAAATGATTAAACGCGCCCGCGAGCTTAATCGTGTGGCGATTACCGCGACCCAGATGATGGAGTCGATGATAGACAACCCGATTCCTACCCGTGCGGAAGTTTTTGATGTGGCCAATGCGGTTTATGACGGCACCGATGCCATCATGTTATCGGCGGAAACGGCATCCGGCAAATACCCGGTGAAAGCCGTTGCCGCCATGGACCGCATCTGCGTCGAGGCTGAAAAGCAGCGCAGCGTGCGCGTTTCCGGGCATCGTCTCGATGCAGAATTTGGGCGTGTTGATGAGGCCATTGCCATGTCCGCCATGTATATGGCCAACCATTCCAGAATCAATGGTATCGCGGCATTAACAGAATCGGGATCGACCCCGCTATGGATGTCCAGAATCAGCTCGGGCATTCCTATTTTTGCTTTCAGCAGCAGCCAAAAAACGCTGGGCAGAGTGACCTTATACCGCGGCGTATTTCCATTTTACTTCACGCATGAAGCACAGGATCATGTCGAAGTGAATCGAGGCATTGTCAATGCGCTGAAAAAACGCGGCCAGGCGAAAGAGGGCGATAAATTCATTATCACCAAGGGCGATTTGACAGGCATGCAGGGCGGAACCAACGCACTCAAAGTCATCACAGTCGGCGAAGGCTTAACGCCTTAATTAACCGCACCACGGCAATGCAGCAGCGCGCAAATCTCTGTGTGTTTCATTGCCGTGTCCGCCGCTACAGCACCTCTAGCGAGGCATAAGACAGCATCAGCCATTTAAGCCCCGCCGTTTTAAAATTAATCTGCACTTTTTCCTGGGCGCCTTCGCCTTCCATCTGCAACACCACGCCTTCGCCAAACTTGGCATGACGGACGCGCTGCCCCAGTTTATACGTGCTTTGCGTGTGCATGCTCGGGGCTCTCGGCTGAAAGGCCGTAACCGGTCGCGTCACATTGGCCCGCATTCTAACTTCCTGAATACAGGCTTCCGGCAGTTCGCGCAGAAAACGCGAGGGTCTTGGATAACTTTCACGGCCATATAGCCGCCGCGATTCGGCATAAGTCAGATACAATTGCTGCATGGCGCGGGTCATGCCGACATAACAAAGTCTGCGCTCTTCTTCCAGCCTGCCGGCATCATCAACAGACTGCTGGGATGGGAACAGCCCCTCTTCCATGCCGACCAGAAAAACCAGTTTGAACTCCAGGCCTTTGGCAGAATGCAGGGTCATTAACTGTACGCAGTCTTCAAAGTCGTCTGCCTGCAGCTCGCCGGCTTCCAGGGCTGCATGCGCCAAAAACATGTCCAGCTCGCTGAGTTGGTCTTCATTGTCCTCGGTAAAATCAAAAAGCCGCGCCGCGTTAACCAGTTCTTCCAGGTTTTCTGCTTTTTCCTCGCCTTTGTCGGCCTTGTCATTTTTATACTGTTCAAGCAGACCGCTTTTTTCGATCACCAGTTGGACTTTTTCATAGAGCTCCAGGCCGTCGGCCTGTTCCGCCAGTTGCTGAATCAGATTTAAAAAACCTTTCAAGGCATTGGTGGCGCGCGCACTAAGACGCCCCTGATTGATCAGTACGATAGCCGCCGCCCACAGGGAAATACTGCGTTCGCGGGCCAGCAAACGAATATCGTCCAGGGTTTTGGCGCCTATGCCGCGCGTTGGCGTGTTAATCACGCGCTCAAACGAGGCGTCGTCATGACGGTTGGACATCAAACGCAAATAGGCCAGGGCATTTTTTATTTCTGCGCGGTCGAAGAAGCGCAGCCCGCCATAAACCCGGTAAGGTATGCCCGTCGCCATCAGCTTTTCTTCAAATTGCCGGGACTGGGCATTGGAACGGTATAAAATGGCGGCCTCGCTGCGCGCGCCGCCGCTATTGATCCAGGCCCTGATGCGTTCGACGACGAAATAGGCTTCGTCCTGCTCGTTGAAGGCGGCGTATAACGAAATCAGGTCGCCATCGCCCGAATCGGTCCACAGCACCTTACCCATGCGGCCTTCATTGTGGGCGATAACGGTGTTGGCGGCCTTGAGAATGTTGCCGGTCGAGCGGTAATTCTGCTCCAGCTTGATGACTTGATGATTCGGGTAATGTTTTTGAAAGCTGTAGATATTCTCGATTTTCGCACCGCGCCAGCCGTAAATGGACTGATCATCATCGCCGACCACAAAGAGATTATCCTTGCCCGTCGTCAACAGGCGCAGCCAGGCGTATTGAATGGTGTTGGTATCCTGAAATTCATCCACATGCACTTGTCTGAAGCGTTGCTGATAAAACTCCAGGACATCGACGTTGTCGCGTAACAATTCATGCGCCCTCAGCAGCAGCTCGGCAAAATCCACCAGGCCGGAACGGTCACACAGCTCTTCATAAGCCCGGTAAATAGTCAGCAGCTGGCGCTGGTATGGGTCGCCGGTATCGGCCATGTGCCGGGCCCGGATGCCTTCATCCTTTTGTGCGTTGATGGCCCATTGCACCTGTTTGGGCGGCCATTTGGCCTCATCCAGATTGAGCGTGTTCAGCAAGCGCTTGATGACTCTTAACTGATCGGCCGAATCCATCACCTGAAACGTGTCAGGCAGCTTCGCCTGTTTTGCATGCCGCCTTAACAGCCGGTGCGCCAGTCCGTGAAAAGTGCCTATCCACATCGTGTGTGCAGATAGGTTCAACAGATCCTCGATGCGGCCGCGCATTTCCTTGGCCGCCTTGTTGGTGAAAGTGACCGCCAGAATGCTGTAAGGCGACAAACCTTCTACCTGAATCTGCCAGGCGATACGGTGCACCAGGACACGGGTTTTGCCGCTGCCGGCTCCCGCCAGAACCAGCATGGCCTGGGATGGCGCAGAAACCGCCAGACGCTGGCTATCGTTTAAAGGGTTTATGATTTTTGTAATATCCACATGTTACCGCTTGCACATTTTTTGGAGCTGTGTATATTTGGAGCGGGTTTTTCAATGGCAAACTGTTTTGGTTTCGCTACAACTACACAGAAGGTTTATTAAGATGAGTTTTGATTATAAACGTATGATTAAATTTGAACACAATGTCGGCGAGAAAGAAAAAAAATACCGCATGTACGGGGGAGCCGCGTTGATGATTATTTCAATTTTTACCGCCTCAATTGCCTTATTGCTGATTGGTCTGGTTCTTGTTGCCACCGGCTTTTCAGGCTGGTGCCCCGCTTATTCCGGGTTTGGCAAAAATACCTGCGAAACTGGCGGCGAGCCGGAGTCGACCAGCAACTAAGCCAGTAGCTCAAGGTTCAAGATTAGACATGTTACGCTACCTTGAACCTTGCAGCTGATTTATTCTTCTTTCCGAAACTCACCTTCCAGCACATCCTTTTCTGTTCGAACCGGGCGCTGAAACGGACCTCCGGCCTGAATAAGATGATGTTCGATGACATACTGGGCTATTTTTCTGCGCAACTGAGGGATCAGGCAGGCAAATCCCATGACATCGGTCACAAAGCCAGGCGTCAGTAATAAGGCGCCACCCACCAGCAAGATCGGGCCTTCTATCATTTCATAAGCAGGCAGGCTGCCTTGCGCCAGGCTCGCCTGAAAGCGATGCCAGGTCGCAAAACCCTGCTGCCGCAATAACCAGGCGCCCAGCACGGCGGAAAAAACCACTAAAAAAATAGTCGGAAAAGCACCGATTATCGCGCCTACCTGGATCAGCAAATAGATTTCTATAAAAGGAATAATCAGAAAACACAGGAACATTATTTGGAAAATTTTCATCGCTTGTACTCGAACCATAAAAGACCATGCTCACAATATAAGGGCAATATGGTTTAATTTCTAGGATAATATCGCAGCTCCTATCATTGTGATCCCTAAAAATGCCCGCTTGCCATCAAATAATCCTGTGTACCTGTCCCGACCAGGACACTGCCGAAAAAATAGCCCGTGTCTTGATCGCAGACCATTTGGCCGCCTGCGTGAATATTCTGCCCGGTATTCTGTCTGTGTATGCATGGCAAGGGCAGATCGAATCGGCCCACGAGCATCTGTTGCTGATTAAATCCGATAAAGACCGCTATGCGGCCATTGAATCGGCCATAACAGCCAACCACCCATACGAGTTGCCTGAAATCATAGCCGTTGGCATTGACAATGGCTTGCCCGAATACCTGCACTGGATAGACTTATGCCTCTCTTCAAAATAGTCCTGCTGTGTCTTTTAGCCCTTAGTCATCAGCCAGCCTTGGCGCTGGGCGATGACGATTTATTGCCGCCCGAGCAGGCCTTCAATATTTCTGCACGGGCCGTTTCTGCCGTTCAGCTTGAAGTGTCCTGGGTGATTGCCGATGGCTATTATCTGTACCGCAACAAAATACATTTTGAATCCAAAACCGGGTCAGTCCGCTTAGGGGAGCCGGTTTTTCCAGCAGGCGAAATCAAGCGACGATGAGTCTTTTGGCGATATGGTGATTTATCGCAGCCAGGTTAAAATTCTCGTGCCCTTGTCGGCGACTGACGGCGTGCCTTCCATGACGCTTCTGGTGCAGTATCAGGGCTGTGCCGACCAGGGCATTTGTTACCCGCCACAGAAAACCATGCAGGACATTAAACTGCCGGCGCAAACCGCGGCAACCGCCGATCCGCTCAGCCTGCTAGGTAAAGTCAGTCAAGGCTTGAAGCGTAATCTCTTTGAAGACGAATTATTGCCGCCGGAACAGGCGTTCCAGTTTTTTGCATCAGTAAGCGACGCCCATACGCTGCATGTCAACTGGCATATTGCCGACGGCTATTATCTGTACCGGGAAAAAATTGAGTTTGAATTGCTCAACACCGACGGCATGCAACTGGGCGCTTACAGCATTCCGCGCGGCACACCTAAACTCGATGAAGCCTTTGGCCAGGTTGAAACATTTCATAAGGAACTGGGCTTTGACCTGCCTGTTGTGCGCTCAAACATGTCCGCGCAGACCGTTATCCTGCAAGCGAAATACCAGGGCTGCGCCGACCGGGGCGTTTGCTATCCGCCGATGAGCTCCAAAATCAGCCTCGATCTGCCGGCAACGACGATGAAAGCCTCGCCTGCTGTTGCCAACGCCTCACCGGCGCCGGTGCTTTCCGAGCAGGATCAAATCGTGCAAGCCTTGCAGCACGATTCTTTCTGGGTAACGCTGCTCAGCTTTTTCGGCTTTGGTCTGCTGTTATCGATTACCCCGTGCATCTTCCCGATGATTCCGATTTTATCGGGCATTATTGTCGGGCATCGCCACATCACCACCGGGCGGGCTTTCTTGCTGTCGCTGAGTTATGTGCTGGCTTCGGCTGCTACCTACATGGTGTTTGGTATCCTCGCGGCTTTGTTCGGCAGCAATTTGCAGACCACTTTTCAGCAGCCCTGGATTATCGGACTGTTCAGCGCTGTTTTTGTACTGCTGTCATTGTCCATGTTTGGCTTTTATCATCTGGAACTTCCCAAGGCGCTGCAACTCACGCTGCATAACTCCAGCGAAAGACACCGGGATGGTTCGCTGCTGGGGGCGGCCATCATGGGTTCATTATCCTCGCTGATTGTCGGCCCCTGTGTTGCCGCGCCGCTGGCCGGGGCGCTGATGTATATTGGCCAGACCGGCGATACCGTATTAGGCGGCAGCGCGCTGTTTGTGATGGCCCTGGGCATGGGCGTGCCGCTGCTGTTTTTAGGCGCTTCGGCCGGAAAACTGTTGCCCAAAGCCGGCAACTGGCTGAATTCGACCAAAGCCGTGTTCGGAGTGATCATGCTGGCGGTCGCGGTGTGGATGTTGTCGCGCATTTTACCGGCCACGATAATCATGCTGCTGTGGGCCATGCTGCTGATTCTTCCGGCCATTTACCTGAGCGCCGTTGATCCGCTGCCGCCTGACAGCTCGGGCTGGCGCAAGCTGTGGAAAGGCGTCGGCCTGATGATGCTCGCCTATGGTCTGTTATTGCTGATCGGTGTCAGTCTGGGCAACAGCAATCCCTTAAAACCCCTGCAAGGCGTGGGTATAAGTCCGGCGCAGGCGGCAGAGCAGGGCATTCGCTTTACTAGAGTGTCGTCACTGGCGGAACTGGAAACCAGAATTGAGCAGGCGCATGCCAACAAACAGCCAGTAATGCTGGATTTTTATGCCGACTGGTGCATTTCCTGCAAGGAAATGGAGGCATCTACCTTTGCCGATCCTGCCGTAAAACAAGCGCTTGCGGGCTTTGTATTGCTGCAGGCGGATGTCACTAAAAATTCGGAGGAGGATAAAGCACTGCTGGAGAAATTCAAGCTGATCGGACCACCGGCCGTTTTGTTCTTTGTTGACGGTCAACAAGAAAACCCGGCGCTCCGGGTCATCGGCTTTCAGGATTCTGAAACCTTTATTGCCAGCCTGCAGCGGGTGCAGCCATGAAACAGGCTGCATTGATTATCATTGCCGCAGCCGTTGCCCTGGCGGCGGGCATCAGCGTCAGACGTTTGTCAACGCCGGTCATGGATTCAAGGCCGTCTACGCTAATAGACTTTAGTCTGCCCGATGTGTCAGGCGTTCAGCGTAATGTTTCAGAGTGGCAGGGCAGGGTTCTGGTTATTAATTTCTGGGCCACCTGGTGCCCGCCTTGCCGCAAAGAAATCCCTGAATTTGTGGCTTTGCAGGAACAATATGGCGACAAAGGCCTGCAGTTTGTCGGCATTGCCATAGAAGACCGGGAGCCGGTCAGTGACTACCTGAACTCGATCAAGATCAACTATCCGATTTTAATTGGCGGTGACAAAGGCATAGCATTAGCCCAGCAACTGGGCAATATTATTAACGCTGTGCCGTTCACCATCGTCGTCAACCGGCAAGGCCAAATCATTCACCGGCAGCCCGGCGAGTTTTCCAGTGAGAAAGTCCTGGAAATTATCAGCCCGCTGATGCGGTGATTTAGAGCCGAGACTGGAAGAGCACGCTCTGAGCCGCTTACATGCGGGTTCCGCCCACCGTCAGGCCATCGATTTTGAGTGTAGGCTGACCCACGCCTACCGGTACGCTTTGGCCTTCCTTGCCGCAGCTGCCGACACCGCTATCCAGTTCCAGATCGGTGCCAACCATGGATACCCGGGTGAGCACATCCGGTCCATTGCCTATCAGGGTGGCGCCTTTGACCGGCCGGGTGATTTTGCCGTCTTCGATCAGATAGGCTTCGCTGGCGGAAAAGACAAATTTACCCGAGGTAATATCCACTTGTCCGCCGCCGAAGTTTTTGGCATAGAGGCCTTTTTTTACCGATTTGATGATTTCTTCTGGATTATGCGCCCCGGGCAGCATGTAGGTGTTGGTCATGCGCGGCATCGGCAGGTGCGCGTAAGATTCGCGCCGGCCGTTGCCGGTAGGCTTGACGCCCATTAAACGGGCATTGAGTTTGTCCTGCATGTAGCCTCGCAGGATGCCGTTTTCAATCAAGATGGTTTTTTCCGTGGGCGTGCCCTCATCATCAATGCTGAGCGAGCCGCGCCTTCCTGGCAGGGTGCCGTCATCGACGACCGTGCATAAATCGGAGGCTACCCGCTCACCGATACGGCCGCTGAATGCGGAGGTGCCTTTGCGGTTGAAATCGCCTTCCAGGCCATGACCGATCGCCTCATGCAACAAAATGCCCGGCCAGCCCGGCCCCAGTACGACCGTCATATTGCCGGCCGGTGCGTCTACCGCTTCCAGGTTAACCAGCGCCAGTCTGACCGCTTCCCTGCCGTATTCCAGGGCCGTGTCCTGGTCGATAAAACAGCTGTAATCGCTGCGGCCGCCGCCGCCCATGCTGCCCTGCTCACGATGACCATTTTCTGCGACGATCACGGTTACATTCATGCGCACCAAAGGCCGTACATCGGCCGTCAGTGAGCCGTCCTGATTGGCGACCAGAATGCTGTCATGGACGCCGGACAGACTGACGATGACTTCTTCAATCCGACTGTCCAGTTTGCGGGTTTCACTGTCAACCTTGCGCAATAACTCGATTTTCTGCTGGTCCGCCAATGATTTTAACGGATTGAGCGGGGCATAGTAGCGCGGCCAGCTGGCGGTTTTCGCGAGCCCAATCCGGGCTTGCTGACCTTGGCGGACGATGGCCTGGACATTATTGGCCGCTTCCAGCAGCACCGGGAGTTCAATCCGGTCGCTGTAGGCAAAACCGGTTTTTTCGCCCGCTACGGCGCGCACGCCGGCGCCCTGTTCGATATTATGACTGCCTTCCTTGATGATGCCGCCTTCCATGACCCAGGATTCATGATGGCTGGATTGAAAATAAATATCCGCGGCATCCACCGAAGCACTCAGCAGGCGGCTCATGATGGTTTCAATATCGCCGTCCTGTATGCCGGAGGGCATGAGTACGGCTTGTCTTGCGAGATGAAGTAGATCCGTCATAACATGTGAGTAATAGGTAAGGGTAATGAATAGGCTATGCGGGCGATTCGAAGACCAGAACGAAATGTAATTTCAGCTCTGATTCTGCTCACTAATGTGACCCAGTCAGTCTGTTTTCAAGTCATTGCGCAGGGTGTCATATAAGGTCTGCAGCAGTGCTTTTGACTTATCTTCCGGAGCGTCGTAGTAACCATCGGGGCTGGCTTGTGAATTGTCAGGCTCAATGAGTGTTACGCTGACAGCTGTTTCGTCGTCTTTGCCTTCCAGGGTCAGGATATAATTGGCATCGTTATGAAGAGCCGACGAAAAATCCAGCAATTTGGAGAAAAAACCGCCAGGCTTGTAGACAATGTAAAACTGGCCCTTATCGCGATTGCGGTCGGTGATTGCAAGCTCCTGCTGCGTTAATGCCAACTCCACAGTATTCCAGGCCTGGACAAATGGCTGTTTGATAGTCAGGCGTAGCGGGTCGCTTTCAGAGAAAGTCACCTTGTCGCCAAGCCCTGACTCGGTTTCCGTTTGCAGATTCTCCTCGACAGGCTGGCTTGCATTCTTCTTATCAACGATCAGCGTTGGCGGCCGCTCGAGCATTTCAATGCTCCGGTATTTGTCATCTCCGCTTGCGCAGGAAACCAGGCCAGCGCCAAACAGCAATACGGCGGTTGGGTATTTTTTGACGATTAATTTCATTTTCAACAATAACTTAGGCACAAAAAAAGCGGCGATGATTGAGTGCCGGAAAGGTGTTGCGCACCTTTTCCAGGCGTTCAAGATCGATTTCCGCCGACACAAAGCCCCCGCCGGTTTTATAGCAATCGAGCACCACGCCCCAAGGGTCGATGATCATGCTGTGGCCAAAGGTTTTCCGGCCATTCAGATGAAAACCACCCTGATTGGGCGCTATCACATAGCACAGATTTTCTACTGCGCGCGCGCGCAATAAAAGCTCCCAATGCGCGGCCCCGGTTTCGGCGGTAAAGGCAGATGGAATGACCAGTATTTCCATGCCCAGTTTTCCCATGGTGCGGAAAAACTCGGGAAAACGCAGATCGTAACAAACCGCAACGCCCAGCTTGCCAAAAGGCGTATCAATCACCAAAGGCACATCGCCGGGCTCGATGGAGTCGGATTCGCGGTAAATTTCTTGTGTGCCCGGGACGCTGACATCAAACAGATGGACTTTATCGTAGCGCGCCACGCGTTCGCCGCTAGCGTTGTAGACCAGGCAAGACGCGCGCACTTTATGGTCGTCGTTGCCCGCGATGGGAATGGTGCCGCCGACAACCCAGACGGCATATTTCTTTGCGACCGAGGATAAAAAATCCTGTATCGGTCCTGAGCCGTCGATCTCTTTGGCTTTGATCTTGTCCAGTTCATGCTCGCCCATCAACGCAAAATTTTCCGGCAATGCGACCAGCTTTGCTCCCGCCTTTGCGGCTTCGCCAATCAGCTTGCCGGCTTCAAACAAGTTGGCGCTGATGCTTGGACTGGATGCCATCTGGATGGCTGCACATTTGCTCATGCTTATCTCTCTTTGTTGTCATTTTTTGGTCCCTGCACCCAGGGAAAGCCGGTAATTCCGCTCCAGGTTTTTTGCAGCAAACCTTCGTTTTCATGCAGCGAAATAATTTGCGCATCGCCCCATGGGCCCTGCACCTGATACTCTGAACCGAAGAAAAAGCCTTCTTGGTCTTCGCCGGTCAAGGTGCGCGCCACCATGGCGGCTATTTTGCCCATGATTGTACCAGCAATAGGCACGGCGTCAGAACTTTTAGGCACAACATGAACATGATGATCAACGGTTTGCTTGACCAGATCGGTCTCGCCGGTTAGGGTGATTTTTGCCGGGATAGCATCGACGACTAAATTCTGGGTAAGTGCGATGCCGTTGAGTAATTCAAACTGTCCCTTGATGCTGTTGAAGGTCAAGCCTTCGGCATAGACATCGCTAAAATCCAGTTGCAGACGCTTTAACCACTGGTCCATGGCCAGTATGCCCAGCACCCGGCCAAATCCGGGTTCTATGCTCAAAATGCGGCCGTGCTTCAGATCAACGTCTATCTGGCCTTGCAAACCCTCAATGGAGAACTGTTGCGGCGGGCCGCTCCAGTTGAGCGAAAAATCAAAGAAGCCGCTGGTATCAGTCATATCCGGGCTAATGCCCAGCCTGGTCAGCAGCCGCCCGAAATGCGCGGTTTCCAGGCGGCCACGGGTCTGTGTTTGGGACTGCTCACCCTGGGTTTTCCAGTCACCGGTTAAGACAAGTTTTGCGTCTGCTCCGGTCAGATTGACACGCTTAAAACGAATGCCGCTGGCTATACGCTCGGTTTCCAGGGTCAACTGCCCCAGATCAACGGCATTCCACAAGGTTTTATGGCTGCTGACATTCAATAATGGCATCTTCTGCGGACTTAAGGTCTCGCCATCACGCTTTAGCTGCTTGAACGCGGAAAAATCCAGCACATCCATCACCAGAGTGATGCTTTCGGCACCGTTAAGATCAGCAGGCATCTGAATTTTACCGCTCGCAAAGGCACTTTTGATATGTCCGGCCCAATTGCTTTCAGTGCGGCTCACGTTTAGATCAATCTTGCCCATGTCGGCTTTCCCCCACAGGCCGTGGTTGCTGTGCAGCTTGATTGTCCTGATGCTGTCCAGCGCGCTGCTGCCTTCCTGGGCAACGGATAAAGCCAGCCAGTCTTGCAAAGCCAATGGATCACGATTGATTTCCAAGGTCAGGCCGGCACCCTCAACCTGGGCCGCTTCCCCCGAGCCGACCAGAATGTGGCCGGAGTAAAGGTTTTGTTGCCGGGTATCCAATTTGACGGCGGCTTTGAGCTGGTTGTCATAATTGAATTCCAGTGGCAGCAAGGTCTGATCATCAAAAACAAACTTCAGTGACAAGGGCTTGGTTTGGCCACCGGTTTTGGCCAATGAGCCCGGTAACTTCAGCGTGACGCCGGTGAGCGCCGACTGCACCAAAAGCTCCGGGGCGCTCGTGTCAAAAGGCAGACGCAATTGCAGTTGATAATCGGCGACGCCGTCTGCCAATTGCCACCAGGGCAATTTGAATTGCGCCTGCAGGTCACTGATACCGGCACTGCCCGATACGTTGACAGTGGTCTGATCGCGGCTGGTTTTAATGTCAATGTCTATGGCGTGGCCCAGACTATTGGCTTGAATACGCTCACTATAAACGCCCAGTTCATTAAATTTTAACGCTCCGGAAATGCCTTTGACCGCCAAATCCAGTGGCTTGACGGTCAATCTGGCGTTATTCACTTGCGCTGTTCCCTCGACTTTGGCGGCTGCACCGTCGCTAAGAGGGATTTTTAAATCCAGGCTGATTTGAGTATCGCCTTCGGGGCTAATCACATTTAATAATGCGTCCACCGGGGAATTAAGCGGGGTATGTTGCATAAAATCCAGCGCCTGAATAATCTCGCCATCCAGCTCACCTTTAACCAACACATACTCGCTGTCGCCCATTGCCGGAATGTTGACTTCGGCCTGTTTTAGGCTGGTATTTGCCGCCTGGCCCTGCTGAAATTTGACTTGCAGGCTGTTCTGTAAAAACAGCACATCCCCAGCCAGTCCGGTCAAATGTGGCCATTGCGGATGATAGTTCAGCTCAAAGCCATCGACATGAAACAGGGTCTCAAAGACGCCCTCACCGCGGCTAAACGGAAAATCACCCGGATTGCCGTAAAACAACAGGCGGCCATCGCTGACACGGCCTTTAACAAAGGCGTGATCGAGCCAGTCCAGCACCTCGGGATCCAGTGCCATTGCGGGCAGATAGCGGGCCGCTTTGTTGGCATCGTGAGCCGAAAATGCACTCTGAATGTCCACAAAAGGCTTCCCGCCAGTCTTTGGCAGCTTCAACTGCAGACGGCTGTGAGTCTGAAAATCAGGCGTAGCCAGCTCAATCAGGGCGGCCGATAACTGCCAATCCTTGTCTGTTTGCTGCCATAACACGTGGCCTCTTAGTGCACTGATAGTTAACGCCGAACGAAACAGCTCGGGTGAGGAAAGGGCGGCATTTTTGGTCATCAGCCAGATCGAGCCTTGCTGCTCGCTGCCTTTAAGGTGACCCGTCAAGTTTTCCATGCCGGGAAATGCCGGCAAAGGCGCGAATCCCACGCCGGCAAATCGGCCATTCACGGCAAACTGATTTTTATCCACATCGACAAACAGTGAAAGATCCTCCACGCGGCCTCTGAGCCGGGTCTCTGTCAGTATTTTCGCCTGTGCGTCCGGCAGCGGCGCAAAAAACTGCAGAAGGTCTGAAGCTTCGTGCAAATCCAGTTGCCTGGCAAACAGCGCAAGCTTGTGCTGTTGATTGGTGCCGGTATGTTCGCCGGCAATGCTGAACAGGGCTGGTGGCCATTTTTTGCCGGGCATGTTGGGTCTGTCAGCGGTTTCCAGCAATAAATCCATGACATCCAGCCGCCACTCACGGTCATTAGCCGACCACTGAAACCGGGTCTGCATCTGTTTAAGCGGAAAGGAGCCTTTGCCCTCGCGGCTCAGATGCAACTGTTCAAGTTGTACATCGCCACTAACGGCGGTTAGCTGCGCCTGTTGCCATTCAGCCCAGAGCTTGAAATCTCCAGTGCCGCTGCTGATTTTCAGTGCCAACGGCAAATCAGCGCTTGCCAGCTCGGACAGCCTGATCTGTCTGCCTTGTAAAAATGCACGGCCCTTGAGACTGGCCGGTTCAAATACATTGCCGTTAAAGTCCATGGCGACGGTGAGCGCCTTGCCATATTTCTTCGGCAGTTTCAGCAGCATATTAATCCGGTGGCGCTGGCTAGCCCTGTCATTGATGATGGCCAGATCGACCTCATTAAAGCGCAGAGGACGGTTGCCGGTTTGATCATCCTGCCAGGTGATGGTGCTCTGCAGCAGTTCGTATTTACCGCCCTGCATCAGCCACCACGGTTGCCCATCGCTGGTTTTTAGGCCAACAATGGCAAAACTGCCGTCCGGTTTTTGTTTGACAGTCAGTCGGGCGCCCACCAGTGTCACCCAGGATGATGACAACACATCCCTGCTGACCAGCATGTCGAATAAGTTTATGCCCAGGCGTATTTCATTTAATTGAATGGCGGGCTGTTCCTCCGGACGCGTGGATAACACATCGATATCACTGAGTATCAGTTCAGGGTTGAAACCGCGCAGTTTAGCCCGCATCCGGCCTATGTTTACCGGGGCTCCCAATTCTTGGCCGATGAGGCTCGACAAGCTGGATTTATAATAGTCAATACTGGACAGTAGGACGCGCACCCCCGTTAATCCGAGCGCTGACGCGATTAAGCCCCAAAAAATAAGATGCCGCGTTGCCCGCGTAATATGATGGATCACAAAAACAGCTTAAAGGCACAAGGCAAAAGGCGAAAGCAGGAAAAAGTCGGCACTTGCGCTTAAATCAAAGCAATACCACATCGTACTGCTCCTGATTGTATTCAGCTTCTGCCCTAAACTTGATCTGCACTCCCAAAAACACCTCTAATTCCGCGAGCATGGCGGCCTCTTCGTCCAGCAGCATCTCCACAACCTCGTTGGAAGCCAGCACCAGTAGTTTCTGCACGTTATATTGCCGGACTTCACGAATAATTTCGCGGAAAATTTCCAGACACATGGATTCCGCCGTTTTTAATACCCCGCGCCCGCCACAAGCCTTGCAGGGTTCGCACAGGATATGCTCCAGACTTTCGCGCGTTCTTTTGCGCGTCATTTCAACCAGGCCCAGCACCGAGACTTCCGTAATTTTGGTTTTGGCGTGGTCTTTTTCGAGATTGCGTTCCAGCGCCTGCAAGACCTGTTTTTTATGATCTTCGCTTTGCATATCGATAAAATCGATAATTATGATGCCGCCCAGATTTCTGAGCCTGAGTTGCCGTGAAATGGTTTGCGCCGCTTCCAGATTGGTTTTAAAAATTGTTTCTTCCAGGTTCTTGCCGCTGACATAGCCGCCGGTATTGACATCAACCGTGGTCATTGCCTCGGTCTGGTCAAACACCAGATGGCCACCCGATTTCAGTTTGACTTTACGCTCGAGCGCCTTTTGAATTTCATTTTCAACGTTGTAAATATCAAATACCGGGCATTCGCCGGTGTAATGTTCGATAACCGGCACGATTTCCGGTACAAACACTTTGGCAAACTCAATCAGCCGGTGATAGGTTTCCTTGGAATCGACGCGCACCCGATCAATGCCCTCCTTGTATAAATCCCGCAAGGTTCTGACGCTGAGCGGCAAATCCTTATGAATAAACTCCTTGGCTTTGGCGTCGGCAATCTTCGCGGAGATCGACTCCCACAGTTTGAGCAGAAAAGTCATGTCTGAAAACAG
Organism: uncultured Gammaproteobacteria bacterium; assembly: GCA_963696315.1. Classification (GTDB taxonomy): domain Bacteria; phylum Pseudomonadota; class Gammaproteobacteria; order Methylococcales; family Methylomonadaceae; genus CAWKEY01. The sequence goes on from CAVOJU010000026.1 coordinate 81,312, forward strand.
TACCGCTTCTTCCACGCACTCGGCCGCTGTCCGGGCAATAAAACCGCCACATTCATGTTGCTGGCGGTAGGCATTAAGGCAGGCTTTTAAGCGGGCCCGTTCCGCTTCGCATTCAATTCTTTGCGATACCCCGCAATTATTCGCATAGGGCATATAAACCTGATAGCGGGAGGGTATCGATATTTCTGTGGTCAGGCGCGCGCCTTTGCTGCCGATAGGGTCTTTGACCACCTGAACGATAATGTGCTGGCCTTCATGAAGATAATGCTCGATATTTTCGGAGCGCTTTTTCTCCAGATCCTTGCTGCACAAATCGGAAATGTGCAGAAAAGCCGCCTTCGGCAGGCCAATATCAACAAACGCCGCCTGCATACCCGGCAAAACCCGGCACACTTCGCCCTTATAAATGTTGCCGACCAGGCCTATCTGCCGGCTTCTTTCGATGATTAACTCCTGCAAGACACCGTTTTCAATGACGGCGACCCGTGTTTCTGGCGGGGTAACGTTGATTAAAATTTCTTCACTCATTAAAAAGCTCTATTCCTTGTTTGGCTAAAAGTTCAGCGGTTTCAAACAGAGGCAAACCGACCACACCCGAAAAACTGCCGGTGATCGATTCCACAAAGACACTGCCCAAACCCTGAATCGCATAACTCCCGGCTTTATCGGCCGGCTCGCCGCTGCGCCAATACATCAGTATTTCCGATGTCGTCAAGCGCCTGAAAGACACTTCGGTGATGCTGACGGCTTGGTCATGACGGCGTCCGCGTAACGAAATTGCCGTATAAACCTGATGGGTTTGGCCGGATAATTGAGTCAGCATCGACAGGGCGTCATGCTGGTCTGCCGGCTTACCCATAATTTGATTGCCCAAGACCACCGCGGTATCGGCTGCCAGCACCGGTACAGTAAAACCTATTTGCGCAACGCAGGCCGCCGATTTTTCCGCAGCAAGGCGTTGCACATAGATCAGCGGGGCTTCATTGAATCGGGGCGATTCATCCACGGCAACCGGATGGATCGCATAAGTGACTCTGATCTGATCCAACAGTTCCTTGCGCCTGGGGGAGGCTGAAGCCAGAATTATTTGCGGCGTCATTAACGATGGTAAGGGTGGTTCTGGAGGATGCTCCAGGCGCGGTAAAGCTGCTCGGCAACGACAACTCGCACCAGTGGGTGGGGGAGCGTCAGTCTGGACAGGCTCCAGGATTCGCGGGCCGCCTGTTTGGCCGAATCCGCCAGACCTTCCGGACCGCCGACCAGTAGGGCGATATTTTGCCCGCTTTCCAGCCAGCGCTGCAGCGCTTGTGCCAATTCGGGGGTAGTCCAGGGTTTGCCTGGTATGTCCAGGGATAGTACATGCGCGGCGGGCGGAATGGCCGCCATCATTCTTTCGCCTTCTTCTCTGACAATTCTGGAGACATCGCTGTTTTTGCTGCGCTTGCCGGGGGCAATTTCTTTAAGCACCAGTTCGCATTCCCGGGGCAGGCGCTTGGCATATTCATCGTAGCCCTGCTGCACCCAGCCCGGCATACGGTTTCCAACGGTAATCAGATGTATTTGCATGGGTGCAGGATACAGAGAACACGGCGCCTATGCAATGCCGTCTGCTTGGCAAAACCAGGCGTGATGGGCATGCGCTGCCGGAAAAATGACGCTATCCAAAACGCACATTGCCAGCACTATGAATGCGTTAGCACAGATTAAAAAGTTTACGCATTGTTGGCGTCTTTATTGCTTGCTTCTTAAAAACGCTAAAAAACGCCGGAGAGTTGTCATGCGCCTACCCGCACTTCTTTTGCTGATATTTGGACTGAGCCTTGGTGCCTGCACCTGGAGTCAGCCAGTGCAGGATCAGGTGGATTCCTTATTGCCCAGCAGAGCAGAATCAGTTGGTTTTTTTAGCCGTGTCCACCGCCGCATCAGAGATACTGAAAGGGCTACTTATGGCCTGCTCTTCGAGATGCGCGACGGCTATGACAGTTTTATCTATGACGTACAGAAAGACTATTATGAAGACTATCAAAAATAATACCGGCTACCACTTCCCTTCGAATCTTGAGGACAACCATGGACATTAATTCACGCATATTTGGCAAACAAACCATCGACCCTGAAACCATCATTCGCTTTCCAAACGGAATTCCCGGCTTTGAAAGCCAGACCCGTTTCAAGCTTTTTCATCAGGAGGGTAACCCCATCATCTATTGGCTGCAATCGCTGGACGATGAGAATCTCACTTTTTCTGTGGCGCATCCGTCTATTTTCAACATCAACTACAACTTTGTGTTAACGGATGCCGAAGAGGCGCTGTTGCAGCTTGAAAGCATCGACGATGTTCTGATTCTGATACTGCTGCATAAAGATGAAAGTGATCCCGCCTCTCGTCATCCGACCATTAAAGGCTCCATTAAATCGCCTTTGATCATTAACGGCAGCAAACGAATAGGCTTGCAAAAAATACTGGCGCGCATGGAGCAGAGCATCATCCTGACTGAAGCGCGCAATGAAATCGATGTGACCGAGAGGCTGTGTATGCCTGCTGAGGCATGAGCAGGGGGGCAGGGAGAAATCTTCGGTCAGGGCAGGTGCCGGATGCTCCCTGCGGCTATGAACTTCGGAGTTAAAGCCGATAAGAACTGAATAGTGGCGAGTTTTTCTCTGCCCGCACGCCAAATTAAAAATCGATAAAGGATTGTTCAGGCCGCCGCAGCCTGAACAGGAATGGAATTCGAAGAACGGATGACTTCGTTCTTTTCGTTGAAATAAACCAGGGTAGGCTTATAGTTTTCGAGTTCTTGCTGATCATAGGAGGCATAAGCGCAAACAATAATCAAATCACCGGGGCAAGCCAGGCGCGCGGCGGCGCCATTAACCGAAAATATGCCGGAACCTGCTTCGGCACGAATTGCGTACGTTGTAAAACGCGCACCATTATTGATGTTATAAATCTGTATCTGTTCGTATTCCCTGATGCCAGATAGTTCGAGAAAATTGCTATCGATAGCACACGAACCTTCATAACCCAGTTCAGAACGGGTTACCGTAGCCCTATGTAATTTCGCTTTAAGCATGGTTGTCTGCATAATAAAACAATAATAATACGTACGAAAGCAGGTGATTATCCATTATTTGCAGTCCAGCATCAACTTTTAGAGCGCATCGGTTTTTGCCGGTACAGAAAAACAAAGGTTATCTATGAGCCGGGTTTTACCCAGCTTTGCCGCTGCCAGCAAAACCAGCTCGGCATCATTTTCCTGGGCTTTTGCCAAATCACGGCTGCGGCAAATAGCAAAATAATCCGGCTGAAAGCCGGCTTCCCGCAATAACGCCATCGACTGTTGCTCTATTACCGGGTACGGCTGGTTTTTTGCTAGTATGGCATCCCGGGCTTGACACAGGATTTGATAAAGCCGGGGTGCGACATGCCTTTCTTCGGCAGACAAGTAGCTATTGCGCGAGCTCATGGCCAGGCCGCTGGCTTCACGAACCGTATCCACGGCCACTATTTCAACAGGCATATTCAAATCCCGAACCATGGTGCGAATGACCGTCAATTGCTGAAAATCCTTCAGACCAAACAAGGCGAAATCCGGTTGCACGATATTCAACAATTTGCAGACCACTGTGGCAACTCCGGTAAAATGGCCCGGCCTTGAAGACCCACAGTAGTCATCGGAGACGCCGCTAACCTGAACCACGGTTCTGGCGTCCGCTGCGTACATTTCAGAGACGGGCGGAAGGAATAACACATCGATATCAGCAGCTGACAGTTTTTGCCGGTCTTCGCCCTCGGTCCGGGGATAGCTCTCAAAATCTTCTCCGGGACCGAACTGGGTAGGATTAACAAAAATACTGACCACTACGCGGTCGGCTTTTTTTTTGGCTTCGCTAACCAGTTTTAAATGCCCGGCATGCAGATTGCCCATCGTGGGGACGAAAGCGATACTTTGACCGGTATTGCGCCAGGCGCAGACTGCGCTGCGCAATTCAGAGGCTGATTTAAGGGTTTGCATGAGGCTTAATAACTGTGTTCGGCTGCAGGAAACTGTGACAGCTTTACAGCCTGGTGATAAGCGATACATGGCTTCCTGCAGGCTCGCGGCTCCGCGCATGAAATCCCTGGAAAAGCGTGGCCTTTTGCCGAGGCCGATATTGAGCATGTCATACAGCACCAGCACTTGTCCATCGCATGCCAGGCCAGCGCCAATACCGATAACAGGAATGCTTAATTGTGTGCTGATGTCCTTGGCCAGCGCCGATGGCACACACTCTAGCACCAGCAGGCCGGCGCCGGCCTGTTCCAGTCTATGAGCATCGGCTAGTATTCTGTCGGCCTCGGCGCGATCCCTGCCTTGCACTTTGTAATGCCCTAGCTGATTAATGGATTGCGGCAGCAAGCCCAAATGCCCGCACACCGGAATGCCCTGTTCAACCAGAAAGCGCACAATTTCAATGCGCGCGCCTTCCAGCTTGATCATTTGCGCGCCGCCCGCCTGCATCAGCCTTGCCGCATTTTCCGCTGCCGACAAGGGGTTAACATAGGTCATGAACGGCAAATCCGCCAACACAAATGCCCTGCGCCTGGCCTGGCTGACGCATCGGCTATGGTAAACCATATCATCGATACTGACCGGCAGCGTGCTGTCGTGGCCCTGAATCACCATGCCCAGCGAGTCGCCGACCAGCATCATGTCAACCCCCGCGCTATCAATCAGCGCGCTAAAACTGGCATCATAAGCCGTTAAGCAGCTGATTTTCTCGCCACGCTGTTTCATGGCGGCCAAATCAGTGATGGAAAGCGGTTTTGTTGCCGCTACGGGGGGGTATTGATGCACGTCAGTCCAACCTTCTCAATCCGGCCAGCGGGCACTGCGCCAGCAGATCCTTGAGTTTGCCCTTGCCCGGCACCAGCAATTGCGGAGCAATTTCAGACAAGGGGTACAGCACGAATGCCCTTTCGGAAAGTCCTGCATGCGGCACAATCAGATCGGGCATTGCTATCAGCGCATCCCCGTAAAGCAACAAATCCAGATCCAGGGTTCTTGCCCCCCAGCGTTCGCCGGTTCTTACCCGGCCCTGTTCATGCTCGATTTTTTGCAGGCAGCGCAGCAAATCCAGCGGCGGCAAGGTAGTGACAACTGCCATGACCGCATTGACATAATCGGGTTGATCTTGCGGGCCCATGGGTGGGCTCTGGTAGAGACTGGAAAAGGCCAGTTCTTGTACGTTTTCCAGCGCAGCAATTTCCCGGCGCGCTGCTTTAATCTGCCCGGCCGGATCGGCAAGATTGCTGCCTAGGCCGATATAGGCCGTTATCGAATCTGTTGTTGATGTTTTCATGTTGGCTGATGGGCGCCGTCCGCCTTAACTCTCCTGTTCTGCAGCGCCCGCGGCTTTACCGTCATTGCGGAAGTTTTTTTTTCGCCCAGATTTTGGCGCCGCGCGACGAGAAGGACGGGTCATTTTTCTTTGTTCGGTCTCATCGGCATGCTGATAACGGGTCCACCACTTTGCCAGACTCGGGATCGGCGCCGCCGGTTTCCGCGCGCAACAACAAAAAGTCATAGGCCGCCCTGAATCGCGGATGCAGTAACAAGCGGCTGGGTTTGGAGCCGGCGCGCGCATTAAACTTGGGCTGCAAACTCCAGACTTCGCGCATGGCAGTGCTGATATGCCGTGGCATTGCGGTAGCTTTAACCTGTCTGGAAAGCACTTCGCTGATTGCTTCCTGATAGGCCAGGTATTCAATTTCACCTTTTGCTATCTTTGCTTTAGCCCGCATCACAACCGGCTCCCATAAAAAAGCAGCCAGCAAAAAGTAGGCTGTGACGGTTTTGCCCTCGGCAATCCGGTTATCCGAATTTTCCAGCGCCCTGATTAAAAACAGGCGAGGAAAGCCCTCTTCCTCAACGGCCAGACTGTTCTCCGTTTCCGGAAACAGTACCTGAAACAGGCCATAATGTCTGAGCATCTCGAAGGTCTGCAGGGCATAGCCGGACAAAAACAGCTTTAATGCCTCATCATAAAGCCGGGCCGAAGGGATGCTGCTTAACAAATCAACCACCTTGTGCATGGCCTGTTCGCAAGCAGGATCCAGATTAAAGCCGAGCTTGACGGCAAAGCGCACGGCTCGCAGCATACGCACCGGGTCTTCGCGAAATCGCGTTTCAGGGTCCCCGATGAGCCGGAGCCTGCCTGCTTTATGATCCGTCATGCCGCCGGTATAATCGATCACCGAAAAGTCTTTGATGTTGTAATACAGGGCATTGACCGTGAAGTCCCGGCGCCACACATCTTCTTCAATCTTGCCGTAAACATTATCCCGCAGCAGGCGCCCTTCCTGATTCAACAAGGGTTTGTCGTTTTGCTCGTCGCCGGCACCGCGAAAGGTGGCAACTTCAATGATTTCCCGTCCAAAATGCACATGGGCGAGGCGAAATCTGCGTCCGATCAAGCGGCAATTGCGGAATACTTTTCTGACCTGCTCTGGATCGGCATTGGTGACCACATCAAAATCCTTGGGCTCCCGCCCCAGCAGCAAATCACGGACACAGCCGCCGACCAGATATGCCTCAAAGCCGGATTTTTGCAGCCTATACAATACCTTCAGGGCATTTTCGCTGATCTGGGACCGAGAAATATTGTGTTCCGCACGCGTATAGACCCTGACTTGTGCAGCAACCGGCTCAGGCCCGCTTTTGACCGAATGAATAAGTTTTTTAAAAAAATTTAAAATAATCGTAATCTCTGTTTGTTTTTATAATTTTAACAATCATATCATTTCATTCATTTTTGCCCAATCAACAGCTTTCTTTTACATTCCTCTTTTGGATATAGTAGAATCCTTTTTCGTTTTTGAACGCTATCCTGGTTCGTGTGTTTAGCATGGTCGGGTAAGCCCGGGCAAGCCTAATTTTTAAAAACTTGCACTAATTTTTAGTGTGCTTGATGGAATTTGTTATGTGCAAAAAGATTCTTAATGCCTTGATTGACCAACCTCTTATAACCAGCCTTTTTGTAACAGATTTTCTGATTCTTCTGTTCCATAGGCCGCCGTTTTTATTCTCATTGGCGATGCTGGCTGCACTGGTTGCGATGTGCATGTATTTTGGCCAAAAATTAGCCTTATTCAAAATTTAATTGTTCTGGACGGCAAAGCCAAAAACCGTACAACCAGGCAGCGGTAGTTTGCCGGCGCCGGGTTTATTGCGTCGTTTGGCGGCAATTGTCTACGATCTGCTGTTGCTGCTTGCTTTACTGTTTGTCGCAACGGCACTGCTGCTGCCGATTAATGCCGGTGAAGCATTTACCTCCCGGCAAGTTTTTTACCCCTTCTATCTGCTCGTTATCAGCTTTTTCTTCTATGCCTGGTTCTGGACGCACGGCGGACAGACTTTGGGCCTGCGCGCCTGGAAAATCAAAGTGCTTACCCTCGACCGGGCGCCTATCAGCTGGCAACAAGCCTTGTTGCGGTTTATCGCCGCTATTGCGTCATGGGCGGCGTGCGGATTGGGTTTTTGGTGGATACTGATTGATAAAAATCATCGCAGCTGGCATGACAGCCTTTCAAAAACGGCTCTGTTTTTTGACGAGTCCGGCCCAAAATGATCGCCAAACCTGGCTGTAGCAAATTAAGACAAGGGTGACAATGTTCTCGGCATCTACAATTTTAGCAGCCATACAGATAAGACTTCCGGCAGGCCGCTCAAAAACCCCTCACGCCAGGACAGTCAAAACTCCCCTGGCATGGTTAAAGACCTCAGGAGCGGCCGAGCGCAAGGAACCCGGAGCTTTTAACCGGCAGTTTATTTCGAAGATATTAGCTTCTCGAACAACGGGTTGACGCAACAGCTATTAACAAGGCGCCCAAGAACATTTGCCATTTCTTCACAAATCCAGACTACATTTAAGCAAACTTATACACTTACTGGCGAGGCATCAATGAATTGGTTCAAGCGGTTTACAAAAAAACCAGAGGCCGGCGCCATGATGGCAAAGACTGCTGCCGGCCAGCCTGAGAATGCGGGGCATCGGCTGAGCTGCACCGCGCCGCTCGCCACGGAAAATAAAAAACTGCCGCTGGCAACCTTAAAAAAATTCGTACCCTTACGCGATATGGATGATGACACGGTTGCACAATTCACTTGCACTCTACTCAGCTACGCGCCGAAATCCATTTTATTCACACGCGGCCAGCAAACCGACGCCGTTTACTACCTGCTCAAAGGCAGTGTGCAACTGCGGCCAGATTGCGAGAATGACTATACGTTGACCGATACTTCGCCACTCGCCAATTTGCCGCTAAATAGCGGCAAACGCTGCGGGGCAACGGCCATCGCTACGACCAAGGTTGAGATTCTTGCCATTTCGCAAAAATTAATCAACGTTTGGACCGATAAAAGCCGTACCCAGGCAGCTACCATTGAAGTTGTGGATTTTGATCTTCCTGAGGAAATTGCCGGCAACCGGTTTTTTAACAGTTTTACTGCCGCCTACCACGAAAACAAGCTGAGCCTGCCTTCTTTGCCGCATGTGGCATTAAAGCTGAAAGAAGCAATGCGCGGCGATATCAGTATCAACGAAGCTGTTGAAATCATCCAAATTGACGCGCCTATCGTCACCAAGCTGATTCAAGTCGCCAACAGCGCACTGTATGCGCCGGTGTCCCGCATCACCAATGGGCACAGTGCCGTTACCTGGCTGGGCCTGGATGCAACGCGTAATCTGGTCACCAGCATCAGCATGAAACAGTTATTCCAGAGCAAAGACCCAAAGCTGATGAAACAAATGCGGGATTTATGGAAAAACAGTCTGTATGTATCCAGCCTGAGCTTTGTCCTCGCGCAAGAATCCGCGTCAGTCGATCCTGAAGACGCCTTGCTAGCCGGCTTGATCTGCGACATAGGCACCATACCCATCCTGCATTTCGCCGAACAATATCCCGATGAATATCCAGATGTTGAGCTGCAAGCGGCGATTCCGGTACTGAGTCCTCCGGTAGGCAGCTTGGTACTCCATACCCTGGGTTTCCCCGAAGAATTGACGCAGATTCCGCGACATGCCGAGGACTGGTTTTACGAAAGCGCTAACCCTCAGCTGAACCTCACCGAGATCGTCATTTTGGCCAAATTACACAGCCATATAGGTTCCGGCAAATTTAAAGAATTGCCCTATATCAACTCTATCCCGGCTTATGTAAAGATGAGCAACGGTAAACTGGATCCTGACTTTTCCCTGAACCTGCTGCATAAAGCGCAACAGCGCATTAATGCCGCCATGAGCATTTTTTCCTGACAACCATGATCAATCCCTTACTCAGCAATACCACACTGCCGCTATTTTCCCAGATCAAGCCGGAACATATAGAGCCGGCCATCGATCAGCTATTGGCCGAAGCCCGTGCCGTGGTTGAAAAGCAGCTTCAGGCCAGCACCGATTACAGCTGGGAAAACCTGATTGAGCCGATTGAAAATGCCGAAGACCGGCTTAATAAAGCCTGGTCGCCGGTCAGCCACATGAACTCGGTGGTCAACAATGATGCCCTGCGCGACGCATATAATGCCTGCCTGCCCAAGCTCAGTGAGTATTCAACCGAGATGGGGCAACACGAACAATTGTTTAATGCCTATCGCCAAATTGCTGAAAGCGCTGCTTTTGTTACGCTCGATCAGGCGCAGAGGAAAATCATAGAGAACGCTTTAAGGGACTTCAGATTGTCCGGCATTGATCTGGATGCCGATAAAAAACAGCGGTTCAAAGCTATCAGCCTGCAATTATCACAGCTGGCCAGCCAATACGAAGAAAATCTGATGGACGCCACCAACGCCTGGAGCAAACTGATCCGGGACGAGCAGGAGCTGGCCGGCTTGCCGCCGACTGCCCTGGCGCAGGCCAGACAGACAGCGGAAAGTGAAAATGCCGACGGCTGGATGATTACCCTGCAATTTCCGTCCTATAGCGCCGTGATGACTTACGCCGATAACCGTGAGTTACGCCGCGAACACTACGAGGCCTTCGCTACCCGCGCGTCAGATCAGGGCCCGCATGCCGGACGCTGGGACAACAGCGAAATCATGGAGAAAATCCTGGCGCTACGCCATGAGAAAGCACTTTTGCTGGGCTTCAATAATTACGCCGAACTGTCACTGGCCACCAAAATGGCGGAAAAACCCGAAGACGTGACGGCTTTTCTGGAAGATCTGGCCGATCGATCCTGGCGTCAGGCGCGCAAGGATTTGGCCGATTTACGTGAGTTTGCGCACCAACATTACGGTATCGCAGATCTGCAATCCTGGGATTTGAGCTATTACTCGGAGAAAATGCGCCAGCATGATTACCAGCTGTCTCAGGAGGCGGTAAAAGCCTATTTTCCGATCACGCGTGTTTTGCCTGGCTTGTTTGCCATCGTCGAAAAACTCTATGGCTTGCAAATTACCGAGATCCACGGCTTTGACAGCTGGCATCCCGATGTGCGTTTTTTCCAGATTGAGGACAAAAACGGCCAGCTACGCGGTCAGTTTTATACCGATCTGTATGCCCGCGCCAAAAAACGCGGCGGCGCCTGGATGGATGATTGTGTCGGCCGCAAGCGCCGCGCCAGTTCCCGACTGGCTTGCGGCATACACACCATCCCTGGCGATAAATTCGATGGCTACATTCAAACTCCGGTGGCCTATCTCACCTGTAATTTCACTCCGGCAACTGGTGAAGAGCCGGCTTTGCTGACCCATGATGAAGTCACTACCTTATTCCATGAATTCGGTCATGGCCTGCATCACCTGCTCACCCAGGTTGATCATCTGGGCGTATCGGGCATTAACGGTGTGGAATGGGACGCCGTCGAGCTGCCCAGCCAATTCATGGAAAACTGGTGCTGGGAGAAAGACGCGCTGGCGCTGATCTCGGGACATTATCAAACCGGAGAGCCCCTCCCGGATGAGCTGTTTGAGAAAATGCTCGCCGCCAAAAACTTTCAGGCCGGCATGGTCATGGTCAGGCAGCTCGAATTCAGTCTGTTTGATTTTCGAATTCACCGGGATTATGACCCCACCAAAGGCGGTCGTATCTACGAAACCCTGGAGCAGGTCAGAAAACAGGTCGCTGTCATACAGCCGCCCAAGTTCAATCGCTTTGCGCACAGCTTTTCTCACATTTTTGCCGGCGGCTATGCCGCCGGGTATTACAGCTATAAATGGGCGGAAGTCTTATCCAGCGATGCGTTTTCCCTGTTTGAAGAAAAAGGCATTTTTGATCAGGAAACCGGTAACGCCTTTTTAACGCACATACTGGAGCAAGGTGGTCAATGTCCTGCGATGGCATTGTTTATCAAATTCCGCGGCCGCAAGCCGACTATCGATGCCTTGCTCAGACATAACGGAATCGCCGCATGAAATACAAGGATCTGCGCGACTTTATCAAACAACTGGAAAAGCAGGGCGAGCTCAAGCGCATTAATGTTCCCGTCGATCCGTATCTGGAAATGACGGAAATTTGCGACCGCACCTTGAAACAGGGCGGCCCGGCACTATTATTTGAATACCCGAAAGGCGCCAATATTCCGGTTTTGGCCAATCTCTTTGGTACGCCGCATCGCGTCGCCATGGGCATGGGTGCGGACTCCATTGATGAATTACGCGGCATCGGCGAATTGCTGGCGTATTTAAAAGAACCGGAGCCCCCCAAAGGCATAAAAGATGCCATGGAAAAACTGCCGGTATTAAGGCAAGTCTTGAATATGGCGCCTAAACTGGTCAAATACCCGCCGTGTCAGGAACTGGTCCGGGAAGGCGATGAAGTCGACCTCGGTGATTATCCTATCCAGACTTGTTGGCCCGGTGACGCGGGTCCCTTGATTACCTGGCCGTTGGTGATCACCAAAGGCCCGCATAAAAACCGTCAGAATCTGGGCATTTATCGCCAGCAAGTCATAGCCAAAAACAAAGTCATTATGCGCTGGCTGGCCCATCGCGGCGGCGCCCTGGATTTTAAGGAATGGCAGGCCGCGCATCCCGGCAAGCCTTTTCCGGTTGCGGTTGCCTTGGGTGCGGACCCTGCCACCATCCTGGGGGCCGTCACACCGGTTCCCGACTCGCTGTCCGAATACGCTTTTGCAGGTCTTTTACGCGGCAGTAAAACCGAACTGGCGACCTGTTTAACCCATGACTTGCAGGTTCCGGCGAGCGCCGAAATTGTCCTGGAAGGCTTTATTTATCCCGGCGAAACAGCGCCCGAAGGCCCTTTTGGCGATCACACCGGTTATTACAATGAAGTCGATGAATTTCCGGTGTTCACCATTGAGCGCATCACCCAGCGCCAGGCGCCCATCTATCACAGCACCTATACCGGCCGGCCACCCGATGAACCGGCCATTTTGGGCGTTGCCCTAAACGAAGTGTTCGTGCCGATTTTACAGAAACAATTCCCGGAAATTGTCGATTTTTACTTGCCGCCAGAAGGCTGTTCTTACCGGATGGCCGTGATCAGCATGAAAAAGCAATATGCCGGCCATGCCAAACGCGTCATGCTCGGTACCTGGTCATTCCTGCGCCAGTTCATGTACACCAAGTTTGTGATTGTCGTCGATGACGATATTAACGTCCGCAGCTGGGAAGATGTGATCTGGGCCATGACCACGCGCATGGATCCGGCCCGCGATTTAACGATATTGGAAAATACGCCGATCGATTACCTGGATTTTGCCTCGCCGGTTTCCGGTCTGGGTTCCAAGGTCGGCTTTGATGCCACTAATAAATGGCCCGGCGAAACCAGCCGGGAGTGGGGCCGCCCTATCGTGATGACGCCCGAGGTCGTTAAAAAAGTGGATGAACTTTGGGGTTCTTTATTTTAAACAGGGCTGCCGGGTGCCAGGCATAATGACTTTTTTATGCCTTGAATAGAATGCGCTATGCAGGCGTTTGGCCTCCTCTCTTGCCCGGCAAGGGCAAGAAGAGCAAACTCGATTTGCGCTGCCTTCACCCCTGCCTTTTCCTTTATGCCGTTTGGGTAATCACTAACGCACGTAGACCATGAGCTTGGCTATTTATGCCTGAAGGGCGGGGAATTTTTCCCCTGGCAGGCACTGGCTTAATGCAGTTTCTGGTCTACACTTTGTAAAGTGTGTGATATGACCTATTAGACTGGGTTATTTGCCGCATAAAAATTGCTTAATTTAGCTGAGAAGCCCGGTATTTCAAGCGTTTCCGCAAGGCAAACTTATAATACAATGCAACAAGCTTGCCAACTTGAGCGGCATATTGCCGCGCGGCAATATGACACATTTTCAAAGCTATTTTCGGCCGTTAGACTTTCTCCGACTCTTGTCTGTACCTAAGCAGCAGAGTTACTTATCCTTCCTCGTTATAATGCGGGCAGATTGGCTAGCCCGCATTTTTTTAAAAAGGTTTTAATATGAAACGTAAGGACATAGCACAAGGCCTTATTCAGCTAGCCAATCAAGAATTGAGTACCCGAACTGCCATTCATGAGGCAGGGCATGCGGCGGCGATTCATTTAGGTAATAAGAAAAAACAGCTGCCTCCGGTTTTTTTCCAGATTGTCCTAAAAGAAGGTGCTCAGCAGGAACAATCCTTGACGCTGCCAAGCAACTGCGATAACGCCCTGTCCAGAATCGATGGCGGGCGTCTAATACATACCTTGCCCTCATTAATGGCCGATAACGATCACTTTTATCCGGCCCAGAAACAGGCGTTTGAGCGTGCCTTTGACGCGGATATTATCAACTTGCTGGTTGGGCCGCTGGCCGAAGCCATGTATGTCGCCAAAAGGGACGGTGAACTGATTAATCCCTATTTGATCAATTTGAATGCGCTGCATAATTATGGCGGGGCCTCTGATCTGGCATTGGTTAACGAATACTTGGAATGCTTATTGATAAGCCGGGAACAGAGAGAAAAGAAAATCGTCGAGCTCTTTATGGCCGCCTACAAGTTTGTCTCTATCTGGTCGCATTGGCGGGCCATTATCGGTTTGGCGAATTATATTTTGATCAGCCGCAAGCCTGTTATTGAATGCGAGGAAGCTATGGCGGTGCTGGATAAACATCTCTACGATAAAAGCATTGTCATAACGCTTTAAAATACCGCACTGTGATGCATGTTTGTTTTCTTTTGCTTGATCAGGCAATATAGCTTAACAACCCGCTTGATTCGCGCACTTTATGCACATACAGGCATAGGGTATTGCTTTCAGACGTTCCTTGCCAATCGGCTCGCCGCAGACCTCGCAAATTCCATAGTTGCCGCTATCTAATCTGGAAATGGCCTGTTTGACTTTTTCAATTTCCGTTCGGGTCGCATTGCCTAAATAATCCAGGACTTCATCATTCTCTGATTGCGTCGCCTGTTCGGCAAAATCTTTTGCCAATGGCTCGGCTACATGTTTGACATCGTCGGTTATTTTAGCCAGCCGGTCATCGAGCTCTTCGAGCATTTCAAGTAAATTGCCGCGTATTTCATCAATGCCTGTCATAACAACTTCCCCACTTTTCTTCCTGGACTAAATCCGGCAACTTGTTCGATGGTAAAAATCGGATTTATTCAAAGGGCAAGTTGCATGTTCAGACATCGTACCATCACTGATGCAAAATGACACAGCAAAAGCCGCTGGTCATTTGCATGGAAGGACAGAGCTTAGGCCGTTAAGTCTGGCAAGATTTGATTGCGCCCGGGGTTGAAATGACAGAATAACGCCTTCAGCGTTAGCCTAAAAATGGCTGCCGGGCGGCTACTCCACTTTTTCCACATCAAACACCGTGCCGCGAATGGCGGTGACCCTGACCTTGCTGTGAATATCGCAGTCTTCGCCGTGCACTTTCCAGATGGAATCATCGACTTTTATTTTACCCTCGCCATTTTCTATCGCTTTGTACAGACTAAACACTCTGCCTATGTATTGCGCGCCGCGTTTATTCAACAAGGGCTGATCGGTTTCCAGGGGATGCCGTTTACCATAAAATTTCCACACAAGAATGGCCGTTACCGACAGTATGGAAAAAATGAAAAGCTGCATGTCCATGCTCAGCGAGGACATTAGCAATACGATGCAACCGGTTACAAAGCCCGAAACAGACATCCACAGAAAGAAAAATCCGGGCGCCAATAATTCTACAATCAGCAGCAACAGCGCCAAAACCCACCAATGCCAAAACACAAATTCCAGCTCAATCATGATTGTTTCTCATGTACCCTGATGGCTTTTGGCCATGGCTTCCTTGGCCAGTTCGGTAATGCCTCCGATGGAGCCGATTACATTGGCGGCTTCCAGGGGCATGAAGATCAGTTTGCTGTTCTCGGCGGAGGCAATTTTTTGCAGGGACTCAATGTATTTCTGTGCCACAAAGTAATTTACCGCTTGTATATCGCCCTTGCTGATGGCTTCCGATACCATCAAGGTCGCCTTGGCTTCGGCCTGCGCCAGACGTTCTCTGGCTTCTGCGTCACGATAAGAGGCTTCCTTGCGGCCTTCCGCTTCCAGAATGGCCGCCTGCTTTTCACCTTCGGCGCGCAGTATTTCCGATTGTCTGGCGCCCTCTGCCTCCAGTATGGCCGCGCGTTTTAAACGATCGGCCTTCATTTGCCGGCTCATCGCTTCAACCAGATCCTTGGGCGGCGCAATATCCTTGATTTCAATGCGGGTAGCTTTGATGCCCCAGGGCGTGGTTGCATCGTCGACAACAGACAGCAAGCGGGCGTTAATCTCGTCCCGGCGGGACAGCAATTCATCCAGATCCATGGAGCCCATGACCGTACGAATATTGGTCATCACCAGATTCAGAATGGCCCAATCCAGCTTGCTGACCTCATAGGCGGCTTTGGCTGCGTCCATGACCTGGTAAAAAACCACGCCATCCACGGTAACCATGGCGTTATCCTTAGTAATCACCTCCTGCGAAGGCACATCCATTACCTGTTCCATCATATTCATTTTGTTGCCGATACGGTCAATGACCGGCAAGATGATGTTCAGGCCCGGCGTTAGTGTATTGATATACTTACCAAAGCGTTCCACGGTGTATTCCATGCCTTGAGGCACCGATTTAACACTCATGAATACCAGCACCACGGCAAACGTTAATAACGCCAACACAAAGTCACCAAAACCACTCATACAGCCTCCAGATTTTTTCACCAAAGATTGGGCATGCCAATGTGCAACACAACAATTCGAACTGAACTGGCAAAACCTATTAAAATAGATGCGGTCTGTTGTTAGCAGACGCTTTTATATTAATGCAAATCTATAACAATGTAAGGTTAACGAGTAAATACCATGATAATTGCCGCCTTTAACATCGGAATCCTGACGCTCATTTTTTTTATCATCGGCATGATCAAGCCGCACTGGGCTTTATTCTTTTTGAAAAAACCGGACCGGTTTCTGATTATCGTCATTTCGACGGTGTTGTTCATGGTCGCCGCTACGCTTTATGGCGAAGGCAATCGTCAGGCAAAACTGGCACAGCAAGCGCCAAAACAAGCCGCCCCTCAAAACAGCGCGCCTGCCCCTGTGCCTGAGGTGCCTGCGGCTAAATAAGTCTGAACGGCAGGCTGGAAGCGGCGCAGGCGTCGGGGTTAAAAGCCATAAATCGCGACTTATGCCTCGTTTCCGCCGCCATATCGTCAAACAGGATTTCAGCGGCCAGCAAAATTGGTGCACTGCAATTTGGAAAATCCGCGGCCCAAGCTGATTCGTGTAAGGTGACGGTTGCCATGCTGGAAACCTAGCACAAACGTCAGCACACACTTGCCAAGCGCATTGAAAAAATCAAGAAGACCGCCGTCCGTATCGGCTTGGCGGATTCACTCGGCGACGAAGCCATGACTGAGCAGACTTGGCCCGGCAGACCGGGCCCCAAAAAATACCGCTATTGACAACCGCCGATTACAAGCCCGCAATAAAACCGGCCGCCTCAATCCCCGCAATGGCACAGCGCTCATCCCGATCGGATACATCGCCGCTGATACCTACCGCGCCGAGTAAGTTGTTGCTGCTGTCTCGAATCAGGACGCCGCCCGGAACCGGCATGATTTTGCCTTCGGCCACGCCGATTAATGCATTCATAAAGTCCGGCCGCTGTTCTGCTACCACGCCCAGATTGCGCGACGAGATACCCATATTGACGGCACCCCAGGCTTTTGCCGTGGCGATTTCCTGTCTGATCAGACTGGCGCCGTCTTCTCTTTGCATGGCTTTTAAATGGCCGGCCTGATCCAGCACGACGACTGTGATCGGCGACATGTTTAATAGCCGGGCTTTACTGATGGCGGCCTGTATAATCTGATTGGCGTATTCCAATGTTAATGATTTCATTGAGAAGTATTTCCTTGAAAATTTGTTATTTTAAGAGCGGGCGCAGATGAGTCCATATTTTATCGGCAATTATGGGCTGGGCTTTGAGGTTGGGATGCAGGCCATCCGGCTGCATCAAGTCTTTAACCAGCGCGACGTCTTCGAGAATAAAAGGGACATAGGTCGCTTTCAGTTCAGACGCCAGCTCGGGATAGATTTTATAAAATAATTCGGTATAACGCTTGCCGTAATTTGGCGGAATTCGCATGCTCAGCAACAGCACTTTTGCGCCGGCTTTATGTGCACGCCGGACAATTTCGGTCAGATTGCTTTTCAGGATTTTGGGCGGCAGGCCGCGCAAGCCATCATTGGCACCCAGCTCCACCAAAACAACGTCCGGCTTGCGCAGGGCCAGAACCTGGTTTATCCGGGCAAGACCGCCGGCGCTGGTATCGCCGCTAATGCTGTCATTGCTGATCACACAGGGGCTTTTTTCTGCCACCAGCCTGTTCTGCAACAAGGACACCCAACCCTGTCCGGCTTCAATTCCGTAACCGGCACTGATACTATCTCCCAATACAACAATCGATTTCGCCATGGCCGATATCGGCATGCATAAAACTAATGCGATATAAAACACTCTATTCATCATGAATACTCAAACTGAAAACCTACAAAACATTATTATTGCCGCAGAAAACTTGGGCAAGTCGGTTGCAACGGCTGATGGCCTGCTGCACATCTTGTCATCGATTACGTTGACTATCAAGGCCGGCGAAAGCATTGCCATCGTCGGCGAATCCGGTTCAGGCAAATCGACTTTAATCAGTCTTCTGGCAGGACTTGACACGCCCTCGTCCGGCTCCATTCGAGTGAACGGCAAAACCCTTACTGCCATGAACGAAGACGGCAGGGCCGCCCTGCGCAGTGAGCTGATCGGTTTTGTGTTCCAGTCTTTTCAATTGCTGCCGGCACTCACCGCTCTGGAAAATGTAATGCTGCCGCTGGAATTGAGCGGCAGCAAGCAGGCCAAAGCACAAGCCGCGGCCTTATTGGAGCGGGTGGGTCTGAGCCATCGTCTGTCGCATACGCCCAAACAGCTTTCCGGCGGTGAGCAACAGCGCGTGGCACTGGCCCGAGCTTTTGTGACCCGGCCCGCGATTCTTTTTGCCGATGAACCCACCGGCAATCTGGACAGCAAAACCGGCGCCCATATTGTCGATTTACTGTTCGAACTTAATCTTGAACACTACACCACACTGATTCTGGTCACCCACGATTCGGCGCTGGCGGCGCGCTGTCAGCGCACGCTGCGTCTGGATGCAGGACGCTTGTTATGAACCGCTTTAATCTGGCAATACGGATGTTATGGCGTGACAGCCGCTCCGGGGAGTTGACCATACTGATCCTGGCCTTAATGATCGCCGTCACCAGTTCATCGGCTATCTCGTTGTTTGCAGACCGTTTGCAGCGCACCATGACTTTGCAGGCAGCGGAGTTTCTGGCGGCCGATCTGGTCATCGCCAGTTCTGCTCCGATTTCGGAAACTTGGCTGGCCAAAGCGGCCGAGCTTAAGCTTTCCAAGGCGCAAACGCTCGAGTTTTCGAGTGTGTTAATCGAAAATGACGAGCTCCTGTTAGCCAGCGTTAAAGCGGTCAGTGGGGGCTATCCGCTGCGCGGCCATCTAAAAACCAGCGCAACGGATTATCTGGATGAGACAACGGTGCACGAAGGGCCGGAACCCGGGACGGCCTGGGTTGAAAAACGCATTTTGCCGGCGCTGAAATTGCATCTCGGGGACTCGTTAACCGTCGGCGAAAAAAAACTGACGCTCAGCCGCATCATTACGTACGAGCCCGACAAGCGCGGTGATTTTTACAGCTTTTCGCCGCGCGTGATGATAAACGCTGCCGACCTGCAGGCCACCGGCATTTTACAACCCGGCAGTCACGTGCATTATTTCTTTCAGTTCAGCGGCGATAACAAAGCCTTGTCTGTCTTTAAACAATGGCTCAAGCCCCAATTGAATCCCTCGCAACGGTTGATGGACATTCATGAAGACCGGCCGGAATTGGGCTCGGCGCTAAGGCGCGCTGAACGTTATCTGGGCCTCTCCAGCATTGTCGTGATCCTGATTGCCGGCGTGGCCATTGCCATGGCCACCCGCCGTTATACCGAACGGCATTTTAATACCTCGGCGCTGCTGCGCTGCCTGGGCTGCCGGCAGCGGGAAATTCTTTGGCTGTATAGTTGCCAATTTGTCGTGCTCGGCGTATTGGCCAGCGCCGCAGGTTGTCTGCTGGGCTGGTTTGCGCAGGAGGGTTTGTTTTATCTGTTAAGAAATCTCTTGCCGCGGCAACTGGCCAGTCCGGGTTTATTGGCGGTTTTTTTCGGCTTTATCACTGGCATGGCGGTGTTGTTGGGCTTTGCTTTGCCGCCCTTATTGCGGCTTAAACGGGTTTCGCCGCTCAGAGTGCTGCGCCGCGAACTGGAACCCTTGCCCGCCAGCGCCTGGCTGATCTACGGTTTGGCCATCAGCATTATGGGCGTGTTGATTTGGCGTTATACCGATGACCTGCAGATGACGGCGACGATTATGGGTGCCGGTCTGATTGCTTTACTGCTGTTGGGGGTGCTGGTGAATGCCTTGCTCGGAGTGGCCCGAAAAGGTTTGCCGCAGATGAGCCTGGTGTGGCGTTTTGGATTACAGGGCTTATTGCGCAACAGTCGTGCCAGCGTTAGCCAGATTCTGGCTTTCAGCTTGACTCTGGTGGCCATGGTCCTCAGCTTTACCGTGCGTAACGACTTAATCGATAACTGGCAAAAACAGCTGCCCGAAAAGGCGCCCAATCATTTCGCGCTGAATATTTTTCCGGATCAGCAAGCGCAGTTTGAGCAAGATTTGCAACAGCAGCATATCACTGGCAGCCGGTTTTTTCCGGTGGTCAGAGGCCGTCTGGTCGCTATCAACGATACGCCGGTACAACACATTGTCAGCAAAGACAGCCAGGGCGAGGCGGCTACGCAACGCGAGCTCAGTTTAACCTGGTCAACAGAATTGCCTGAAGACAATAAAATTATTGCCGGCAACTGGTGGCAATCCGGTCAAGCCGGTCTGGTGTCTGTTGAGGAGAAACTGGCCAAAAATCTTAAAATCAAACTGGGCGACCGTTTGACCTTTACCGTCGGCAGTGAACAGTTGAAGGCGACGGTAGCCAGTATCCGCAATCTGCACTGGGATACCATGAAGCCGAATTTTTACATGATTTTTTCGCCCGGATCACTGGATGCTTATCCAAGTACCTTTATCACCAGCTTTTATTTGCCTGAAAACGCCAAGGAGATACTCAATGACCTGGTCAAAAAATACCCGAGCACCACCATACTCGAAGTCGATTTAATCCTGCGGCAATTTCAAACCATTCTGGCGCAGTTGACCGAAGCGATTAATTACCTGCTGTACTTTGCCTTAATGGCCGGGTTTACCGTTCTGGCGGCGGCGGTCTATTCGACACTGGATAGTCGAATCCAGGAGGGTGCCTTAATGCGGACCCTGGGGGCGAACCGGGCGTTTTTAAGACGCACCCAGATCATTGAATTTACCTTGCTGGGTCTTATTTCCGGGGTGTTGGCGATCATTATTTCAGAAGTCATCCTCTATGCCCTGTATAGTCAGGTCATGCATATGGATTACACGCCTTCCTATCATCTATGGGGTATATTGCCTTTAATCGGCGCATTATGCGTGGGTTTGGCCGGATGCTGGGGTGTCAGGCAGGTGCTGAACAAACCGCCGCTACTGGTTTTAAGAGAACTCTAATCATGTCGGATTTATAATTCATGCATTATTCATATTCGATCAACTATTCTGTAACAAAATATAACCTAAGGTAATACCCATGAAAAAATTAACACTCAGCTTCGTCATAATCGGCAGTGCTTTAATCACAGCCTGTGCCACCCAAACCGGATGGGCTCCCACCGTCGATTACTATAATAATCCCAATGCCTATCGCATCAACCAGGATTATGCCGAATGCCAGCAGCTTGCCAGGCAGGCCTCCGGCGGCACAGCCGGTACTGCTAAAGAAACCGCTATCGGAGCAGGCGTAGGCGGCTTAATCGGTGCTGCAGGCGGCGCCATAGTGGGTGCCTTTACAGGCAATCCCGGTACGGGCGCGGCTATTGGTGCCGCCGCCGGCGGTTTTGGCGGCGGCGCCAAACAGGGTTTCGAAGCCGAGTCGCAATACAAAAGAGCTTATTCCAACTGCCTCAGAAACCGCGGACACCGCGTTGTAAACTAATTCGTTTTACATACTGCCCCAGTCAATACAAGAATGGGTAGGAGCGACGCCCTCGTCGCGATTAAAACCTTAGCCGCGACGAGGGCGTCGCTCCTACTAGCCAATAGCTATTCAACATTCTGCCGAACCTGTTGCCTCATTGACTTTTTTGGCAAAGCGCAACAGCAAAGTTGATAAATAGCCTTCGCTCTGTTGCGTATAAACGCCGCTGGATTCATACACCGTCAGCATGTCCGATACCACAGCCGCCGCTGTGCGACTGAAAGTCAGCGCCGAAACCTTGGCTACGGAATGCGCGTAAGCACGAAAATCAGTACGTTTGGTTAAATAAAACCCGGCTGATGAAGCTTCCCCAGCCATCTTCTTGACCGCATGCACCGGCAATAGCACATACAACAAACCCTGCGGCGAGACTAATTGACCGGCAATGCTTATCAGCTCGGCAAAAGGCAATTGATCGTTATGCCGCGCAGTCATTCTAAGGGCCGCGGTGGTCTTGAAGTGATTTTCAAAAAACGGCGGATTGCTGATGACAAGATCATATTGCTGCTTGGTAATACCGGCAAAGCCTTGAATATCCTGATGCACGGCCTCAAGGCGATCAGCCCAGGGACTCTGGCGGAAATTAATGCCGGCCTCCTGGTAAGCCTGTTCTGTCAGTTCCACGGCGGTCACCTTGCCCGCTCCCAGTTGCGCCGCGATCAATGCCAGCACGCCCGTGCCGGTACCGATATCCAGCACACGATCGCCGTTTTTAACCGGCGCCATGGCGCGCAAATAAAACGGCATCGGTGCAGACTTTCATCGCAGATTGTTTTTGCAGCACTGAAAACTGCTGAAAGCGGAAGGTAGACATTAAGCCAATTCTCTGTATTGACCCGGACGTAATCAGACATCTTTAAAATTTGATCGTAATCAGATCTTACATTGAAAGACCGCCATTGTTAAATCGACCCCTTGCAGACATTCAATCTATATTTCCGAATGACAAAATCCCAACGGAAAGCGGACAGCGAAACAGCTAGCATTACCGGCCAAAATCGGGCGGCGATCTTAACCCATCTTTAACATCCATATTTAAAACATCATTAATTTCAATAAATTAGAAATAGAAAAATCGCCGTAAGGCACTACACGCTTGTAAAGCGGATGAGTTTAGGTCAAACGTAAGTCTTTTGCACACCTCCCGGCAAAGGATCGAGATTCAGGGCTTGGTAAATAGCCGCCAGTTCCGTTTCCGGACGCGTGGCTTTGCGGATATGCAGGGCGCCGCCATCAGCACGTTGGAAGGACGCGGTGACGCGCTGCTGCACGGACAGGATCTCCCGCAGACTGCTCCAGCGGCCTTGGATGTCGTGTTCTTGCAGTTGCTTGCGAATGATTTGCACGAATTGGTAGGCCAGTACGGTGATGAACAGGTGGCCGTCGACGCGAATTTCTTTATGGTGGTAGACCGGGCGCAGGCCGAGTTCGGATTTGAAACTCCGGAACACGGCTTCCAGGTCGGTGAGCATGATATAGGTGCGCCACAAACGCTCGCTGTCCCAGTCAGTTTGGTTGCTGCGCAGGCAGTAGACGCCGGGATGGGTGAGCCGGGTGCCGGCTTGCGGCTGTTTGGTCCAGCGCAATTCGACCGCCTTTTTGCCGGACGCGTCCGGCAGCAGTTCGATGTCGTAATGCTGACCGATACCTTTGCTTTTTTCCTTGAGTCGGCCGATGCGCTGGTGGAGTTTGTCGAGACGTTTCTCGGTGCGCGGTTTGCCGAGGCCGTCGGCGATGTTCTTGAGTCCGGCCTCGAAGCGTTCGCAGAAACGTCGATTGATACCTTGTTCTTTTTCCTCGCGTTGCTCGGAATAGCAGTAGAGCCGGACCTCTTTGTTGTCCGGATCATCAACGCGTTGAATATGCACCGTCGCCCCGGCGGCGGTTTCGATCGGGATAGCGGTTTCGGCTTCGAATTGCCGGGCCCGTTCGCGGCTGACCACCAAATAGCGGTAGCCGTGTTCGCTTAGCCAGATCAGATTGGCCTCGGTGGCGATGCCGGCATCCATGACCACCAGGCGCCGGCCGGTGCGCCCAGGCCGATGAGCATGCGCTCTAAAGTCTTGCCTTCCGAGACATTGCCTTCGAAGGTTTCGGAGCGGCGCACAAAACCGCTACCGTCCAGCACCAGACCCAAGGTCACCAGTGGGCAATCGCTACGCTTTTCCTTGGAACGGCCATTGTTTGGCTTTGGGGTTGGCCGCGGCCGTGCCTTCGAAGTAGGTATTGGTCAGATCATACAGGGTCACCGTGATGTTCAAGCCCAACAGGTCATGCACCCGATTGAACAAGGTGCGCTCGATGATGTCCCGGTACTTCATCAACGCATCCGAAGCGCGATACAGCGTCATCAGGGGCATGCGCTCAAAATCGACGTCCAGCAATTCACCCAGGCCGCTCTGCTGGCCCAGCCAACGGTAGGCGGCCAATTCCGAACCCGGCGCCGCCATGCGCCCGATAATCACGCCCAGGATCGCCGCCCGTATCGGGCTGGATAGACCCAGCTCAAGCAACAGCCCGGTAAAGTCCACCTGGCGCATGGCCCACAAACCGATGTGTTCAACCCCTACCGAGCGGGGACGCACCAGTTCAAGGGTATTGACATCCACTGCTTGCACATCGGTGGCCGGGACGGCTGCAGATTCAGGCTGGGCATCGGGCTTGGTCTCAGACTGCGCGGGTGTCTTCGCCGCCGGAACAGCCGGTGCCTTGTGCAACTGCAATTGTGCGACAATCCGATCGGCTTCCACGGCGGCGGCTTTCGGCAGGTTAATTTCTACCAGGCTGGCCTGACCGGCCAGCAGTTCGTCGATACGAACGCACAAGGCAGGCCAGAGTGACTGGTCCACGGCAAAGTGCCGTCCCAGGTTGAGCAGCGTGACCTGCTTCACCTTGCCGTCAATGCGTTCGGAGCGCACCAGGCGATAAGTAAAATAGGGTTCGCCGGTGGCGTTACTGCGGGTTTGAGTGCGTCGTATATACATGCCGCTACATTACCGCAACGACATGCGGTGCGCAAGTACCTGGCCAACTATTATGGCACTACTTTAGCGATTTTCGGGGTTTTACGAAATCGACTGCTATATATAAACAATAACTTATAAATAATCACCATTAGAATAAATGGTAGGAAAATGTTAAACATGGGTTAATTGTGGGAGGGGGTTTTAGCCGCGACTGGCGGCGTCCGGGCATAAAAAACCCCGCTAAGCCAGATAACTTGCGGGGTTCGTGGGCAGTGTGGGCCTGTGTGAAACAGGCTTAACTTTTACAAGCTATAGTACATATCGTATTCGACTGGGTGTGTGCTCATGCGGATGCGCGTGACTTCTTCCATTTTCAGTTTGATGTAACCATCAATCACGTCATCAGTGAAAACACCGCCCTTGGTCAGGAAATCACGATCTTTGTCCAGTGCTTCAAGGGCCTGGTCAAAGGCATGACAAACTTGCGGGATGTTTTTTTCCTCTTCGGGCGGCAGATCATACAAATCTTTGTCCATGGAATCGCCAGGATGAATTTTGTTTTGAATGCCATCCAGACCCGCCATCAGCATGGCCGAGAACGCCAGATAAGGGTTGGCGGTGGAATCCGGGAAGCGGACTTCAATACGACGGCCTCTGGGGTTGTTGACAAAAGGAATACGGATAGAAGCCGAACGGTTACGTGCAGAGTAGGCCAGCATAACCGGTGCCTCAAAACCTGGAACCAGACGTTTGTAGCTGTTGGTTGATGCATTGGTGAAGGCGTTCAGCGCTCTGGCATGTTTAATGATGCCGCCGATGTAAAACAGCGCAGTTTCAGACAGGCCGCCGTAGAGGTCGCCCGAGAACAGGTTGACGCCGCCTTTTGCCAAAGACTGGTGAACGTGCATGCCGCTGCCGTTGTCACCGACCAGTGGTTTGGGCATGAAAGTCGCGGTTTTGCCGTAAGCATGGGCAATGTTGGCCACAACATATTTCAGGGTTAGTACTTCATCGGCTTTTTTAACCAGGGTGTTGAATTTAACACCAATTTCACACTGGCCGGCGGTGGCCACTTCGTGATGGTGTACTTCAACGGTTTGGCCCATTTCTTCCAGAACCAGGCACATGGCAGAGCGTAAGTCCTGCAGTGAATCAACCGGTGGAACAGGGAAGTAGCCGCCCTTAATGCCTGGACGGTGACCGATGTTGCCATCGGCATAGACTTTTTCTGAATTCCAGCCGGCTTCTTCAGAGTCGATTTTGTAGAAAGAGCCGCTCATGTCGGTGCCCCAGCGCACATCATCAAATACGAAGAACTCATTTTCAGGGCCGAAGAAAGCGGTATCGGCAATGCCGGTTGATTGTAGATAGGCTTCAGCGCGCTTGGCAATAGAGCGTGGGTCGCGTTCGTAACCTTGCATGTTTTTAGGTTCGATAATGTCGCAACGCAAGATTAAGGTGTTGTCATCATAGAAGGGATCCATAACGGCTGTCGATGGATCCGGCATTAAAATCATGTCCGATTCATTGATATGTTTCCAGCCGGCAATGGATGAGCCGTCAAACATGTTGCCTTCTTCAAAGCTGTCTTCATCAATCGAATGAGCCGGAAAGGTAACGTGTTGTTCTTTACCGCGGGTATCACAAAAACGGAAATCGACGAATTTAACGTCGTTGTCTTTGATCATTTGTAGTACGTTTTCTACGGACATTTATATTGTCTCCTGATGTTGGGGTTTAGTCTTTGTTTTATGGCAAACGCTATAAAATACCATTTTTTTTACTATTAGCCACAAAAAAACGGGTCTGAATAAGCGCCGCGTTAGGCTGTGTTGCATTTTGGCGCACATCCCTGTGCGCTATCTTTCCGGTTTACATGTAAAAGTGTTTAGAATCGCACTATGGCGTCCGCTGAAATCAACACCTGATCATTGCTTAAGCCATCGTTATAGGCGTTGTTTTGGGTTGAGTGGTCGTATCTGACTTCTGGACGCAAGGTCAGCCAGGACATCGGCGAATAGTTCAGGCCCACCGTGGCGGCCAGATAATGGTCGGGGTTGCCGTTAACTCGGATGCCGTCTTCGTCGCGGAACCATTCAAGACGCATGCCGGCGCCGAGTTGGTCGTTGATGTCATAAGTCAGGTATTGGTTGATGCCATACCATTTGGCAGCATCCGCCGCGCTCGATTTTTCTTCGATGCCCAAGTCGTGCTGCAGTTTGTAATGCAGGGTATCGGTAATGTCATGGCTTAATACGATGCTGTACATGGTGCGGTTATGCTCGTCATCTTTCGCTACATCGCCGGTGATCATCGAAAATGCCAGGGCAGTTTTTTCATCATCAGTGGTAAAGGTGGCGCCGCCTAAGAAGTTGGGTGGTTCCTGGAAGAAAGAATCCCATCCTGAAACAACGCCGCCGGTCAGGCTGATGTTTTTGTTAACCGGGTATGAAGACAGTATGCCGGTGTGCGTGAACGGTTCGCCATATTGCATGGTATAGGCGTGCGAGAAGAAAAAGTTATCCGGCGCGGTAACCACTTCGTTGCCGATGATGGTGTAAAAATGCCCGATTTTGGTGGTCAGGCCGTTACCAATGGGTGCAAAAACAGTGGCATAGGCTTGTGGAAATGCCAGTTTGTAGAGACGAGACGAGCTGTCGGTGACGAGATCGTTATCAAAGTTGGCTTGGGTGGTGTAAAGGGCATCTATGCCGTAGACAACATCGGCGCGAAAGCCAAAATCCCATTTATTGGCTTCGGTATCGACGGCTCTTTCGATATAGCCGTACAGCTCATGCATATTGAATTCATTGGCGCGGTTGTTGAAGGTGACCGGGCCATTGGTTCTGCTTTCAGGGCTGTCGGGATTGCCGGCAACACCTGATGAAACCCAGCCACCGACAGTAATGCCCAGATTTTTTAAAGGCGCTGTTTCGTTAATGTTGAAGCCGGTCAGGCTGGCTATAGCGCCATCATTATCAGCTTTAAAGTCGGGCACCTCTTTTATAGCGACATCGTCCTCAGCATGCGCCAGAGAAGAGCACAGAAGTGCGCTGCACAGGGTGAGCGACCAGCCGTGGTGATTTTTTGAATGTATGTACATAAGGATGACCTTTTGTGGTTGGTTAAAAAATACATGCCTTGAGATTGTAGTACAGAAAGCCGTGTTTATTTGCTTAGGTAAGACAATTCGTTGCGTTATTAAGACAGTCTATATCTGATTAAGCAAAATATAGGCCATATTTTCAGACAATGGCCATGACCGGTATTCTGGGTGCATTGGGTGGTGAAGAAAGATTGTAAATTGATATAAGCGCACCAAAATGAGTCATAAAAGACCATTTTGTTCGAATTTGGTGCGTATTTCAGGGCTGTTGGTTTTTACAGAATGATTGGGCTTGCTGGCGTGTTGAGCGCTTGCGATCAGGCGATAAAAAAAGCTTAAAAACCTTTGAATAGAGTGGTTGTTGGCTGCTGAGAAAAAGCCGGAATCCAAAAGGGCTTATAGGAATAGGCCTGATTTTGCTTGCTTCCAGCATGGCAATGTGGCTTGCCGGGATGGTTTGGCACATTCCGTGCTTTGGTTAATAACGATTAGTTTACTTAAGCAAGAGGCACTCTATGAAACTGATAACCGCAATTGTTAAGCCCTTTAAACTGGATGATGTGCGTGAGGCACTTTCAGACGTAGGGGTTTCTGGTGTAACCGTAACCGAGGTAAAGGGATTTGGCCGCCAAAAGGGACATACTGAATTGTATCGAGGCGCAGAGTATGTGGTTGATTTTTTACCCAAAGCCAAAATTGAAGTCGCCGTGGGGGATGCGATGCTTGATCAGGCTGTCGAGGCGATTACCCGAGCCGCCAATACCGGCAAAATTGGCGACGGGAAAATTTTTGTAACCAATTTAGAGCAGGTCGTCCGGATTAGAACCGGCGAATCTGGCGAAGAAGCACTTTAACCTTCAGGTGATAACGATGAAAAAAATTTTAACTACTTTCCTGCTCTGTGCACTCTTGGGTTTTGCAGGCGCGTCCTTTGCCGAAGAGCTGACGACTACCGTTGTCGAAACAACAGCACTTGCAACTCCCGCTGCTGTGCCTGCAGCTGTTTTGCCTAGTATCAACAAAGGCGATACCGCCTGGATGATCGTGGCGACCGTGCTGGTCATACTCATGTCCATCCCTGGCTTGGCATTGTTTTATGGGGGTATGGTGCGCGCCAAAAACATGCTTTCAGTGTTAATGCAGGTCTTCGTGATTTTCTCGATGATGGCTGTGCTGTGGGCGATTTATGGTTACAGCATTGCGTTTACCGAGGGTAATGCCTTTTTCGGCGGGTTCAGCAAGCTGTTTCTTAGCGGCATAACACCTGAATCAATGGCTGCCACTTTCAGCAAAGGCGTTTACGTTCCTGAATATATTTACGTTGTCTTCCAGCTTACCTTTGCATGCATCACTCCCGCTCTGATCATTGGCGCATTTGCCGAACGCGTAAAATTTTCAGCCATATTAGTATTTATGTTCATTTGGTTTACTTTTGCCTATCTACCAATGGCGCACATGGTTTGGTATTGGGCGGGCCCAGACGCCTACACCGACGCCAAGGCCGGAGAAACTGCGGCGGCAACGGCAGGATTCTTGTTCCAGAAAGGGGCTTTGGACTTTGCAGGCGGCACGGTTGTGCATATCAACGCCGGTATTGCCGGATTGATAGGCTGCTTGATGGTGGGTAAACGTATCGGTTTCCAAAAAGGAATCTCTTGCCCCGCATAGTGTCACCATGACTATGATCGGCGCATCTTTGCTGTGGGTGGGCTGGTTCGGTTTTAACGTCGGCTCCAATCTGGAAGCAAACGGCTTGGCTGCCTTGGTTTTTGTCAACACTTTACTGGCCAGCGCGGCTGCTACGCTGGCCTGGACAGCGGCTGAATGGATAGTACGTGGTAAACCCAGTATGCTGGGCGGCGCTTCCGGCGCGATTGCTGGACTGGTTGCAATTACGCCTGCCTGTGGCTGGGCAGGGCCGATGGGCGCTATTTGCCTGGGGTTGGCCGCTGGCGCTGCATGTTTCTGGGCGGTTACAAGCCTGAAAAGTACGCTCGGTTACGACGATTCTCTGGACGCTTTCGGCGTACACGGTATTGGTGGGATCATCGGTGCTTTGGGTACCTCTATAGTTGCGAGCCCAGCACTGGGCGGAACCGGCGTTTGGGATTACGTTGCCAACGGGGTTGCAGAATACAGCATGTCCACCCAATTCATCAGTCAACTGTGGGGTGTTTTACTATGCATAGTCTGGTCAGGCACGGTGTCCTTCATTGCCTTCAAGTTCGTGGATATCATGATTGGTCTTCGGGTTAGTGAAGAAACCGAACGTGAAGGCCTCGATATTTCCGAGCACGGCGAAACGGCATATCACATTTAAATTCATTGCCTTGCAAATAGCCCGGACTTTCTGCTTGCGCAGAAGCTCTGGGCACTTGCGTTTGTGCTGCTTCAGGGCGGATCAAATTGTATGTTTCACAAGAATTAATTATCATTGCCGGGTAAATATAAGCGGCTTAGATCAATTTTTAATCATTGTATATTGGGGACGGCATGAAATTAATAACTGCGATTATCAAACCATTTAAACTGGATGATGTGAGAGAAGCGTTATCCGAGATTGGGGTTGCAGGCGTTACTGCAACTGAAGTGAAGGGCTTTGGACGTCAGAAAGGCCATACTGAATTGTATCGAGGCGCCGAGTATGTGGTTGATTTCTTACCGAAGGTTAAACTGGAAATTGCGGTGGCCGATAACGTGGTCGATTTAGCCGTCGAAACCATAGTTAAAGCCGCCAATACCGGAAAAATTGGTGACGGCAAAATATTTGTTGCCAATCTGGAGCAGGTTATCCGCATCAGAACGGGAGAAACCGGAGAAGATGCTATTTAGTGTCGCCTGGGAAAAATGATGCATTTTAAAAATAATTATAAATTGGTGGCGGGCTTGCTTTTGTTTCCGGGGCTTGCCATGGCGGATGAACTGAATCAGGCCAATACCGCATGGATTCTGACATCGACAGCATTAGTGCTATTCATGACCATTCCGGGGCTGTCTTTGTTTTACGGGGGATTAGTCAGAAGCAAGAACGTGTTGTCGGTATTAATGCAGTGTTTTGCCATAACCTGCCTGGTTTCGATACTTTGGCTGGCCGGCGTCTATAGTTTTATTTTTGATAATGGCGGCGAATTTCAAAAAGTCATCGGGGGGGCGTCCAAGGTGTTTTTACCGGATATGGCGACAGGGTCGCTGACCGGTACTATTCCAGAAAGCGTTTATTTCATGTTTCAAATGACGTTTGCCATTATTACACCGGCACTGATCGTGGGCGCTTTTGCCGAACGCATGAAATTTTCCGCGATGCTCTGGTTTAGCGGCTTGTGGCTGATCATTGTTTATACGCCAATCTGTCATTGGATGTGGGGCGGCGGCTGGCTGGCTGAGCTGGGCGCAATGGATTTTGCCGGCGGTATTGTTATTCATATCAATGCCGGTGTCGCGTCTTTGGTGGCGGCTTTGGTGATAGGCAACAGAAGAGGTTTTCCGGGTACGGCGATGCCGCCTCACAATATGACCATGGTGGTGACCGGTGCCGGCATGTTATGGGTAGGCTGGTTTGGTTTTAATGCCGGTAGCGCCTTGGCTGCAGACGGCCATGCCGGCATGACCATGCTGGTGACGCATATTGGCGCCGCTTCCGGCGCTTTGACCTGGATGTTTATTGAATGGAAACGCTTTGGCAAGCCCAGTGTATTGGGTATTGTGACCGGTATGGTGGCGGGCTTGGGCACCATTACTCCGGCATCGGGTTTTGTTGGCCCTGCCGGTGCATTAGTGATTGGCATTACCGCCGGTACCGTGTGTTTTTACGCGACCCAATATGTCAAACGGACATTAAAAATCGATGATTCACTGGATGTATTTCCTGTTCATGGCGTGGGCGGTGTGACCGGTTCCTTGCTGACGGGGGTTTTTGCGGCCAGCAATCTGGGCGGTCTGGGTTTGGCTGAAGGCGTGTCCATCATCGATCAGGTCAGTGTTCAGGCGCTGGCTATTGTGGTTACAATACTCTGGAGCGCTGTATTCAGTTATCTGATTTTAAAAGTATTGGATAAATGGATTGGTATTCGTGTCACTGCCGATGAAGAGCAGCAGGGTCTGGATATTATCATGCATGAAGAAACCGGATACCAGAATTTATAAGGCTATTGAGCGTCAGCTCTTTGACAGAAAAAAGGCGGCCTTTCGGTCGCCTTTTTTTTGCTAAAATGCCTGCCTAATAAAGCTGATTGGTCGACAAGGAAAAGCATGAGCACTCGAAGCATATTATCAATAGCGGCCAAGACGGTATTGGCGGTCACTTTGCTGGCGGCTGTTTATGCCGGTTTGGGCTTTTACATCGTGCCCTTGTTATTAAAGTCCAAGCTGCCTGAGATGATCCAGCAGCAAACCGGCAGAAAGGCCGCCATAAACACGCTTGAGTTCGATCCCTTCGCGCTGCAATTCAAACTCCAGGGTTTCCAAATGCAGGAGCAAGACGGCAGCCCCTTTGTTAGTTTCGAGACCTTTTATGTCAGCATGGATGCGCGGCAATCTCTTCAGCAGAAGGCGCTGGTGCTGGATAAGGTGGTGCTGGGCAAGCCGTTTGTGCAGATCGCCAGGCAAAAAAATGGTGTATTTAATTTTACCGGCCTGATTAAGCCTGACGATCCAGCCAAACAGGAAGATGGCAAGATGATTCCGGTCAACATCGGCAAGTTGTCCATAACCGGGGGCAAGCTGGCCTGGACTGATGCGCTTAATCCGCAGCCGGTTGCCGAAACCATCACGCCAATCAATCTCGAGCTGGAAAATTTCACTACTCAGGCGGGCAGCACATTCAGCTTGGCCCTGTCTCTGGCACTGCAGTCGGGTGGCGAGTTGCATTGGCAGGGAAGCACAGGCATCAATCCACTGTCTTCAGAGGGGCATATCAAACTGGCCAAGCTCAAACTGGGGGCTATTCAAAAGCTCGCCTTGGCGCAATTGCCGTTTGAGGTGAAAGGCGAGCCAGAACTCGATGCCGCTTATAAAGTCAGTTATGCGGACAAAAAACTGAATGTTGATATTCAGCAGAGCAAACTGAGTCTTCGTGATTTCCAGTTTTCCGCAAAAGAACCTGGCAAGCTGACGTTAAAGATTCCATCGGCTACTCTCGATGCCGGTTATCAGCTTAGTTATGCAGACAATAAGCTGAATCTTGGCATTCCGCAGGGCAAACTGGCGCTTCGTGATATCCAGTTTTTAGCCAAGCAGTCGGTCAATATCCCGGTCATTACGCTTGAAACCGGACTCACCGTCAGTCATATTGATCAGCGCTTGAATGTGGCGGCTACCCAGGGCAAGCTGGACATTCAGGGTTTCCAGCTCTCAGAAACCGGCCAGGACGCAATACTGATTAAAATACCCGCTGTTTCCGGCCGCGGCATCGGTTTTGATCTTAATGATCGCGCAGTTACCATAGATTCTGTAGCCGCCAACGATGCCGAGCTTCAGGCCTGGCTCAATGCCGATGGCAGTTTTAATTACCTGAGCTTGTTTGGCAGCGAGAACACTGAGGTAAACCCGGCTGATAATATGTCTAGCGATAAGGCGGCCGCCGTTCAAAACACGCCCTGGGATATCAAGATCAACAGCGTTACTTTGGCCAATTCAGAGCTGGCATTTGAAGATCGCACACTGAAAAAACCGCTGCTGATGACGTTGGCGCCCATTGATTTGAAACTGAAAAATTTCACAAATCAGAGCGGTGTGCGATTACCGGTAGAGCTGTCTGTCGGCGTCAATAAAACCGGTACTATCAAGCTTGCTGGCGAGACTGTAGTTGAGCCCTTGTCGGCGAAGCTGGCGGTAACGGTCAAGGATATAGAGCTGGAAAAATTCCAGCCTTATGTCGACAAATTTGTCCGGCTCGATATTATCGACGGCCAACTGGCTGTCGAGGGTAATGCCACTGTTGCCAGGCAGGAAGCCGGTCAGCTTGATATTAAATTCAAAGGCAACACCGGCATTGCCAGTTTGCTAACGCGCGATCAGCTGCAAAACAAGGACTTCATCAAATGGGAAAAATTAAGCTTAAAAAATCTCGATGCCGATGTACTGGCTAACCGTTATAGTGCCGACGCGCTGGTTATCCATCAGCCTTACGCCAGAGTTGTGATCAATAAAGATAAAACGATCAATTTTTCTGACATCCTGCATGCCGATGTCGATATAAACCATAGGCCGGCAGTTAAAAAACAGACTGCTCAGTCCCCGGAGCGGCAAAAGCTGCATTTTAAACTCGGCAGCGTACAAGTCATCGACGGCTCGTCCTACTTTTCCGACTTGTCGCTGATTTTGCCCTTTAAGGCAGATATAAAAAGCCTTGATGGCGGCGCCAGCGGCATTTCTTCAGAGCCGCAATCAATGGTTAAGGTATCGCTGAAAGGTACCGCCTATGAGTTATCGCCCGTTGATATAAAAGCCGAAGTCAGTCCGTACCGGGGCGATTACCATGTCATCATGAGTTTCAAAGGCATGCCGATGCCGTTGGTGAGTCCATATATGGTGCAATTTGCCGGCTATAAGGTGGAAAAAGGCAAGCTGTCGCTGGACTTGATCTATAACGTGACCAACGGTAAGTTGACGGCGGCAAATAACATTTTGATTGACCAGTTTGAGCTGGGTGAGAAGGTTGAAAACCCCAATGCTGTGTCTTTGCCGCTGGAGCTGGCCGTGGCGCTGCTGAAAGATGGCGACGGCAAAATAAAAATTGATGTACCGATTACCGGCAGTCTGGAAGATCCGCAGTTCAGCCTCGCGCCATTATTGCCGATGCTTTGGTGAACGCCATCAGCAAAGTGGTTACCGCACCGTTCCGGGCCATCGCCTCATTGATCGGCAGTAAGGAAGATTTAAGCAGCGTCACTTTTGCCGCCGGTAGAGCCGACCTGGATGAACCGGAAAAAATTAAACTGCGGCATTTGTCTAAGGCGCTGAATGAACGGCCGATGCTGACGCTCGAAATTAAAGGTGCCGCTTTTGAAGAACAGGACTGGCCTGCGTTGACCGACGATGCTTTATATGATCAGCTGAAAAGAATTCGGGCGGCTGAAATCAACAAGCAGGGCGGCAAAAAAATACGCTCGGAATATGTCGAGCTTTCCGATGAAGATTACAAGCGCTTGCTGGCGGAACTGTTTATTGAAAAATTTCCCGCACTGGCAGAAAAATCCCTGCTGGGTACGCCACGGTTAAAGGACCCGAAAGGGGGTGATTTTTATGCCGTGGCGAAAAAGCAGCTGGAAGGCATTATCAAGCCCGAAGAAATGCGTCTTAAACATCTGGCGGCAGATCGGGCGCAGAGCATAGCCAAATACGTCGTGCAACAAGGCGGTGTCTCGAATGATCGCGTGTATATTCTGGATGTCGCGATTGACCCTGAACGGCAAAATAAGGAGATTGTTGCCGGCTTGTCGTTAAAGACCAGGTAATTCCAGGGGGCGACCGTCGATGGGTGCCTTTACTGTTCCGCAATCTCGGCATCAGTCAGATAACAACCCGGGTCTTCTGCCCAGTAGTTGCCTGTCGTTTGCGCTGCTCTGACCCGGGTGTTGCCATTACAAATTGATTGATAATGGCAAGTACCACAGCGCCCTTGCAGCGGTCTGGGGTGTTGTTTAAGACCCGCCATCAGCGGATCCGACACATCCATCCATATTTCCGAAAACGGCCGATCTTTAACGTTGCCCAGATCGTAATGCCACCAGAACGTGTCGGGATGCACGTTGCCGAGATTATCAATATTGGCGACATTCACACCGGAAGCATTGCCGCCCCATTGTTCCAGCTTGGCCTTGATATGATCGCATTTATCGGGAAAATGTTGCTTGACCCAGTGCAGAAAATAAACCGCATCGGCATCATTATTGCCGGTGACAAACTCCCGTTCCTTGCCCGCTTTCAGCCATTCATAGCTGGTTTCAAAGAGTAAATCCATCGCCTCGCGCGTCATGGCAAAATGCGCATCATCCTTGCGATTTCTATTACCACGTCCGCCATAGTTCAAATGCGATAAATAGAATTTGTCGATGTCGTTATCATCCATCAACCGCAACAGGGCCGGAAAATCCTGGGCGTTATCCTGCGTTAAAGTAAAACGGATGCCGACCTTGATACCTTTTTCCAGGCACAAATGCACGCCGCGCAGCGCTTCATCAAAAGAGCCTTTGACGCGCCGGAATTGATCATGGGTATCCTTAATGCCATCCAGACTGACGCCGATATACTGATAATTAATTGCGGCGATTGCGTCGATATTGCCTTTGGAAATCTTGGTGCCGTTGCTGGATAACGCGACATAAAAACCCATGTCCTTGGCGCGTCGGGAAATGTTGAAAATATCCGGATGCAGCAGCGGCTCACCGCCGGACAAAATCAGCACCGGCACCTTGAACGCCTTTAAATCATCCATCACTGTATAAATTTCCGCTGTGCTTAATTCACCCGGGAAATCAATATCGGCAGACGTGGTGTAGCAATGCTTGCAGGTAAGATTGCAGCGCCGGATCAAATTCCAGATCACCACCGGCGCCGCCGGCTTGCGCGCGGGTTTTAGGGGTGTCGGGTCGATCAGTTCGCGCATGTACTGGCTGAGTCTGAACATGGTAAGGG
>CAVOJU010000027.1:0-76598 GCA_963696315.1 uncultured Gammaproteobacteria bacterium
AACTTCGCTCAGCAACTGGCCGCACATAACAATGGCTATACTATTGGCAACGAAGCACAGATTATCAAATCACTGATTGCCTTTTAACCGGAACAAGCTCAGGCCATGCTGATACTCGCCTTCCCCGATTATTTAAGTCAGAGTCAACGCCTCGCCGCCCGTCTTGATGCCGGCCTGGCCGAAATCAGGCTGCATCATTTTCCCGACAGCGAAAGTTTCGTGCGGCTGCCCCGTCATTGCCCGAACACCTGATCATTTGCCGCAGCCTCAACCAGCCCAACGACAAATTGATCGAGTTGTTGCTGTGCGTAAAAACAGCGCGGGAACTCGGCGCCAAACGCCTCACCCTGGTTGCACCTTATATGTGCTACATGCGCCAGGATATCGCCAACCAGCCCGGCGAGGCCGTCAGTCAGCGCATCATCGGCAGCATGCTGGCCGATTTGTTTGATGATGTCATTACCGTCGACCCGCATTTGCATCGCATTTCGGCGCTTAATCAAGCCATACCGATAAAAAATGCCATCAGTCTGAGCGCCGCCAACGATATCGGCGGCTTTCTGAAAGCAAAATTCGAACATGCCTTATTGCTGGGCCCGGATGCCGAATCGGAACAATGGGTCAGCAGTATCGCCGGCAACATCGGATTTGACTATGCAATCGCGCATAAGCACAGACGTGGCGACCAACAGGTTGACATGAGCTTGCCGGAACTTAATTACCGCAACCAGCCGGTTGTTATTATCGACGACATGGCCAGCACCGGCAGAACCCTGGCCAAAGCCGCGGGACTCTTGCAAGCCGCCGGCGCCAAAGACATTTATGCGGCGGTCACGCATGCGCTGTTTTGCGGTGATGCGCTGACGCATATCCTGAACGCCGGCATTAAAGCCATCTGGAGTACGGACAGCATCGATCATCCGGCCGCCAGCATCAAGCTCGACAGCTTGCTGGCTGAAGCCATTAGGGCGATCATTTGACTGACCCGAGGACGCCGGAATCAGTTGTTTTGGTATTCCGGCCAGCGTGGGGCTTCACACGTTGTGAATGGTATGCTGTTCATGCAGGCAGCTGGCAGCCTGGTCGCCGTGTGGTTCCAAATGAGAGTGTATTGCACGTTTTCTTAGCCATGTTTATCGGGTCTTAATCAAACGTTAATCGTGTCTTAATGAAAATGCGATAAACTGCTGTTAACTATTGGCTATATCCTAGGAACCAACGGCTTACGCATGATGATTAAATTAAAAAACGCAGTCTTTCCTGCCCCGCTATTATCAGTAATCGTACTAAGTACCTTCCTGGTTGGCTGTCAGAATATGCCGCTGTTTTCTTCTTCAGAAGAAAACGGACCGGTGCTTGTGCCGGCAAAAAGCGAAAATATTGATAGCCATGAGTTTCAGTTAGCCGACACACAGAATATGGTGGGTACGCTGGCGGTCATGGAAACGCGCGAAACTGATACCCTGCCGGATATCGCCCGGCATTTTGGTCTGGGCTATAACGATATTACCATTGCCAACAAGGGCATCACGCCCTGGACGCCGGGAGCGGGCAAGCGCGTTCTGCTGCCTCTACGTTTTATTCTCCCTGATGCGCCGCATAAGGGCATTGTTCTGAACCTGGCGAATATGCGCTTGTTTTATTATCCCAAGCAGCAGCCGAACACTGTATTCACCTATCCCGTCGGAATAGGCCGTCAAGGCTGGAATACGCCGATGGGGGTAACGCGCATCGCCGACAAGAAAGCCAATCCGGTCTGGACGGTGCCCGAATCGATACACCGTGAACATGCGCAGAAAGGCGATCCATTGCCGAAAGTGGTACGTTCAGGCCCTGATAATCCCCTGGGAAGCTATGCCATGCCGCTGGGGTTTCCCGGCTATTTAATTCACGGCACCAACAAGCCTTACGGCATCGGCATGCAGATCAGTCATGGTTGTGTGCAGCTTTATCCCGAGGACATTGAGGTGCTGTTTAAGCAAGCCAGGATTGGCATGCCGGTGCGGATCATTCACCAGCCTTATATGACGGCATGGAATCAGAACATGCTGTATCTTGAAGCGCATGAACCCCTGGAAAAATGGACCAGGCAAAAACCGGTGCTCAAAAAGAAATTATTGAAAGATCTGCGTGCAATGAGCGCGGAAAAAAAATTGACTGTTGATTGGGAAAAAGTCGAACGTATCCTGCAACGGGCGGATGGCATACCGACACCGATACTTGCGCAAAGCCCGGATATAGGGGAATTATCGGCTAATGCCCTGCCACTGGAACACCCTGGGCAACTTTACGGACAACCCGTTCCCGGAGAGCTCAAGGCTAGCGATTGGGCGCTGTTGGCGGCCAGTTTTGATAACGAAGCCGATGCACAGCAACTGGCGGTCATGCTTAACCATCAGGGGCCACCCATACCTGCGCGCAAAATAGAAAAAGATGGCGCCTATCATGTTATCGCTGGCCCGTTTAAGAATAAAAAGGAAGGCAAGACCGTGGCCCAGCGCATCCGCATGGATTTTGAACTCGATGCAAAGCTTCTAAAACCGGGGCAGATTCGGGAGAACTAACGTTTCAGGTCAGCCTGTGATCGCGGGCAGGGTAGAGTACTGTCAAAGTATAAGAGCGCGTTAGTGTTGCATGGACTAGAATCGATGCCGTCAGATGTGCTGATTTCGAACTTACGTCTGCTACCTGTTCATCAACAGCAGAGAAGCTGTTTCAGCTTCTGAAGCGAGTGGGAATTACAGATTCGTTTCGATGTCCATGGATGTAGATATCAAGGCCGGCTAACACCGGCCTTTTTTTTTGCGCGGTTTTCTCAATCAGTTCCATCGTGTACCATGTAGGTAATAAACGCTGTGTACTCATGCGTTCACCCAATGGCGCGGCATCACTTTGCACCAAAAAGAAAAAACAAACACTTATGCGCATACTCAATATTCATTTCAAAAATATCAACTCATTGGAAGGCGAGAGCCGCATCGACTTTGAACAATCGCCATTTTCCGATACCGGGGTTTTTGCGATTACGGGGCCCAATGGCTCGGGCAAGTCCAGTATTCTCGATGCCATTACCCTGGGACTTTATGGGGAAACCTTCCGTTTTGACCGCCCGGCACGCCATGTCATGACCAAACATACGGCCGAGAGTTTTTCGGTGATTGAATTTGCGCTGGGCAAGGACAAATACCGCGCCAGCTGGCGTGTGCAAAGGGAGGGCGGCAGCCCTGAAGGCGAAGTTATGATGCCGGTCATGAGTCTGCTGCATGTGAATGACGGCGAAGTCCTGCTGGCCGATACCCCGCAACAGGTATGCGCTCGCATTACCGAACTGACCGGCATGAATTTTCGTAACTTTACGCGCTCGATTATGCTCGCACAGGGTGATTTTGCCGCGTTTTTGAATGCGCTGGATAGCGAGCGCATGGATATACTGGAAAAAATCATCAGCACGGACATTTATACGGATTATAAAAACGAAATCATCCAAAAAAATGACCAGGCGCAACAAACGCTGGCGCAATTAAAACAGGATTTAGCCGATTTGCCGGTGCTGGCTGCCGAGGAAGTCGACGCCTGTGAACAGGATTTAAACGATTTTAAAGAGCAATATGCCGACTTTCGCGATCAACACAATAGTTTGAAGCAGCAGCAAGCAGCGCTGGAAAATAGCGTCAATCTACAAAGCCAGATTGCCGAGCAGGAAAGCCAAATACGCGCCAAAAAAAACCAGGCGGAGAATACGCAGGCCCAATTGGACAAAATCGCGTCTTTACAAGAGGCGGCTGCCTTTAAAGACGAAATTGCCCAGATTAAAGATCAGCACCACGAAATCAACCTGAGTAAACATGCTCTGGGTGCTTTCCATAACGAATTAAACCAGCTGCAACAGACGCTGGCGCTAGGCCGGTGCAGATAAAACAGCGCCTGAAGGCCTGCCCGAAAAATCGGTTGGCGAACAAAGGCAGATCCTCGACGATATGCGCGATCAGATCAGTCTGCTGAACGCGGAAAGGCAGGCCGAGACGAATCTGGCTCAGGCTTTGGTGCAGCAGATTAACCAGAAGCAATCCGTGTTGACAACGGTTACCGCATGGCTCGATGAACATGCCATAGATGAAGCATTGCTGACGAATTTCCCTGAAATTGGCCGGTTAAAAAAACTCAGGGCCGAGTTGCTTGAATTGAGTCAAAATCAGAAGGCATTTGCCAAGTGGTCAAAGACCACGCAGGCAGCGTTAAAAACTAATAAATCCGCCATTGAACAGGAACATAAAAAAATTGCCGGCTTAAAACAGCAGTTGCTGGCAGAAGAGAAAGCTCTGACAACACTGGCTGAAGGCAGGGATCTGCAGGCCATTGACGATTTGTTGCAGGAACAGCTGGAGCGTGTGCAATCGTTTCAGGAATTAAATAACCTGGCGCTGGCCAAGCAAAGACTGGCCAATGGCAAATTCGGCTTTATCCGCAGTCTGTTAGGCAAAAACAAACCTGAAGACGATGCCGATGAGCTGAGTCTTGAGCTGGAACAATTAAAACAGCAAATCAGCCGCGAAGACAACATCAGGCGCGCGCTGGAAGCGGCGGTTATTAATGAAGGCTTATTGAGAAAAATGGCGCCCGAGCGCCAGCATCTTGTGCATGGCAAGCCTTGTCCTTTATGCGGGGCATTGCAGCATCCCTACGTTAAACGCGCTCCGGTGCCAACTAATTCACAGCAGGCATTGATTGACCAGCGCGCGAAAATCCAGAAATTAACGCTGGCTGTCAACCAATTAAGCCAGCAAATCAAGGCTGCGCAACAGCAGACTCAGAGCAAACAGGCCAGACAGGCGCAAATGCAGCAGATTAGCGGTCAGTGGCTGACGTTGTGTAACCGGCTTAATACGGCCAGTGATGAGCTGGATATTGATAATTTAAAACTGATGCAGCGGCTGCTAAAGGCAGAGACCGCCGAATTGCAAAACATTAACGCTTTGGCCAAACGCTATCGCAATACCCAGGCGAGCATTGAAAAACTAAAGACCTTGATTGCCCGGAGCGAAGCCAGCCTTGAGCAGCTACAGGAACGCACCCGGAAACTCGAAGCCGAGTGGCAGGGACGTCCACAGGAACAGATCGACATTGAGGCCGCCTTGCCCAGGGTGCAACAAGAAGAAATTGAATTGACCGCCAAGGTGCAGCATGATCTGGCCGCGCTGGGCGAAAAAATGCCTGCCAAAGGCAAGGAAGATGAACTGTTTGACCGCTTGAACAGCCGCCGTCAGGATTACCACGGCTATGCTTTCCGGCGTAAAAGCTTAACTGAAGAGCTGCATGCCTTAGCCGAAAAGGAGGCAACCTGCCAAGCCAATATAAAAGTCTGTGATGACAAGCTTGAGCGCTTTAAAGGGGGATTACGCACAGAAGAAACGCTGGGTTTGCATCTTGCCCTGATAGAAAAGCAAAAATTGATTGCTGACAAAGAACACTTGCTGGCACAACAGCAAGCGGAATCCTCAAGCCTGGAGCAGGCGTTACTGGAGAAGCTGCAGGGAACGCAATTTACCACCGTGAAACAGTTGAACGAAAGCCTTGAACTGATGGAACATCAGGCTGATTTCGAGCGGCAACTGGCCGAGCTC
The DNA here is from genome assembly GCA_963696315.1 of uncultured Gammaproteobacteria bacterium. GTDB lineage: Bacteria > Pseudomonadota > Gammaproteobacteria > Methylococcales > Methylomonadaceae > CAWKEY01. The sequence continues at coordinate 5,622 of CAVOJU010000027.1, forward strand.
GAACAGGAAATTGATGCAAGAACGGTAGCACTGCAACAAAGTCAGGCCGATCTGGAGACAGAGCAGGCGCATATTGTCAGCGAAATCAGCCTGGAAGAGCTGGCTGCCCAGCTCAAGAGCCTCAACGAAAAGATCGACATAGCCCGCCTCGAAGTTCAGCGTCTCGATCAACTGCTGCAACAGCAAAAACAATTGCAGCAACGCTATGAGGCGCTTTGCTTACGATTGCAGGAACAGGAAAAAATAGCCGAACAATGCCGCTTTGAAGTTGAACAAATATCAGCCGAACACGGCATGGCTTTCAGGCGCCGGGTTCAGGAAAAGATTGCCGGGCAATTATTGGCAAAAACCAACGAGGTGCTGGAAAAAATCAGCGGCCGATACTATCTGCGCCAGCGGTCCAGTGAGCAAGGACTGGCGCTAGAAATAGAGGATACCTACCAGGGCAATGTCCGTCGCCTGCCCAAGACGCTATCCGGCGGCGAAAGTTTTGTCGTGAGTCTGGCGCTGGCCCTGGGGCTTTCCGAGCTGGCCAACAACGGCAAGTCTGTGGATTCGCTGTTTCTTGACGAGGGCTTTGGCAATCTGGATGCAGATACGCTCTATACGGTCATCAGCACCCTGGAGGGTCTGCATACCCACGGCAAGACCGTGGGTGTTATTTCGCATGTTGAAGGCGTACAGAAACGCTTTAAAGCGCAACTGCAAGTCGTAAAAAAACCCAATGGCATGGGCGAGTTGAGAAAAGCCTCCTGAGGACAGGATAGGGAATGTGGCCGGTTGTCCAGTCTATTTTCGGGCGTCAGGGAGGAGCTTTGACCGCGGCCAGGCAGGCCATCAAAAAAAGCCCGGACGGGATATCTCGTCCGGGCTTTTTTTGTGCAAGGCTGGATAAGCTATTTCATGCATTTCTTTTTTGAACAGCCGATTTAGGTTTCTGTCGGTTTCTTCTCTATATTGATCGGTATGGTCAACGACATTGGCTCTAGGATCAACCACCAGTGGGGTGGCTGACGGTTGCGCAACAGGCAAGGGCGCTATTGGTTGTGCGCTCTCATCATCTGCAAAATCCAAGTCAAATATGTCGCAGAACCTGGTACTCCTATCGAAATAATCGACCCAAGGGTAAATGGGGTCGATATTCGGTTTTGTTGGTAAAGGAAAAAAGATCAGATCAATCAGGCCTGCACTGATACGGCCTAAGCTGTAAACAAGACCTTTGAATAGTCCGCCAGTAAGGCCATAAAAAGGATTGCTTATATTGCTGATGTCGATGATGTTTTTCGGAATTTCCATAGGTGATAAGACAATATTGGTAAAACCCCGTAAGGCTTTATTGCCTATTTTTGAACCGTAAGACTGACCTGCAGGGACTGTCTTTGCGCAATACTTATGCTGACCCATGTCGTCCAGCCCTGAACCGTAAGTTTGCATCCCGGCAGCGCTACCCAGCGGCGAAAATGCGGCCAGAAAAGCTGTCAACAGGGTAATTATCAGAACGTGTTTATGTGTTTTCATAGATTATCCGGCGATGAGTAAGATAAAAATGTCTGTTCCAGTATAGCAGAGCTTTATTGATTTACTTTTTCAGCGCCTTGGCAAATGCATTGGCCATCAGGTTTTGTGCGGGAGCCTGTGGCTTGGCTTTGTTGGCCGGTTTTGTCTGATTGCGTTCTGATCCCGGCTCCGTTGCCGTTGCCTCTTTTTTCATGGTCAAGGAGATGCGTTTGCGCGCGACATCGATTTCCAGCACTTTCACTTTAACCATGTCGCCGGTTTTGACGACATCGCGCGGGTCTTTGACAAAGCTATCCGATAAATGCGAGATGTGCACCAGGCCATCCTGATGTACGCCGATGTCCACAAAGGCGCCGAAGTTGGCGACATTGGTCACCACGCCGTCCAGCGTCATGCCCGGCTTGATGTCAGTGATTTTTTCGATGCCGTCTTTAAATTGTACGCTTTTGAATTCCGGGCGAGGATCGCGGCCAGGCTTTTCCAGCTCCTGCAGAATATCGCTTACGGTGGGCAGACCAAAATGTTCGTTGGTGAAATTGGCCGGATTGAGGCCCCGTAAAAAACCGCTTTGGCCAATCAGATCGCGTATGGATTTGCCGGTGCTGTCGATAATCGCTTCGACCACCGGATAGGCCTCAGGATGTACGGCGGAGGCGTCCAGAGGATTATCGCCGTTCATGATGCGCAAGAAGCCCGCCGCCTGTTCGTAAGCCTTATCGCCCAGGCGCGGCACTTTTTTCAGTTGTTTGCGATTAGTGAACGGGCCGTGGGCGTCCCGGAAGGCGACGATGTTTTCACTGATGCTGCTGGAAAGACCGGACACCTGCTTGAGCAAGGCGACCGATGCCGTGTTGACATCGACGCCGACCGCGTTGACACAATCCTCAACCACGGTATCGAGACTGCGGGCCAACTGCGCCTGATTGACGTCATGCTGGTACTGACCTACGCCGATGGATTTGGGATCGATTTTAACCAGCTCGGCCAAGGGATCCTGCAAGCGCCGGGCGATGGAAACGGCGCCGCGCAGCGAAACATCCAGATCAGGGAATTCCTTGGCGGCCAGTTCCGAGGCCGAGTATACCGATGCGCCGGCTTCTGAAACTGTCAGTTTGGTAAATTTGAGTTCGCTGTGCCGTTTCATGACATCGGCCACCAGTTGATCGGTTTCCCGGGAACCGGTGCCATTGCCGATACTGACCAAATCAACATGATACTGCTCAATCAGTTTAGCCAGCGTGGCTATCGATTGATCCCATTGCTGGCGAGGCGGATGCGGATAAATAGTATCGGTCGCCAGCAATTTGCCGGTGGGATCTACGATGGCGATTTTAACGCCGGTGCGTATGCCGGGGTCCAGACCCATGGTGGCTTTGGGGCCTGCCGGCGCGGCCAGCAGCAAGTCCCTTAAATTGCTGGCGAAAACGCGGATGGCTTCCTGTTCTGCCGCTTCCCTCAGGCGCAGTTTTAAATCCAGATCAATGCGCGTGAACAGCTTGATTTTCCAGGCAAAGCGCGCCGTTTCCGCGAGCCAGGCGTCGGCCGGTTTGGAAGTGTCCGTGATGTTAAGATGGCGGGCTACAAACTGGGCGCACAGAACGTGTTCTTCCTTGTCTTCAGCGCCAGGTTTGAGATTTATGTTCAATAAATCTTCATTGCGGCCGCGCAACAGCGCCAGCGCCCGATGTGAGGGAATTTTGTTGATGGCTTCCTGATAATCAAAATAGTCCTTGAATTTGGCCGCTTCCTGCTCTTTTCCGGCGACCACAGTGGCGTGCACGATGCCTTTTTGCCAGATGCGCTCGCGCAGTTCGGCCAATAATTCAGCATCTTCGGAAATGCGCTCCATGATGATTTGCCTGGCGCCATCCAATGCCCCAGCGGCATCGGGCACGCCTTTTTCGGCATCGATATAGCCTTCGGCAACTTGTAACGGGATCAGGCTGCGGTCATCTAATAGTGCATCGGCGAGCGGCTCCAGACCGGCTTCGCGGGCGATCTGTGCCTTGGTGCGCCGTTTGGGTTTGTACGGTAAATACAAATCTTCCAGCAGGGTTTTGGTATCCGCATTCTTGATGGCCCGTTCCAGTTCCGGCGTCAATTTGCCCTGGCCGACAATGCTGTCCAGAATGCTGTTGCGGCGCTCGTTTAATTCGCGCAAATAAGTCAAGCGTTCTTCCAGGGTTCTTAATTGGGTATCGTCCAGGCCGCCGGTCACTTCCTTCCGGTAGCGGGCAATAAACGGCACCGTTGCGCCCTCATCCAGTAAAGCGACGGCGGCGCTGACTTGTTTGCTGGTAACAGATAATTCTTCGGCTATGCGTTGGATGACGTCCATTTTGAGTCTTTGCTCTGGTGAAAAAGGAGTGCATTGTAGCAAGTAAGCCGCCGGGCGTAAGCAACCCGTAACATAAAAACTGCCGATGACGGCAGAAGACAAGTGTTCGCTGCCAGGATCTAAAATCTAAAAGGGACACAGAGCAGAGCAATTATTTGTTTTGGCAAGCCTTGGCTTCAATTTGCAATGCTATACTTTTTGCATGGCAATTACTTCCGATTCCATGTGCATAAATGAGCATTGATATTAATCATTCAGAACGCCGTCAATTTAAAAGATACCGGGTTAATTTGAAGGCCATTCTGGCTTTCGAAGATTCGCTTACCCTGAAATGCACCATTCTCGATTTTTGCACGCGTGGGCTTTTTTTGGAAATCAAACAGCCAACTACCGACCTGTCTCGGCTCTTGCATAAAAGAGGTAAGGTTGTTTTTTCGGTGACCAGCGATCAGGACAGGGAATATATGCAGGTCGACGCCGAGGTGATGCGAGTTTGTCCGAATGGCTTAGGGGTTGCCTATGAAAAAATGTACGATTCTGTGTTCCAGGCCTTAATCCAGATAGCAAATAGGCAGGCTCAGCCGGAGTCTTCCGGCGATCAGATTCCGCCCTTCGCTTCGGTAAATCTTCAACGCCTCAAAATCGCCTTCGAAGTGATGTTGAATGACAAGCTGCCGGTATTGATGAGCCGATTTTTCAGTCGTGTATTCGATGCCCTGGAGCAGGCAAAGGCTGAAGACGGGAGTTACAGTGAGCAAACAGCTTCCATTGATGCGGAATATGTGCGTAAGAATTTACGGCTGTTTCAGGATGCGATCGTTAATGATTTTTGCCAGTCTGTGTTACAGGAGACGGAATTTGTTCGTAAGTTGAATATTGCCAGTACAGCAGCCGTTTATGATGGGCATACACTTTCGTTAATCGATAAAGACGATTTTGAGATTTGGCTGAATCTAACGTCCAGCATTCGAAAAGTTGAGTCGGATTTTAAGGCCCAGCTCTATCAGTTTGATTTAAAACTGAGCTACGTGACAGGAATTCCGCGGCGTAATATCAATAACCCGATTAGTCCCGCCAGGCTGTATGAAAGTTTTAATAAGAGCATCAGCCCTATTGAAGAAATCAAGACGATAAGACAAATGCTCTATAAAGTTTTTGAAGATGCCTTAAGAGAGAACCTGTATCTTCTTTACCAACCCTTGGAAAAAATTTTAGGGGATTATGGCGCCCCTGAACAGATTATTGAAGGAATAGTCCCGCAGGCGGACAAGACGCCAAAGGCAAAGCGCGGCATGTCTTCGGAAGAAAACCCCTATCATAATGTCCACCAGGCAGGTCTATTACGGCTGGCACAGCATGGCCTGTCACCCTCCGACATGATAGGTCTTCCTTTTCAGCAAACGCTACGGCCTCGGCAGGGACAGCCAATTGCCCAGACGGCAAGTAGACTGCTTGATATCATCAACCAGAGCAATTCCAGTGCTTGGCAGTCCGCGCCAGGTGATTTAACGGCAACTGAAAAACCCGCTTCCGATGAAAGCAATTATTCCTCCGCTTATTCGTCCGATGAAATAGTCAAGGCGATAGCGCTGTTACAAGCGAAGGAAGCTGCAAACAATGTTATGCATCAAGATTCTGTTACGCTGCAAAAGCATTTGGCAGATACCTTGTCTGGAGTTACGCAAGGCTCGAAACAATTTTCATCCACCGATAAAAACAGGCTGGAAGTATACGGACAATTGTTCGATACCCTGACGAATGATTTGATGTTTACTCCCCACGTTAAATTGTATCTGGAAAGTATCCATCTGCCGTTAATGGCACTGGCCCTTAAAGATTCGCAATTTTTAGATTCCGGAAATCACCCGGCTCTGAGCGTGCTAAACAAGCTGTCTGCGCTTGAGAGCGTCGTTAAAGGCAACAGGATCATTAAACGCCAAAAAGTTAGGCAAACCCTGGATCAGCTTTTCGCTCGAATAGCTCAGGAATCAATGACCAACCCCGAGATATTCGCGATTGCAAATGAAGAACTAAAGGACATCACGGTATCGGTTGCTAAATCCGCGGAATTGAATATCCGCCGGGTCATTGAAGCCTATGAAGGAAAGCAAAAGCTGGAAAAGGCCAGACAGGTCATTCAGCAAGAAATTGATGATCGAATAGCCGGCAAACGCATACCGAAAGTCATTGCAACGCTGCTTGATTCCGGTTGGCAGCATTTATTGGTCATTACCGAATTAAACGACGACAATCAGCTTAATAGCCGGCAACGCTATCTAAAAATTTTAGACAGGCTGCAGGACTGGCTTGCCTGTGAGGAGGCGTTTTCGGGCGAACAAAAGAGCGAGATTGAACGTGAACTGGCGTTGATAGAAAACCACCTGGGTTCTGTTTGCACCAACGCCTTTCTTCATGACAAGGTCATGGATGAACTCAAGGCCGCATTACTGGGTAGCGGAGAACCGCGGATCCGTAGACCGGTGGAAAGCATACAAATAGGTCAAAGGGTAGAAGAAACTAAACATCCGGGCGATGTAATTGATAATAATTGGACCCGGCAAGTCTCCCGTTTGCAGATTGGCGATTGGCTTACCCTTATGCTGGAGGCTGAAGAGTTTGAGCCGCTAAAGCTGGTGTGGATTAGTAGCCAATCCGATGTCTATGTTTTCGTAAACCGGGAAGGCCAAAAAAAACTCGAACTCAGCAGAGATGAGCTGGCTGCATTGATGCGTAGCGGCGCGGTCAATAAAATTGAAAGTCTTGATATTCCATTGATGGATCGGGCTGCCAATATGATGTTGCAAAAAATGCATGAAAAAATGGTTTACAACGCCAGTCATGATCCCATAAGCCTTCTGATCAACAGGAGAGAATTCATAAACCAACTGAAAGCAGAAATCACTTTGCTCGATAATACCAGCCATATGCTCTGTTATTTGGATATCCCTGATTTCCGTATGATTACCAATATTTGCGGCCTGATTGCCGGCGATGAGCTGATAAAAAACATCAGTCAATTAATACAGAGCCATTTGGGCCAGCATGATATTCTTGCCCGGCTCGGCGATAACACGTTTGGTATTTTGATGAAAGATTGCTCCGGCGATGAGGCTCATGAAACAGCCAAAACACTGAGCAGGAATATCAAAAATTCGCATTTCGAGTGGGGAGGCAAAAGTTATTCGGTCGGCTCCAGTATCGGCTTGGTTGCCTTTGTTAACCAAGGCGCTAGTATCGAAGAATTGCTTCATCAGGCCGATTCGGCAAGCATCATGGCTAAAAACAAAGGCCACAGCCGGGTTTGTTTGTATAAGGACGATGATGCGGCCATTAAATTGCACACGATTATCAATGATTGGGTTGGACGTATTGATCAGGTATTTTCCGAAAACCGCTTGTTTGCCCGCTGTCAGCAGATTGCTCCTATCGATCCGGACAAAACCCCTCACAGCCATTACGAATTATTGTTGGGAGTGAAAGACGAAACGGGCAATATTATTGCCCCCGATAATTTTCTGCCGGCCGTTGAGCATTGCCGGCGGATGCCTGAAATCGATCAATGGATGATCAATACAGCATTTACCTGGATAGAACAGCACAGGCCGTATTTTGACGGTATTGGCGGGTTTGCCATCAACTTGTCCGGTCAATCGCTCAATTCTGAAGAATTCCTGGAGCATCTGTTGCTGCGTCTGGCTGCTTGCGACTTCCCGCTGCATAAAATCACCTTTGAAGTCACCGAGACGGTGGCGTCGGATAATCTTATTTTTACAGAAAAGTTCATTAGTGAAATCAAGCGCTTTGGCTGTAAGTTTTCCCTCGATGATTTCGGTACCGGTTATTCCTCGTACTCTTATCTAAAGAATCTGGATGTCGACTACCTTAAAATTGATGGTTCTTTCGTTAAAGAAATAGTCAACAGTCCTGCGGATGTCGCCATGGTGAAATCCATGAACGAAATCGCCCATTCTTTAGGGTTGCAGAGCATTGCCGAATATGTCGAGAGCAAAGAAATCCATGCCATTTTAAAAGAGATAGGCGTCGATTATGCGCAAGGCTGGATAATACATAAACCCGTGAGCTTGACTGAAATAGGCCATTAAGCTCACCCCAACAAATTAAATAGCGATCGGCTAACAGGGCGCAAGCCAGACCTTCGTCGCGGTTAGATCGGGGGTTGCTATTATTGCTGCAAGCCTCGGCCCGGAGTACACTTCAATCATCTACAAATTAACGAGTGGATCATGCGCTATGTGGATGGTATCGAGTATCCGAATTGTTTTGCTGATTTTCCTGGCTTGTGCAGCAACGGCTTATGCCGGGGAAAGCGATAAGCCGCCACTCAAATCAGCGGTGATCTACCAACTTGAAATTAACGATGTTATCGGCCCGGCAACCACTGATTATTTCGAACGTAATCTGCAAAAAGCCATCGAAAACCGGGCCATGGCAGTACTCATTCGCATGGATACGCCCGGAGGTCTGGATACTTCCATGCGCCTCATAGTCAAGCAAATCATTTCTTCTCCGATACCGGTAATCACCTATGTGGCCCCCGGCGGCGCCCGCGCGGCCAGTGCCGGCACCTATATCCTCTATGCCAGTCATATCGCGGCGATGGCGCCGGCAACCAATCTGGGCGCTGCAACGCCGGTGCAAATCGGCGGCTTCGGCGGTTTTGGTGATGATAAAGGCGATGCTGACAAGAATAGTGATAAAGTCAAACCGCTGACTGATGCAATGACGCACAAAATGGTCAATGATGCCGCCGCGTATATTCGGGGTTTGGCAAAAATGCACGGCAGAAACGAACACTGGGCGGAAAAGGCGGTACGCGAAGCGGCCAGTCTTTCTGCGGAGGAAGCGCTAAAACTGAACGTAATCGATATAGTGGCCAGCGATGTCAGCGATTTACTCCGGCAATTGCAGGGCCGGAAGGTCAATGTTTCCGGTCATGAACTCGTATTAAATACCGGGCAGGCCGAAATCAGCAACATCCAGCCGGACTGGCGCAGTGAGTTTCTGGCGGTGATCACCAATCCCAGCATTGCCTATATTCTGTTGATGGTGGGCATTTATGGCCTGGTGTTTGAGTTCTCCAATCCCGGCAGCATTGTCCCCGGTACGATTGGCGGTATCTCATTGCTGCTGGCTTTATATGCCTTACAGCTATTGCCGGTCAACTATGCCGGCATGGGGCTGATTTTGCTGGGTATTGCGTTGATGATTGCGGAAGCCTTTGTACCCAGCATCGGCATCCTCGGATTGGGCGGCGTTGTCGCTTTTGTTATTGGCTCCGTGATTTTAATGGATACCGATGTGCCCGGATTCGGCATCGATCTGGGGCTGATTGCCGGTTTTGCGTTAAGCAGTGCGGCCTTTTTCATCATTGCAATCAGCCTGCTGCTCAAATCAAGACACCGGCCGATTGTCAGCGGCAAAGAAGAACTGCTGGGTGGTATCGGTGTGGTGCTGGATGATTTTACCGGAACAGGGATGATTCGAATTCATAGTGAAAACTGGCGCGCCTCATGCGAGCAGCCGTTGCGTAAAAATGCAAAAGTGATGGTAACCGCAATCAATGGCCTGCTGTTGCAGGTTGTGCCTATCAATCCACAGGAGAATGACTAATGTTTGCAAATTTTAGTTACATCTTTATCAGCATTCTGCTGATATTACTGATCAGTGCGTTCAGAATTCTCAGAGAATATGAGCGCGGCGTTATTTTTATGCTCGGCCGTTTTTACAAGGTCAAAGGGCCGGGGTTCATCATCGTTATCCCACTGATTCAACAGATGGAGCGCGTCGATTTACGCACTGTGGTGATGGACGTGCCGACTCAGGATGTCATTTCCCGCGATAACGTTTCCGTCAAGGTAAATGCCGTCGTTTATTTCCGGGTCATAGAACCGGACAAGGCGATCATCCAAGTGGTCAATTTTTATGAGGCTACCAGCCAGCTTGCGCAAACGACCTTGCGCTCGGTGCTTGGACAGCATGAACTGGATGAAATGCTCTCAGAACGTGAACGCCTGAATATCGACATTCAGAACAGTCTGGATCAGCAAACCGATGCCTGGGGAATCAAGGTATCCAATGTCGAAATCAAGCACGTGGATCTGGATGAAAGCATGATCAGAGCCATTGCCAAACAGGCCGAGGCCGAACGCACGCGGCGCGCCAAAGTCATTCATGCCGAAGGGGAAATGCAGGCTGCCGAGAAGTTGTTGCAGGCGGCAAAAATACTGTCAGGACAACCCGAAGCCATTCAACTACGATACATGCAGACATTAACCGAAATTGCCGGCGACAAGTCCTCCACCATCGTGTTTCCATTGGATTTATTAACAAGCTTAAAACAACGCAGCGAGCGTTAGACTGAATGTGTTTGCGCTAATCAGCGGCGGCGGAAACCGGTTTTTTTCAGGATTGCTGTACTGTATAAAACATCACTGCCCTGGTTGTGGTCACCCAGTACCTCGGCAATCTGCTGAATCTGTAAATCAACATCCTGTTGGGTTTTGCCGTGCACCATGGCAAACAGGTTGTAAGGCCATTCGGGCAGATGCCGGGGGCGGTGGTAGCAATGGCTGACAAATGCCAGTTGCCCGACTTGCTGGCCGAGTGCATCGATTCTGCTCATCCGGCACATTCCAAACGGTCATGCCGTTAAAGCGATAGCCGAGTTTATAGTGATTGGGTACGGCGCCGATGCGGCGGATGATGCCGCTGTCCTGCATGGCCGATAAGCGCTGCATCACTTCCTCGGCGCTCAGGCCGAGTTGTTCGGCAAGCGTTTGATAAGGCTCCGGCGTTAATGGTAAACCGGCTTGCGTGGCCTGAATGATCTCGCGGTCAATGTCATCGAGCATATCAGGCTTCCAGCTTCAGGTTGACGAAATACTCTTGTATTTTAGGCATGTTGTAGACGGTCAACCCGGTTTGCTGTTCGATGGCGCTGATGGTTTGCTGCTGTTGCTCGGGGGTTTCCGTGGCGATGACAAACCACATATTCAGTTCATGCTTGCGGGCATAGTTATGAGCCACTTCGGGAAAGGCGTTGATGATGCCGGCGACTTCATCAAAGCGCTCAGTGGGGACTTTAACCGCAGCCAGGGTTAAGGCACCGCCCATTTGTTCGGCATTGTACAAGGGGCCGAAGCGGGTCAGCGTGCCGTTATCGAGCAACGCTTTTAGCCGGGTGATGAGTTGCTGTTCTGTTATACCCAGTTGCGAGGCTACGCGTTGATAAGGTGATGCGCAAATTGGGAAGCCGTTTTGCAGGGTGTTGATAATGCTGCGATCTATGTCATCCATGAGCATGAGCTTGCGCTTGTACGTTGCGTTGATACAGGGCGCCGCGTTGCTTGAAGCAGCGGCGGCTGAACAGGATTTCTTTTTCAAAACCCGCCAAGCCGCAACATTCGATCAATTGTTCCAGTTGCATTAATACCTTGGCTTTATCCTTGCCGTGGATCATGCAATACAGATTGTAGGGCCATTCCGGTTGTCTGGGGCGTTGATAGCAGAGCGTTACAAATGGAAACCGGCCGATATGTCCGCCCAGTTGTTTAACCAGATCATCGGGCACATTCCAGACGATCATGGCATTGGCGCGGTAACCCAGTTTGTGATGTTTGACGATGACGCCCATGCGCTTGATCAGGCCCTGTTGTTTGAGCCGGGTCAAGCGCTCGATGACTTCCGCCTCGGGCATATCGATAGCGGTGCCGATTTGGGCATAGGGTCTAGCGCATACCGGCAGGCCCAGCTGAACATGTTCCAGCAGTTGCAGGTCGCGGGCGTCAAGCATTATTCATATCCAGTTTGAAACCCAGGTCGATAAAAAAATCATCCAGCATGGGCAGTTGCATGGTTTTGTACGAAGTTTCCTGCTCTATGGCTTTGATCACGGCTTGCAAGTGCCGGTCGTCAGCGGCGATCAGCACAAACCAAAGGTTAAAGCGGTGCTCGCGTTCATAATTATGATTGACTTCAGGATGGGCGCTGATTTTGTCGGCAACCGCCTGCAAGTCTTGTTCAGGCACAGCCATGGCTACCAGGGTACTGACGCCGATATGGTTCGGCGGAATAACCGGACCGATGCGGCTGATGAAGTGCTGCTCGTTTAAGGCACTGAATGCCGATAATACCTCCTCTTCGCTAACGCCCAGCGATTCGGCAATGGCCTGAAACGGGCGCGCGGTGAGGGGAAAGTCCTGCTGAAAGTCGTTCAGCAGGTGTTTGTGCAAGGGTGCCAGCATAGGCTTATAACCCTATTTTATGCGCCCGGGCGCTAAAAAATATCCCGTTGGGAGTATGCGCCGGCAGGCGGGCGATTTCCTGCAAGGTTTCGGTATCATAAACAAGCACCTGGTTGTCATCCCTGGCCGCAATCCAGACTTGTTCGCCGCGCGGCGTAAATTCCATATGCAGCAGGGCTTTGCCGGGCGTGAGGGTTTTCAACAAGCTCAGATCTTTGGTATCAATAACTTGTAACTGATGATTGTCAGGGAAGGCAAAATTGACCCAAATTTGCCTGCCATCCGGCCGGGCCATGACAAAAACCGGCTGGCCGGCCACTGGTATGGCTTTAAGCAGCCGCCAGTGTTGTTTGTCGATGACCAGCACTTCATGCCTGCCGATGGCCGGAATAAACACGTAATCGCCGGCAACCGCCCAGCCTTCAAGATGCGGCATTTTATAAACAGGCAGCTTGTCATCATTTTTGCCATAGTCCGGCAATACCCGTTTGACACCAGCTTCAGGGCTCCATAGATCGAGCAGAGCCAGCCCCGGATCGCCAAACAAACCGGCAATGTAATAGCGGCCATCGGGCGAGATCAGGGCATCGTAAGGCTGTTTGCCGATATTTTTGAATTTCTGGATGGCCGGTTGTTGCGGGTTTTTGACATCCAGCAGCCAGATTTCACCGGCATCAAACAGACTGAAGACAAAGCGCTGTCCAGGCGCGTCAACCAGACCGACCACTTTCGAGAGTTTGCCAGCGTCATACTCGGCGGGAATGTCGGCAACCAGTTCCAGGGTGTCTGCAGAAAACACTTTAACGCCCCCCGGCGTATAGTTGGATACGGCAATCAGGCGGCCATCCTGTGAAATGGCGCCGCCGATGCTGTTGCCGGCCTGGATGATGCGCTTGGCGATCGCGTCATTCAGCATATCGATTTTAGTCAAGCCGCCGTCGCGGCCAAACACATAGGCGTAACGCTGATCGCGCGAGAACACCACGGAAGCATGCGATAAATCCCCCAGCTGTTCAATTTTGGCCAGTTGTGTGTGCGTGCTCGTGTTGATGATCAGCGCGTTGCCGTCTTCGCGCTCGATGACAATGCCTAAATCGCCGGTGGCGCGCGGCTCGGCCAGTGTGTTGAAGGAGATAGAAGGCCCAGAAGTGATAATGTTTTTTTCATAAAAACGTGTTAATAATGAAAACGGCAACCGATAACTTTAAGCGCGTTATCGGTAATTTCATAAACCAGACGATGTTCGCTATCTATGCGTCTCGACCAACACCCTTGCAGTTGATGTTTCAATGGCTCGGGCTTTCCAATCCCTGTAAATGGCGTACGTTGTATCTCTTTTAGTAGCTGATTAATTTTTCTGAGTGTTTGTTTATCGGTTTGTTGCCAATACAGATAATCTTCCCAGGCGTCGTCCGTAAACAGGATATTCATTCCTCAATCAATTCCTTTTGCATCAGCTGACCGCTACGCGCCTTGTCCAGTGAGCGTAGCAGTCTTTCGGCATTGGCGGGATTCGATAATAAATAATGCGTTTCTTGCCATGCGTTAAAGTCCTCTAATGACAAAATAACCACATGGTTATTGTCCTCACGGTTTACGATGCAGGGCTCATGGTCTTGACAGGCTTTTTGGCAAAGCTCGTCAAAATTCTGTTGGGCTTCTTTAAAAAACATGCTTTGCATAAAAATTTCCTAACTGACTAAAGGGAGTCGCTATTTTTGCGAAAGATTGTTTTGGGGATCCTAGCCCAAGCAATCGGCAAAAACTTAACGCGACTAATTAATGCCTTCGGCGCCCCAGCCGTCCTGCTTCACTCGTTGCATACCCAACAAAGGGGTATGCAACATAGTTTTCGCAATGACTCGACGCGATTTCGTAAAGCCTGCATTTTCACTACGCAAACAACGCTTCGTGAAAACACATGCACTATCGCTTCTGGGGACTAAAAATCTTCGCTTCTCTGCGTTCCGCTTCCACGATTTTCAGCGGATGATTGTGTATGTATATTTAACTTCATTTCGTCGATTGTATAAGGCGGACTTTTCTTGTGCAGCATAACATGGCAATTAGGGCACATAGGGCGTAAATCTTTAACAGGATCAACTTCATAGACTTGCCCAATATCTGAAAGTTGAGTTAAATGATGCACATGAATGAAACCCTTACCAATATCTCCATACACCTTTTCAAAATCACAACTGCACACTACGCATTGAAAACCATAGTGTTCAATGCATTTTCTTCTAGCTACCGGGTTCCTCTCGTATGAGTTTACTAATACAGTTTTTTTAATTCCTTCAAACAGAGTTTCATCAGGATTATCTAACTCATCTGGATAAACTGTTACTGTTTGAGATAAAAGAATTTTGTTAAGAATTTGTTCATGCCGAGAAATAATGGCTCTTATACCATTTAAACGTTTACCAAGACTCGCTTGGTATTTCACATGTTCATTTGTTGCCTTGATTGCATTGCCTAATTTGTCAGGACCATAATCATTTAAAATGTGTGTAAGAATGTAATCGGTATTGTCTTTATTAGTTGTAACGGTGTATTTCTCGCCATCCATCATCTTCTTGAAATTAAAAATAGAGTTAGATGCAGAGCCACGATTCATACCAAATTTAGTTTCTAAATCATTAATAGCTTGTTGCTTGCTAATTTTCCCATCATATACATCTGCCGATGCTGAATATGCCGGCTGTATCATTTCTGTTGTTATTTTCATGGTTCGTTCTTCTAACAGATAATAAATAATGCATCGTTCCTGGGGTCAAGCATGGGAATGAATTCTGCATCGCTTCAGCGTTACGAGACGCTGAGTGTCATTGACGGCATACCTTTGTAGAGTGTGGCAACGATGAAAAAATCGACTTTAATGCTTACCTTTTCGCAAAACTCCAACCAACCAAAACGCCTCATCCTGACTTATAAACGTCTGCCACGGAGGCATGGCGGTGCCTTTGCGGCCGTTAAGAATAGTGTCGGCCAAAAAATCATCGGATTTTCCGGCCAAGGCTTCCGGTAATAGCGCAGGCCCCATGCCACCTTGTAAGGTTAGGCCATGACACGCGCCGCAATCATGCTTGAGCATATTACGGAGCGCGTCTTGCCGTTCTGGAGCCGGTTCTCCGGCAAAGCCGGAGCCGGCGAACAGCGCTAACAACAGCCATTTTTTCACGGTTTCAAGCGGGAATAATAGGCGGCTACATTGGCGATATCCTGATCGCTTAACGAGCCGGCGATATTATTCATAATGTCCGATTTGCGTGTTTTGTCGCGGTATTGCTTGATTGCCGATTGCAGATATTCGGCATCACGCCCTGCCAGCGGTGGAAAAGGCGCGCCGGCAGAGGGCATTTTAATACCATGACATTGCGAGCAAACCGCCTGAGCAGTGGATTGGCCGGCATAGATGCTGGCCGCTTCAACACCATAGGCAGAAACCAGCGTCATTATTAAAACGAACATTCTCATTTTGTTGCCCCTTTCATTTTACTCGCGTTCTCAAACTCATCGGGCGACAGTCCGCGGGTCATGTACTTAACACGGCCGTGAGAGAAAATACCGGCAGGGCTTTCCATGCCAATCGTGGCCACTTTTTGCAATGAAGTTGAATCATAAACCACGACTTCATCACCGCTGTAACCGGCACTGACGTACAGGAATTTGCCATCGGCGCTGTATTCAGGGAAATAGGCATGACCGCCAACATCGAGGGTTTTAACCACTTCCAGGGTTTTCTTGTCGATTAACTGAATGGTGCGCGCGCGTTTGTCTTTGGAAATAATGTCCACGGCCACATAAGGCGCATTGGCATGCGCGGCTGGCGACTCGGTACCGCCCGAGACGGGGACTTGTTTAACGACTTCCATGGTGTCCAGATCCCAAACGCTGACCACGGTTTTTTCGCAGTCGCCAAAATTGGTGCCAAAACCCAAGGTGCGGCCATCGACTTCAACTGCTGCGCCGCCGCCGACATGCGGTACGCAACCGGCTTCCAGTTTTTTGATGATTTTGCGGTCTTTCAGGTCAATCGCGGCGACGATGCTGTCGTCATAAGAGGCAATCATCAGTTTTTGACCGCCGTGAGTCAGGAACGCATCATGCAAATGGTGGCCGACGTCGGTGATTTTGGTAACCGGAAAGCCTTCTTTTAAATCAACTACCCAGACTTGGCCGGCATTTTCCAGCGCGATCGCAAAAATATCATCAAACGGCGTGCCAATGATCATGCCGGAATCCGAAGTCACCATTTTGCCATCCGGATCAATGCCTTCGAGTTCAAAGGTTTTTAAGGGTTCCAGAGTGTCGGCATCCAGAATCACGGCGTTATGCGGTACGAAAGAGCCCGCCATGATGTATTTGCCGTCGCGCGAAACGCCCATGCCTGGACCGTTGTAGCCGGTTTTGACGCTGCGTACGGCCTGCATGGAATACAGATCAACTTTAAAAATTTCCGCGGTATCGGTTTTTACATAAGCCCAGCGCGGGTTGGCAGGATTAAAGTCAATAATGTGCGCGGCGGTACCTGTAGGCACTTCGCCGATTTGTTTATGGGTGACACTGTTGATGAACACCGCTTTTGAACCGGCGCCGCGTCCATATTTGCCGCGCGCCGCTACGCCAATGACGTTATCCATGCTGTCGATTTCGTAAGTCGGTTTTGCCGGCAGCGTGCTTTCGTCTTTGACATAGACTTTTAATGAGGATTTGATGTCATCAATGGTCCAGGCCGGATTGTCCAGTTTGGGGGTGCTTTGCAGGTGTTGGGCCAGGCCGCGGATCTGGTCATCGGATAAACGGCCATAAAACGGAGGCATCAGGGTATCGAAACTGCCGGCCATGATTATAGTGCGCATGGCCGTAGGACTGCGGCCCTTGAGTGTTTCGGAATTAAGCGCCGGCGCCAGATAGCCGCCATGATCAGAACCGTGACAACTGGCGCAGTTGTTTTCGTAGAGTTCGTGCATTTTGGCTTTGTCATCGGCTGCGGCTTCTGCGCCCAAGGGCAACAGAACCGCGGTTAGACCGGCAATGACAGATTGCGATAGCAGTTTTTTTGTTGTTTTCATGTTCAGGCTCTCCAGGTAGTATTGAATCAATATTATCTAATTAGACTCAAAAGCTCAAGTTTGAATAAGTGTAATTGTTATTGTTAGCCGTTGGAAACCAAAATCAACGGCAGAATAGAAATAAAAAAGGACAGATAAATCCGCCCTTTACATTGCTTGGCTTCTTGGAAGACTAGAAGCTTACGCCTGCCTGCAGCCAGAATTTGTGAGTGTCGCTCTTGCCGAGCAGGCTCCCCTTGTCATCGTAATAGGCATATTTACCTAGCAGCATGTAATGCTTGCCGAATTTTTTCACGGCAATGGCGTCCCATTCCTGACCATAGTTGATGCTGCTCGTGTCATCATGAAAGTCGTGATAAATGCCTTCGAGCTTTACGCCCATGATATTTGTGCCTACAGCGCCGTAGATGTCACGAAGACCGTCGTTGGGTGTAGTTAAGAACTGGTCGGCCCAGCCGTTAAACGCATGCAGCGTGGACAAAGGTGTTTGAAATACCTGTCCTGTACCTTTGCCGCCCAGTTGTTCCATGCCGACTTTGCCGGTAATTTTGTAGGCAGTCAGCCCGCCCATGATGTGATAGTAGTCCGCTTGGTAGGAATTAGGATTGCTTCTGAAATCTTCCTGATAGGCATATTCCGCGGTAAACAGCGTCGCGACATTGTCATTCACTGTTGCGCCGCCATCAAAGCGCGCGCCATAGGTTTGGTTGGATTTTCCGCTATTGGAGACCCCGTTATAGTCGAGCGATGAGGTGTAATCCAGCAAATACGTATAGGCACTTAATTTGCCGATATTTTTGATGTCGTAACCGATATTGACAAACTGGCTATCCATGGCGTTTTTGTCTGAGACGATGTCCCTGGAGCTGATCAGGTAGCCGGCCTGAAACGGTAGTGTTGGGCAATGATTGGTTGGTTACAGTGACTGCATCAAAGGTTTGCTGCATTTGGCGCCAATCGACATCGCCAATAAAACGGTGATTGTCCAGAGCGATATGTTGGCGGCCCACTTTAACGGCTGTATCGCTGATGCCGGTGTAATTAATCCAGAATTGATTTAATTCGTGTTGTTGTGGATCGGCGATGGTTTCGTAACCGGTTTTGCCATTTCTGAGGCTGTTATAGTCGTTGGCGACAATATCCTGATTGCCTTCGTATTCAGAATAAAGCTGGAAGCCGTAAAATTTCGGGGTTAGATAACCCAGGCGTAAACGGGCAGTTGAAGCATTGCCTGCTTGTTTTTGAGGATTTTTGCTGTCATCGTATTCATAGCGATAGCGTAGGTCAAACTTGACCTGGCCGTATTTGGCATCGGACTGGCCGAATTTTAAGGCGTTTTCGATGCTTTCATCGATGCTGGCCGAGGCACGTTGTAGCGCCCACATACAGGGCTAGCATAAGGGCGGATAGTGCCGTTAAACTTACATCTGACTTTCGGCGGACTATTTGCGGAGATGAAAACATAGCGGATTTCCTCAAAGGATAAAACCATAAAACTTACAATGAGTGCGGTAGTATAGAGAGGAGATAAAAAATCACAACATCAGTAGCAAAAAACAACAGGTTCATGTTGGCTGATGTGAGTTTGCCGGATTAAACTGGGCATGCTTCTGCACAGGCGGCTGGCGCGCCTATGCAGAAGCGGGGTTTGAAGAGCGTTTAGCGTGCGGACTTGGCGGGGACGTCGCGTCGCGGTTTGCCGGTATACAGCTGTCTTGGGCGGCCGATTTTTTGTTCAGGATCAGAGATCATTTCATCCCAATTGGCAATCCAGCCTATACTGCGGCCCATTGCAAAAATGGCCGTGAACATGTTGCTCGGTATGCCCAATGCGCGCAACACGATGCCGGAATAAAAGTCGACATTGGGATACAGTTTTTTCTCAATGAAGTAGTCATCTTCCAAGGCAATGCGCTCCAGTTCCAGCGCCAGGGCAAACAGTTTGTCATCATGCAAACCGAGCTCGGTCAGCACCTCATGACAGGTCTCCCGCATCAGTTTGGCGCGCGGATCATAATGTTTGTAAACGCGATGACCGAAACCCATCAGTCTGAACGGATCGTTTTTATCCTTGGCTCTCTTGATATAGCTATCGATATTCGAAACATCGCCCATTGCTTCGAGCATATTCAAGACCGCTTCGTTGGCGCCGCCATGGGCTGCGCCCCATAAGCAGGCAATGCCGGAGGTAACGCAGGCGTAAGGATTGGCGCCGCTGGAACCGGCCAGACGCACGGTTGAGGTTGATGCGTTTTGTTCATGATCGGCATGAAGAATGAGAATTCTGTCCAGCGCCCTGACTAATATCGGATTAGGCTTGTACTCTTCGCAGGGATTGCCCAGGAGCATGTGCATAAAATTTTCGACATAACTCAGGGAGTTATTCGGATACATGAACGGTAAACCGATGCTGTATTTGTGGCACATGGCCACGATAGTAGGCACTTTGGCAATCAAACGAACGGCACACAGATCGCGATCTTTCTTGGAATTGATATCCAGCGCATCATGATAAAAAGCTGAGAGGGCGCCGACGACGCCGACCATAATGGCCATGGGATGCGCATCCCGTCGAAAGCCTTTAAAAAAATTGATCAGCTGTTCATGCACCATGGTGTGGCGGGTAATTTTAGTCTCGAATTGTACCAATTCCTCGCTGGTTGGCAGTTCGGATCTCAACAGCAGATAGCAGACTTCCAGATAACTGCATTGTTCTGCCAGTTGCTCGATAGGATAGCCGCGGTAAAGCAAAATGCCTTCTTCACCATCGATATACGTGATCGTTGAGCTACAACTGGCTGTGGAAGTAAAGCCGGGGTCATAGGTGAACATGCCTGTCTGTTTGTACAGGGAATGAACATCTATCACGTCGGGGCCTATAGTTCCGGATAAAACGGGCAAGCTGTAGGAATGCTCTGTTTCTCCGTCATTTAGTATAATACTGCGCTCTTTAGTCATGGAATCGATCTCTGTTTTAAAGGTTTCGGCCGTGGGTAATATGGCAAAGCTCAATCATTAAACTAAGACAAATCCCCGGTAAAGCCATATTGCAATTGGGTTAAGCAAATCAGCTATGCGCTTAACCCGGATTATTGCCCATAGCCAGTAGACAGGTTTGTTGAAGTTTTAGGCTTATTAGCAGCTACTAGCAGGAGTCTCATCGCTTATCTGCAAGGCAAGCAAAAAATAAGCAAGTAGATGGGCTTATCAGAAAAGTCTGCTTTATTTACTGAGGCTTGCCGCTTCGGCCGCTCTGCGGGTGATTTCGGCCCAGTCTTCTGCATCCACGAGGTCTGCAGGTGCCATCCAGGAGCCGCCGACACAGGCCACATTGGGTAATGCCAGGTAATCTTTGGCATTATTGGGGATGATGCCGCCCGTAGGGCAGAAGGTGGCCTGCGGCAGCGGCCCCCCAATAGATTTCAGCATCGGTATGCCGCCCGCTGCTTCAGCGGGGAAAAACTTCATTTCGGTGACGCCTTTTTCCAGCAAACGCATGACTTCGCTTGGACTGATCACGCCAGGCAAAATAGGTACGCCGGTTTTTAAGGCAGCATCTATCAGGCTTTCGGTAACGCCGGGGCTCACCAGAAACTCGGAGCCGGCATCGATGGCCAGCTTCAAGGTTGCCAGGTTAATGACCGTGCCGGCACCCACAATCGCGCCCGGCACCTCGGCTTTAATTTTTTTGATGGCCTCTATCGCAACGGGTGTGCGCAAGGTAATTTCCAGCACTTTCAAGCCGCCTTCGACCAGGGCCAGGGCCAGGGGCACGGCATGCTCAAGTTTGTGAATTACCATTACGGGCACCACGGGTGAGGTGTTCATAATCTCTTTAATGGATGCAGTCATTACAGGTCTCGGTTGTATCGGGTTAATAAGTGCCAGCCTGGAGAAGAACCGGAACGGCGCAAGCAATTAATCGTTAATAAACACATTAGTCGCGCCGGTTTCTGCGGAGGATGCGTTTAGACGGAAACCAGCGAACAGTTCACGGCCCATGCCATGGTGGTGGTCTTTGGCGCTGTTGACCGCTGGTCTGCGGGCATTGAATTCGGCTTTGTCGACTAATACATTGACCTCGCCGGTTTCGGTGTTCAGGTAGATCATGTCGCCGTTGCGTACTTTCGCCAGCGGACCGCCATCGGCACATTCCGGGCACATGTGGATAGCCGAAGGCACTTTGCCGGATGCGCCGGACATACGGCCATCGGTAATTAAGGCGACCTTGAAGCCTTTATCCTGCAATAGACCGAGAGGCGGCGTCAGTTTATGCAATTCCGGCATGCCGTTGGATTTTGGCCCCTGGAAGCGGAGAACCGCAATGAAGTCTTTTTCCAGCTCACCACGTCTAAACGCTGCCATCATGTCGTCCTGATCATCAAAAACAACCGCCGGCGCTTCCACGACCCGATGCGCTTCTGCAACCGCAGACACTTTGGATACGCCGCGGCCCAGATTGCCGTGTACGACATGCAGGCCGCCGCCGGCTGCAAAGGGTTTGGCGACGGTGCTGATGACCTCAGGATCCAGCGAGGCTTCAGGGCAGGGCACCCAGCGCAACTGGCCGTCGATGAGTTTGGGTTCACGAGTGTAATTTTTCATGCCGGGCTCATCGGCAACGGTCAGAATATCTTCGTGCAGGAGGCCGTTGTCGAGCAATTCGGCAATCAGTCTGCCCATGCCGCCGGCCGCCTGGAACTGGTTGACATCGGCCGGACCGTTCGGATAGATGCGGGTAAGCAAGGGAATCGCGCGCGACAGGTTGTCAAAATCATCCCAGTTGATAATGATGCCGGCGGCACGGGCAATCGCGATCAGGTGCATGGTGTGATTGGTTGAACCACCGGTTGCCAGCAAGCCGATGATGGCGTTCAAGATTGCTTTTTCGTTGATGACGTGGCCGATGGGGCGGAAATCGTTGCCCAGAGCGGTGAATTTCAACACCTGCCGCGCGGCCGCTTTGGTCAGTTCATCACGCAGCGGCGTATAAGGATTGATGAATGAGCTGCCCGGCAGATGCAAACCCATGATCTCGACCATCATCTGGTTGCTGTTGGCGGTGCCGTAGAACGTACAAGTACCGGGGCCGTGATACGATTTTGATTCTGATTCCAGCAGTTCTTCGCGGCCGATTTTGCCTTCTGCATATTTTTGCCGTGCGCGTGATTTTTCCTTGTTGGTGATGCCGCTGGTCATCGGGCCGGCCGGGACAAATACGGCCGGCAAATGGCCAAAACTCAGGGCGCCCATTAGCAAGCCCGGGACAATTTTGTCGCAGACGCCTAAATAGAGCGCGGCATCGAACATGTTGTGGCTCAGGCCGATGGCGGTTGCCATGGCGATGACATCACGGCTGAATAACGACAGTTCCATGCCGGGTTGGCCCTGGGTGATGCCGTCACACATGGCTGGTACGCCGCCGGCAAACTGGGCAACACCGCCCGCTTCAGCGATGGCTTGTTTGATCAGCGCCGGGAAGTCTTTGTAAGGTTCGTGGGCGGACAGCATATCGTTATAAGAAGAGATGATGGCGACATCGGCCTTTTTATCGCCCGCCAGATCGATTTTTTCACTGGCGCTGCACGCCGCAAAGCCGTGAGCCAGGTTGCCGCAGCCGAGCGCGGAACGGTGCGGGCCTTTCTCAACGGCCGCATCCACTCGCGCCAGGTAAATAGCGCGGCTTTCACGACTGCGTTCAATAACTTGTTCAGTAACTTTTTCTATAACGGGATGCATGTTTATTCCTGCGTGTGCGGTTATTCAAGATCGGTACAAGCGGCAACGCTTGGGTTGCCTGCTCCTGTGTTATTCTTCCCAGGCACGGCCGTCTCTGGCCAGCAGGGCGACGGAAGCAACAGGGCCCCAGCTGCCGGCAGGGTAGGGCCTGGGTGTGGCATTATTATGCGCCCAGGCATCCTGTATGGAATCGATCCAGGCCCAGGCTTGTTCGATTTCCTCGCGGCTCAGGAACAAGGTAGGGTTGCCGCGCAAGGCTTCCAGAATCAGTTTTTCATAACCGCCGAAAATGCTGTTCTTTTTAAAGTGATCGGAAAAACTTAAATCCAGCTTGGTTTTTTGCAGCTTAATGTTCTCATCAATACCCGGTATTTTGTTCAGCATCTCAATTTCCACGCCCTCATTGGGTTGCAGGTGAATAATGAGTTTATTGGGCGGCAGTTCGCGAAAGCTGTCGCTGAAAATATTGTGCGGCAGCTGTTTAAAATAAACGACAATTTCGGTGCGCTTGTTATGCAGGCGTTTACCGGTGCGCAGGTAAAACGGTACGCCCGCCCAACGCCAGTTATCGATGTCAACGCGCAAGGCGACAAAGCTTTCCGTGGCGCTTTCGGTATTGGCGCCTTCTTCTTCGAGGTAGCCCGGTACCGCGGTGCCTCTCATGTAGCCCGCAGTATATTGTCCGCGTACGGTTTTTTCGTCGACGTTATTGGTGGTAATAGGGCGCAGCGCTTTTAGCACCTTGATTTTCTCGCTGTGGATGCTGTCGGCTTCCAGATTGGCCGGCGGCTCCATGGCGGTGAAGGTCAGAATCTGTAACAGGTGGTTTTGAACCATATCGCGCAGTTGCCCGGTATGGTCAAAATAATCCCAGCGGCCTTCAATGCCCACTTCTTCTGCAACGGTAATCTGCACATGATCGATGGTATTGTGATTCCAGTTGGTCGTGAAAATGGAGTTGGCAAAGCGCAGCGCCAGTAAGTTCAGTACCGTTTCTTTGCCCAAATAATGGTCGATACGGTAAACCTGATTTTCGTGGAAGACTTCGGCCACGACATCGTTGATCTCTTTGGAGGATTTAAGATCGTGGCCGATTGGTTTTTCCATTACCATGCGGGACTGTTCAGTTAATATCCCGGATTTATCGAGGCCCTGGCAGATGTTTTTAAACAAAAAAGGCGCCACGGCAAAATAATTCACCATGATCCTGGATTTTTGGTCAATGACCGCATTCAGTTTTTTGTACTGATCCAGCTGGGTCAAGTCGATTTGCAGATAAGAAAGCCGGGATGAGAAGCGCTGCCATATCTCGTCATTTATCGCGTTATTTAAAAATGCCTCCAGGCTGTTGCGCGCAATCGCAACAAACCCAGAACTGTCTTCGGGCAGCCTGTCGATACCGATGATTCGGGTTTCCGCTTCAAGCAAATTCGACTTTTCAAGGCGATACAATGAAATAAGCAGTTTGCGTTTACTTAAATCGCCAAGCGCTCCATAAATCACTAAATCGCAGGGTTTATAGGTTTTTTTTTCTTTCATCGATGCTTGCTTTATATGGGATTTTGGCTGGGACTGGGTAGCAAAAAGCGCTCATTCAGTATCGGTACAGCTATTTCATTATCTCAGAAATCAAATCAGGACGCTACGTTGGATGGCTGTGAGGGAGTTGGGCGGCAAGATCACGATGGCGAATCGATATTTAATTGACAAGGATTCCAGGGTTTTTTATAGTATCGATTCACTATTAAAATGAGAGGCTTTTATAAGCGTGGCAGTTTGTTATTTTGCCGGTTGACCGTTTTGACAGAGTACAGGGCAGCCGCTACAAATGCCGATGGCCGTTCAATACATAGTCGAGGTCATTTACCTGGACGAACGCCCAGTTCGCATGGTGGGAGTTTGTAGCGGCATGAGAACATGCAGTGCCGGTGCAGGTTTTGAGTGGTGAAGTTTTTTGGATTAACTTTGGTGTCTTCATCGAAGATTTTACACACAATAATAAGGTACAAAAAAATGAATGCAGAAACACAGCAAAAAGACAGATTCTGGCTGTACGTTGGGGCTATAACCCTTGCCTTGGTCACTGTTCTGATTTTGGTCAAAAAAAGTGAGGATGATAAGTTTGCTCCGATTAAACAGCAGGTAGAAGAGGAGATAGAGCAGATGAATATCAGGGTATTGAATTGAACTTTAGCCTGAGAGACAGGTGTTTATAATAATAATCGGGAGAGGAAAAAGTTATGAAACAGTATGTGATGGGCCTGTTGGCGGCGTTATCAATTTTTTCAGTGAATGCATCGGCTACGGAATATATTTACCGGGATCTGATGGCCAATACTTTGCCGTCGGTAAAATGTGAAGCAAAAGCCGATGCCATTGCCAATGCTTCGAAACAATATAATCTCAATCGCTACAGTAAGAAGTTTTGCCAAACGCAAGGTTACGGTTGGCATGTTGAAGAAATAAAAGATAACGGCAAGGCTGTCTGTGAGGAATGTACGGGCGCTGACAGCGGCAAAAGCCAGTGCCATCTGGAAGACGTTGTCGTAACCTGTAAGCGCATCAAGCCTGGCTCAGTAGGCATGTTGCCCGGCAAAAGTTAAGGGCTATAAAAGCTATTAAACATCTGTCGTTCCGGCAGGGATTGCCGGATTTCCCGGAGCCTAGCTTGCTCGCGTGTTTACCTATCTGTTGATTTTTCTTGTGGTTACGATGCCGCAATGTAACTTCTCATTAATTGCGGGTAGCACCTAAGAATTAAGTTAAAATAGTCGCATGGATTCACTTAAGCCACAATTACCCAAAATCAGTAACGAAGAGCGCACACCGCTAGTCGATGGGCTGCTGGAATTGCTTGCGTGGCAGCAAATACAGATAGATAAGCTGGAGCAAGAAATACTTAAGCTCAAGGGCGAAACCACTAAACCCAAAATAAAACCCAGCAAAATGGACGGGGACTCGGCCGAAGACGGTGATGAGAACAGCGATGATGGCGACAAGTCTAAAAAGAACAAAGGGCCGAAACGCAGTAAAACAGATCATCTTAAGATTGATGCCACGTTCGACATCCACCCCGATACTATTCCAGAAGGCTCAACTTTTAAGGGTTATCGGGACGTGGTCATTCAAGATATTAAATTTGAGACCTTCAATACCTGCTATCGCTTAGCCCAATACCAAACAGCAGATGGCAGTTATGTGTCAGGACAGCTACCCGACGGGCTTAACGGCTGCCACTTTGGCAGCGATCTGATCAGTTTCATCCTCTATACCGGCAAGACAAAATCGCTGTTTTATAAGCGTTTTACAAGCTGCTTCTGTTACGCCTGAGCCAATCGGAAAATTTTGCTCGGTGTAACTGATGTAGTTCATGTGGTGCCGATGATTTTTATAATAGGTAACGGCTGCCCCCAGCTTGTCTCGCAGATGTCGCGGTAATTTTTGGGTGCTTTTTCGTGCTTGTAGCGCCACCATTTCATTATAAAGCGCCTCGGCAGCCCCCGCTGTGTGTTTCAGTTGATGGCAACGATCTTCCAACCAGGCTTTGTGAGCACTTTTATCCCTAGGATATTTTGCATTAGCGACTGCGCCCAGATAACTGCTCGCATGATAAAAATCGAGAACCTGTGTCTGGGTATGCGGCGTTAAAAATTGCCAGTTGCATTCAGCTCCATCGGCTAGCCCGACCGTCTTGGCGTCCGGAAAGTGCGCTTTGACGCGCTCAATCTCTGCGGTAAAACGGCGCAAGAACTCCGCTTTGCCATATTCAGGCGTAGCACCCTTATAAATAGTATGCTGCCGTTCGCCTTTGGCATCATAAAAACTGATCCTGATTACCCACAATGAACAGCCACTGTTAAAAGCTGTCTATATTAGCGATTCCGGCACATCAATGAGGGTAAGGTCATGAAAAACAAAGTCCAATTCCAAAAAGGCTATAGTCTGAGTGAATTCATGAAGCACGATGGCACCGAAGCGCAATGCCGACAAGCCCTGTTTCAGTGGCGCTGGCCTCAAGGTTATGTGTGTCCTGAGTGCGGCGGAGCAAGTTATTGCACTCTAAAAACGCGGGCGGTTTATCAGTGCAATCACTGTCATCACCAACACTCCCTGATTAGCGGTACCATTTTTTCGGCCACGAAGCTGCCGTTAACCCTCTGGTTTCTGGCGATCCACTTGATTACACAGGCTAAAACCGGCATTTCGGCCCTGTCACTGCGCCGCCAATTGGGAGTTTCCTACAACACCGCCTGGAGCATCAAACACAAGCTGATGCAAGTGATGATGGAACGCGATGATATTAAGCCGCTCGCCGGGATCATCCAACTGGATGACGTGTATTGGGGCGGTGAGCAGCGGGGCGGTAAACGCGGCCGTGGCTCGCCCAACAAAACACCCTTTGTGGCGGCCGTGTCCGTCAACGAAAAGGGCCATCCAGTGGCTATGGCTATGAATGTCGTCGACGGCTTTCGTTCCAAAGCGATCGCCAAGTGGGCCAAGCGCCATCTGAGCGCCGGTAGCCTCGTGGTTTCGGATGGGCTGGCCTGCTTTGCGGCGGTGTCCGAAGCGGGCTGTCAACATACGGCTATCGTCACGGGGGGCGGCCCGGCGTGTGTAACGCTGGAGACTTTTACGTGGGTTAATACGATGATCGGCAATGTCAAAAGGTCGATAAACGGCAGCTATCACGCTATCCAGCACAAACACCTGCCGCGCTATTTGGCCGAGTTTTGTTATCGCTTCAATCGGCGTTTTGTGCTGGAGGATATGCTGCCCCGCCTGTGCTACGTCGCGGCCCGAACACCGCCTATGCCGATGCGCTTGCTAAAGTTGGCTGAGGTTTATGGGTAATCAGGTAGCGTTTTGAAAATTCGGTAGATCGTAATGCCACTTTATTTCCTGTTGCTTGGCTATGCCCGCTACTTTTTGGGATAAGTTTTGCAAGAACGATGCCGATATTTTTCGTCCTTGGCATTCCAGAAAATCCTGTTGGACTTCGAGTGCCGCTTTACACGCCATTTTAATACCCACCTGCTTGGCGAACCGGGGCGTTGAACTACCAATAATGCGCGCGGATTGCTCCAACGGGCAGAAGGTCTTTCCGCGTCCATGATAGTGATACACATGCCTCGCACACTGAATTTCACCATAAGGCGTTTGATAAAACTTTTCTTCCTGCCCCTTGCTTCGCCATGGCTTGCCCTCTATTTCAATCGCTTCCCCTTGGGTGTCGAATTGCTTCAATGCTTGTTCAGTAGCGAGTGTGCCCGCCTCATTGACGACCGCCTGGATCGCTTCCTCACTGTCCAGCATCGAATCTTCGAGATCAATTGTTATTTCAATAATGAGCTGTTTCCCTTCTTTTCTTATAATTTTTGCGGACATGTCTGTTCTTAAGTTTTAAGGATTAAATACGTTTAAGCTTCTATCTCAAAATATAGGAATAATGTCCATCTGTTTCTTTAGGCTGTCATAAAATCAAGGTCGCACCCTCAATACCATCATCAACATGTCACCCAACCGCTGCTGTTGAAACAATTGCAGGACTTGGGGGTTGAACTATCCAGCGGCCGGTTAAGCCAGTTTATCACCGATGGCTTGGATCTGTTCCATGATGAAAAAGACCAATTACTACAAGCCGGATTGTCCGTCTCGCAGTATATACATACCGATGACACCGGAGCGCGCCATGATGGCAAAAACGGCTATTGCACACATATCGGCAATGAGCTGTTTGCCTGGTTTAGTAGCACGGAAAGCAAAAGCCGCATTAACTTCCTCAGCTGTTTAGGCCAAGGCAGCAACCATTTCTATGTGCTGAATACCGGCGCCTTCGCGTATATGGAACAACAAAAACTGCCGCCTATTCTGTTAGCGCGTCTTGAGCTTGAATTTCAGGGTGAAGCGTTGTGTAGCCTTCCGCTAGCCGATCCTGTAGATAAGGTGGTACGTATCGAAACCGCTCTCGATTGGGAGAAATGGCTGAATCAGCAGGGCATCAAAACCAAGCGGCATCGGCGAATTATCACCGAAGGCGCTTTAATGGGGGGCCTATTAGCTCAAGGCATTCCCGTTACCCTCAGCATTGTCAGCGATGATGCCGGACAGTTTAATGTCTTTGACCATGCGTTGTGTTGGATTCATGCCGAACGCATCATCAATCGTCTCATTCCCTTAAATGCTGAGCATGTTAAAGCCGTTGATAACACACGCGAACAACTCTGGCAGATTTACCGCGATCTGAAAGCCTACAAACTTGAGCCAACGGCAATCCAGGCTGAAGATATCAAATCCCGATTTAAAACGATGTGCGGCGCCAAAACGGCATACGTAACACTGAATCTTGCCCTACAGCGGATGGGCAACAATCAACACGAATTAATTCGGGTTCTCGACAAACCTTATTTACCACTCCACAACAACCTGAGCGAACGCGATATTCGGGATTACGTTAAAAAACGAAAAATAAGCGGTAGCACGCGCAGCGAGGCAGGACGAAGATGTCGCGATACCTTTGCCAGCTTAAAAAAGACATGCCTAAAGCACAAGATTTCATTTTGGCATTATCTTAAGGATAGGTTGTGTGGCGAAAGCAATATTCCACCGTTATCTGATTTGATTCGGGCTGCGGCTACCTGTGGGTAATGAGAAGTTACGCCGCAATGGACAGGCATAGCAGTTTTTCTACAGCTTCTTAAGGTATGATTGCCTCTCCATGAGAGCATGGGGATTATTAGTAGCCTGTGCATCGAATCAATGCCAAATGGCATAAATTAAAAACCGGGAGAGAAACTTGACATATCTTTACAGCAATCAGACGTTATCAGTTATAGGCTTGGCATTTGCATTATTGTGGCTAGCGCCGGTTGCAGGATATGCCGGAGAGCGTATCGCGGTTTTGGATTTTGAGCTTAAGGATTTGACCTTGGCTCCCAGGATACCCTCAGAAGTCAAACGGACGGCAGGCATTAAAGCCATGCTGGAAGCTGAGTTAGCGAAAGCTGGTCATTCGGTGATCATTATTGACGCGCAAGCTCAGCAAGCGGCAACGGCCGGTTTTGGCTATCTTTTCGATCATGATGATGTGGCAGCAGAACTGGCAAAGCCGGCGGGAGCTGATTATGTTCTGGTGGGGCGCTTGCATAAACCCAGCTATTTATTTGCCTACCTCATGGGGCATTTGATCCGTGTTAGTGATGGCCGGTTAATCGGTAATTACATTTCAGAAACGAAAGGCGGCGAAAAAAAATTAACCCTGAAAGCGGTTGAGAGTCTTGCCGTTAAAATTAACAATACGCTTGCCACAGTGAAATAAGCATTCTGACAGCAGTTGTTTGCTTTTGGCGTACCGGTTTTTTGATACACTATTCTGCGATTTAAATTATCCGTGCCTTGACTTTGGCGCTATTGGAATTAACAGCAGAGGATTTATATGCCGGTTACATTGAAAGAACTTGCCGATTTTTGTGGTGCCCGGATTGAAGGGGGCGATGTCTCGGCGGCCATTTATTCGGCAGCCGATATTATGAGTGCGCAAGCTGGCCAGGTAACGCAGTTGACTAACAGTCGATATGCGGCTCATATCAACGATTCCAGCGCATCCGCCTGCATTGTCGGCGAGGGCATTAGCGTAGAAAACGTACCCGCTACGATGGCCTTATTAGTGTCTGCCGACCCCGAAATCAGCTTTATTAAGGCGGTTCAGTTACTGCATCCGGGCAGTGTTTATGGCCGGACTATTGCACCACAGGCTGTGATTGCAGATAGCGTAATGCTGGGGGCCGAACTCCATATCGGCCCTTATGCAGTGATTGGCGAGCAGGCAAGTATCGGCGACGGCAGCGAAATTCTGGCCGGTGTCTACATAGGCAACAATGTAAAGATAGGCAAGCACTGCCGAATTTATCCCTATGCCGTTATCTACGATGATGTGGTTGTGGGCGATAATGTCATTATTCATTCAGGTGCCATTATCGGCGCTGACGGTTTCGGTTATAAGTTCCGTAACCACGAGCACGTTAAAGTCCCGCAGGTGGGCAATGTGGTTATCGGGGATAATGTCGAAATTGGCGCCAATACCTGTATTGATAGGGGCGCACTGGGCAGTACGACGATTGGATCGGGCAGTAAAATAGATAATTTGGTGCAGATTGGCCACAATAATAAAATTGGCAAAAACGTCATCATGTGTGGACAAACCGGGATTTCGGGATCCTGCAATATTGAAGATTATGCCATTCTGGCCGGCAGCTCAGGTGTTGCTGATCATGTGACCATTGGTCGTGGTGCAGTAGTCATGGCACGTTCCGGCGTAGCAGGTGACATTGAAGCCGGCAAGCAAGTGTTTGGCAGTCCGGCAAAAGACAAGAAAACCGCTTACAAGGAGCAAATAGCCCTCAGCAAATTACCGGAGCTGCTGAAAAAAGTAAAAATTCTGGAAGAGAAGATTCAGGCTCTTGACAAAGAGTGATCGGCAGGATTGCAGATCAAGCCGGAGATAGGGTTTATTTAGAAATTTGGATGGGGACTAACCAGGGGAAAGAAGTACCCCCCGTATAGATACGGGGGGAGTATTTTATTTGCCGCTTATTTGTTCAGCAGTACTATCATTCCGGGTCTTTCTTTTTTCAATTTTTGAAAAAGTTTCTTTTTGGAGTTCCGCAACTGCACCACTTTCTAAATGTTCGGTTTCTCTACCTTTCAGTATGACAACCAGAACGATAGTCGCAATAATGATGCCGCCAATAATGAGCCAAAAATTATCTTTTTCTTGTGCTTCAGCCATTTTTAAATCCTCATAGTTATTGTAATAGTGATTTTTTTATCCCCCTCTCCTCAAAGGGGAGGTTGCCCACCAACTAAAACAGTGAGCAAATGTCGAATTATCTACCAAACGACGGGGTAATTTTTATCATGAGATAATGTGTCGTGTCAAAACTAAAAAAGATAAAAAAACTCCAAATGATGTCAAATGAGCAGGCTGTGAGTGTTTGGCTTACCGACTTTATTTATTAATGCATTGAAAAATAATTGTTTTTTTGGCATGCTTCTGTCGCGGAGCTTGAGTAGGAGTGTTCGTAGCAGAGGCATCGGTAGATTCATGATGAGGGCTCTTTGAAATCATTCGTAGCGACTCTTTAGATACCGGGTCGATGGAAATTGTAAGCCGGTATGATTAAAGTATAATAGTTGACTCTTTTGGTAGGTTAAGTATAGTAACAACAACTTACTTGATCTAATAAAGGATGCTTTTGTGCGTTTAACTACTAAAGGTCGCTATGCTGTAACTGCAATGCTCGATGTGGCTTTTCACAGTCAAAAAAGACCGGTTACCCTAAGTGACATTGCAACACGTCAAACGATTTCCCTGTCTTATCTGGAGCAATTATTTTCGCGCCTACGTCATGCCGGCATGGTTAAAGGCGTGCGTGGCCCCGGTGGTGGCTATAAGTTGAGCCGGAAGGCCAGCGACATCAATATTGCGGATATTATTGCCGCTGTTGACGAACAGCTTGATTCCACTAAATGCGGCGGTGAGGCCAATTGCCAGAACAATCAGTCATGCCTAACTCATGACTTGTGGATGGGATTAAGCGAGCAAATTCGCGATTATTTGAAGGGTATTACTTTAGGTGATCTGCTGGAACGTCATCAGGTTCAGGAAGTGGCCAGAAGACAGGTTCAGGAAGCTCAGCGCGTTATTGAATTTCATCGTCATAACGAGGAAGTTAGTGCTTAACGTTAAATGATCTATCTTGATCATAATGCGACAACCCCGATAGATGATCGGGTGTTGACCGCCATGTTACCTTTCTTAAACACCTTCTACGGTAACCCTTCCAGTTTATACCGCCACGGCAGAGTGGTTCGTAGCGCTATCGAGGCGTCGCGTGAGCAGGTTGCGGCGCTGGTGGGCGTACAAGCTTCACAAGTTATTTTTACCAGCGGCGGTACCGAGGCAAATAATCTGGCGCTGGCAAGCATTGAGCCACATGCAGGCCTGGCCATTTCGGCCATTGAACATCCCTCTGTTGTTGAACCAGCCCTGCACTTGAAAAGTCAGGGTCACGAGCTGGCCATTATCGATGTGAATGCAAACGGGGAGCTTAACCCGGAAGCTATTGATTCCATTATCCGGCAAAAGCCCGCTCTGGTTTCCATCATGCTTGCCAATAATGAGACCGGCGTGGTGCAGGATGTTGAGCTGTATGCACGGCAGTTTAGGGCAAACCAAATCACGGTTCATACCGATGCGGTCCAGGCACTGGGAAAAATTCCGATAGCGTTTAGCCAGCTTGGCGTTCATTTAATGTCGCTGTCCAGTCATAAAATCTATGGCCCTAAAGGTTGCGGTGCGCTGGTTTTTGAGAAAGGTGTGGCAGTAAAGCCGGTATTGCGTGGCGGTGGACAGGAACAAGGCTTTAGAGCCGGCACTGAAAATGTCGCCGCTATCGTCGGCTTTGGCAAGGCAGCGGAACTTGCCAAAGCCGAACTGGCTCAAAGAAATGCCCATTTGCTGACCTTAAGGCAGCAATTGGAAGCGGGTCTAGCCGGCATTCCTGGGCTGACTATTTTTGCGCAGCAGGCAGACCGGCTACCTAATACCGTTCAGATCGGCAGTTCTGGCAGCGATGGCGAAATGTTATTGATGAGGCTGGATCAAAAAGGCATTGCCGTTTCCAGCGGTTCTGCCTGCGCCAGTGGTGGCGCCCAGCCCAGCCCCGTGCTGACGGCTATGGGGGTAGCGCCGGATCTTGCCAAAAGCGCAATCCGCATCAGTTTGGGGGTTACCAATACTGAAGCGGATATTTTTGAATTTATTAAACAATTGAAAGCCCTGATATAGAGGGACAAGCTAAATAGAGGTGATTATGTCTGTGTCATTAACTGAAAGTGCCGCGCGGCAGATTAAAAAACAGCTGGAAAAGCGCGGTAATGGCGTCGGTTTAAAACTGGGCGTCAGAAAATCCGGTTGCTCGGGTTATGCCTATGCGCTGGATTATGCTGATGAATTAAAAGAAGGTGATGCCGTGTTTGAAAAGTATGGGGTAAAGGTGATTGTTCAGGAGTGTGACCTGCCGTTTGTGGACGGGATCGAGCTGGATTATCGCCGAGAAGGCATCAACGAGGCTTTTCAATTCAATAATCCGAATGTCAAAGGCACTTGCGGCTGTGGTGAGAGTTTTAGCGTTTGATGCAAAAACAACAACATAACGCCGGACTATAAGATGCGCCCACGCAAGACACAAAAAATATGAAAATGTGAAATTTTGTGTCTTTCACACTTTCGTGGAAAGTGTGTAATTTCAATTAAGAATTAAATTTTCCATAACGCAGCAACATCCCGGGCATCAATAATAAATTCAACAGCGTGGAAGATGCCAGGCCGCCGATAATAATCGCCGCCATAGGCCCCATGATTTCCCGCCCCGGATTATCGCTGTTGTAGGCGATAGGAAGCATGGCCAAGGCGGTGACCAGCGCCGTCATTAAAATGGACGGCAATCTTTCCTGAGCGCCCTGTATGGCTGTTTCCAGATTCCAGCTTTTTCCCTCAATTTCGACCAGATACTGATAGTGTGACAGCAGCATGATGCAATTGCGCACGGTAATCCCGAATAAAGTGATAAATCCGACGATCGAACCTACCGATAAGGTGCCGCCGGTTATTACAACCGCAACAACCCCGCCGATAAGTGCAAAGGGCAGGTTGGCCAGCGTCAGCCAGACGTGACGCATGTTGCCTATGGCGATATAAATAAAAATCAGCACGCCGGCGCCGGCCAGTAATGAATGCAGGATTAAATCCTGCCGGGCCTGCGCCTGTTCAATCGCTGCGCCGGTGAATTCAGGATAGGACTGCTCAGAAAAAGGAATTTCTTTTAACACGCGCGCTTTGAGTTCCTGCATGAAGCCATCCAGGTCCCTGTCGATGACATTACAGGTGACGGTTTGCCGCCTTTGTGCGCCCTGATGCAGAATGTTATAGCGGCTCGCTGAGTGCCTGATTTCGGCGACCTGTTGCAATTTAATTAAAGTGCCATCCTGCGTTCTAATGGGCAACTGGGCAATGGCTTCGATTTGCGCTCTTAAACCGGGTGCCAGGGTGACGGCGATGTTAGAAATTTTATTACCCTGAATGTGTTTGCCGACGACTCGGGTTTCATAAGCGGCTTGCAGGGTATCAAGCACCTGTGCCGGCAATACGCCCCAGAAATTAAGCTGGTCGAGATTCAAATCGATTTGCAGCAACGGCGTGCCGGGCGGAGAGCGCAACTGTACATCGGCGGCGCCAGGAATGTCGCGCATCATCCGGGCAATCGCCTGTGCCTTGGTATCCAGGCTATTCAGATCATTACCATAAATATTGACGACCACCGGCGAGGTGTAGCCGGAGATTGTTTCATCCACGCGTTCAGTCAAAAAGGTATTGGCCTCAAACAAAATGCCGGGGAAGGTGCCCAAAATCGCCCTGAGTTTATCCATGATCTGCTGTTGCTGCGCTCCCGGCATTGGCTTAAGGCGGACTTCATACTCACTGTAATGACTGCCGTAAGTATCGGCCCCGCGTTCCGCTCGTCCTGCCCATTGCGATACCGATTCAACGCCTGGAATAGCCATAAATTGTTCGGTCAGCTTGCTGCCGATTCTGAGCGATTCCTGCAAAGACGTGCCGGGAATACTGATGGTATGGACAATATAATGGCCTTCGCGCAATTCGGGCAGAAATTTGCTGTCGAGACTGAAAAAGACCAACAAACCTGACAGGCAAATGATTAAGCTGGTGCTGAACACCGGTTTAAAGTGCCTGAATACCCGGCCTAGCAAATGCTGATACAGCGGCTTGAGACGTCTGATCAGCGGCGGCTCAGTGGTCTTGTCGAGTTGTGTGCCGAGCAAAACATAGCACAGCGCAGGCGTGAGGGTCAGCGCAACCAGCAACGACATCAAAATGGCCAGAATATAGGAATAGCCCAAAGGCGCGAATAAGCGTCCGGCCACGCCGTGTAAGGTCAGCAAGGGCACAAACACCAGCGCAACGATAAAACTGGCGTAAACCACGGAACTGCGTACCTCCAGCGAGGCACTGTACACCACCTCGGCAACAGGCAGCGGCTGGGCTGATAAACGGTTTTCACGCAGGCGCCGGAAAATGTTTTCGGTATCGATAATGGCATCATCAACCACTTCCCCCAGCGCGATAGCAAGCCCTCCGAGTACCATGATATTAAGGTTAACCCCGGTCGCCAGCAAAACGATGATGGCGCTGATTAATGACAAGGGAATGGCCAACGCAGAAATGAACGCGGTGCGAAAATTAAACAGAAACAGATACAGGATAAGCAATACGAACAGGCCGCCGATCAGCAAATGTCCCGACAAATTGGTCAGCGAGCGTTCGATATAATCGGCAGGGCGGAACAGGCGGGAATAAAAATGAATCGCCTGGTTGCTGAAAATGGGTTCAAGTTGTTTCAGCGCCTGTTCTACTTCTCTCGACACCGACAAGGTATTGGCACCGTATTGCCCGATCACCATCATCACAATGCCGGGTTTGCCCATGATTTGTGCCGCGCCGACCGGTGGCTCGGGGGCATAAGCAATCGTGGTCACTTCGCCCAGGCTAATGTTATGGCCTTGATCGCGTTTAACAATGACTTTGGCAAATTGTTCGGGCGTAGCCGGCTGGCCGCTGACCTGCAAGGTGAAGCGCTGATTGCTGTTCTCGATAAAACCGCCGCCCTGAATAGCGCCGGCTTGCGAGGCGGCCTTGATAATGTCATCAAAGCCCAGATTAAAGCGTTGCAGCTGAACCGGATCAACCTGAATCTGCAACTGTTGGACTTCGCCGCCGAACACATTCACATCCGCGACGCCCGGCACAGCCAGCAAACGCGGCACGATGGTCCAGTCAACCAGACTGCGCAGGGTCATCAAATCTTTGCTGTCAGCGCTTATGCCCAGGGTTAACACCGTCGCCGAGGACGACGAAAGCGGTATTACCACGGGTGAAATGCCTTGCGGGAGTTTTGCCGGCATACCGGCCAGGCGCTCGCTGATCAGTTGCCGGTTCCGATAAATATCGCTGCTGTCGTTAAAGATTGCGGTAATAATGGACAAGCCCTGAATCGATTCGGAACGTACCGATTCCATGCCTACCAAACCGCTGATGGCCATTTCAATCTGCTGCGTTACCAGGACTTCGACCTGCTCCGAGGAATACCCCTGCGCTTCGGTTTGAATGATCACCTGTTTGGGGGAAAATGCCGGGAAAATATCCAGTCCTGCCGTGGCAAAACGATAAACGCCATAGAGCAGAATCAATACCGCAAGTGCAATGACAATGCCGTAATAACGGATGGAGAAACGAACAAGAGCGGCTAACATGGTGATTGTAATTCCTGTGTACGCACCAGCTTGTCTGCTGTGGTGAAAATATCCTGAAGCGTGATGTTACGCAAATTAAGGCATTTTTACCACGGGCACGAGTGACTCGCATGGCCACAAATGGTGAGCCCTGGCTACAGTTCCTTTTGGGGTTCAAGGCTATTTATGACCTCATGCAATAGCTGCATTGATCACAAGCGCGTAATTCGGCGTTTATCGAGAAAATCTGAAACGCTGCATTCGGGAAAGACAAGAGGGCTAAAATCGAGGAATCAAACGCTTTCAATAGCTTCATGTTCTGTTCTGCCCGCACAGTCATGGGCTGTAAAACATCCAGCAAGACAAGATCAATTTTTGATAAACCGGCAAAGACAGATAAGATTGGCTTTTTTAAAAGAACACAAAGGAGATGGATATGATGAATTTATTCAAACCAGCCGTGCCTGGCAAGGGTTTTTCGGCGGCTTTAGTGACCGCGCTGATGCTTTGGAGTTTATTCCTGACGCCAAACGCTCATGCCGCGCAGGCTCAATCGGGCACTTCCCAATTGGTGACCGGTGCTGCCTGCTTTATTGCAACACCGGTTTATGGCGCCTTTAAACTGGCTTTTGCCGGAGTTGGCAGCGTAATCGGCGGCTTAACCTGGGTATTTACCGGCGGCGATTACTATGCGGCTAAAAAAGTATGGGATGCCAGCCAGAAAGGTACTTATATCATTACCCCGGAGCATCT
Organism: uncultured Gammaproteobacteria bacterium; assembly: GCA_963696315.1. GTDB lineage: Bacteria > Pseudomonadota > Gammaproteobacteria > Methylococcales > Methylomonadaceae > CAWKEY01. The sequence goes on from CAVOJU010000027.1 coordinate 43,676, forward strand.
TAGCGGCGCAAAACCGATAGAGTTTGTCGGGCCACACTAGGCCTGAATCGTGAAGGCATCGCCGTACGATAAGGCAGGCAATGCAGAAAATTCGGCTGGATCCCAAACTTCAGCTAGGGATTCAGCCCAAGCAGGCTCAAGTTTCCGTTCTTCTCCACTAGCCTGGAATTCAGCCATGCTTCAAACAGCAATGCCTTTGACTGGTATCTATCGGCCTTGTTGCTTGAATGTCATCCACACTTAAAAATCTTACGCTTGTTTCCTTAACGTTAGTTGCGAAACAAACTAAACCAAACTGGTATCTTGTGATGAACAAAACCTCTTTTCCAAGACTAATTATCTGTATTGTAGTTTTGCTAGCCTTGATAATTTTGCACGTAATACCTCTTCCCATATTGGAAGTGCTGATATTGTTCGTTATGATTAAACGGCCGCCCTGGTTTAAAAATCTGGTTGATCAAATTTATAGTTCATGAGACATGAATCATGGAGATGATTCCGCTGCTTCCCGAGCTGGGGACTGGCTCCTGTTTAGATATCGGAAGCGTGTTTCAAACTGCAATATCTTGCCAGATCTTCCGGGGTATCAACATCCCACTGTTGCCTGAGTTCATGATGGCGAAGATTAAGCTTTTTGATGCGCGCGCGGGTTTGTGCCAAGACTTGCGGCGTGCCCCACGGCATATCAACAAACAGTTCGGGCTGCGCCTGGTTAAGTCCAATCATGACATAGCCGCCGTCTTCGGCCGGTGCCAGCACGCTGTCGCTGTTTTGGCTGAGCGCTTTCAGCGCGCCTTCAAGATCGCCCTGGCTTAGCGATGGGCAGTCGCAGCCCATTAATAGCGCATGACCATAAAGTTCAAACGCAGCGCAAAACGCCCCGAGCATACGCTCACCCAAATCGGCGCCCTGTTGCTGTCGCAGCACTAAAGGGTAGCTGGCTGACGCAGCCGTAAAAAAAGCATGCTGCGTTGAGGGCGAGCACCAAAGTTCTACAGGACATAACTGGCTGTCTGTCGCCAGGCGCAGGGTTCTTATGCTGAGTTCAATATGTACGTCGACGGCCTGCTGTGAGCTAAGAGCCGGGGTCAGTCGGGTTTTTACCTGGCCGGCAACTGGGGCTTTGCAGAAAATCATCAATACCGCATCAGGGTACTGGTAAGTCAACATTGATGTCCCAAGGGCAGGGCTCCAAGCATCTATTTTTAGCGGACACGTAGCGACTTGAAAGGCAGCAATAGGACGCGCATAAGCCCCAGTTCAGATTGCTGGCGAAACGGTTTTAAACCGATAGGCATGGTTGTTTGTGGCTGCTGGGGCTGGTCTACGTAGGTATTACAAAGCCGGTCCCAACAGGAAATGGAAAAGCCATAGTTACTGTCGGTTTCAGCAGGAATCGTTGAATGATGGATGCGATGCATGTCCGGCGTGATAATCAGCCAGCGCAATTTTTTGTCGATTGCAGCTGGAATGTTGATATTGCTGTGATTAAATGTCGCGGCGCCATTCAGGATAATCTCAAAAACAATGACAGCCAGGGGATCGGCGCCGATCAGAACAATGCACACGACCTTGTAAAGCATGGAAATGAGAATTTCCAGAGGATGAAAACGCACCGCCGTGGTGGCATCAAATTCAATATCGGTGTGATGAACCTGATGTAAACGCCAAAGCAGCGGCCATTTGTGTGAAGCAATGTGTTGACAGTAAATGGCAAAATCCAGAAACAGCAAAGTAGCCAGGATCGACAGCCAAGCCGGTGCGTTTAGCCAGTTTAACAGGCCATAACGCTGATCTGCTGCGGCAGCGGCGCTGAAATAAGCCATACTGCCGATGCTGAACCGCATGATTAGCATATTCAGTGCGGCCAGCCCCAGGTTAACCGGCCAGCGTTGTTTACGATTAATGTTCTGCTGTCTTCGCGGGCTTGCATATTCCCAGGCAATCATAATGCAGAAGATACTGATTGATGCTGTTATGCGGATTAGGTTTTCCATGATGCTCTGTTATTAGTTGCTTAGATTTAGTGGTGGGGCAGCATTGGTCGCTCCTCATGCACGGATCAATGCTTTCCAGCAATCAGCCTTGCGTATAAAGCCTAGCCAATGTTTTCGGGTCTGTGCCCAGGAAGTAACCCAAACGCAAACTCCACATCAGCAATATTGTCTTGATTATACCGTTGTGCTCCCACCGGCGCCCGGAGCTGGTAACCTTGGCTCGGAGACAGATAGGCGGGCTGATTTTCTTGAGTGCCTTGCACAGCGCGATGTCTTCCATCAAGGCGATTTCAGGGTATTGGCCAACTTTAGCAAACGCCTGTCGGGTTACAAAAATCACCTGATCGCCGGTGGCAATGCCGGTGAGCCGCGAGCGCCAGTTCATCATGCTGGCAATAATCTTGAGCAGATAATGACGGCCGTGCAAGCGAATATCAAAACGCCCCCAGACCTGGTTGCTGTTAATATGCTGCGCAATCAGCGCCAAGGCATGGTCCGGTAACAAGGTATCGGCATGTAAAAACATCAATACATCCCCGCTGGCCTGCTGGGCGCCGGTGTTCATTTGCCGGGCGCGGCCTTGTTCTGAGCTGAGCACTAGGTCGGCAAAACCAACGGTGAAATGCATTGTGTTATCGGTGCTGCCGCCATCAACTATGATAATTTCAGCCTTGCTGCGCAAAGCCTGTAACGGTATCAAGCAGCTTTGAATGGTTTTTTCTTCATTCAGTGCCGGGATAATGATAGAAAATTTCATGCTAGAGGCTCGAATAATGCAGTCAGGTCATCCGCGCTTAGTTTGAACGATTCTTCCTTGGCGCCGCCTTTATAAATGCCTTCGGCCAATGCGCGCTTTTTTTCCTGCATGAGCAGTATTTTCTCTTCCACGGTGTTTTCGGTGACGAGCTTGTAGACGAATACCGGTTTGTCCTGGCCGATGCGGTGGGCGCGGTCGGCGGCCTGGCTTTCCGCGGCCGGATTCCACCAGGGATCATAGATGATAACGGTATCGGCTTCGGTCAGGTTTAAACCGACTCCGCCGGCCTTTAGGCTGATTAGAAAAACATTGGCGGCGCCGCTTTTAAACATCTCAATGGCGGCTTCGCGATGCTTGGTTTGTCCGGTCAGTTTGCTGTAAGGAATTTTTAATGCCTTCAATTCATCTTCAATGAGCGCAATCATGCGGGTGAATTGCGAGAAGACGAGTATGCGCCGGCCTTCTTCAAGTTGTTCCGGCAGGATGTCCATCAGCAGATCGAGCTTGGCTGATTCTTTAAGTTTTTGAGCTTCTTTGAGTGACAGGGTGCGAGGATCGCAGCAAGTCTGGCGCAGTTTGAGCAGGGCATCCAGGATGGTAATATGGCTGCGGGCCAGGCCTTTTTCGGCAATGGCGTCACGGACTTTTTTCTCCATGGTCAGGCGGATGCTTTCGTACAAGGCGGCCTGTTTTTCATAAAGCGGCACTGAGCGGATGATTTCGGTTTTGGCCGGCAATTCGGTGGCGACCTCCTGCTTGGTGCGGCGCAGCATGAAAGGCGCAATGCGGCGTGATAACCGGGCACGCTGCTGGCTATTGCCATGCACTTCAATCGGCGTCCGGTAAAGTCGTTTAAACGTCGCGCTGTCGGCTAAAAAACCCGGCATGAGAAAATCAAATTGCGCCCACAGTTCACCCAGATGATTTTCCATGGGCGTACCGGTCAGACAAAGCCGATGCGCGGCTTTGATCTGCCGGACTATTTTGGAGGCTTTGGCGAGAGGATTTTTAACGACCTGAGCCTCGTCCAGAATCAGGTAATAATAGTCATGGCCGAGCAGGGTTTCCTCATCCCTGGGCAGCAAAGGGTAGGTGGTCAGAATCAGGTCAAAATCCCTGATTTTATCGAAATGGTCTTTACGTTCGGCACCCTGTAAGGTCAGCAGTTTCAAATCCGGCGTGAAGCGTTCCGCTTCCCGGCGCCAGTTGCCCATCAGGCTGGTGGGGGCGATGATCAGGCAGGGGGCGCACATGCGGCCGCTTTCTTTTTCGAGTAAAAGATGGGCGAGGGTCTGTATGGTTTTGCCCAGGCCCATATCGTCGGCGAGAATGCCGGCGAATTGATATTCACGCAAAAATTGCAGCCAATTTAATCCTTGCTGTTGGTAATGCCGCAGCTCCGCCTTTAAGTTGAGGGGCAGGGCGGCATCGGCAATGCCGGTGAAGTTTTTTAGTTTTTGTCCCAGTTCGCGCAGGGCCTCGCCACCTCTTAAGCTGAACAGTCCGTAATGCTGATCCTCCATGTCAGCCAATGCGGCGGCATTAAAGCGCGATAACTTAAGCGAGCCATTCTGATCCAGGGTGCTGCTGTTAAAGAGTTCAAGTAAAATCGCCAGAAACGGCCTGAGTCTCTCGGATGGCAAGCTCAGGTACTGATGCTCGCCGACAGGAATGTTAAGCAGCTCGGGCAAGTTGTCCAGATCATACTGTTCCAGCACCGGCATAATCAGCGGCAGCAAGGGGTAGCGCTGGCCGTTAATATCGACATTAAACCGCATTTCAAACCAGTCCTGCTGGCTTTCGCTGATTTCGGCATCCCAGTTTTCGGCGGTTTGAAAATTCAGCAAAAAGCTGTCATCTATATCAATGATCCAGCCGGCCTGTTCCAGTTCAGGCAGGCTGTTTTGCAGAAAATCCCCCCAGCGCGTGGCGCTATCCAGTTGAGATTTTGCCGGACTGTAAAGTAGCAACTCCGGAGTGCCGGTTTTGGCAAAGGGTGCAGAGGCGAAGCCCAATTCGCCAAGATGAGTGATGGCTTGTTGTTCAGCTTCTGCATTACGTTTGATGCGCAAAAAACCGTGATCGGTTTTGAGCACGCTAAATTCTTCAGTTGGGGCTGCAGGCAATGTCCAGTCCCCATATGCGAAAGCGACCGATATAAGGTGAATGTATTGCTGAGGATTGATCTGTTTGCCTAACAACAGTAATTTGGGTATGGGCGTTAAATCCTTGGCCTCGGTCAATTCAATTTTTTTCGGAGCGGGCAAAGGCAGGTTTGGATGCTCAATCAGCAGCCGGTGGCTGAATTCTTCGGCATATTCACCAGGGATAAGCGGAGCTGATAGAAGTTTCTTTATTTGATCCGTTGTGAGATTGTGCGGGTTAATTTCGCCTATCGCCCCCGCCGTTGTATCCAGATACAGTGGCGGTTCGGTTAGGATCAGCAAGGCAGACGGCTCGGTGGCAATCAATAGCTGGTAATCACCGTTGCTTTGTTGCAGCCAATCTAAACCTAAATCTCGTTTAGCTCCGGTTTTCAAGGGCGCGTTTTGCTCATAATCCTGCCAAAACAGCCGGCCGGTTTGCGCCAGCTTTACTAAGGCCAGGAAACCGGTTGACCCGGCAAGCAGCGGAATTCCAGTGTAAGTGTTGCTCAATGCGGTGAGTAATTTGGCAATTTCCTCGTCCTCTGTTTGCAGGTAGCCAACGTATGAATAGCTGTAACGCAGATTATTTAATGTAGTTTTTCTGCCTTTGGCCAAGCCTCCGGTTTTTTTTTCTTTGGTGATCTGGAATTCAAGGGTGAATTCGGCTTTACTCTTGCCGGGTTTAAGAATATAGGCGATAAATTCCTGGTGAACATCACGGCTTTTAACCGGCTGATCAAGGCTATTCAGCCAATCCAAACAATTGGGATTGGGCGCGGGACGGGCGGGGCCAAGCTGAGTGGAACTTTGATACTGCAGACAGGCCGCGGCAACATGTTTACAGTTATAGCCGACGGGACAGGAGCAGTCGCCTTCAATCTCCGCCGCGCTGTAGTCGGGCCGCCAGTTTATGCGAATATTCTGGTTGTATGGGGTTTGAACACTGCCTTTAACGGAAGAATTGAGTTGTACAAAAAGAGCGCCTTCATTACTGATTTTGAGCTTAACGACCTGGCCTTTATCATAATAATTTTTGCCACGCGCATAGGTACTATCGCCGCATTCGTAGCGTATGTCTGAGCTGAGCAGTTTTTTTTGAGTATTCATTAGGCTAGTGGCTTGAGCGTTGGCTTAAATTGGGTATTTTATAGCAAATAGGCGGGATAAGTGCGGCCTGTGTGTGCGTTGTTGGGGCTTCATGAGCGATTCTGGAGATTAATTTCAGAAGATTGAGATGAAAATTGCCATTATCGGTTCCGGTCGTATAGCTCCGGCGCTGGCTTATGCCTTGGTTTTAAAGGGACTGGGCGATTTCTTGCAGGTGGCTAACGGTAACAAAATCAAGGATTTTGGTGATGCGTTGGATTTACATCGCACGCTGGTATTTTGTGACCATCAAATGCAGATTAAAGGCTCTCAGATAGCAGAAATCCCTGCCGGTGATATCGTCCTTATCTTCGCATCCGCGCCAGCATTTATGATGAAGATCGCAGCATGTCTTTGAGTACCTATTTTGCCGACTAGCTGGGCATTAAAAATAATTGTTTCAGCTCTTCGGTGGCCGAACTGGACCGCGAAGGCTCTATTCGTTACCTGCATCTGCAAGTGAACCAAGGCGAACAGGTACATACCGCCGCCAGCATAAAAAACTACATTACTCTGCTGCTCCCGGATGATACTTAGTGCTAGTCCCAATTGCCAAATGTTTGTGTTTTTATCAGGTTAGCGGTGTTAAAAATATTAACATAGACCTAGTTTATTTTTTTTATTGCTATATAATGCCCGCCTTATCAACGTTATCGATGCCTCGGTGGCGAAATTGGTAGACGCAAGGGACTTAAAATCCCTCGGTGGTAACACCGTGCCGGTTCGACTCCGGCCCGAGGCACCATAGAATTCAAGGACTTAGATTTTCCTGATTACCCATGATTTTCAGCCATGACAAAGCCCAACTGCAGGCTGTTGACCTAACAAACAAGGGGTACAGCAATAATAATGTTTACAAAGTGGGGTGACTTGTTGCCTTTGGAAGAATTGCAAGACATGCTCGTTCTTGTAACCGATTGATTTTATAGGTGACTCATGGTGCTGTATCTCGGCTGAGTTTGATGGATAATCAGGTAGATTTTTAACCAAGTCCTGTTTTATTGCTCTAAATTATGGGGCACTAGCTGGACATCTACTCCCAACTGATCCAAAAAACGTGTATCTTTAAGTTGCTGAAATATCAACTTTAAGGAGGAGGCATGATTCGCAGACTACGCCTTCAGCGCTTGGCGCCTCACGATCAGGAAGCTTGGCAGAAGCAGTATTACGGCCATCAAAAGCATTGGCAGCGGAGACGGCTTTTGGCACTGAAAGCCATTTGGGATGGGCAGAATCTGTCCGAAGTGTGTCGCGAACACCAAGTTCGTCGGCAGACCCTGGTGTATTGGCTCGACAGCTATTTACACGGCGGCTTTGAAAAATTGCTTGAGCGCGCGCCGGTGCACCGGGAGCAGCGCTTGTCTGAACAGCGCCAACGTATCGTGCGCTATATGCTGCTGCATAAAACCCCGGCTGATTATGGTATTGACAGCTATCAATGGACGGCAGACCGCATGCGCGCAGTGATTGAGCAAAAATGGCACGTCACCGTAAGTCGCGCTCGCCTGTATCAATTGTTCGCCCAATGGGGCCTGTCGTTACAAAAAGTGCACCGCGACTATGGCCCTGCCAACGCCCGGGCACAGGCTGAATTTATTGCCGACTTTAAAAAAAACGGCACAGCTCAGTGACTGAGGTTGCCTTGATTGCCCTCGATGAATTTGCGGTGCAGAGTGTGCCTCACACACATTACGCCTGGGCTGAGAAAAATACCAAGCCCAAGATAGCGAGTGATGAGCGGCACCGGCAAAAACTGAACGGCTTCCTGACCGTTGATGTACAACGCGGAACCACGCGTGTTGACTTTAACGCGAGCAAAGCACCACTGAACAGGCCGTCATGATCGTCGTCCTCAACGTGTTGCTGTACCTGCAAAAAGGCTTCAAGCAGTTAACCTTTTTGCTGGATAACGCCAGAATTCACGGCAAGCGAATGGAAACCGGCGTTCATGAGTTACTTGCCGAAATCGGCCGGCAAGTGGTCCTGCCAGAGTTTAGCCTGAGCTTTTGGCACACACCCAGTTATTCGCCGCAACTCAATCCGGCTGAGTATGTGATTCACGAAGTACGGCGAAACGGTTTATATCATGTGCCCTGTACACTACCCGTGCGCGAAAAGGCTGAGCGCATTCAAACTCAACTGGCACGTAGTTCGCCTATGACCGATTGGCAAATGCGCAGGCTAATCGACTTTATAGGGCGCTCTAAAGTTAAACGATTTTAGGGTAAGAAGGGAGTAGCCAAATTTGCTCGCCGTTTAACAGTTATTCTCCGGGGAGATTTATTTGAATTATTGGTTTTGCTGTTTAAACGGCAGAAAAACGGCCGCATCCTGTTTATAAAACTGCATGGCTTTTTGCTCTCTGGCTATAAAGTGTTCGATCGCTTTGGCAAACCGGGCATCTTTAATCCAGTGCGCTGAATAAGTGGTGATTGGCTCAAATCCACGCGAAATCTTGTGTTCGCCTTGAGCACCGGAATCAAACCGCTTCAAGCCCTGCTCGATGCAATAGTCCAGTCCCTGGTAATAGCAGGCCTCAAAATGCAGGGCATTATAGTCTTCATAACAGCCCCAATAGCGGCCATACAAGGTATCGTCGCCGACAAAACTCAATGCCGCACCCACATAGTTATCGTCTTTCAACGCCAGAATCAATAGTAGCTGATCGGGCATGGTAGCCGCTATTTGCTGAAAAAACGCCAGATTCAAATAAGGCTGCGAGCCTCTTTTTAAATATGTCATCGCGTAAAAATGAAAAAACACCTGCCATTGCAAGTCACTGACATCCGGCCCCGCGATACGCAACATACGTATGCCCTGTTCGCTGACCCGGCGGCGTTCACGCCTGAACATTTTGCGCTTGCCTGCGCTCAGGCTTTGCAGATAGTCATTGAAATCCTGATAGCCGCGGTTAAACCAGTGAAACTGCACGCCCTCGCGAATACTCATGCCCAATGACCGTAAGTGTTCTGCCTGCTGCTGAACAGGGAACAAGCAATGCCATGAAGAAATACCGCGTTGCTCTGCCAGCTGTTTGATAAAGTCCAGCAATGCCTGCATGACTTGAAGCGGGTCGGTACCGGCTTGAATAACAATTCGCGCGCCCTGACAAGGTGTCAGGGGAATGGCAGTCAACCATTTTGGGTAATAATCGAGCCCCTGCTGCTGATAAGCCTGGGCCCACTGATGATCAAACACATATTCTCCCCAGGAATGCTGTTTGAGATACAGCGGCATCAAAGCAACCAGTTGATCATCATCAAGCACCAGTAAATGGGAAGGCACCCATCCGGTTTGCACGCAGACCGAACCGCTTTGCTCCAGCGCCAATAAAAACTCATGACGCATAAAGGGGTAAGCAACGCCGGTCAGACGATTCCAGGTCGCCCCGCCAGCTTGCGTCATGCTATTGATTTGTTTTACTTGCATTTTTTATAACAGTAAAGTAACTACTACAAGATTACATCAATCCATAACAATGACTCATAAAGCTTTTTCACAAGCCTGTGAAAATAATAAAGCCCCCATTTTGCAGATGATTAGAAGCATTTTTTATCAGCCGGCCACCGTTTGGGAAATCGGGGTCAACAGCCTTAAATTAGTGTTTGATTTTGCCATGGTCGCCAACAATCGCCTGCTGGTTTTACAAATCAGCTAAAACTATTGCGGCAGATATATAATGGGGGCGGGGTCATGCCGATCCGGCCTATAAGCAACAAAAAAAGGGGCGGCAAAAGCCGCCCCTTCTTAACGCTTAATCGGATCAAGCTTTCAGCAGTTCCTTAACCTTGGCAATGATGCCTACCGGATCGATGCCTTGATGCGGGAATTGTTCCCATAGCCCGCCGCAGCCTTCCTGATGCGTGCCCAGATGGGCGTATTTGGGCGCATGACCGCGTTCAAGTAACCAGGAGCCAAAACGGCTGCCCAAACCGGTTTTACGGTTGAAGGATTCCACCACCAGCACCATAGGCGATGCGCCCAGTTTTGCCATCATGTCTTCATCGATGGACGTCAAGGTTGGTTTGTTGATCAGACCGACATCAATGCCTTCCTGCTTCAGACGCTCTACCGCATCCAGGGCGCGGTACAAGGCTTCACCGAAACTGACGATATAGCCTTGAGTCCCCTCGCGGATCACTTCATCCTTGCCGGAAACGAACTTATAGTTGCCGCTAAAGAATTCATCGCCGTTGCTATCCAGAATCATTGGGACCTTGGAGCGAGTCGAGAACACAAAACGCAGGCCCGGATTGAAGAAGATGGTTTCCATGCAGGCTTTCATCTGGTTCGGATCAGCCGGAAAGTAAAGGTTGGTCGCATAACCGTCGCTCAAGCCGTTGTCGGCGAACATGTTGTTCAGACCGAAATGGCAGGTATTGTCGGCCATATCATCAATCCCCGAATGGGAAAAGTGGCAGAGCACATTGGAATTATTCAAGCGTGCCATAGTGATTTCGGAAATACACATTTCCAAGAAGGCGCTGAAAGTACCAAAAATGCCCTGTTTGCCCTTTTCCATCCCGAAACCGGCCGCAGCCGAGAAATTGCCGCGTTCCATGATGCCGGAAGAGATGAACACTTCAGGATAGGCATCGTGGATTTTTTTCAGGCCGCAGGAGCCTTCCAGATCGCTGTCAATCACGCGCACCTTTTCAACCCGCTCGGCTTCGCTCATGCGTCCCAAGATCGCTACAGCGGCGTCGCCGAAAACGTTGCGGTTGGCGTCCCATTTGTCGCTGCATCCCTTAAATACATAGTCGTGCTTGGGCGCCTTGATGCCTTTGAGATGATCGGCCGCGGCTTGTTGCCCGCGGGATTCTAGATATTCGATAGCCAGTTTCACGGAAATCACGTCATGGCCGTGGGTGGAGCCTTCCAGGCCCGCAATTCCAGGGCACATCGGACGATGGTTAATCACAGCAACAGGGCCGGCGGTATTAACGGCGGTGCAAATGCGCTGATACAGATCGTCAATATCTTCGCCATTGCCCTCCAGAACTGTTACACCGTGGCCGGCCAGCGTTTTAGCGGTCGTACATCCCGTTAAATAATGCGAAGGGTGACCGGCAATGGTGACATCGTTATCATCGATAATCAGTTTGACATTCAGCTTTTGCGCAACGGCCAGGCGTGCCGCTTCGGCATCGTTGCCTTCCTGCTGGGAGCCATCCGAGCCCAGACAGAACAGAATCTTGCTCGGATTGGCCATGGCCACGCCATTGACATAAGGCCACATGTGCCCCAATCGTCCCGAGCTGAATTTTACGCCCGGGGTAAAGCCCAGTTCCGGATGTCCTGGCAGATGCGAATGCGCCTCGCGATAACGCATCAGCTGTTCAGCGGGAAGGTCACCGTTCAAGGCAGACATCAGATATTGTGTACCCACACGATGTCCGGCTTCGTCAAAAAAAATCGGCACGTATTGATCGGCATCGCCGCGAAACAAAGCGTCCATAATCACGACTTCGGGCACGGTATCGTAGGGACCGCCGGTATGTCCGCCGACGCCTCTGGCAGCGCCGGTAGCGGTAAAAAAGACGATGGCGTCACGGCATAGTTGAATATTAGCCTTGAGGCTGGCACGCTGCTCGTTTGTTAGGGTTTTATTGCTGGTGTTCAGAGTTATGCGCTGATAAGCGCCAAGATCAATTGGAAATGTATTCATCGTTAAGCTCTTGTTATTAAAGTTAAATGAGTGACCGATTAAGAAGCCGAAAGAATTGCTTTCAGCTAAATCTTTCTGATAATAAGTTAAAACAGTGATTTTCGATATAACATTTTCTTTTAAGTAGGAATATTCAGTCCTATCCCCTATATCTCTGGCCGGCCAGAAATGATCACAGCCCAGGTAACCGCCACTGGGGCAGGGGTTTGAGCTGGAATCACTGATTAAACTGATAGCGGATCGCAGCTAACCCTAAAAACCGCAGCTGGTCCAGGACAATCGCTAAAGACACGAAAGCAATGAGACTATTTTATAGCGCTGCCATTCACCCTCATACCGGCATGTTGATATTATTACCGTCTTTAAAGCAAAACCTGTCTGCCTTGATAACTCCGCTTCCAGCGACTGAAAAGGTGAGCGATGCCGCCAAATATCCGCACGGCGTAAAAATAAATCAAGCGTGGCGCAAAGCCGTCTCGCTCAAGCAATTCGAGAAATATTCTATCGGCCGATTTACGGGAGATTGGAAGTTCGTTGTCCAAAAACTGGTAGAACACATCATGCATAAGGGATGCGTAATAGGCCTTTGGTCTCTGTGTGATCCGATTGGGGACGCCATCCGGTATGCCAACCATTATGTCCCAAACGGCAAGTTTTGGTGTGCAGCCATCCCAGGCATATTTGGCGAATACTTTTGCGGTGCCGTCTGGATGAATTTCCAGCCAACGCCTGCCATTTCGATCCTCGAATGCGCATCCAGTCGAGAAATCATCCGGCAAGTACTGCTTGATGTTGTAGGAAAAGTCTTGGTCCAAGACGTAAATCCATTCTAGTGCAAGTTGAAACATAAAAGCCCTCCTTCAAATACGTTGTTTTCTGATAATAATGCTTGTTATTTATCTGCTGCCTGAGCCTGAGCACTTCAAAACAATAGTCTTCGGCTAAGCGGCGCAAATTTGTAAAAAAATTTTAATTTCTCACTTTTCCATTGAAGAAAGCAGGTGCCGAGGAGTTTCGCAACCACATCATTGAGTTCACACTTTAATTGAAGAGATCGGCGAACCACAATAGTGTTCAGTCTTTCCGCAACTGGTCCCGAATAGGCAGTTGGCGGATGCGTTGACCTGTCGCAGCAAAGATCGCGTTACATAATGCCGGTGCAATGGGCGGCACGCCCGGCTCACCCACTCCGCCCAGCGGGGTATCAAAGCCGGTTGTGGGCAGCAGATGCACCCGAATTTCGCGGGGCGCATCATCCATGCGGGTAAGCTGGTAGGCATGGAAGTTATCCTGCATCACCGCGCCCTCCTTGAAGCTGATTTCGCCGAGGGTGGCGAGACTGACACCCATGATACAGGCGCCCTCGATCTGCGAACGGATGCGCTCAGGATTGACTTGCGGACCACAATCCACGGCCACATCAATGCGGGGTATGCTCAATTTGCCGTCTTCGCCGACGGCTACTTCCACCACAACCGCAACGTAAGTGACGAAGCTATAATGAGCGGCAATACCTAATCCCTGGCCCTTGGAGAGCGTGCGTCCCCAGTTTGCTTCACGGCTAACCACCTCAATTACACGGCGCAAACGTCCTGTGTCGACCGGGTACACCACGGGCGATTCGCCCTGGTTCCAGGTATCGCCAAGGGTACGCGGATCAATACGGCGCGGCGGACCAATGAGGTCAAGCAGAAAATCCTTAGGATCGCGTCCTGCAGCAGCAGCCAATTCGGCTACGAAGGACTGGATGGCAAAAGCATGGGGAATATTGGATACCGAACGAAACCAGCCAATGCGGGTATGCGCCTCTGCCTCAGGATTTTCTATCCGCAGATTGGCAATGGCAAAGGGCACATTGATGACGCCCATACCGAGTTCGGCCGGCATTTGGTGCTTGCTGCCGGGGCTGAAAGTGGAGGAAATGCTCGGCGCTACCGTTCTGTGCAGCCAGGCCACCGGTTTACCCTGGGCATCCAGACCGGCTTCCAGCCGCTCGACTGACACCGTGTGAAAATAAGAGTGTTGCAGGTCGTCCTCGCGGGTCCAGGTCAGCTTGACCGGCTTGCCGTTCATCGCCTGCGATAAGAGCGCAGCTTCGATGACGTAGTCGGGTTTGGATTTGCGTCCAAAACCACCGCCCAATAAGGTGACATGCACCGTAACCTTGTCCTCCGGCAGTTTAAGCCATTTGGCAACGCGTTCGCGAGACAATTGCGGGGCCTGCGTGCAGGTCCAGATTTCGCATTTTCCCTTGACGATGCGCGCTGTCGCCGCCGGTGGTTCCATAGGAGCCTGAGCGAGATGCGGGAGGTAATATTCAGCTTCCACGCGTTTGGCTGCGCTTTTTAACCCAGAATCGACGTCCCCCTCGTTACGAACCACTTTTCCCGATTTGCGTGCGGCGGTTTCGAGCTCGGCCTTGTAGGCAACGGAATCATAGCTGCCATTTGGCCCTTTGTCCCATTCGATCTTGAGCGCCTTGCGCCCTTGAATAGCCGCCCAGGTATTGCGGGCAATCACGGCGATACCCCCGAGCGGGTTGAAATCAGCGGGCGGAGGACTGCTCGGGAGTTCGACCACCTTAACCACACCCGGCACCTTGAGGGCATCCTTGGCATCGTAACGCAAGACCTTGCCGCCGAATACGGGCGGGCGCGCAACCACGGCGTAAAGCATGTCTTTGAGACGGATGTCGATGCCGTACTGTGCCAGGCCCGTGACCATATCCTGCCCGTCATAAATCCCGATTTGGCCCTTGCTGATGTAACGAAAGTCCGCCGGATTCTTCAGACGCAAGCTTTCGCGAGCAGGCACCGGCAGTTTTGCCGCGGCTGCGGCCAGCTGACCGTAGCCGAGTGTTCTGCCGGTGACGGTATGGAGGACTTGATGCTGCTCGGCACGGACTTCCTGTACCGGCACTTGCCATTGCGCTGCCGCCGCCGATTCCAGCATGGATCGGGCGGCCGCGCCGACTCGGCGCATAGGCATAAAGAAATGACGCATGCTACGCGAACCGTCGGTATCCTGGTTGCCGTAACGCGGTTCGTCGCCGGGCGCCTGCTCGACACGGACATGCAGCCAGTTGGCTTCGAGTTCGTCGGCCACCACCATAGGCAGGCTGGTGCGTACGCCTTGCCCCATTTCCGAACGGTGGCATACGATGGTCACCGTGCCATCGGCAGCTATCGCAACGAATACCAGTGGGTTATCTACCCAAGCATGTGGCATGGCATCGGCGCCATACTTATCCTGTTGTGAAGGCCCGGCAGTTTCGTCTGACCTGGTCAGCGAGGGAAAGCCGGCGGCCAGTACCAATCCGGTGAGCGCCATATCCTTGAGAAAAGCGCGACGGCTGATGTTCGCGATACAAAGGCTGTCATCTGCGTGCCAACTGTCAGCATTCAATTCAGGACGATCCAGTAGCTTTTTCATGGTTTGATTTCCATTATCCCGGCGGCCTGCTTGATGGCGGCGCGTATACGGGAATAGGTGCCGCACCGGCAGATATTGCCGCTCATTGCCGTGTCGATATCGGCATCAGTGGGTTTGGGTTTTTGTTTGAGCAGCGCTGTGGCAGCCATTATCTGACCGGACTGGCAATAACCGCACTGCGGTACGCCGAGAGTTAACCAGGCCTCCTGTACCTTTTGCCCTGTTGCGTCCTGGTCGATGGCTTCGATGGTCACGATTTTTTTGCCGACGGCGGCCGAGATGGGCGTCACACAAGCGCGAGTGGGTTCTCCGTCGAGATGCACCGTGCAGGCCCCGCACAAAGCCATACCACAGCCAAATTTGGTTCCGGTAAGTCCCAGGTGGTCGCGCAAGGCCCAAAGCAGGGGAGTATCCGCCGGCAAGTCGATCTGACGAGGCTTGCCGTTGATAGTGAGCGTAATCATCGGGTATTTCTCCTCCAGTTATCGGAAGTACAAGGCGCCTATGTCGCCTCATGTAACTGGGCGCAAGTGCATTGAACGAAATCTTACACCGTATCCATCGGCCAGTAAATGCGCCTAAGCCGAGGTTCGTGACAGGATTTTAATCGGCCACTTCATTATTCCGTTGCCAACAGCCTATTACTCAATGGCTCGCCGTGGCCACCGCGCCTCACCAGTACCATTTCACTGGCTATGGACAAGGCGATTTCTTCCGGCAGCTTTGCACCCAGATCCAGGCCAGCGGGAGCGCGCACCTTGGCAAGTCTGGATTCGTGGAAACCTTCCTGTGCTAATCGCGCCAATACCAGATTCGCCCGCTTGCGGCTGGAAACCAGCGCGATATACAGAGCTTCGGATTGCAGTGCACGAGCGAGGGAGTCATAGTCGCCCTTGTGATGGGTGGCGATCACTACGAAATCGCCCGGCTGTGGCTGCAATTGTTGATAACGGCAATCGTCGCTGATGATACGGTGGGCGTAGGGAAAGCGCTCCGCCGTGGCCTGCGGGTCATTGACAACCACCTCGAATCCTAAGCGGCAGGCGAACTCACAAAGACTTTCCACGATGCGCCCATGGCCCATTAGCCAGAGTAGCGGTTTTGGCAGGACCGGTTCGACATACACCCGCATACTGCCGCCACACGGCATACCCGCGCCGAAAACTTCGTCGTTCAGGTCGATTTCAATCACACGTGGTTCTCCGGTTTCAAGACATTCAAGCGCCGCGTTGGACACCATGGATTGCGCACAACCGCCACCGACCCATCCGGCAACGACCTTGCCAGAGAGATCGATCAGCGCCTTTGCCGCAGGTTTGGCTGAGGATGAACCCAGTATTTCTACTACTGTGGCAAAAGCATAAGGACGGCGCGCTTGGCGCAGTTCGAACTGGAGGTCGAGAATGTCCCGAGTCATGTTGGTTTGCTGAATTTTTTTAAAAGCTTCAAATCTTCCGGCTTGTCAATGTCCTGAAGTACGCCTGCATCATCGCAATCAATGAGTCGAAGTTGTTCAGGATGCGTCTGAATCACCTTTTTCGCACCTTCATCGCCGCTCAACGCGGCTAGTTCAGGACCGAAAATGTGTGAAAAGCCAACCGGGTGCCCGCGTCGGCCTTGCCAACAGGGAGCCGCGATGGCCGCCCCCGAGCGGAGCGCATCCGCCACCTTGCGGATAGTGGCGGGTTTTATCCACGGCATGTCCGCCAAGGCGATCAGCCAGCCGGCGACATCGGGACACGCACGAATACCGAAAACTAGACTCGCGCCCATGCCTTGTTCGGCATCGGCGCAAACCCGGACTTCCGCGCCTTCGGCCTGCAATCGAGCGGCCAGTTCCGCGCTGCCTGGCCGCACCACCGCCAGCACCCTATCCGTGCCAGCCAATAGGTTGCGGCAGGCTCGCACCGCCACCAAGTCGCCATTGGGCAAACTATGGGTCAATTTGTCTGCGCCGAAACGCAGGCTGGCTCCGGCGGCCAGCAAGATGCCGACAATCGAGTCCATCAGTCTAAATGCAACCGATGCAGGACTCTTCGGAGAATCAATTTATGGGAAATCATAGTCTTGCCTGGGTTCGTGGTAACTTCTCATTACCCACAGGTAGCCGCAGCCCGAATCAAATCAGATAACGGTGGAATATGGCTTTCGCCACACAACCTATCCTTAAGATAATGCCAAAACGAAATCTTGTGCTTTAGGCATGTCTTTTTTAAGCTGGCAAAGGTATCGCGACATCTTCGTCCTGCCTCACTACGAGTGCTACCGCTTATTTTTCGTTTTTTAACGTAATCCCGAATATCGCGTTCGCTCAGGTTGTTGTGGAGTGGTAAATAAGGTTTGTCGAGAACCCGAAGTAATTCGTGTTGATTGTTGCCCATCCGCTGTAGGGCAAGATTCAGTGTTACGTATGCCGTTTTGGCGCCGCACATCGTTTTAAATCGGGATTTGATGTCTTCAGCCTGGATTGCCGTTGGCTCAAGTTTGTAGGCTTTCAGATCTCGGTAAATCTGCCAGAGTTGTTCGCGTGTGTTATCAACGGCTTTAACATGCTCGGCATTTAAGGGAATGAGACGATTGATGATGCGTTCGGCATGAATCCAACACAACGCATGGTCAAAGACATTAAACTGTCCGGCATCATCGCTGACAATGCTAAGGGTAACGGGAATGCCTTGAGCTAATAGGCCCCCCATTAAAGCGCCTTCGGTGATAATTCGCCGATGCCGCTTGGTTTTGATGCCCTGCTGATCCAGCCATTTTTCCCAATCGAGAGCGGTTTCGATACGCACTACCTTATCGGCAGGCTCCGCTAGCGGTAGGCTACACACCACTTCACCCTCAAATTCAAGCTCAAGATGCGCTAACAGAATAGGCGGCAGTTTTTGTTGTTCCATATACGCGAAGGCGCCGGCATTCAGCACATAGAAATGGTTGCTGCCTTGGCCTAAACAGCTGAGGAAGTTAATGCGGCTTTTGCTTTCCGTGCTACTAAACCAGGCAAACAGCTCATTGCCGATAGGTGTGCAATAGCCGTTTTTGCCATCATGGCGCGCTCCGGTGTCATCGGTATGTATATACTGCGAGACCGACAATCCGGCTTGTAGTAATTGGTCTTTTTCATCATGGAACACATCCAAGCCATCGGTGATAAACTGACTTAACCGGCCGCTGGATATATCAACCCCAAGTCCTGCAATTGTTTCAACAGCAGCGGTTGGGTGACATGTTGATGATGGTATTGATAGAGGATGAAACTGATCAGATCGTTGCCAAAGTGGCAGCCGTTAAGCCCGTCGGGTAGCTGTCCTGACACATAACTGCCATCTGCTGTTTGGTATTGGGCTAAGCGATAGCAGGTATTGAAGGTCTCAAATTTAATATTTTGAATGACCACGTCCCGATAACCCTTAAAGGTTGAGCCTTCCGGAATAGTATCAGGATGGATGTCGAACGTGGCATCAATCTTAAGATGCCCGGTTTTACTGCGTTTCGGCCCTTTGTTCTTTTTAGACTTGTCGCCATCATCGCCGTTCTCATCACCGTCTTCGGCCGAGTCCCCGTCCATTTTGCTGGGTTTTATTTTGGGTTTAGTGGTTTCGCCCTTGAGCTTAAGTATTTCTTGCTCCAGTTTGTCTATCTGTATTTGCTGCCACGCAAGCAATTCCAGCAGCCCATCGACTAGCGGTGTGCGCTCTTCGTTACTGATTTTGGGTAATTGTGGCTTAAGTGAATCCATGCGACATATTTTAACTTAATTCTTAGGTGCTACCCGCAATTAATGAGAAGTTACCATCCGCAACACGTAACTCATTGACCAGCATAGCTTTCGGTGATTTGTTGCGGCGTGGCGGCAATTTTTAGGGGGATAACGACTTTCGCCCCGAACCGTCAGTCGATGGCCCCCAAGATGGCCTTTACCTCCGGATGCTCCAACATATAGTCCCTCAACCAATGATACTGCCGGGCACAGGTTTCGTCGAACCCGCTCTTGCCGCTGAACGACAGATGGCTATAGGCATACAGGCAAGCGGTGATCCCCAGGGCATCCGCCGACAATCGACCCTCGAAGCCGTTTTCACAGCTAACCTGGAACGGCGTATCTGAATGGGGAGACATGTAGAAGCCGCCGTTGCTCAGTTCGTAGAATTCCCAATAGCCGCCTTCGTACTCTTCGGCAATGTTGCCCGTGATGGCATACACGAACGGCTCAAGGTGCAGTGGAAAGTTCAGCCCGAATAAGGCGGCGGTATGTTGGATGCGTTTGTGATTGGGTACTTGTTTACGTGTAATGGTCATATTTGATCTCCTAATATAACGATCCCAAGCCTGAACGCCGGACAAGCGCAAGCCTCCGCAGTGAAGCGACTGGCTGTTATGTCAAGCTTTAAGGATGGGATCGAAGTGGTGGTGGGGATGAATCAGTCGGTGATTTCTTCAGGGTTGATACCCGACATCAGACAGGCTTGGTTTTTGATGGCATCGGCAAGTCCTTCCTCGGGAATATCCCAAGTCAGCACCTCGTCGGTTGCATCGAGTAGAAAGTTTAGAAAGTTCATGGAAAGTTCTCCTTATTGGTATTGAATGAAAAACCAGACGACACCGCCCAGAACGAGAAGCGGGATTAACAACAGCGGGAACAGATAAGCCAGAAGCGTCAGACCAAATACCCCGACCAGTCTGGTGGTGTTAAACGCAAGGCAAAGCAGGCAGATAACAAATGCGGTAACTACAAACATAAGATTCCTCTTGTTTGGGATTGGAGGTTTTGCGTAGGCGCTTCATCGAGAAGCAGAAAAGCCCTTATTCATGCCTTAGGGGGTGAGCATATGGAGCGACCCTTGAAGGGTATTTCATATAAGATGGTCAAAGCGGCGCAAGGTTGAAATGAGCGCAGGTCAGCTCCAAGGCAAATTGCTCGGCCTCGGCCCTGGTCATGCCCGCTTCAAATTCGGCGATACCGGCGCGTTCCTCAAAATATTCGCGGGCGTCGATGTCCAGGGTCTCGACAAACTGTTTAACGGCCTGACTGAGCGGCTCAGGATGGGGGTTTTGGTTCATGGTTTGTGTGCCTCACTATGAATGAAGGGTGATAGGGGGTTTTGTTACGATGGCTTTGTGATTGGATTTTCGAGCAGTTGCAGCGCTATTCGGCTGGTGCATATTCTGGCTCAACCTGAACACCCATTCTGATCCAATCTGAACACCTATTCTGATTTAAGTTGAACACTGATTCTGGTTTCAAGCTGAACACTTTTCTGGATTTTCCAGAATCGGTGTTCAAGTTGCCAGAATGACTGTTCAAGTTGCCAGAATCCCGCCTAACGCATTGTTTATCAAACCAGACTATCCTTGCCACCTTTTGTGGAGAAGATATGTCAGCGAAGAGAACAGCAATGCGAAAATTAAGAGAAGTACTCAGACTCAGTTACAGCGCCGGATTAAGCATCCGGAAAATCAGTGCCAGCACCAAAATCAGTGTCGGCAGCATCCAAAACATCTTAAAACTGGCCGAACAGCTGAAAATAACCTGGCCGCTACCGGAAGACTGGGATGATCAAACCTTAGCCCTGAAGTTTTATCCCCGTTCGGATGCCCAGCCTTCAGCCAAATTCCAGGAGCCGGTATGGACAGAAGTCCATCTGGAGTTGAAGAAAAAAGGCGTGACCAAACAATTGCTCTGGGAGGAATACACCCAGCAGTATCCGAATCGTTGCTATAGCTACTCGCAGTTCTGCGCCCGTTATGCAGACTGGCGGAAGAAACAAAAGCGCTCCATGCGCCAAGTACCATCGTGCCGGTGAAAAGTTGTTTATCGATTATGCCGGACCCACGATGCCCGTGGTGTGCGCCTCAACCGGTGAAATACGCACCGCGCAAATCTTTGTGGCGGTGTTGGGCGCCTCCAATTACACCTTTGCCGAAGCGACCTGGAGCCAGAGCCTGCCGGATTGGTTAGGCAGTCATGTGCGGGCCTTTGAGTTTTTTGGCGGCACGACCGTGATGCTGGTCCCGGATAATTTAAAAAGCGGGGTGACTAAAGCCTGCCGTTACGACCCCGAACTCAATCCCAGTTATCAGCAGTTGGCGGCTCATTATGGGGTCGCCGTGATGCCTGCCAGGCCTTATAAACCCAAGGATAAAGCCAAGGCCGAGGCCGGTGTTCTAGCTGGTTGAGCGCTGGATTATGGCTAAACTTCGCCATCAAACCTTCTTCTCCTTGGCGGAGTTGAATCACTGTATCAGCGCCTTATTGATCGAACTCAATCAAAAACCCTTCAAGCAAATGCCAGGCAGTCGTCAGCAGTGGTTTGAAACGCTGGATCGACCGGCGCTGTCGCCATTACCGAAGTACGCTTACCAGTACACCGACATCAAAACCGCCCGCGTCAATATCGATTATCACCTGATCTACGACCAGCACCTCTACTCAGTACCGCATCACTGTGTGGGCGAGCAGGTTGAACTGCATGCCGGTGACAAGCTGATTGAGGTCTATTTTCACCACAAACGCATTGCCACCCATGTCCGAAAGTATTATCCAGGCATGACCACAGAGCCAGGGCACATGCCGGAACAGACATGCCCAGCATCAGCAATGGACGCCAGGACGGTTAATGAACTGGGCGCAATCGATAGGGCCTGAGGTGCTGGTGTGGGTGAAGGGGCAGTTACAGCGTAAGGAGCATCCTGAGCAAGCGTACCGAGTCTGTCTGGGCTTATTGAGCCTCAATCGAAGCTATGCCTCCGAGCGTTTAAATAAAGCCTGTGCGATCGCCAACAAAGAATCCCTGTTCAAATTGAAAAGCGTTAAAGCCATTTTGCAAAGCAACCGGGATAAGCTGCCGGAATCGTTGCCGGTGCAGCTTTCGTTATTGCCTCAGAACCATGAAAACATTCGTGGCGCAAAGAGCTTCCACTAACCCTTAACCCTCTAACGCAGTTGAGCAAGCAGGGCTTTACTGAAGACTTTATGCTTGACTCACGCATTTTTAAAAATCTAAACGACAGGACATTAACATGATTGAAACTACCCTCAGCCAACTACGCCAACTGAAACTAACCGGCATGGCCTCGGCGCTGCAAACGCAACGGGAACAGCCTGGCACTTATGAAGGCTTAGCCTTTGCCGAACGCCTGCAATTATTAGTCGATCACGAAGACCAGGAACGCAATCAGCGCAAACAGGATCGCCTGACACGCGCTGCGCAATTCAAACTAAAGGCCTATGCCAAAGACATCGATTATCTGCCCGCCAGAGGCTTGCAGCAGTCACAAATGGCGTCGCTGCTGATGTGTGACTGGTTGAAAAAAGCCCAAAACCTGTTGCTGACCGGCCCCTGCGGCACCGGCAAAACCTATGTTGCTTGCGCACTCGGTCATCAAGCCTGCATGAAAGGTTACAGCGTCCGCTATTACCGGCTTCCGCGCCTCATCCTCGCCTTAACACAGGCCAAGGCGGATGGCAGCTACAGTAAATTGCTAAAAGCCATCGCCAGTCTGGATTTGCTGATCATTGATGATTGGGGCTTAGAGCCTTTAAATGCCGCCACCCGAAATGACTTGATGGAAATAATGGATGATCGCTATCAACAGTCCGCAACCCTCATGATCAGTCAGCTACCGACCGAACAATGGTATGACGTTATTGGTGATAATACCTTAGCCGATGCCATTTTGGATCGGCTGATGCACAACGCCCACCGGATGAATTTACAAGGAGAAAATATGCGAAAAAAAATGAATTCCTTGACCCAAGTTGAACACTTAGAGTAAAAATTCACTTCCACCGATGCGTTAGGTTTTAGGTGTTCAAGTTCGACCAGAATCACTGTTCAAATTATTCAGAATACGCAGCAGTCGCATTTCGATATAGTTCCTATCCTCAAGGGTGAGGTGTGTATAAGCCATAAGCAATTCCGTCAGTTGTGTTTCGGGAGGCTTTTTACCACATCTTGCCCTTTTCTGCTTTAGTGGCGCGGCATCCCAACTAGATAAACGGGTTGAGCGAGCTGCAGTTGTAGCGTGAAACGCGTGCGGTTGCGGCCGAATGGTTCGGCGCGACGAAGCTCAGCTGTCCGCGTTCCAGACCACCGCTGGTCATCGCCCGCCGCTCGGCTCCGTGCGCGCTATCGCTGCCCGGCCGCATCGAGCAGGCCCACTGCAGCACGAAGTCGCTGGGCCGGAACAAGTCGTTGTGCAACGAGTAGCTGCGCGAAACCGTGCGGCAAACGCGTGATGCGTGTGGTCCGGCATGATGAAGCACTGCAGTCGTTGCCCCGCTGCGCCACAC
Source organism: uncultured Gammaproteobacteria bacterium (assembly GCA_963696315.1). Lineage (GTDB taxonomy): Bacteria > Pseudomonadota > Gammaproteobacteria > Methylococcales > Methylomonadaceae > CAWKEY01. The sequence continues at coordinate 67,116 of CAVOJU010000027.1, forward strand.
CCGCGACCGGCGTGTAGTTGCAGACCGCCGAGACGCCCAAGTCGCGATGGCCGTCCAGATTCTGCTTCCACATCCAAGCGATCGGGCCGCGGCCGGTGTCGATCCCCGGCCCCAGCACATCATCCTCGTCCACGAACTTGCTCAGGCCCGGCGGCATGTACTTGTCGACCTTCCATAGGTTCTCGGTGTTCATCAGAACTTTCTCACGGTCCGCCACGTGGTGCCGCGGTACGTGTTGACCAGGATGGGCTGGCCGGGTCCGAGCGTCTGGTCTAAGGGGCGATAAACGCGCCATCAGGAAAATAGTTGGAGTGGCCGCGGAAGCCGAAACCCGCAATCGGATGCGGGTTCGTGGATTCGAGCATGTAGTGCGTCGAGAACGTGTCGTGCAGACCATGCAGATCCTCGTCTCCGTTGAAGAACGTCCAGCGCGGACGGATCGAGTTCCTTCAAGCGCGGTCCAGGGTCTGGAAGCGTCGCGCCGCCTTGAGCGGATCGCCGCCGCCATAGTCCAGGAACGACAACCACTCGTTCGAAAGATCCCAGGCGATGATGCAGGGGTGATTGCCGTACAGGGCTGCACCGGCGAGCACGTTCGTCCGGCAGTTCTCCCAGAACACATCGCGATCCACATTGTGGCGACTGGACGAATTGAAAATCGCGGCCAGCGGAAAACTCGCCAAGTAGCCGAACTCGTCCATGAACTCGGGATAGGGCGTGCCAGCGCGACCACTGCACGTCGCCGATGTTCACGCCTCCGCCACCCTGGCACGTGGAACCTTTCAGCCGCACGGGCCGGCCGTTGAAGATCAAGCGATCCCCCTCCACCCAGCATTCGCGGAAACCAAACCGCTCACGCAACAGATCCACGCCGGCCCGACGCAGCGTCCACGGTCTCGACCGTCAACGTGTACAAGTGCGGGTTGTCGGGTCCCCACAGCACCGCACTTGGCCACGACTTGCTGAAGGCGAGTGGCGCGGTCTGGCCGGGAGCGAGCGTCAGCTCCTGCTCGCCCAAGGTCAGGACGGACTGGCCGGCGTCTTCCACGCGAACCGTCGTTCGCACCTGGACAGGCGCGCCTCGTGATTGGTCACGGCGAACCGCCCGTCACCTCCCGCTTGCGCACGGACGGCAACGCCAAGAGTCCGTCCGCGGCCACGGCTGGCGACGACTCCAAGGCGATGGCCAAGGCCGAACCCACTCCAACTGCCGCCGCCGGGCGCATCGAGGAAGGCGACGCTGGGTGTCGGCGATGCGGGGTTAACGTAATCCTGATCCATGATGGCCAATACGTCGCGGATGACGAGCAGAAGTTCGTTTTCCCTCGCGGGCCGCTGCCGTGATATCGCAGGTCAGTGGCGTATCGCCGCCGCGCACCTGGCCAACTTTCTGGCCGTTGACGTAGGCGGTTCCTTCATCCAAAACGCTTCCGATCGTCAAGCGATAGGTCCGCCGGCCTTCCTTCTCCGGCAGCGTGAACTGGCGGCGGAGATACAGGCCGTGGGGGCGAGAGTCAAGTTCTCGATCGGGAACTGCCACAACGCGAACGGAATCTGCCGCGGCTTCCAGTCCAACCCAGCAGGCGGCGGCACCGGTGGAGTCAGCGAGGTCGTGATACCGCCGCTTGCCACTGGCCGTTCAGCCCGCACCGAACGCGTTCGCCGGGCAACGGTCCCGAAAACTCCACCAACCGTTCCTCCTTCGCCGTGAACGGGTCGGGCCACGGCAGCAGTTGTTTCACGCCGGGGAAGAAGCGGACGGCGTCCGCCGTGGGCCAATTCAGCTGCGGCGGCGACACGGCGTGAGGCGGGCGGCGATCGTGTACCGCCGCGACGTGGGAACGACGGTGAACGGAATCTCGCGCGTCACACATGCATGCGGTGGCATCGTCAGGGTGGCGCGGTCCTCACCGACGAGTTCGCGGAAATAGCGCGCGCACCTCGGCCGAGAATTCAATCGTCAGCGGCACCGGCAGCGGATTGGCAAGGCGGCAAGTCGCCAGGGCGCGGCCGTCTGCCGACTTCTTCAAATTGGCCGGCAGCTCCCAATCCTCAACCTGGCGGAATCCATCGGCGCATCCGCCGCCGAAACTGGCATCCAGGTTCAAGCCCAACGCGGTGTCGCGGCTGAACCACGTGGCGCCGTAGTTCTCCGGTATCCAGCCGTGGCCGCGAGCGGTTCCTGCGGGTACAACGTCAGCCGGCGACTCGCATCCGGCGAATCGATTGGGCAGAACAGCGATTTCGTCGCCGGGCCGCAAGTCGGCGGCTTCCGCCGTCTGAGCCTCGGCGAAGTAGACGCCGGGCGCGACCTGCACCGGATCGGAGTTGGTCGCCAGTTGCAGCAGGCGTCCGTTCCGGTAGACACACAAGGCGCCGAAGCGGCTCTGCGGTGCCTCGGCGCCAGGCTTGCCCGATCCGTACCATACGCCCACGAGTAGCGGCCGGGTTTGATCTCGTCGAGCCTCCAGTAGCCGCCGTCGTTGTCGGGATCCGCAGCAGTCGCCGCTCGTTGCCGATCAGCACCGTCGTCATTCCGGCCGCAGGTTGGTTCGGTTCGAGCTGGAACTGGGCATCTTCGTGGAGCAACGGTTTCAGGGTCGTCGCGTCGAACGGGGTGGACTGGTGGGTGCGCGGAATGCGGCCGATCAAGTCTCGCCGCGCTGTCGCGAAGTTCGGCGGTGGCACAGGTCGGGCAGGCACCGCCGCCTTCTTTTCCGGCGCTGCGGCGACGACGAACTCGCTCCACTTCGCGCCCACCGGCACGAACGGTCCGTAGCGTGGTACTCGCGACAGGCGTATTTCGTCGATCCGGCCGGACCAATCGTAGACCGAGTGCTGCGAGCCCAGCCGGATCGCGGACGGCGTCTGAAAGAACGGCAGCGGCCGGGCGGTGGAGTAATCGACCAGGAGGCCGTTCAGGTAGTACCGCACGGTTTGCCGGTTCCACTGGCGGCCACGTGTTGCCATTGGCCCGGGCGGAACCAGTCCCGCGATGGCCCACTGCGCAGGAGAGGCTGTGTTGCGGATCGTAGATGCCGGCCGAGGTGTCGCGACGACAGACGCAGCGCATCGCTGGTGTCCGCCTGCAGCTTCAGCACGTCCGTGTCGCCGGCCAACAGCACGCAGTAGCAATGGATGTGTTCGGGCACCTCGTCGGGGGCGAACCAGAACTCCAGCGTGCCTTCGTCCGGCATGCGGTCGAGCGACAGCGGTAGGGTGGCGGATGACGAGGACTTGCGATCCAGCTGCAACCCTTTCCCAAATCGTCCTCGCCGTCGTCGGTGAGTTTCGCCGCCTTCGAGCCGATACCAGCCGGGCTGGTCGAAATCGACGAAGGTGATCGTGTGCTCATCCGCGGACAGTTTGCGGTGCAGGACCGCATCGGGATCGAACGGCTGCGTAAGCTCGGCCGAGAAAAACACGTCGTCCCAGGTGAGGTCGCACTCACCCCACGCGGTTAGCTCGACGGAGATCGTGCGAATATGTCCGGGAATGGTCAGAGGATCGCGCAACTCCAACCACGCGGACGTGCCGGTGAAGGTCTGGCGGGCTAGTTCTTGCGGCCTTCGAAGGCATTACCGTAGACAGCGATCGCGCCCTTGCCAGAACCGTGCGTCCCCAGTCCGAATTCGTAGGTGGCATGGGGCACGACCTCGATCAGGCTCATGTTCAGTTGCAGCCAAGCGCCGGCCGGTGCGATGACACGCACCGCGCGCTCGCCGGGGCGTGCTTCGGACACCAGCCGCAGTTCCGCCGCCCGCCGCCAGACCACGTCCAGCGAACCGGAAGCAGCGGATCGGCGTTCTCGAACGTGACACTTTCGTTCGGCACGCGTCGCAGCCGCGGCTGCGACAGCCGTCCGGCGAATTCAAATCCCCCGTTGGCGAGCAGGTTCGACCGAGACCGCCGCTCCCCGATCGGTGACGCTCCCTCGGCTGCGGACAGCTCGTTCGCAGCGATGCCGCCGGCGACCGACAACGCCAACGTGAGACGATAGAGCCGCAGTCCCATAGCGTGCCCATGGAAAGTAGCCGCGAATGGGGTTCCTTCATCATGGGGACAGGTGTCGAAGGAGGCGCGTACTGCTTGGCATTGTAACGGTGAGCGGCCAGCGGCACGATCATAGGCGCGACCATGGGCACGCCATGGAAGGAAAGGCGCCTGAAAGTCGCCATCTACGGATGCGACCGTGCCTCTCCGCGCCGCTTGAATTCGACGCACGACAGATGCGGGTCCGGCCTGCCGCCGCCCAGAGATTGACGGTGGTTTCGTGCGGGAACGCCACAAACTCGTGCCGCAGCCGGTTGCCTGACCGGCTGCCGGAATGAAAGTCCGTTGGACACGCGCGCGATCGGGCCTCTTCGGCGGTCCTCAGTTGCCTTTCGCGTCGACGGGGCTTCCGCCGCCACGCCGTTGCGGACCTCGGCCGTGGCGAGCGTCTTGTGCGGCTGCTTCTTCGGGGCGCGCCTCCTCGGCGTGCCGGCGAGCAGCCGACTTCAAAGCCGCAGCGATGGCCTCGACTTCTGCGACGTGGGACGGGGCGCCAGGGCGTTCACGTAACGCCGCACGCACTCGACGGTCTCGTCGATGGCGTCGGCCTGGATCAGCAGCAGTTCGCCGGGCTGGACCGTATTCAAGGCGTGCTCCACGGACTTGACCGCCCCTTGAACCGCCTCGACGTGCCGGGCGCGTGGCCTTGGGCCACGCCCTGGCGGAACAGTTCGATGATCTCGCCCGCGGCCCGGCCGCGCACGTAGTGGTCTTCGTAGAGGATCACCCGATCGAAGGCGTCGCCCAGCAACTGGCCCATCAGCAGCATGTCGCAGTCGCGGCGGTCGCCGGCGGTCGAGTAGACGGCCGTGCGGCGCTGGTGCGGGAACGTGTTGAGGGCTTCGATCATGGCCCGCAAGGCGTGGGCGTTGTGGCCGTAGTCGATGATCACCGTGGCCCCTTTGATGTCCAGGATGTTGAACCGGCCCGGCATCTTGCTCATGTCGGCCGCGAAGCTTTCCAGCCGGGCCAGGATCGTCTCCCGGGGGATGCCCAAGCGACCAGGCCGCGCCCAGCGCGGCCAGCGTGTTCTCGACTTCGAACGACGATGCGGCCGTCGATGCGTCAGCGGGATCCGATCCAGGGTCACCAGCGGCTTCCTCCTGGTCGCCTTCGGCCAGGATGATCGTGTGCTCGCGGACGAACACCGCCCGGCCGCCCGTGCTGCGGTGTTGGACGATCACCGGATGGTTGCCGTCGATGGCGAAGAACAGCACCTGGCCGCGGGAGTACTGGGCCATGTCCGCCACCAGCGGATCGGCGGCGTTCAGCACGGCCGTGCCCGGTTTCGCGGGCCACCACGTCGACGATCGCCCGCTTGACCTTGGCCAGATCCTCGGGCGTGTGGATGTCGCTGCAGGCCGAGGTGATCGCCGTCGCCGATGTTCGTGACCACGGCCACGTCGCACTGGTCGAAGCCCAAGCCCGCGCGGAGGATGCCGCCGCGCGCCGTTTCAAACACGGCCGCGTCGATGTTCGGGTTCATCAGCACGCGGCGGGCGCTGCTGGGGCCGGCGCAGTCGTCGTGATCGACGCGGCGGTCGTCGAGGTAGATCCCGTCGGTGCAGGTCATGCCCGACGCGGCGCCCGGTGCCTTTGAGCAGGTGGGCGATGAAGCGGGTGACCGTGGTCTTGCCGTTCACGCCGGTCACCGCGACGATCGGGATGCGGCCGTTGTTGCCCGGCTCGAACATCATGTCGATGATGGCTTCGCCCGACCGGCCGGGGCACGCCGACCGAAGGCGCCAAGTGCATCCGCAGGCCCGGGGCCGCATTGACCTCGACCACGATCGCCGCCCTGCTCTTCCAGCGGAATGCTGATGTCCTGGGCGACGATGTCGATGCCGGCAGATATCCAGTCCGATCACCTGCGCGGCGTCCACGGCCCGGGCCGCGACGGCCGGATGCACCCGCTCGGTCACGTCGATGGCCGTGCCGCCGGTGCTCAGATTGGCGTTGCGGCGAATGAAGACGACTTGCCCGGCCGGCGGGACCGAGTCCGGCGTAAAGCCCTGCTCGGTCAGCACGCCCAGGGCGACCGTATCGATCCGGATCTTGCTCAGCACGTTGGCGTGGTGTTCGCCGCGGCGCGGGTCGGTGTTGGCGATGTCGACCAACTGGCTGATCGTGCGCGTGCCGTCGCCGACCACCTGGGCCGGCTCCCGCCGGGACGCCGCCACCACCTTGCCGCCCACGACCAGCAGGCGGTAGTCGTGGCCCGGAGCGTACCGTTCGACCAGGATGGAACTGCTCTCTTGCAGGGCCGCCTCGTAGGCGGCCATGACCTGCTCGCGCGTCGTCAGGTTCGTCGCCACGCCGCGGCCCTGGTTGCCGTCCTGCGGCTTGACGACCACCGGCCCGCCGATCTCTTCGCGCGGCGGCCCACGCGTCTTCGGCGTCTGTCGACGGGACGGCCGTCGGGCACCGGCACGCCGACCGTCTGCAACAGGTTGCGCGTCAGTTCCTTGTCCTGCGCGATCGACTCGGCGATGGCGCTGCTGCGGTCGGTCTCGGCGGCTTGGATCCGCCGCTGCTTCGAGCCGTAGCCGAACTGCACCAGGCTGTCGCGTGTTGAGCCGATAGTGCGGGAATGCCCCGGTCGTCGCGCGGCCTGCACGATCGCGTTCGTGCTGGGGCCGAGCATGTACCGCTCGCGCCATCTCGTGCAAGCGGCTGACCGCGGCCTGCACGTCGAACGGTTGGTCGTGCACGGCCGCCAGGACCAACTCGCGGGCCGTGGTGATGCAGGCCCGGCCCAGATTCTCTTCTTTGTACTTGAAGACCACCTTGAAGACGCCTTCTTCGGAGGTTTCGCGGGCCCGGCCATAGCCGACCTCGACGCCCGCCAGCGACTGCAGTTCCGAGCGTCACATGTTCCAGGATGTGCGCCAGGTAGGTGCCCATCCGCAGCCGTTCGAAGAATCCGCCGCGTTCGCCGATGCTGCAGCGATGTTCGATCATGGTCGGCAGCCAACTCATCAGGCGTTCGTTGAAGCCGGGGATCTCGTTGGACGGCCCGATCCTTCAACTCGCCGAGGTCGACCCACGCCTCGATGACCGGAGAATTCGCCCAGATGTTGGGGCCACGCAGGGCCAGGACTTTACGGAATTCCATGTGTGTGTTCTCTCGAAGACAGGTACGCGCGGTGGTTTGGTCGGGGTTCCGTCAAACTCTCGGAAGCCACCTCTGCGACGATGTCGCCGGAAGCGCGTGGTTGGCGCCGCTTCGCAATCCTCAGGGAGAGGTCATTCCAGTCGAGTTCAACCTACGTTCTCGGTGCATGGCCAGCTCGTGCTGCATGCACACACCTTGCCGTCCAGGGCCACAATGTCGCTCCATCCGATGGTCGCTACTCATCGCAAGCTACGTGGCGGACGACCGTCGAGAACTCAACCATCTACCCCTCTCGCACATCGGCTAGGCACAAGTGCCAATCGCAGCAGAACGCCGCGTTGGTTAGCCGGAGGCTCCAGGTAAAATGGACAGAGTGTCCAGGCAGGTCATCAATGCGTGCGGGTTTCCCACGCCCTCGTAGTTTCTACAGCCTACTTTTTTAACCTTGCGGGATGCCCAATGCAACAGTCCGCCATCCGTTTTTCCGATCCCGCCGTGTCTCCCGTGTCGACACTGCCTAGGTCACCAAGCATCATCCATCTGCCTAACTCCTTTGCGATCGTCAATCCTCCTAGAATCGGACCTTCCCGCGGTGGACTTGAAGCATGAGCCGCTGGGCCAAGTCGGGACTCGCCATGCTCCTACGCCGCGTGATATGATTCCAGCTAGACTTGCGACTCCAGAAACTCAGCCTTACGCGTCCGGCGCCGAGGTTCCTTCGGTAGAATTGACATCCGTCTGCCGATTGCGACACGATTCAGACTATTTTTCCGGAAATTTTCCGCTTTCCGCCTGACGACGGCTCTCGCGGCTGAATCTGGGCGGAAACAGGGAGAACGGCACGCCATGGAAGACCACCGGCCTGAGGTAGGCAGTTTTTCGCTGGAACGCGACAACTGGGACCGATTGGTGCTCGTTGATGAGACGGGCTATCGCTACGTCGCGGTCGAAGCCGTTCGTGCCTTCCCCATCTCGGATCCGCAACACGCGGTTTCGATTTGCGACAGCGACGGACGGGAAATCGCCTACATTCCTGACCTGGAGGCGTTGGCCTCGGGCCTGCGGGAAACCCTGGAAATGGAGTTGTCGCAGCGGGAATTCGTCCCCATGATTCGCCGCATTCTGAATAATCCGCGCAACACCGAACCCACGGAGTGGAAGGTGGAGACCGATCGGGGCGTCACGGTGTTCCAGTTGGAGACCGAGAATGACATCCACCGGAGCGACACGAATCAGGTGACGCTGGTGGATTCCCACGGGATTCGCTACTTGATCGCGGATCCCAAGCAACTTGACGCCCACAGCCGCCGGGTGCTCGACCGGTTCCTGTAGGACGGTCGCCCTACGTGCCGGCCTCCTGGCCCTGGGCGTGGTACAGGCAGCGTAGACCCCGCCGCGCTGCAACAGATCCTCATGCTGGCCGACTTCCACGATCTGGCCCCGTTCCAGCACGATCAAGCGGTTGGCCCGTTGGAGAGTGCTGAGGCGGTGCGCGATGGCGATCGTCGTGCGTCCTTGCACGAGGTTGTCCAGGGCATGCTGGATTTCTCGCTCGGTCTCGGTATCGACCGAGGAAGTCGCCTCGTCGAGGATCAGGATCCGCGGATCGATCAGAATCGCCCGGGCGATCGAGAGCCGTTGACGCTCGCCGCCTGACAGCTGCTGCCCGCGTTCGCCGACGAGCGAATCGTACGACAACGGCCGTTGCAGGATGAACTCGTGAGCCCGGGCGGCACGGGCCGCGTCGATGATCTCCTGCCGCGTGGCCTTCGGCTTGCCGTAGGCGATGTTCTCGGCGATCGTGCCGAAGAACAGAAACGGCTCTTGGAGGACAATGCCGATGTTCTGGCGGTACTCGGCGATGGGGAACGAGCGGATGTCGGTCCCGTCGACCAAGATCGCCCCGTCGGCCACGTCGTAGAAGCGGCACAAGAGGTTCACCAGCGTCGTCTTTCCCGCGCCGCTCGGCCCGACCACGCCGATCATCTCGCCCGGTTCGATCACCAGGTTCAGATCCTGGACGACCGACGGTTACCATACCAGAAGCTGACATTGCGCAGTTCGATCCGCCCGCGCACTCGGCCGGGACGGGCGGCTGAGCCGGCTCGCGGACGCTGGGCACGCGGTCAAGAATCTGAAACATGCGCTGGGTGCTGGTGGCGGCCCGCTGGATGGAGGGTGACCATCCGCGTCATCGCCTCCAACCGCGTGTAGAACCGGCCAATGTAGAGCGTGAAGGCGGCCAGCACGCCGAAGGTGATTTGGTGGCCGTACACGCGGTAGGATCCGAGCGCCCAGATCAGCACCAGGCCCAG
>CAVOJU010000028.1:0-79955 GCA_963696315.1 uncultured Gammaproteobacteria bacterium
AGATTGTCGGAGCGCTGGCCGACCGGCACCGTATTCCGGGGATTGATGTTGCTGTGTCGGAAGGTGAAACAGTTATGCTCGGCCAGGTAGGCTTTACAGTCATGGCCACACCGGGCCATACCAGCGGGCATATCGTGTATTATGCAGCCGAAGAGCAGGTGCTTTTCTGCGGCGATACCTTGTTTGTGATGGGTTGCGGCAGGCTATTTGAGGGATCGGCGGCGCAGCTATGGCACTCGCTGCAAACTCTGAGAGCGCTGCCACCTGAGACGCTCATTTATTGTGCACATGAATACACGCTGACGAACGGCCGTTTTGCCTTAACCCTGGAGCCGAATAATTCGGCGCTACAGGCGCGCTTGCTGGAAGTTCAGCAGCTTCGGGCTATAAACCAGCCGACCGTGCCCTCCACGATTGCGCAGGAACAGGCCACGAATCCGTTTTTTCGGGCGGATGTCTCCGCCTTCAAGGCCGCGCTGAATTGCCCGGATCAACCGGCATTAGCGGTTTTTACTGAAGTAAGAAAACGCAAGGATATATTTTGATGACGGGCGACCAGGAACGACCAATCAGCCCGTAGTCGCCCATAAATCCGCCAAAGCCAGGGTGATTTCTGCGAACGGCGGCGCTTGCACTAAGTCGTCTTGTTGCCAGGTGTGTTCAAGCAGCCAATGCTGTTCATGCAAGCGATACACTTCCAGCGTTCTGCACTCGGGATCAACCAGCCACAGCCAGTTGATGCCCAGTTCGGCGTAAATCGGCATCTTTACCGCTCGATCGATGCGGGCCGTACCCGGTGACAGGATTTCGCACACCCAATCGGGAGCGAGACTGAAATAAGCAGCGTCAGGCAAAGCCGGCAAGCGCTCACGCCGCCAACCCGCCAGATCAGGCACCAGAATATGCTGATTTAAATGCAATTCAGGTTCAAAAAATATCCACCAACCGCCGGGGCCTCCACGGCCATGATCATAAGGCGACATAAGATCACCGCCAATTACCGATGCTGCACGGGCATGTTTGGGCGCGGGCCTTGGCTGAGTTATCAGTTGTCCATGAATAATCTCGCCAATGAGGTTATCGGGCAAATCGAACAGGTCTTCGTAGCTAGCAAGGCGGTGAGCGGCTTGTGTCATGACGTCAATCTCCGGAGTATGTCAGGTACGGGCTTATTCTTGCTTGGCGCGTTGCAACAGCTTTTTCAGATCATAATGGTAGATAAAACCGGGTAATGCAAACACCATGAATAATGACAGGGTAACGACATAAAATTCCCAGTCTTGCGACTGCCTTACACCGTTCACCTTGTATTCCAAACCCACAGACAAAAGCCCGATCAACACATACAGCAACAGCCATTCCAACCAGCGCAGCCAAGCATTTTTGTGCATTGCCACAACACACAGAAAGCGCTCACTCAGCCAGGGAATATTGGCTGCGAAGAAGGCCGCCAATATAAACGCGATATACAGACCCGATGACGCCATCAGTTTTTAGGGCGCATATGCGGGAACAACAACACATCACGAATCGAGGGGGCATCGGTAAACAGCATCACCAGGCGGTCGATACCGATACCCTCGCCCGCTGTCGGCGGCATGCCATGTTCAAGCGCGACGATGTAATCGGCATCAAAATGCATGGCTTCATCGTCGCCAGCCTCTTTTTCTTCAACCTGTTTCTGGAAGCGCGCCGCCTGATCTTCGGCGTCGTTCAACTCGGTAAAACCGTTGGCGATTTCACGGCCGCCGACGAAAAACTCAAAGCGGTCGGTGACATGCGGGTCATCGTCATTGCGTCTGGCCAAGGGCGACACTTCAACCGGGTAAGCGGTAATGAAGGTCGGATTCATCAATCGATGCTCGACGGTTTTTTCAAAAATTTCGATCTGTATCTTGCCCAGGCCGTAGCTGTCTTTAACGGGAAGGCCCAGACCTTGCGCGACTTTCGCAGCAGACTCGCGGTTATTGATGTCGGCCAGCGATAAATCGGGGTTAAAGTGCAGAATCGACTCGACCACCGTCATTCTGTCGAACGGCTTGCCGAAATCATAGTGCTCGCCTTGATAAGTGATCAGGGTTTGGCCGACCACTTCTTCAGCCAAGCCGCGCAACATGGCTTCGGTCAAATCCATTAAGTCATGATATTCGGCATAGGCCTGATAAAACTCCAGCATGGTAAATTCCGGATTATGGCGGGTTGACAGGCCTTCATTACGGAAATTGCGATTGATTTCAAAAACCCGTTCAAAGCCGCCGACCACCAGCCGTTTCAAATACAGTTCCGGAGCAATGCGCAAATACAGGCCCATATCCAGGGCATTATGATGTGTGGTAAACGGGCGCGCGGTCGCTCCGCCGGGAATGGCCTGCATCATCGGGGTTTCAACTTCCAGAAACTGGCGATCCACCAGAAACTGGCGAATATAAGCGACTATTTTGGAACGCATTAAAAAAGTACTGCGTGTCGCTTCACTCATGATCAAATCCAGGTAACGCTGCCGGTATTTGATTTCCTGATCGGCGATGCCGTGAAATTTCTCCGGCAAGGGCCGCAAGGCTTTGGTCAGCAGACGGATGTCATCGACCTTGACGCTGAGTTCACCTGTCTGGGTTATAAACAATACACCCTCCGCGCCGATAATGTCGCCGATGTCCCACTTCTTGAACTGCTCGTTATAAAAATTTTCAGGCAAGGCATCACGGGTCACATACAGCTGTATCTTTCCGGACATATCCTGGATATGGCAGAAACTGGCTTTACCCATCACGCGACGCGTCATGATGCGGCCCGCAATTTTGACACGAACAGGTTCAGCTTCGAGCTCTTCCTTGGATTTTTCGCCATATTCGGCCAGCACTTCACCGGCCACGACATTGCGGCGGAAATCGGTGGGAAAGGCGATGCCGTTTTCGCGCAATTCATTCAGTTTGCTGCGGCGCTGTTTAATCTGTTCTTGTTCGTCGTGTTCAATTTCTGACATTTTGTACGCGATAAAGAGGTTAAAATATGAAATTTAAAAATGATAGCTAGAATTTATATACTAAATTACGCAAGTTTACTTATTAGCTTATTCTGCTAACTCGCTGATTTGAGTTTTTGTGAAAGTAATTCCCAATCCAGTTCGATAAAGGTACATGTCTTCAAAATAAACACCCCCCATAACATTTCTACCGAGTCTGTTATTTCCTAATATTGCATTTCCTAAGACGCTATTTTTAATAGCTTTGAAACTATACGATTATCAGGATTAGAAACGCGAATATCATGTAACGAAATCTACCTTTTCATCAGTTTTAGCAGACTCATTAATATCGTTAATTCGTTTGTAAAAGTTTCGTAGGTCCTTCGCTATCAACAAGAGGTGAAACTATCGTAAGTGTCCTAAGTCTTTTTCCTTGTCCTCTAGCATCCAAAAGGCTGCTGCCACCTTTGCGTTAGATTCATCTAGTCGTTTTATTAGAGGTTTCACCGGCCATGAGCATTTCGTCAGAAAACCATTGAGTTATAAATATTTCTTTAGCCATGGCAGTATTCCTGAACTTTTGTCGGTAATTGCATTGAAAAGGTTATGAGCATCTTGTTCTCCAATAGCATTTTCATAGCGGGATTCCTCTGACCACTTACTAGCGACTGCCCAGTTTAACTTAAAGTCCTCATTCTGTATTTTCTTGTTCAGCGAGTTCTTGCTTTAAACCAGCGGTAATAAATAGCTTAGTAAGGTCATGTGTATAGCTATCATTGGTGAGCTTTTTATCTGGAAAATCGAATGCTTTAATTTGCTTAGCAATACACGCCTTCAATGATGCACTCGAGAGCGTAGCCAAGCTAAGTAGTAAGCTCCATGATAACAATTCGCTGTTAGTAGAACCTCGGCCTCCTTAATTCTTATATCAGCTAAATTTTCGTAGTTCGTTTTTGATTCATTAGTTAGCTGGTATTGTTAGATAATTATGCGTTGGTGGTTTTATAAGTTTATTTACAACCCGCTCTTCAGACTCGCCTCAATAAACTGATCCAGATCGCCATCAAGCACGGCCTGGGTGTTGCCGGTTTCGACCCCGGTACGTAAATCCTTGATGCGCGATTGATCCAGCACATAAGACCGGATCTGGCTGCCCCAGCCTATGTCCGACTTGGAGTCTTCCAGCGCCTGCTGGGTTTCGCTGCGCTTGCGCATTTCCAGCTCATAGAGCTTGGCTTTCAGCTGCTTCATGGCAGTGTCTTTGTTTTTGTGCTGCGAACGGTCGCTTTGGCATTGCACGACAGTGCCGGTGGGATTATGGGTGATACGCACGGCCGATTCGGTACGGTTGACGTGCTGGCCGCCGGCGCCGCTGGCGCGATAGACATCGATGCGCAAATCAGCCGGATTAATATCGATATCGATGTCATCATCGATTTCAGGTGAAACGAATACCGAGGCAAACGAGGTATGACGGCGGTTTCCAGAATCAAAGGGCGATTTTCTGACCAGACGATGCACACCTGTTTCCGTGCGTAGCCAGCCGAAAGCGTATTCGCCTTCAAAGCGAATGGTGGCGCTTTTAATGCCGGCCACATCACCATCGGATTCTTCAATCAATTCGGTTTTAAAGCCCTTGCGCTCGCCCCAACGCAAGAACATACGCTCAAGCATGGAGGCCCAGTCCTGGGCTTCGGTGCCGCCGGAACCGGATTGAATATCCAGAAACGCATTATTGGCATCCATTTCACCGGAAAACATGCGTCGGAATTCAAGATCGGCAACCTTGATTTCCAGTTGCGCCAAATCGTCCACCACAGTAGCAATGGTTTCTTCATCGCCTTCCTCCACGGCCATGGCCAGCAACTCTTCAGCATCGGCAAGACCGTGTTCCAGCTCATTAATGGTGTTGACTACGGTCTCAAGCTGGCCGCGTTCCTTGCCCAAGGCCAGGGCCTGTTCGGGATTATCCCAGATTTTTGGACTTTCCAGCTCCCTTAAAACTTCAACCAGGCGCTCGCTTTTAGTATCGAAGTCAAAGATACCCCCTAAGCGCATTACCACGGCTTTTCAGGTCGGCTATTTTATTTTTGATCGGATTTATTTCTTGCATGGGATATTTTTACCAAAAATCGTTACCGGTGTGCATGGTGACCCCAGCCGATGAAAACTTTAAAAAGGAGGGCAATTATAAACCATTAGGCCACCGCGTTCACCCTCTACTCAAGATGACCGTTAATCCCAGCGATTATCCCTAACCTGCACTTTGCCCTGTTCAATACGCACAGGAAAACAGGCGATATCTTCATAAGCGGGAGCGGATTTTACCGCGCCGGTTTTGACGCAAAAGCGCGCACCGTGACGAGGACAGACAATCTCATCGCCTTCCAGTTCGCCGCTGGCTATTTCGGCGCCATCGTGGCTGCACACATCCTCGATGGCATAAAAATCACCGTCTATTTTAAACACGGCCACATCGGTGCCGTCGACATCAACGACCACATTCTCGCCGTTCGCCAAAGCGTTTGCATCAATAACATCAACCCATTCAGTCATTTATCACCTTTAAATCCCATATTGTTATACATTAAGTTCGTCATTATGACTGACTCAAAGCTTGCCATCCATGTCACTGGATACCCGCTTCCCGGCGAGTATGACGGGCTTGTTTAAAAAACATGCCCTAAACTTTTCGCCTTTCGTCCTTGAACCTTGAACCTTTCACCCTATTTCAAATAAACATCATAACGCAGCAACTTGCCCTGAAAACTGTCACTGGGCTTGCCGCCCAGGGGTTCGGCATAATCGGGGCTTTTGACGACCACGCGTTTGCCAGCCGCATTTAAAGCCGCAGCAAATAGCTGTTCTTTATCCAGGTCGTCACCCAACAGATCGCGCAAAACCGTCATGGACTTTTTGGCCAGCGCGGATTTTTTACGTTTGGGCGGGAACATGGGATCAAGATAAATACAGTCCGGCGGCGATTCCAGGCCCGCCAGCAGATCGATGGCGTTGCCCTGCAGCAACTTCGGCGGCTGTAATTGCAGCCGCTGCATCCAGTCTTGTTGCGCCAACCGGTTAAAGCCGTCTGTTAATAATTCCGCCATGACCGGAGAGCGCTCAATACAAATCAGCACGAAGCCCATCCGGAAAATATGCAGACTGTCCTGTCCCCAGCCCGTCGTGGCATCGACCACGGTTCTGGTTTTCCGCCCCAGGGCCTGGGCTAAAGCACCGTCTTTGGGCGCTGGCCATGAGCGCTGCTCGCCATTTCGAGGGGCTATATCGACGGTTAAGCCGCCTTTTTTAAGCAATTCCTTGTCACCATGGATGGTGTGTATGCTGCGAGCCTGTCGGGAGCAGGCGCGGCGGTCGAGCAGTTTTAAACAGCCTTCGCGCCAGGTTAACAAGAAGTCTTCCTGTCCGATTTCATCAAGCGTTTGATACAAGGGAACACGCAGTCTTTCTGCAAGTTGTTGAAACGGCAGCCAATCACACTGCCCTTCGAAAAGCACGGCTAGTTTTATCACCAGGGATGGTGTGTATGCCGCAAGACTGTAGGGAACAGGCGCGACACCGGTGTATTGTTGCGTTAAATTTTTCGTGATCATCGCTTATTAACCAGGAAGTCACTACTAAAAATAAAACTTCGTGCTCTTCGTGTCCTTCGTGGTAAAAATCATTCTGTAGAAATCGATTTTTGCTCGTTTTTCAGCGCCGCATCCAGCGTATGCCAGGCCAAAGTGGCACACTTAACGCGCGCCGGATATTCGCGCACGCCCGCCAGAACAGCCAGTTTGCCAACGGCTTCAAGATTAAAATTTTCATCCTTGCCGGTGGTCATTTCATGGAATTTTTTAAACAAGGCTTCGGCTTCGGCTTCGGTTTTGCCTTTAACAATCTCGGTCATCAAGGAAACGGAAGCTGTTGAAATAGCGCAGCCGGAGCCCTGAAAACTGGCATCGCTAATGACATCGCCGTCCATTTTCAAAAACAGGGTCAGGCGGTCGCCGCATAAGGGATTAAAGCCCTCGACTTGCCTGTCTGCATTTTCCATGACCCGAAAATTACGCGGGTTACGGTTATGGTCAAAAATAACCTCTTGATAGAGGTCGCGTAAATCATCAAACATGATTGCTCTCTGTGCGTTTATTCAGAATAGAAATGGGGATACAGTTCATCCGAACTGATATAACGACTGGCCTGGCGCATTATGGCTTTACAGGTTCCCGTGTCCAATTCTGCATGATTTGGAATGGTTAATAGTTGTTTTTGGTTCTGCACCATACGCGTTAGTTTTATATGGCTGCCTCGCTGGGAAGCAATAACAAATCCGAATTGCGCCAATATAGCTAACACCTGCTTGGCGGTTAAGCGCTTTAATTTTGGCACACCGCTGCCATTTCGTAATTGACCACAATCGGTGGATTAGGCGCAAAACCTAAAGCAGCCAAATCTTCGCCATCCAAATGCAGGCTTATTGCTTCGCGTAAATTCAGCACCACTTCATCCAAAGTTTGCCCCTGCGTCACAACAGGCAATTCAACACATTCCGCGATAAAGCCGGATTCTTCGCCGGTGTGTATATAGGCTTTTATCGTGTAAATCATCCGCCAAATACCTCTATTAAAGACTCAATACCTTTCATTAAAACATCAATCTCTGCTTTGGTGTTATACACGGCGAACGAAGCCCTGGCGGTTGCAGGCACTTTAAAAAAATCCATCACCGGCATGGCGCAATGATGCCCTGCCCTGATTGCAATGCCCAGGCTATCGAGCATGGTGCCTATATCATGCGGGTGTATTTTATCGAGTACAAAAGACAGAATCGCGCCTTTATGTTCCGCTTCTCCGATAATCCGAAGGCCTTTGATTTGCCTGGCTTTCTCGGTGGCGTAAGCGAGCAGCTCGGCCTCATACGCGGCAATATTATCCATACCGATGGCGTTCAGATAATCGATAGCGGCGCCCAAACCGACGACATCGGCAATACTGGGCGTGCCCGCTTCAAACTTGTACGGCAGCACATTATATTCGGTTTCTTCGAAAGTGACCTTGCGGATCATATCGCCGCCGCCCTGGTACGGCGGCATGGCTTCGAGTGAAGACTGTTTGCCGTATAAAACGCCTATGCCGGCCGGGCCATAAAGCTTATGGCCTGAAAAGACATAAAAATCGCAATCCAGAGCCTGCACATCCACGGTCATGTGCGGAATGGCCTGGGCGCCATCCAGCAACACCGGAATGTTTTTAGCGTGCGCCGCGGTGACAATCTGCTCAACCGGGTTAATCGTGCCCAAGGCATTGGACATATGGACAACGGAAACCAGTTTGGTTTTGTCGCCGAGCAGTTTTTCAAACTCGGAATAGATTAATTCGCCCTGCAGATTGATCGGTGCCACTTTCAAGATCGCGCCGGTCTGCTGGCAGAGCATTTGCCAGGGCACGATATTGGAATGATGCTCCATGGCAGTAATTAAAATCTCATCGCCGGCTTTAATATTGGCTTTGCCATAGCTCTGAGCGACCAGATTGATGGCCTCGGTGGCGCCCCTGACAAAAATAATCTCTTTTTCGCTGGCGGCATTGATAAAGTCTTTAACCTTGGTTCGCGCGCCTTCGAACTTATCGGTCGAACGCACGCTCAAGGTATGCACGCCGCGATGCACGTTGGCATAATCATGGCTGTATAAATGCACAATGCTGTCGATAACGGCTTGCGGCTTCTGGCAAGTGGCGGCGTTATCCAGGTACACCAGATCCTTGCCACGAATTTTCTCGCCAAGAATAGGGAAATCCAGACGTATTTTTTGTACATCAAATTGCGTCATAACCATTCCTTATTAACGCCTTCCTGCGGAAAACGCATCAATACTTGTGCCAAAATCATATCGTGTAGCCCTTTAATCTTGACCTTATCAACCATTTCGTTGGCAAAGGCAAACGTCAACATGTTGCACGCGGTTTCTTCATCAACACACCGCGACTGCAGATAAAAAATGGATTTTTCATCCAGCTGCCCCACCGTCACACCGTGTCCGCACTTGACGTCATCGGCATAAATTTCCAGCTGCGGTTTGGTGTCGGCTTCGGCGTCATCCGATAACAACAGATTGCGATTATTCATTTGCGAGTCGGTTTTTTGAGCATCTTTAGCGACGATGACCCGCCCCTGAAAAACACCCCGCGCCCTGTCGTCCAGCACGCCTTTATAGAGTTCGCGGCTGATGCCATGTGGTTTCAAGTGAATAATGCGGGTATGGTTGTCAATATGCTGCCGCTTTACGCCAAGGTACAGACCATTCAAGTCACACTCGGCGGCATGATCCAAATCGGCATGGATATCGCTACGCGCCAGCAAGCCGCCAAAGGCAAAGTTATGATGGGCAAAACGCGCATTTCGTGCCTGTTTAACGTAGATACCGCCAAAATGGTAGGCTTTTTCAGACTCGCTTTGTATTTTATACAGGGTTAGATGAGCACTGGAGCCCACAAAAACTTCGGTGACGGCGGCTGTTAAATAGGCATTCGCCGCGCCAGCTCCCGGCTGGCCTGCGGCATACACACCATCCCTGGAGATAAATGTCTCTATTACTTGAGCCTCGGCCAAAGCGTCGACAATGATGAGATTACGGGTCGTAGCCATGGCATCGGTGCCGGTAACCAGATGCAGCAACTGGATCGGCTTAGCCAACACCTGCCCGGCCGGCACATACACAAACAAGCCATCGGTAAACCAGGCGGTATTAAAGGCGATAAAGCCATGTTCATCGTTATTAACGGCTCTGTTTATATATTTTTCCAGCGTGTCCGGGTGTTTTACCAAAGCATCCGCCATGCTCATTACGGATACCGCCTCAGGCAAATCAGTTAACACCGAAAGCTCTGCTGAAAAATGTCCATTCACCAATACCACAGACCAGGCATCTTGCAATTGATACGCTTGTAGGGGCGCATTGCATGCGCCCGTGTTGCACGCGCCCTTGTTGTCGATGACCTCCAACACAGGAGCAAACAGTTTCTTCTCAATCGCCGATACATTGGTATAGCGCCATTCTTCTTCACGCGGCGATGGAAAGCCCTGCGCGGAAAATTTCGCCAAGGCGTCCTGTCTTAACGCCTGCAACCAGGGCAAAGGCTGACCTGGCAATGCCGCCGCCAAAGTTTGATATTCAGCCGCATAGCGGCTTGCTGTGTGCCATTATGCTGCTACCTGTTCGTTTTCAAGCCAACTGTAACCTTTTTCTTCCAGCTCCAATGCCAGCTCGGCGCCGCCGGATTTAACAATTTGGCCATGCGCCAACACATGCACAAAATCGGGCTTAATGTAATCCAGCAGCCTTTGGTAATGCGTGACCATGACAAATGAACGCTCAGGAGATCGCAAGGAGTTGACGCCTTCGGCAACCACTTTTAACGCGTCTATGTCCAGGCCGGAATCGGTTTCATCCAGTATGCACAGCTTGGGTTCCAAGATGGCCATTTGCAGGATTTCATTGCGTTTCTTTTCACCGCCGGAAAAGCCTTCGTTCACCGCACGGTAAAGAAATTTCTCATCCATTTCCAGCAAGCGCACTTTATTTTTAATCAGTGTCAAAAAATCCATGGCATCCACTTCGGATTGCCCATGATGCTTGCGTATAGAGTTCAGCGCCGCTTTCAATAAATAGATATTGCTGACGCCGGGAATTTCCACAGGATATTGAAATGCCAGAAACACGCCTTCACGCGCCCTGATTTCAGGTGCCATTTCAGTCAAATCCTTACCCTGATAAGTGATCGAACCTTCCGTGACGGTATAACCGCCCTTGCCTGACAACACATGCGACAAGGTGCTTTTTCCCGAACCGTTCGGCCCCATGATCGCGTGAATTTCACCGGCTTTAATCTCAAGATTAATGCCCTTAAGAATGGGCTTGTCACCGATGCTGACATGGAGATTTTTTATGCTGAGCATGCTGTTTTATACCTGAATTGTTATTTAATGGGCTTTACACCCAGATCTTTACAAATTTTGTTCGCCAAAATGTCTTTTATTTCGGCATGTCTTGGAATTGCTGAGCGTTTATTGTGTTTTTGATTGTGCCACCATGAATGCCGCCCGCCTTCTCGTAATAATTCACAACCTTGCGCTGTCAAATATCTAATTAATTCAGAACGTTTCACAGCGCAATAAGCTCTTCTTGATAGTGAGTACCTGCATTTAATAACGCTTCTTCACGATTAAAGGCTAATGCTTCTTGCAAGGTAATTTTCAAACTTTCAATTAATTCATCATGAGTGGCTTCTTGGCAATTGACCCCAGGAACTTCTTCAATCCAACCTAGCCACCAGTCACCGTCTTGTTTTACAATCGCTGTATATTCATTTTTCACTTTATCTCTCCGAAAACAATCTTAGCCCACCGAACCTTCCAGACTAAGTCCCAACAACGCTTGCGCCTCTACTGCGAATTCCATCGGCAGCTCTTTAAATACTTCCTTACAGAAGCCGTTAACGATCATCGACACGGCGTCTTCAGCTGAAAGACCGCGCTGCTGGCAAAAGAACAATTGATCTTCGCTGATTTTGGAGGTGGTCGCCTCATGCTCAACCTGCGCCGATGGCTGTTTGACTTCGACATACGGGAAGGTATGCGCGCCGCATCTATCGCCGACCAGCAAAGAATCGCACTGGGTATAGTTACGGGCATTTTCGGCGCTTTTTAACACCTTGACCAAACCGCGATAGGTAT
Source organism: uncultured Gammaproteobacteria bacterium (assembly GCA_963696315.1). Lineage (GTDB taxonomy): Bacteria > Pseudomonadota > Gammaproteobacteria > Methylococcales > Methylomonadaceae > CAWKEY01. The sequence goes on from CAVOJU010000028.1 coordinate 11,702, forward strand.
TCTGCGCCTTGCCGGCCGAAATTCCTTTGGAGACAATCGTGCTGCGGGTATTTTTACCGATGTGGATCATCTTGGTGCCGGTGTCGGCCTGCTGATAATGATTGGTCAGCGCTACCGAATAAAACTCGCCGATGGAGTTGTCGCCGGTCAGAATGCAGCTGGGATATTTCCAGGTAATGGCCGAGCCGGTTTCTACCTGCGTCCACGATACCTTGGAGTTTTCACCCCGGCAATCGGCGCGTTTGGTGACAAAGTTGTAAATGCCGCCCTTGCCCTCTTTATCGCCCGGATACCAGTTTTGCACGGTGGAGTATTTGATGGTCGCATCTTTCAGCGCGATTAACTCAACCACCGCCGCATGCAACTGGTTTTCATCTCGCATCGGCGCTGTACAGCCTTCCAAATAGCTAACATGACTGCCTTCATCGGCAATAATCAGCGTTCGCTCAAACTGTCCGGTATTGGCCGCGTTGATACGAAAATAAGTGGACAACTCCATCGGGCAGCGCACGCCCTTGGGAATATACACAAATGAGCCATCGGTAAAGACGGCGGCATTTAAAGCCGCAAAGAAATTATCCGTATGCGGCACCACAGAGCCCAGATATTGTTTGATCAACTCGGGATGATCACGCAAGGCTTCGGAAATCGGGCAAAAAATAACCCCTGCATCTTTCAGTTTGCCTTTAAACGTGGTGGCCACCGATACACTGTCAAACACCGCATCCACGGCAACACCGGCCAAACGCTCCTGCTCATCCAGCGGAATGCCCAGTTTTTTGTAGGCTTCCAACACCTGCGGATCAACCTCGTCCAGACTTTTCGGGCCGTCTTCCTTGCGTTTGGGTGCGGAATAGTAGCTGATCGCCTGATAGTCGATTGGATCAAACCTGACGAACGCCCATTCCGGGGATTTCATGGTTTGCCAATGCCGAAACGCTTTCAGCCGGTATTCCAGCATAAACTCGGGTTCATTCTTGACCTTGGACAGCTTATGAATAACCTCTTCATCCAGTCCCGGTGGAAACGTGTCTGTTTCCAGCACAGTAACAAAGCCCTGCTTGTATTCCTGCTGGATCAGATTCTCGATTTCGTGTGCGCTTGCTGACATAAAAAATCTCTTACTTACAAGGATGTAATGGTTGCAGAAAATGCAGGAGCATTTTTTACCTATCGATATAAACTGGCGACCGGAATCAGAATTTCTTCCGGCATGGCGGCAGGTCTAATCATATCTGCCAAAGTCACTGACTCTAATGCGTCTTGAATAGTCTGATTAATCAAACTCCAGTTGCCGCGAATATCGCAGCCCGAAGCTTGTTCACAGCCCTGATGGGAAATACTGCATTCCGTCAGCGCTATCGGCCCTTCCAGAGCACTGATGACCGTTGCAACCGAAATTTTTTCAGGCTTTGTGGCCAGAGCGTAGCCGCCCTTTGCGCCGCGAGTCGACATCAGCACCTTGGCTTTAACCAGTAATTTCAAAATTTTACTGACCGTTGGCAAGGCAATACCCGTTGCTGTTGCTATTTCCATAGCCGCATGCGCATGCGCCTCATCTCTGGCCATATAGCTCAAGATGACGGTTGCATAATCAGTCAATTTACTTAACCTTAACATAAGCTCCCCTTTATTTAGGACTATTTTAGTCCTAATTAAATTCAGAGTAAAGAACTTGGTTATTATACTTAATGCTCAACTTCAAAAATTCGAATTACAGAAGCGAATTTCGAGTACAGAAATCCTTTCGGATGATCAAAGTTCAGTATTTACTGAAGAGGAACGAATACTCGCTTCTGTAAACTTAGAGCGGCCATGATTAGGCGCTTTGATTTGCTGAATCAAGCCAGCCGTGAGCTTATAATCGCAACAATGATTCAGCCCGTTTATCGGCGCCTGAAGGCAGGGGCGATGATGATGACTTGATCCAGGCGGTTATGTCTTTCCACAAAACGGGAGCCTGAAGGTCCCGCAACAACATGTGATAACCGTTTTCGTATAAGGCGATCTTTTTTTCCTGTTGGCGGGTTTTCAAAACATCCTTCAAAAATCGATACGTGGGTTGTTTGGGGATGATTTCATCTTTCTCACCATAAAGAATCAGCGTGTTGGCATCGAGGAATTTTGCGTTATGCAAGGCTTTGTCCATCAAATTGGTCAGACCGTAAATGGTTTCAACTCGCGTTGCTTTAATAACCAGGGGATCTTTTCCCAATGCCTTTAACATTTCAATATTGTCAGAAGGCATTACTTTTACCTGTTTGCCAGTCAAGGTCAGCGAGGGCGCCGTATGCGACAGCACCCATAACAAGCTTCTTTGATACCAGGGCATGGTTTCCCTCGCCCATACCGCCGGGGCTACCAGAATAATTCCGGCCACCGGGATTTTAACGGTTTCGCGCATGGCCGCAATCACCACGGCCCCGCCCATGCTTTCGCCCAAGACATAAACCGGAAGCCCCGGATGTTTGTGCTGAATCAGGTGAATAAACAATTCCAGATCCTGAACATACGCCTCGATGCCGCTCCACAATCCACGCCTGGGGCTGCCGCCAAAACCACGCTGATCATAGGCATAACAGGCGATGCCCTGCTCTTTGAAAAAGTCGCCGGGCTGCTGTAAAAAATGGCTGTAATCGTTAAAGCCATGCAAGGCAATGAGCACGGCATGGGCTTCATGCTGCTTGGGCAGCCATAGTCTGAGCGGCAATTCGGCGCCATCGGGCGTGATATAGCGGTTATCCAGTATTCGACCCGTGGTAACGAAAGGCCCGGGTTTGTAAATGGCAGGCGCGCAAGCTGACAGTAAAGCCGGTAACAAAACCGCGAGTGCAACTCGAGTAATTTTCATGACAAAACCTGAATCACTTGATATCAGCCAGATTACCTTTGGTTTCCAGCCAGGTTTTGCGGTCTTGAGACCGTTTTTTGGCCAGCAACAAATCCAGCTGCAAGCGAGTATCGTCATGCTCTTCGACTGTCAACTGAACCAATCGGCGGGTATCGGGATTCATGGTGGTTTCCCGAAGCTGCGAGGGATTCATTTCTCCCAGTCCTTTAAAGCGCTGGACGTTGATTTGGCCCTTGAGCTTTTCGGCTTTGATACGGTCAACAACGCCCTGGCGCTCGGCTTCATCCAGGGCATAAAACACTTTTTTGCCGACATCGATTCGGTACAAAGGTGGCATGGCGACAAACACATGCCCAGCCCTAACCAGGGCATTGAAATGCTGGTAAAACAGGGCGCAGATCAAGGTGGCGATATGGTTGCCGTCGGAATCAGCATCGGCCAGTATGCACACCTTGCCGTAGCGCAAGTTCTGCAAATCGCTGGAGCCCGGCTCTATTCCCAGCGCAACGGCAATATCATGGACTTCCTGAGAGGCCATCACCTGACTGGAATCGACTTCCCAGGTGTTAAGAATCTTGCCGCGCAACGGCATGATCGCCTGAAAGTCACGTTCGCGCGCCTGCTTGGCGGAACCGCCGGCCGAATCGCCTTCGACCAGAAACAGTTCAGTGCGCGCGATGTCCTGCGCCGAACAATCGGCTAATTTGCCCGGCAAAGCGGGCCCTGTGGTAATTTTTTTGCGGATAATTTTTTTATTGGAGCGCAGCCGTTTTTGGGCGCTGGAAATAATGATTTCGGCGATTTTCTCGCCCTCAGCCGGGTTCTGATTAAGCCACAGACTGAAGCTGTCCTTGGCGACGCCCGAAACAAACGCCACGCATTCGCGTGAGCTGAGCCGCTCCTTGGTTTGCCCTGAAAACTGCGGATCTTCGAGTTTAACCGAGAGTAGAAAATGGCAGTTTTCCCAAACATCTTCCGGCGCCACTTTAACGCCACGCGGCAAAATATTTCTAAAATCGCAAAACTCGCGCATGGCTTCTGTCAATCCGGCGCGCAGACCATTGACATGGGTGCCGCCCTGGGCGGTCGGCACCAAATTGACATAGCTTTCAGCCAGCACTTCCGGCGGATTTTCCACCGCCCAGACGATGCCCCATTCTACGGCTTCATGATTAGCCGCCATATTGCCCATAAAAGGCTGCTCCGGGCAAAATTCAATATCGCCAATGCGGTCGAGCAAATATTCCTTAAGACCATCCTGATAACACCAGACATAGTCTTCTTCCGGCTGCTCAACTTTCAGGGTTATTTTTAAGCCCGGGCATAACACCGCTTTGGCGCGCAAAACCTGTTTTAGCTTTAAAACCGATATTTTATTGGAATCAAAATATTTTTCGTTCGGCCAAAATTTAACGGTGGTGCCGGTGTTGTTGCGGCCCACGCTGCCGGTCTCGGCAAGCTCGGACTGTTTCTCGCCATCGGCAAAGGCCATATGATAAAGCTTGCCGCCTCTTTTAACTTCCACTTCCAGTTTTGCCGATAAGGCGTTCACCACTGATACACCTACGCCATGCAAACCACCGGAAAACTGGTAGTTTTTATTGGAAAATTTTCCGCCCGCGTGGAGCTGAGTCAAAATCACTTCAACGCCAGGGATGCCCTGTTCAGGATGAATATCCACCGGCATGCCGCGGCCGTTATCGCTGACCTGAACACTGCCGTCTTTAAACAGGACGACATCAATACAATCCGCATAACCGGCCAAGGCCTCGTCGACACTGTTATCCACCACTTCCTGCACCAGATGGTTGGGCCGGGAGGTATCCGTGTACATGCCTGGGCGTTTTCTGACCGGCTCAAGACCACTTAAAACTTCTATTGCCGCCGCGTTATATTCGTTCGTCATACTTCCTAATCACTCACATTCCAATTTCATATATAATGTTCTGTTTTTTAAATACATCGTATCATTAAAATATTTTCATCTATATGCCGAAAAAGAAAAGCTCGACTTTATTTGAAGACTCCCTCGCTGAACTTGAAGCGTTAGTAACCCAATTGGAACAAGGCGATATTTCGCTGGAAGAATCATTAAAGTCTTTTGAACGCGGCGTTATTCTTACCCGCACCTGTCAAAAAGCCTTGCAGGAGGCTGAACAGAAAGTTCAGATTCTGATCGAAAAAAACGGCACTCAAACCCTGGAGCCCTTTACCGATGAGTAATGCGTTAAAAGAATATCTTAGTTTTTGCCAAAACCGTGTAGAAAGAGCTCTGGAAGCACGCCTTCCCAGTGACAACATCCTGCCGAAAAAACTGCACCAAGCCATGCGCTACACAGTGCTGGATGGCGGCAAACGCATGCGTCCGATGCTGACTTATTGTACCGGAAAAACCTTGGGTATTAACCCCGAAGTCCTGGACGGTCCTGCCTGCGCCGTTGAATTTATTCATGTGTATTCGTTAATCCACGACGATCTTCCGGCCATGGATGATGATGATTTGCGCCGCGGCAAAGCAACCTGTCATATCGCTTTTGATGAAGCCACCGCCATTTTAACCGGCGATGCCTTACAAGCCTTGGCTTTTGAAATTCTGGCGCATGATCCTAGCATTGCAGTGACCACCGAAGGCCGCCTGAAAATGATCACGACTTTAGCTCGAGCCAGCGGCTCCCAAGGCATGGTTGGCGGCCAGGCTATCGATCTGGAATCGGTCGGCACCAAATTGACCCTGCCTGAACTCGAAAACATGCATATCCATAAAACCGGTGCCTTGATCCGCGCCAGCGTCAACATGGCGACATTGGCCAAAGCCGATATTGATCCGCTTGCAGCAACCAAACTGGACCACTATGCCAAATGTATCGGCCTGTCATTCCAAGTTAAGGACGACATTCTCGATGAAGAAAGCGACACCGCCACGCTGGGTAAAACGCAAGGCAAAGACAAGGATAACGACAAGCCGACTTACCCGGCATTGTTAGGCATGGCCGGAGCCAAACAAAAAGCCCAGCAATTGCACGAGCAAGCCCTGGACAATCTGAGCATTTTTGGTCAAGAGGCTGATCTTTTGCGCGACCTGTCACTTTATATTATTCAACGGGATCACTAATTACCAACTTGATTGCTCAGATATTAATCTGCATAATCATGCGCCTGCTTAGAGAGTGACGACCAAAGGAACCGATTCATACATGACCAACTCAGGTAATTACCCAATTTTAAATACCATCCACACGCCTGCCGATGTGCGCAAACTCTCCAGGGATCAGTTAAAGCCCCTGGCGAAAGAACTGCGCGAGTATTTAACGCATACGGTGAGCCTGTCCGGCGGCCACTTTGCCGCCGGCTTGGGCACGGTGGAGCTGACCGTGGCGCTGCATTATGTGTTTGATACGCCCTCCGATCAGCTGGTCTGGGATGTCGGTCATCAGGCCTACCCGCACAAGATTCTGACCGGCCGCAAGGAGCGCATGACCAGCATTCGTTCCCGGGGCGGGGTGTCGGCTTTTCCGTGCCGCGCCGAGAGTGAATACGATGCCTTTGGCGTCGGCCATTCCAGCACCTCGATCAGCGCGGCCCTGGGCATGGCGATTGCCTCCGGGCTGAAGGGCGAACACAAGCAGATGGTGGCGATTATCGGCGATGGCAGCATTACCGGCGGCATGGCTTTCGAGGCGATGAACCATGCCGGCGCCATTGATGCCAATCTGTTGGTGATCCTGAATGATAATGACATGTCGATTTCGCCGCCGGTCGGCGCCCTGAACAATTATCTGACCAAGATTTTATCCAGCAAGCTGTATGCATCGATGCGTGAAGAAAGCCGCAAGGTGCTGAGCAGCATGCCCAGCGTCTGGGAACTGGCGCGCAAGACCGAAGAGCACATGAAGGGCATGATTGTTCCGGGCACCTTGTTTGAGGAGCTGGGCTTTAATTATATCGGTCCGATCGACGGTCATGATCTAGATATGCTGGTGCCGACGCTGGAGAATTTAAAGCAGATCAGCGGCCCGCGCTTTTTGCATATTGTCACCAAGAAAGGCAAGGGCTATCCCCCGGCCGAAAAAGACCCGCTTGCCTATCACGGCGTGCCGGCGTTTGATCCGAGTCAGGAGTGTTTACCCAAATCGGCACCCTCACCGCACCCGACCTATACCGAGGTATTCGGCAACTGGTTGTGCGATATGGCCGCCCAGGACGAGCGCCTGCTCGGCATTACTCCGGCCATGCGCGAAGGTTCCGGGCTGGTGCGGTTTTCCGAGTGTTATCCGCAGCGTTATTTTGATGTCGCCATTGCCGAACAGCATGCCGTGACCCTGGCCGCAGGGCAAGCCTGCCAGGGCGCCAAACCCGTGGTGGCGATTTATTCGACGTTCCTGCAGCGCGCCTATGATCAGCTGATTCATGATGTCGCCCTGCAGAATCTGGATGTGCTGTTTGCCCTGGACCGGGCCGGCCTGGTGGGCCCGGACGGGCCGACCCATGCCGGCAGTTTTGATTACAGCTACCTGCGCTGCATCCCGAACATGCTGATCATGGCGCCGGCCGACGAAAATGAATGCCGGCAGATGCTGACCACCGGTTATCTTCATGAGGGCCCGGCCTCGGTGCGCTATCCGCGCGGCAAAGGCCCCGGCATCGCGGTCGAGCAAGCCATGACCACCCTGCCGCTGGGCAAAGCCGAAGTGCGTCATCACGGCAGCCGCATCGCCATTCTGGCCTTCGGCAGCATGGTGACGCCGGCCCTGGCAGCCGGCAAACAACTGGGCGCGACCGTGGTCAACATGCGTTTTGTCAAACCGATTGACGAAAGCCTGGTGCTGGAGCTGGCGAAAACCCATGACATCTTCGTGACCGTGGAAGAAAACGTGCTCGCCGGCGGCGCCGGCAGTGCCGTCACCGGCTTCCTGCAGACGCAAAAAATCCTCATGCCGGTGCTCAGCCTCGGCCTGCCTGACCGCTTTGTCGAACAAGGCACGCGCGAAGAACTGCTGGCCCTGTGCGGACTGGATACCCAAGGCATTGTCACGAGCATCGAGGACTTTTGCGCATAGCCCGTGAGGGTTTTTAGCCGCAGCCGTTGCAGCTAAAGACCCTCCTTCAAAAAACGATCCAGCCACATTAAAACCAAAAATGAACTGTGAACAATGTAAAAGAAAGGCGGCCGGGGCGCCCTTTCAATATCCCTATATTCACCACCACTAATACGAAGTTTTGCCTCGCGCCCTTCGTGCATTATGCAGATAAACTAATGGATAGATTAAGAAGCAAAATCCGTGATATTCCTGACTTTCCTAAACCGGGCATCATCTTTAAGGATATTACGCCGCTGGTTAAGGACCCGGCCTGTTTGCGGCTTGCCGTGCATCAGCTGTTACATCCGTTTCTCGGCAGAAATATCACCGCAGTTGCTGGCATGGAGGCGCGTGGCTTTATTTTTGGCTCGTTGGTGGCGTGGGAATTGGGCATTCCCTTTGTGCCTTTAAGAAAACCGGGCAAGCTGCCTTACGACGTGCAGAGCGTATCGTATGATCTGGAATACGGCTCCGCGACACTGGAAGCGCATATCGATGCCTTTTCCGCGGACGACCGGGTTTTGTTGATTGATGATTTATTGGCTACCGGCGGAACCGCCAAGGCCAGCTGCGAGTTGATTGAAATGCTGGGGGCAACCGTTGAGGCCTGTGCTTTTGTGGTTGAACTGGACTTTTTGGCGGGCAGGGAAAAACTCAAGCAATACCAAGTACATTCTTTACTACATTTTTAGCGCTACATCCCTGTAGCGCTAGAAATGCCTATCTTCTTACTTTTGGTTTTCTTGCTTTCAGTCGATCGATTTTACTGCTGGCTTCTTCAAACGATTTGGCCGTTCCCTCGAAGGATTGAGCAGTGCTGGTAAAAGAATCAGAAACCTGTGCATAGGCATTATTTTCCGCAGTGAGCTCCAGTTTGTTGGCTGCTTGGACAGCCTCGCCCCCGGCAGAATCTGTACCCTCGTCTTGCAACAATTCATCTTCCATACCCGACAAATCCCCAGACGCTTCTGCTTTGCCGTCGGTAGCCAAATGCTTACGCCACTGCAAAAAAGATTCACGCGTAAAAACATAAGGATCCAGGGCCGCTTCATCGATGAATTTCAAGGCACCTTCGGCACTGGCTCGCGCATTCAGCATGGCCACCAGCTGCACTGGCATTCCCACATAAGTCACTGGGTTTGCCGCCGTATCAAACACCGTGCCGGGTATTCCGCGCGCTGTTATTGGCCCTAGTATCGGCAGCACCAGGTACGAGCCTTGCGGTACACCCCAAACGGCCAAGGTCTGTTCGAAGTCTTCGTCATTCTGTTCAAAACCCACATTTTTGGCAATATCAAACAGACCTCCCAGCCCCAATGTGGTATTGAGTGCAAAACGCCCGGCGTCCTCCGCACTTTGCTGGAATTTGGCTTGTAAAACATCATTTATAACCACATTAACATTTTTCAAGTTATTGAAAAAATTGAATATGCCGGTTTGCACAAACTGGGGTGTTATAAATTTATATGCATTGGAAACAGGCTCGGCAACATAGTTATCCACCTGATCATTGAAGGTGAATATCTTTCTGTTGATGTTCTCATAGGGATCATCCTTGTGTGTTGCCTGCTGCTCTTCTTTAACGGTGTTGCTGGCACACCCGCTGAGGGCAACAACTGCACCGACAAGTATCAGGGTGAGCGCTTGCTGAATTTTACTGCTCCGTTTGCCTTTGGGTGTATTCATTGGCATCAAACCTATTGTTTAGAGTAATTATCTATTTTTTCGTTAATTTTGGTAATCAGCGCATCAAAACCTTCGCGCTGTAAAATGGCCGTGTATTCCGACCTTTTCAAGGCCAGATCACTCACGCCATTAGCAATTATGTTAATGATGCGCCAGCTCTTGCCTTTTTCCTTGAGCATGTAATCAAACTTGACATCTTTGTCATCAGGCACTTTAAGGCGCGAATGAATAACAAAACCTCCCCTGGCAGTCTCCTCTTCCGAATCAAATACAAAGCTTTCACCGCCGTAGTCTTTAAAGTTATGCGCATACGATGCGATACTCAGACGGCTAAACACGTCGACCAGTTTTTGTTGTTGATCTTCGGATAGCTTTTCCCATTCCTTACCCACTACGATACGCGCAATCTTGTTCAGATCGTGGCTGTTGGCGACAGGGCCGCTAAGTCTATCATATCGGCCGGCATAGCCCAATTGCTTGCCATTCTTCATGACATCGATCAGTTCCGCCTGGAATTTTTCCACGATCTGCCTTGCCGTTGCCGCGCTGTCTTCTTCTGCATAAGCGGCCATTGAGCCCAGTACAGCGATCCAAAATACAGCAAACATCCTTAAACTTTTTAAAACCATTATAAAACCTCAATAGTAACTAAAGCGTCTTCAAATCGCTTTGATAAACTCGGACTTCCCATCTTGAACGCTCGTCATTCCAGTATCCGCAGCAAGAGGATCATACAGGCAAATAACACTACCAGAACAAACGGCAAGTATGACCGGCGGAAACGCCGGCAGTTCCATCACCGGAATGATCGTCTTGCACAATGATGTTATAAGCCAAGCCCCTGCTGCTCGATCGCCGCTACTCTTGACCCAATCACGTTCGCTCCGTGTCGCGCGGGAATAAGCACGGTAATGTCGCTCAAAGCCACTGCCGCTCTGGCATCTCGGCGGGCGCCACGGTTACCCTAACCTAGCACCCTGAATTATTGCTGTTGCGGCTGATAAATATTGGGGTTGCGTCACAGAGCTTATTTGCCAGCTTCTACCCTGATCGGAATCCCTGAAATGCTTGAGAACGGTTGCACATCTTCGTACTGAAGCGCGGGCTCGGGCACCATCGCACCTTCAGTTCTTGGGCCTCTGATGGCGGTAATCAAACCCTTGACCGGATTTTTCAGCATGTCTTCTACAGCTGTCGCTTCATATCCGCAATGGGCCATGCAGCTTGCACACTTGGGATTATTGCTGTTGCCGTATTTATCCCAGGGCGTGGTATCCAGTAATTCCTGGAAACTGGCGGCATTACCCTCATCTGCCAATAAATAGCAGGGTTTTTGCCAGCCAAAGACGTTACGCGTCGGGTTGCCCCACGGGGTACATTCATAACTCTGATTGCCGGCCAGAAAATCCAGATACAGCGACGAATGGTTCAATTTCCATTTGCGATTTTTGCCGATTCTGAAAATGCCGCGGAATAAGTCCTTCACATCCTTGCCTTTGATGAAGACATCCTGCTGCGGAGCGCGCTCATAGCTAAATCCCGGAGCGATAGTCACACCTTCAACACCAAGATCCATGGCGTAATCCAAAAATTCCGCCACTTCTTCAGCGTTTTCACCCTGAAACAATGTGCAATTGACGGTCACTCGAAAGCCCTTGCCCAATGCCAGCTTGATGGCTTCAACGGCACGATCAAACACGCCTTCCTGGCACACCGAGGCATCATGACGGTCACGCATACCATCAAGATGGATCGAAAAAGTTAAATAGGGCGAAGGTTTATAGTCGTCAATGCGTTTTTTCAACAGCAGTGCGTTAGTACACAGATAAACGAATTTTTTGCGCGCAATCAGACCTTCGACGATTTGCGGCATTTCCTTATGTATGAGCGGTTCTCCTCCTGGAATTGACACCATGGGCGCACCGCATTCATCGACGGCCTGCATACACTCTTCAAACGACAGGCGCTTGTCGAGAATCTCGTCCGGATAATCAATTTTGCCACAGCCTGCACAGGCCAAATTACAACGGAACAAAGGCTCCAGCATGAGCACCAAAGGATATCGTTTGACCCCTTTCAATTTTTGCTTGATCAGATAACTGCCTACAGTTAACTGTTGACGTAAAGGCACACCCACAAACAAATCCTCCAAGAAATATTACAAAATAAGGAAGGCTAGTCCAGTCATTGCAACTACCCTAACAACGCATAGTTTATGCGAAACAATAAGCGCGTTGCAATAAAACAACAAACAAATAGGCTTCACAAAAACACAACTGTATTCCGCCTTTCGGCTTCAATCACCCTGGACTTTTCCAAGCCAGTCATATAATACAAGCGCTTATATATTGTTGAGTAGAATACTACCTTTTACCTGAGGACTCCAGTTTTTACGCCAAATAAAATTAAAACACCGGCAGCACCTGCACAGAAAACAAGATTTGCTAAAACACAACAAATCACTCTTAAACCTCTGTTTTTATTCTTATAAAATACCTTTAAAGCCAGGAAAATTGGCAATATTATCAACAAAACAACATTGCTTTGCAAAATACCAACAAACAGTCTATCATTGCCACAACCGCTAAATTTTTAATAAACCCACGGGTCTACACCTGCAATATCATGAACGGAACTCAAATATCACTGGACAACCCAAAATCACTGAGCCAATTATCCGATGATGATTTTCAGGCCATCCTGCTTGAAGGCGTCTCCAGAACATTTGCGCTCACTATTCCGCAGCTGCCGGCAACGCTGTTCGGCGCAGTTGCCAACGCTTATTTGCTCTGCCGCATCGTCGACACCATAGAGGATGAAGTGTCTCTATCGCCCGAGCAAAAAAAATATTTTTGTTCGGAATTTATCCAGGTCGTCAAAACTGGACAAAATTCTGAACCTTTTGCCGTTGAACTCGCACCCTTGCTGTCAAAGCAAACCATACCGGCTGAGCACACCTTAATCCATGTATTACCACGTGTCATAGAAATCACGCATAAATTTGATTCCGAACAAGTTGAGGCACTGGCAAGCTGCGTGGAAACCATGGCCGAAGGCATGCCGGTGTTTCAGGCAACCAACCTGCATGACGGCTTGGCCACGCTCGCCGACCTGGATAAATACTGTTATTACGTCGCCGGTTGCGTAGGTGAAATGCTGGCCAAACTGTTTTGCCATTATTCGCCGGAAATCGCTCAGCATCGCGAGCAGTTGCTGACACTGTCGGTGTCCTTTGGCCAGGGCCTGCAAATGACCAACATCCTCAAAGACATCTGGGATGATGCCGAGCGTGGCGTTTGCTGGTTACCTCAGGATATTTTTACCGAGACCGGTTTTGATCTTAAAAAACTGACGCCGGACACTAACGACGCCAACTTTCGAAAGGGCCTGGAACACCTGATCAGCGTTGCTCACGGCCACTTGCACAATGCCCTGCTGTACACGCAGCTGATTCCCGCTCATGAAAGCGGCATCCGCAATTTTTGCCTGTGGGCTTTGGGCATGGCGGTTTTAACGCTAAAAAAGATCAAACAAAATCTGGATTTCAACAGCTCTAACCAGGTCAAGATTAGCCGCCGCAGCGTCAAGGCCACTATTTTTGCCACCCAATTAGCCGGTCGCAGCAACACGCTGCTGTCCCTACTGTTTAATTTAACCAGCCGAGGACTGAAAACGCCCGACTGGACCTATTCAACATCATCCTCAAAAGCCAACTCAGACCTTTAAGGACAAGCCATGTTTACTGATGCCACATCGACACTAAATACCCACGATGCGCCAAGCTCATCGACTGCTATTCAGACCAATGCCTTTGACCTCAATAAAGCCATTAGTAAAGCGCAGGCGCATTTGTTAAGCCTGCAAGACAAAGAGGGCTATTGGGTATTCGAATTGGAAGCCGACTGCACCATCCCTTCCGAATACATCCTGATGATGCATTATCTCGGTGAAATTGATGAGCCGCTGCAAGCGAAAATAGCCAACTACCTGCGCTCTCGTCAGTCAGAAGACGGCAGTTACCCGCTATTTACCGGCGGTATCGGCGACCTCAGCTGCAGCGTTAAGGTTTATTACGCCTTAAAAATGGCCGGTGACTGCAATTGATGCGCCGCACATGATCCGCTTGAGAAACTGGATTCTCGGCCAGGGCGGCGCGGCAAAAGCCAATGTTTTCACGCGCATTGCCTTGGCCATATTTGAACAACTGCCTTGGCGGGGCGTGCCGTATATTCCAGTTGAAATCATGTTGCTGCCCAAATGGTTTCCTTTCCATCTCGATAAAGTCTCGTATTGGTCAAGAACGGTTATGGTGCCGCTGTTTATCCTGTGCACCTTACAAGCGACCGCCAAGAACCCCAATAAAGTCAGCGTCCTTGAGCTGTTCGTCACGCATCCAGACGAAGAAAAACATTATTTCCCTGAAAGAACCCTGCTCAATAAATTCTTTCTGGGTCTGGATAAACTGGGCCGCGTCACCCGGCCATTAATTCCGCAAAAAATGAACGCAAACAGGCGATCGAAAAAGCCAAAAACTGGTTTATTGAGCGTTTAAATGGCGAAGATGGCCTAGGCGGGATTTTTCCCGGCCATGATCGCGGCTTACCAAGCCATGCTATTGTTGGGATTTCCAAAGATGACCAACTCGTCGTGACCGCGCGCAAAGCAATAGATAAGTTATTGGTCATTAATGAGCACGATGCCTACTGCCAGCCTTGCTTGTCACCGGTCTGGGATACCGGCCTCGCCGCGCTGGCCTTGCAGGAAGCCGATAAAACCGGCAACAGTGCGAGTTTGACACGCGCCTACGATTGGCTCAAATCCAAACAGCTTCTGGATGAACCCGGCGACTGGCGCATCTCCAAGCCCGATTTGGCCGGAGGCGGCTGGGCGTTCCAGTTTGAAAATCCGTATTATCCCGATGTCGATGACACCGCCGTCGTCGCTTTTGCCATGGCGGAATCAAACCTGCCTAATCTTGATGAATCCATCCATAGAGCGACGCGCTGGATCGTCGGCATGCAGTCTAGAAATGGCGGCTACGGTGCTTTTGATGTCGACAATACCTATTATTACCTGAATGAGATCCCCTTTGCCGATCATGGCGCTTTATTGGATCCGCCCACGACCGATGTCAGCGCGCGTTGTGCCATGCTCATGGCGAGAGTCGCCAAGGATCATCAAGAATACCTGCCTGCTTTGGAACGCACGATTGACTATATTCGCAGCGAACAGGAAGCCGACGGTTCCTGGTTTGGCCGCTGGGGCACCAATTACATTTACGGCACCTGGTCTGTATTGCTGGGCCTGGAACAAACCAATGTGCCCAAAAATGACCCGATGTACACCAAGGCAGCCGCCTGGTTAAAAAGCGTACAACGCGAAGATGGCGGATGGGGCGAAGATAATTACAGCTATCACGATACCAGCTACAGCGGCAGATACCGTTTCAGCACTGCCTTTCAAACCGCTTGGGCTGTCTTGGGCCTCATGGCCGCCGGTGAAGCGCGCAGCCCCGAAGTAAAAGCCGGCATTGATTTCATCTTGCGCAATCAGCAGGCCAATGGCGTCTGGAATGACAAATGTTTCACCGCCCCCGGCTTCCCACGGGTTTTTTATCTGAAGTATCACGGTTACGACAAGTTCTTCCCGCTGTGGGCGCTTGCCAGATATCGAAAAGAACTCAGCCGCCGCGTCAGCTCCCAGCCGGCTTACAGTATCCCTGGCGATCGCCATGCCAGTTCCCAACTGGCTAATGGCATACACACCATCCTGGCGATCGCCACGCCAGTTCCCACGGCTAATGGCATACACACCATCCCTGGCATGACGCCATTCCCCGGATGGCATACACACCATCCCTGGCGATAAAAATTGATCACCGGCATTGTTGTTGCTCTCCCTGAAGAACTCGGCACCCTGACATCGAAAAAAATCGATAAAGGGTGCTGTGCTTTTATATCTGATAAAGTGCTGGTTGCCTATTCAGGTGCGGGCGTCGAAAATGCCAGGGCAGCCGCCGAAAAATTAGTCTCGAAAGGAACAACCCATTTGATCAGCTGGGGCTGTGCCGCTGCGCTTAGTGAGTCATTAAAACCAGGCGACCTGACCCTGGCAGATTCATTGATAGATTGCAACCATGTCAGGTTTAATCTGGATTCTCCCTGGCATAGCTTCACCGCTGCGCATTTAGTGTCATCATCAGTCAGCGTTCATACCGGCAGCCTGGCTGAAAGCATGACCCTCGTGTCATCCAGCCTGGAAAAAAGCAACTGCACGCAACAACAGGCGCAATTGCACTGGACATGGAAAGTGTCGCGATAGCCAAAGTGGCCCAGCAAACAAACCTGCCCTTTCTTGCCATCAGGGCCATCGTCGACCCGGCCACTATGAATTTGCCCAACGCGGTGACGCACTCCCTAAACGAGCAGGGCGATGTGGCGTTAACAAAACTCGTGTTATTCCTGTTGACCCATCCGCTTGAGTTACCCGGATTGATCAAGCTCGGAATGTATTTCAACAAGGCAAAAAGTAAATTAAAAATAGTTGCCCAACAACTTGATATAATTGCGAGTTTTCGCCTCGCCAGTACCAGCACAAAATCTTCATGACTCAACAAGAATCATCTATTTTCGACATCTATTATGGAGCTGGTGGGGACAAAATGTTCTCCGCTTTCCTTGGACACTGTTATTGATGTCTTTTTTGCTGTGTGGATTGAGCCTGCAATACACAATGAATACGCTGGGTATCGATACCAGCCAGAGATGCTGTCGTCGATCTGAATCCCTTACATTTCGCCAGCATGGGCCTATTACTGGCCATTGGCATTACTTTTACATTACTTTGCTCTTTAATAGTCCTGCCTGCTTTCAGCACCCTATGGCGCGCCAGCGGCAAACGCATTTAACTTTCTGAGGTACCTAATGACTTTCAGCATCGCCGAACTTTTTTCACAGCACAGCACTGATAAATTCGATCTGCACGAACAGTATCTGAATTATCAAATGGTCAGAGTGCTTAAAACTATAGGCTATGACCGTCATTATAAAAAAGCGGTCGGACAATATCTTTACGACGAGAATGGCACCGAGTATCTGGATTTACTAAGCGGCTTCGGGGTATTTGCCATAGGCCGTAACCATCCTACCGTGATCAATGCCTTGCACGAAACCTTGACCCTGGAATTGCCTAATCTGGTGCAACTGGATGTCTCGGTGCTCAGTGGCTTGCTGGCCCAGGAGATCGTGAAAACCACGCCGGACAACATCGACAAGATGTTCTTCTGCAATTCGGGCACCGAAGCAGTAGAAGCCGCTATCAAGTTTGCCCGCTACACCACCAAACGCGAAAAAATCGTGTATTGTGAACACGGCTATCATGGCTTGACCATGGGCTCGTTATCATTGGTGGGTGATGATATTTTCCGTGAAGGCTTTGGCCCCCTGCTGCCCGGCTGCGTCTCCGTGCCCTTCAATGATCTGGCCGCGCTGGAACAAGCCCTCAGCGGCAAGGATGTCGCCGCCTTTATTGTCGAACCGATTCAGGGCAAAGGCGTTAATCTGCCTGATGACAATTACCTGCCTGAAGTGGAGCGCTTGTGCAAGAAGTACGGCACCCTGTTTGTCGCCGATGAAGTGCAGACAGGGCTGGGGCGGACCGGCAAATTTTGGGCGATTGAGCATTGGAATGTCAAACCGGACATGATCTGCATGGCCAAAGCCCTGTCCGGCGGTTTTGTGCCGGTCGGCGGGGTCGCCATGACTCATAAAATCATGGATACCGTGTTCAATCGCATGGATAGGGCGGTCGTACATGGCTCCACCTTTTCCAAAAACAACATGGCCATGGCGGCGGGCCTGGCGACGCTGCATGTAATGCAAGCAGAAAATCTGGTAGAAAACAGCGCCACCATTGGCAATGGCATAATCAGCAGCCTGAACGCCATGAGCGGCAAGTATGAATTCTTAAAAGAAGCCCGCGGAAAAGGCATGATGATTGCGATTGAATTCAAATCACCGAAAAGCCTGTCCTTAAAAGCGGCCTGGGCAATGCTGGAAGCCGCCAACAAGGGCCTGTTCTGCCAGATGATCACCATTCCTTTATTCAAGGAACACCACATGCTAACGCAAGTGGCCGGCCATGGCATGAATGTGGTCAAATTGCTGCCGCCACTCAACCTGACGCCAAAAGACCGCGACCATATTGTCAGCGCCTTCGATAAGGCAATTGCCGACACCCATCAAATTCCCGGCTCGATCTGGGATTTGGGTAAGAACCTGGCCAGCCATGCCATGAAAAACAAGAAAAAATAGCCTGAAAACACATTGTCATGAAAAATTTATTACTTCTTAGCGTGTCTCTACTGGCCTTATGTCAAACACCGCTGGCCACGGCCCATGCCGTGGCCACCGAATATTCGCTGAAAAACATCCCCATTCAGGCGAATCGTGCCGACAAGGTAGAACTGACCTTTAACTCCAAAATTGAACTGGGCTTGTCACAAGTTTTCCTGGTGCGCAAGGGCGACATCCACGAATTATTAACCATCCGCAAAGGCAGCAAGCAGGGCCAAATGATCGTGGACATCCCGGCGCTGACGCCCGGTGATTATGCCCTCAAATTCAAAGTCTTCGCCGCTGACGGCCATTTAACAGAAGACGTTATTTATTTTGTCGTTGCCCCGTAGGATTTGACAATGGAAGGCATAGCTGATTTTCTTGATTCACTGATCGGCGGGGCAGACCTGATTTGCTACTCGCTGGCCATCGGCGGTCTGTTCTGGGGCATTTTTGTGCTCCGGCCATGGCGCAACCCGGACAACTACAACGCCGTGCTGCTGGGAAGAACCATCCGCCTTCTTTATAAAGGCGCATTCATACTCGCATTCATCCAGCTTTTTAAAATCATCATTAAAATCTGGTTGATGACTGCCATTTTGAATAGATGGCCATTTCCAGAATTTGCCGATACCGTGCAATTCACTGGCGGCATCGTGCGCATGCTGTTAACACTGGTTCTGGCCGGTTATTGCTATCAATTCCTGCGTACCCATCCGTTTTCCAGGCGCCACTGGCTCAGCGCCGGCATCATCGCCTTGCCGATGATTATCTCCGGCGCCTGGCTGGTGCATGCCGCCGGGCGCTTTGAAAACCGGGCGCTGTTAATGTCATTGACGGTCATCCACCAACTGGCTGCGGCGGCCTGGGTCGGCGGGGTTTTTCAACTGGTTAATGTCTGGCTGTTACGCGATGGCAAACAAATCCCAAATGAATTATGGCCGCAGCTGCTCAAGCGATTCTCGGTTTTTGGTATCGCCTCCGTCAGCGTAATCCTGGCATCAGGTCTGCCCATGGCTTTGCAATATATCGACAGCCTGAACGGCTTCATTGGGACCGGCTACGGCAATTTATTAATGGTCAAAATAATTCTGCTGGCACTGGCCCTGGGTTTTGCCTGGCTCAATCGCGGCGCGGTCATGCAATACGGCCTAACCGGCAACGGCTATCCTCTGCACAACCGGGTGCCCTACTTTATTGAAGCCGAAACCTTTATCCTGATCACCTTGCTGTTTACCGCCGCCAGCCTGGCATCGCAGCCGCCGGCCATCGATATTCCCGACCTGACGGCAAGCTGGCAGGAAGTGGTCAACGCCTTTACCCCGCGCATTCCCAGAACCCAGTCGCCAACGCATGAAGCCTTGCTGGCGGGCGAAGCCGGCCGTGTTGCCATTATTGGCCAGACGCCCTCCGAAGCGGCAACCGCCTGGTCGGACTACAACCACAATATCGCCGGCATCTTCCTGACGGTGATGAGCTTTCTGGCCATGCTTTCCTACGTCAAGCAGTTACCCTCCGCATTCTCTGTGCTTGACCGATTTTTATATTTAACCAAATACTGGCCTTTGGGTTTTGTCGGCCTGGGTATTTTCCTGTTTTTCCGCAGCGATGCCGAAAGCTGGCCTTTAGGCCCGCTAGGCTTCTGGGAAAGCACCTTTAATAACGGCGAAATATTGCAGCATCGCATTGCCACCTTGTTGGTGTTTGTGCTCGGCATTATGGAATTGCGCGCGCGCATGACTCTCGACCGCAACAGCAAGCTGCCCCTGATGTTTCCCATACTGGCGGCTTTTGGCGGGCTTATGCTGCTGACCCATTCGCACGTCGGTTTTCAGGCAAAAAGCGCTTTTCTCATCCAGGTTGGCCACACCTTGATGGGTGTCTTTGCGCTGATTCTGGCCTGTGGCCGCTGGCTGGAATTAAAACTGGACAGACCCGGCAAGGACATTGCCGGCTTTATTTCGGTGGCTGCCTTGTTTCAGATAGGACTCATCCTGATGTTCTATCGCGAACCCCTTTATTAATATGCATACATTACCCAACTATCCCCTGCTTAAAGACATCCACACGCCTGCCGATGTGCGCAAACTCTCCAGGGATCAGTTAAAGCCCCTGGCGAAAGAACTGCGCGAGTATTTAACGCATACGGTGAGCCTGTCCGGCGGCCACTTTGCCGCCGGCCTGGGCACGGTGGAGCTGACCGTGGCGCTGCATTATGTGTTTGATACGCCCTCCGATCAGCTGGTCTGGGATGTCGGTCATCAGGCCTATCCGCACAAGATTCTGACCGGCCGCAAGGAGCGCATGACCAGCATTCGTTCCCGGGGCGGGGTGTCGGCTTTTCCGTGCCGCGCCGAGAGTGAATACGATGCCTTTGGCGTCGGTCATTCCAGCACCTCGATCAGCGCCGCCCTGGGCATGGCGATTGCCTCCGGACTGAAGGGCGAACACAAGCAGATGGTGGCGATTATCGGCGATGGCAGTATTACCGGCGGCATGGCTTTCGAGGCGATGAACCATGCCGGCGCCATTGATGCCAATCTGTTGGTGATCCTGAATGATAATGACATGTCGATTTCGCCGCCGGTCGGCGCCCTGAACAATTATCTGACCAAGATTTTATCCAGCAAGCTGTATGCATCGATGCGTGAAGAAAGCCGCAAGGTGCTGAGCAGCATGCCCAGCGTCTGGGAACTGGCGCGCAAGACCGAAGAGCACATGAAGGGCATGATTGTGCCGGGCACCTTGTTTGAGGAGCTGGGCTTTAATTATATCGGCCCGATCGACGGTCATGATCTGGATATGCTGGTGCCGACGCTGGAGAATTTAAAGCAGATCAGCGGCCCGCGCTTTTTGCATATTGTCACCAAGAAAGGCAAGGGCTATCCCCCGGCCGAAAAAGACCCGCTTGCCTATCACGGCGTGCCGGCGTTTGATCCGAGCCAGGAGTGTTTGCCCAAATCGGCACCCTCACCGCACCCGACCTATACCGAGGTATTCGGCAACTGGTTGTGCGATATGGCCGCCCAGGACGAACGCCTGCTCGGCATTACCCCGGCCATGCGCGAAGGTTCCGGGCTGGTGCGGTTTTCCGAGTGTTATCCGCAGCGTTATTTTGATGTCGCCATTGCCGAACAGCATGCCGTGACCCTGGCCGCAGGGCAAGCCTGCCAGGGCGCCAAACCCGTGGTGGCGATTTATTCGACGTTCCTGCAGCGCGCCTATGATCAGCTGATTCATGATGTCGCCCTGCAGAATCTGGATGTGCTGTTTGCCCTGGACCGGGCCGGCCTGGTGGGCCCGGACGGGCCGACCCATGCCGGCAGTTTTGATTACAGCTACCTGCGCTGCATCCCGAACATGCTGATCATGGCGCCGGCCGACGAAAATGAATGCCGGCAGATGCTGACCACCGGTTATCTTCATGAGGGCCCGGCCTCGGTGCGCTATCCGCGCGGTAAAGGCCCCGGCATCGCGGTCGAGCAAGCCATGACCACCCTGCCGCTGGGCAAAGCCGAAGTGCGTCATCACGGCAGCCGCATCGCCATTCTCGCCTTCGGCAGCATGGTGACGCCGGCCCTGGCAGCCGGCAAACAACTGGGCGCGACCGTGGTCAACATGCGTTTTGTCAAACCGATTGACGAAAGCCTGGTGCTGGAGCTGGCGAAAACCCATGACATCTTCGTGACCGTGGAAGAAAACGTGCTCGCCGGCGGCGCCGGCAGTGCCGTCACCGGCTTCCTGCAGACGCAAAAAATCCTCATGCCGGTGCTCAGCCTCGGCCTGCCTGACCGCTTTGTCGAACAAGGCACGCGCGAAGAACTGCTGTCCCTGTGCGGACTGGATACCCAAGGCATTGTCACGTAGCATCGAGGACTTTTGCGCCATGTAGCAAGGACCTCTTGCCCCCTGCCATCCGGTCCAGCAAGGTGCGCGGCTGATTTTTCTAATCAAGCCCTTAATGAGCTTTTTTAGACGGATCAAATCGTCCCTGGAATGGGACCGCTGATAACGCAGCTGTCACGAAAATTCGGGTAATCTCGTCAATATCACCGGCAATCTCCGGCTTTTGCGTTTTGGCCCGGACTGCAAAATCATTGGCCCCCTCACCCAAGCGGATAGCCACACCGGCTTTAGCCATTTTTTTGCAAAACTGCCGGTACAATAGAACGGCAGGGTCTTCGGGCTGATGCCGGTATCTAAATAAATACATGGACAATATTATTAACGCCAATCCGATTGATGCGGGCAGCCAAAACATGCTCTCAATCAGGCTGTCAATCCCCAAGGCTGATAGCAGCGATAGTTGATTTTCACCGCCATAACTGACAATCCAGCGTTGCCACTGATAATCCAGACTGTTCCACAGTTGTACCGCCTGTTTAAATCCGAAGAAATTGTCCTGTTGATCGATATCGCCTGGCGTAAAACTGAGGGCGCCGGTCTCGATCTGTCGTTGAACATTAATATCAAGCTCAATCCGCTCAGGCATAATGGCCGTGGTTGGGTCCACCCTGACCCAGCCCCTGCCCTCCAGCCAGACCTCAGCCCAGGCATGGGCGTTGGCCTGCCTGATTTCCAGAAACCGGCCTACCGTATTAAACTCCCCGCCCTGATAGCCAGTGACCACGCGCGCCGGAATATCGGCAACCCGCATCAAATAAACAAAGGCCGTCGCATAATGATTGCAAAATCCGCTGCGGGCTTCAAACAAGAAAGTTTCAATGGGATTTTGCTCCATCAAAGGCGGCTGCAAAGTGTAGGTGAACTGTTGCTGGCGAAAATAAGCCAGCAGCTGCTCAATATACCGCTCGGGCTTGCCCTCAAAGCCCTGCAACTGTTTAACCAGATCGACAATTCGCGCGGAGGGCTGCCCAGGCAGCTGGCGGTTGTCGCGGTATTCGGTTTTGGTAAGGTAGCCGGTATTGTATTGCAGGTAGGAGGTCAACGCATATTCCGCCGCCTCGCCCGGCTTGGTGTGACTAATGAGCTGATAGTTGCCATTGCGTTGCAGCGAGGCATCGAAGCGAGCGGGCATATCCAGGGCATACACCCAGTTACGGCTCTGCGGCTCCTGCAACAGCGTGTAGTGATAGGCTTTGCCGGAAAACTTTACTGTGTCCTGATAATCCACCACATAATCATTGCGCGACAGCCTCCAGACCTTGCCATCGGTATACGAAAAAACCGGGCCGCGCCAGTAACGCTGATTCCTGGGCGGCAGCTGGCCGTTAAATTTAACCCGGAACGCCAATTGCGGAGACAGGGCCAGCTCATTAATCGAGCCCGGCTCCAGCGTATCGCCTAATCCGGACTGTGCCTGGTTCTTGTTAGTCATTACCATCCATGCCGGCGCCTGCACTCTTGGAAACAGGACAAAGAGGATGGCAGCCAGGGGCAGCGCCTGCATGATAATCGTCGCGGCGGTGCGCAAGGCTGTTGTATTTTTCACCTGTGCGTTGCTGACCGTCACCAATGCCGCCAATAAAATACAGCAAACCAGTAAACTGTAAGCGGCTATGACAATGCTCTGCTGATACAGAAACTGCGACGCAGCCAAAATAAATGCCAGATAACAGACCAGATACACATCGCGCTGCCTGTGCAGCTCCATCAATTTAAGACCAGAGGCGACAACAAACACCGAGGTTCCGGCATCCCTGCCCCAAATGCCCTGATGCTGGGCATAGAGCAGAGCGATGGCAAACAGCGTCAGCAAGGAGATAACCATGCCATTCGGCTGGAAACGTGGCACGCCAAATGGCAAGCCATCGCCAGCACAGCAAAGCGTAAAAAAATGCCGATAGCGGCACAGGCAGATGCCCGACATGCGGCAGCGTAATCAAGCCCATGGCGGACAGCAGCCACAACACAGCGCGTGCATCCAGAACAGTTTGCATATGTTTACACCAGGGCCAGAGGCTTCCAGGCACGTTAAATAATGCCGACGACCGCGGTCAGGCCCCAGCTTGCATCCCGGCAGCAGCATGCCATAGCGCCAGCCCGCCTGTTCGGCATCAATAACCCAACGGCAAAGCTGGCTGATACGCTCTTCAGCATTGCCAGGACTGTTATCGTAATCCAGCCATAACTCCGTGCCGGCCGCATCGCCGGCGTACTGCTTGCTGAGCAGACCCTGGCCTTTGGCATAGGCCTTCCAATGAATCTGCCGTAGCGAATCGCCGTCTTGATAGGCACGAACGCCGTTGAAATCATCGCGGCCCGACCGATCGCTGCGGCGTTGCCCGGTTTGTTGCAGCCCACTCCCCTCCGGCAAAGGTAATGACAAAGCGCTGGGTTTGGGGTAAACCAGTACTTTGCTGGTAAACCTGAGCGGCGACCAGACACTAAACAAGCCTAAAGGGTAAGTGCTGTCCAAGGTTACGGTAGGCATGATCTGCCAGCCCCTTTTGCGTGCGCGTGCGGACAGCGTTAGCGTCTTGCTGGCATGAGCATCCAGGCTAAAGTCGTGCCCGGCAGCCTCCAGGGTTGCGCGTAATCCCGCCCGCGGCTGAGGGCCTGGATTGCTTACCGTCAGCACAAACCCGGCTGCTTCACCGGCAAACACCGGCTGCAAAGAGCCAGCCTGCACAACAAGACCAGCCAACGCTGTGTAGGTATGCAACAGCGTCACGAAAAAGATACTGCTGAGCAGGAAAGCCAACAGGTATACCAGATTGTTGTTGTAGATAAAGGCTATCAACAGCAACAACAGAATCGTCAGCACCATGCCCATGCCGCGGTACGTGGGCACGATAAACACCCGGCGATGGCTTAATTGCACCGGACCGCTGACCGGCGCCTCGGCTTCAAAAAAACGGCTGAGCTTGAAGCGTTGTTCAAAAGTGAGCGTTGTGCTGGCCATATTAAGCTGCTATCAAATTAATTCATATGAGGGAGGGGCTTTAGCCGCGACCATCATTCAACCGGCCAATCATATACCTGCAAAAGCCGATAGCTCATATCACCGCTACAGAATTCAAAATCGGCGCCACAATTGCTTCCGAATCGCCGATGCCGGAACGAATGCGGTGCCCGGCGACTGCGGGTAAAACCGCCTGCACATCTTCAGGGATAACCGCATCGCGCCCGGCCATCAAGGCCCAGGCCCTGGCGGCCGTCAGCAGGGCCAAACCGGCGCGCGGCGACAAGCCGGAATCATATTGGCCGGATTGCCGGGTAAAAGCAATGATGGCCTGCACATAATCCAGCAGGGCCGCTGACACATAGATCTTGCCGACCGCCTGCTGCAAAGCCTGCAACT
The DNA here is from genome assembly GCA_963696315.1 of uncultured Gammaproteobacteria bacterium. Classification (GTDB taxonomy): domain Bacteria; phylum Pseudomonadota; class Gammaproteobacteria; order Methylococcales; family Methylomonadaceae; genus CAWKEY01. Next base: position 36,917 of record CAVOJU010000028.1, read on the forward strand.
GCTCAACCGGCATGTGCACGGGCAAATCATCCAGCAACTCATAACGCGAACGCCCGGACAGCAGCTCGCGTTCGGCGCGGTGATCGGGATAACCCAACTCAATGCGCATCAAAAACCGGTCCAACTGCGACTCCGGCAACGGAAAAGTGCCCACATGGCAAGAGGGATTTTGCGTGGCAATCACAAAAAAAGGCTCCGGTAGTTTGTAGGTATGCCCATCCACCGTCACCTGCCTTTCCTCCATCGCCTCCAGCAATGCGCTTTGTGCCTTGGGCGTCGCGCGATTGATCTCATCAGCCAGGATCATTTGCTTGAAAATCGGCCCCAGATGAAATGTAAACTGCCGCTGCTCGACCACAAATATCGAAGAACCGATGATGTCGGCCGGCAACAAGTCGCTGGTAAACTGAATGCGCTGGTAATCCATGCCGAACAACTTCGCCAGACTGTGCGATAGTGTGGTTTTACCCACGCCCGGCATATCTTCTATCAACAAATGCCCCTTTGCCAGCAAACAACAAACCGCCAGACGGATTTGCCGGTCTTTGCCCAGAATGATTTGATTGGCTGCAGCCAGCAGATTGTTTAAGCTGTTATCCATTGAATTTAATCCGTAAAGGTATAAATATTCATCTACGTAGGAGGGGCTTTAGCAGCGACGGCAACCGAGTTTTAGGGCATTGCTGACTTAACCGTTTGCAGGGTGGCTTCGCTTGTTTGGTTCATTCCGGTCTTGCCGTTGCCACTGACATGGGGCATCCCAAGCCCGGCCAGGACCATCAGCACCAGCAAGAACGCCGAAATTTCCAGCAGCGTCTTGCCGTGTTGCAAGGTTTTAGAGCGTCGTCTGTGTGTCATAGCTCACCTGTCTTAATGTTGTAATTTTCACCATACAATCTAAACATGCCCTGCGCACAGCTAAAGGGCGCGCGCAGGGCAAAAGCAATATCCCTAACGTCATCCGGTTGACCTCATACTGCAGCGGCATCGGGAGACCCATCTTTCCTTGGCAGGAGAAGCTTTAGCCGCGACGGCCAGCTAGCGAAAGCCGCGGCTAAAGCCCCTCCTAGAATCTCAGGCAGGTTCGGATGTAACAGGGTACAACAGAAAGTCTAGTTTACTTTTTTTGATTGTCCCCTTCGACTGCGCTAAGGACAATCTCTGCGCTAGTTGGAATTTCCGTTTAGCAGTTGATTATCGGCAGGGCTTAGCGTAATTCAGAGCCGGAATTTATTGATGACGAATCACGAACGGTGGTGGATGTGAGATTCGCACCAGTTTGGATAAGCAGTTTCATGAGGACTGTTATTGATGTCAGCAGTATAGCCGCCTAAAGTCCTGGGATTTGTCCTACATGCTATAATTTTATCATTAGCAAACGTGAATACCATTAGAGCCATGCCTACTAACAAGTTCACAGTTCCAAGCACTTTAACTGTGTGGCTAAAGCAACTCGGTATTGCAGCGCTCTACATACTGTTCGGCTTTGTCATTCACTACAATTTCACCAGCCAAGGCATTGTCAGCGCGGTCTGGCCTGGTAGCGGCTTGGCTCTGGCGGTGCTACTCATTGGTGGCAGACGTTATTTGTGGGGAGTGTTCCTCGGCGCGCTGCTGACTAACGCAGTAATCATCGATTCATTTGTTTGGGTTATAGCCGCCACATTGGCAAGCATACTTGAAGTTCTGTTGGGTGTTTGGCTGCTCACGCGCAATAATAAATTTTCATCATCACTGAACACACTATCAAACTTCCTGCGGTTAATTGCATTTGGTGGGGGGGTTGCCAGCATCATCGGCGCCATCATTGGCGCATTGGCTTTATTACTCGCAGGCTTCATTATACCTGCCGATTATTTTAGGAACGTATTGCATTGGTGGATAGGTGATACCCTCGGCGTTGTGCTGGTCACGCCTTTTATATTGGCTTGGTGGCAGGCAAAGTCGGAGCTACTCACAGGCAAGCAACTACTTGAAGTAGTGCTGCTAGTTGGGACAACGTTTATTGCTGGACAAATCGTTTTCCTTGGCTGGTTCAACGAAAGCTTACTCGTTGTACCCAAAGCTTTCGTGATGTTCTTGTTTATAACTTGCGTTGCAATAAGGCTTGGTATCCGTTCCACAACATTTGCCTTGAATATGATAGCAATTCAGGCTTTATCAGGCGCATATCTGAAAGTCGGCTATTTTGCCAATGAAACTGTCATGACTGGGCTCCATAATTACGGGTTTTTCATACTAATTCTATCCGTGGTCGGGATGACTTTGACTACCTATGTCAATGAATTCAAGCAGAAAGAGCTTAGTCTGCGAGAGAGCGAAAACCACTTGCGCCTAAGCCAGATAAATGGCGGCATTGGCACCTGGGAAGCTGATCTGATCGCCAATAAACAGAAGTGGTCAGAGAATTGTGTCTCCTTACTTGGATTTCCTAGCCTGACTGAGCCAAGATGGGAGGATTTTCTGGCAGCGGTGCATCCAGAAGACCGTCAAAAGGTAATTGATGCAAGACAGTCGCATAATGAGCGCGGTACAAAATACGAAGTGGAATATCGTATTGTAGCAAATGGAGACACCCGATGGATGCGTTCCGCTGGGCAATTAGAGCGTAACGCAGATGGAAAGATCACCTTAGTACGGGGAATCGTGCAGGATATCACCGAACGTAAGCAGACAGAGGAGACGTTGCGCGAAAGCGAAGAATTACTCAGAGAATCGCAGATTATTGCGGGCTTGGGCAGTTATGTTCTGGATATTCCCGGCGGGTTGTGGAAAAGCTCGGAAATGCTTGATAGGTTGTTTGGAATAGACAAAACCTACGAGCGCTCTGTGGAGGGATGGTTGGCTCTGATCTCTCCCGACGACCGCACGATGATGGACGACTACTTTAGAAACGAAGTTCTTGGCCAAGGCAAGGACTTCAATATGGAATACCGTATCAAGCGTCTCAACGACCAAGCCGAGCGCTGGGTACATGGATTAGGTAAACTGGAATTTGATGCCCAAGGGCGGCCCCTGAAAATGCACGGCACGATTCAAGACATCTCCGTAAGCAAGGCGGCCGCAGATGAAATTGAACGTCTGGCCTTCTACGACCCCCTCACCGGCCTGCCTAACCGGCGGCTTCTTTGGGATCGGTTAAAATTGGCATTGGCTTCAAGTCATCGTAGTGCCCGAAAAGGTGCACTGCTGTTTATTGACATGGACAATTTTAAGGTGCTGAACGACACCCTTGGCCATGACAAGGGTGATTTGCTGCTAAAACAGGTTGCGCAACGTCTTGAGTCATGTATGCGTGAAGGCGACACAGTTGCACGTTTGGGCGGTGATGAATTTGTGGTGATGCTGGAAGACTTGAGTGAACACGCCCTTGACGCCGCAGCACAGACTGAAATGATTGGCAATAAAATTTTGACCGCCCTCAATCAGCCTTACCAGCTTGCCATGCACGAATGCCACAGCACCCCCAGCATCGGCGCTACCTTGTTCAACAGTCATGAGCAATCCATAGACGAGCTGCTGAAGCAGGCGGATATTGCCATGTATCAAGCAAAGAGCTCAGGCCGTAATACTCTGCGCTTTTTTGATCCGCAGATGCAGGCCAGTATTTCTGCCCGGGTCGCATTGGAAGCGGATTTGCGCTTGGCATTGGCAGAAAACCAGTTCAAGCTCTATTACCAGCCACAAGTTTGCCACAACCGCCAAGTCATAGGCGCTGAAGTATTAATCCGCTGGCAACATCCACTGCGTGGCTTGGTTTCACCAGAGTATTTCATACCGCTGGCCGAGGAAACCGGATTGATATTGCATATTGGCCAATGGGTTTTGGAGACAGCTTGCGCCCAAATCAAAATCTGGGAAGGCAGTGTACATAACCGTCATTTGCAACTTGCTGTCAACGTCAGTGCTCGACAGTTCCGTCAGGTTAATTTCGTCGAGGAAGTGACCCATGCACTGCAACGAAACGCTATCAACCCGGACAGACTGAAGCTGGAACTCACTGAAAGTTTGGTGCTTGATGATATTCACGATTCAGTCCGGAAGATGAATGCACTCCGTGAAGTCGGCGTGCATTTTTCTATGGATGACTTTGGCACAGGGTATTCATCATTGGCCTACCTGACACAACTGCCACTTGACCAACTCAAGATTGATCGGTCCTTCATCCATAACATCGGTCTAAAAACCACTGATGCGGTGATCGTGCAAACCATCATTGGCATGGCCAATAATTTAGGCATGGAAGTCATCGCTGAGGGCGTTGAGACCGAAGCACAACGCATCTTCCTGGAACAGCATGGCTGTCAGGTCTGTCAGGGTTATCTGTTCAGTCAGCCGATCCCAATTGAGCAGTTTGAATCGATACAAAAGCATTGATGATCGCCTTTTTATCGGCGGTAATCAGTTGTTTGAAGTGGTTTTGTTGTCATGAGTATTTCTCCCGTTGGGGTGCTAAAAACAAAAAGGCCCAAGGGAAGCATTGTGGACATTTGTCTCTCTATTGTTTCTAACATGCTGCAATGTATAAAGCTTCCAATTTTTTTACACTGTCTGCTCTTTTGTCCAATTACGCTTGTATCGGATAACCACTTTAGATTTTTCTTTAGCAGGCTGGACTATTTTGGGGGGGATAACTTGAAGTTGCGCTTGAAAATAAGCGCTGTAATTGCTAGATGGGATCATGCGTCTCTTTTTTTGAATATTGGATAGTATTGCGATAAATAGGGTTAAAGCTTGTTAATGCGGTCTTCAATGAAACCAATTATGGTACCTTAACAAGGCTGGTAAATTTGAAAATTACTAAATGAAGAACAGAACGAGGAACTACAAAAGAAACATCGAGTTGGTAAACAAAGTGAAATCATATTTTTCTAGCTGGTTCGATTATAGGCCCATTACGAGGCTTGTCAACCTTATGAACATTGGGTCAGTGGAAGTCAATTTTGTACTGAAAAATGTCCGGCCAATGTTCATGGAGCGGCAGTAAAAACCAACTGGAACTATCGCAAATTATCATAACCTTATTTGACAACCCACAATGAACAGCCAATCTGACAAACGGTCAAATTAAGCAAAACCGGCACATCAAAAAACAGAGTTCAATTTCAAAATGGCTTTAGTCTGAGTTAGCTTATGAAGGATTATGGGACGGAAGCACAATGCCGACAAGCCTTGTTTCAGTGGCGCTGGCCGCAAGGTTATGTCTGTCCTGAATGTGGCGGGTCAAGCCACTGCACCCTGAAAACGCGGGCGGTTTATCAGTGCAACCGCTGTCATCATCAGCACTCCCTCATTAGCGGCACCATTTTTTCTGCGACGAAGCTCCCGTTGACCACCTGGTTTCTGGCGATCCACTGGCCTACACAGGCCAAAACCAGACTCTCGGCGCTGTCATTGCGCCGCCAATTGGGTGTTTCCTGCAACACCGCCTGGAGTATCAAACAGAAACTGATGCAGGTCATGAAGGAACGCGATGATAGTAAGCCGCTCTCCGGCATCATCCAACTGGATGACGTCTATTGGGGTGGTGAACACCGGGGCGGTAAACGGGGTCGAGGCTCACCCAACAAAACCCCTTTTGTGGCGGCTGTGTCAGTCAACGAAAAGGGGCGCCCGATTGCCATGAATATGAATGTAGTCAACGGTTTCCGCGCTCCAAAGAGATCGCCAAGTGGGCCAAGCGCCATCTTAGCACCGGTAGCATCGTGGTCTCGGATGGACTTCCCTGCTTTGCCGCGGTTACCGCCGCAGGATGCTTGCACACCGGCATTGTCACCGGCGGTGGCCCTGACTGTGTCTCACTGGAAGCCTTTACGTGGGTCAACACGATGATAAGCAATGTCAAAAGGTCGATTAACGGCACGTATCACGCGATTAAGCACAAACATCTTCCCCGCTATTTGGCAGAGTTTTGTTATCGCTTCAATCGGCGGTTTGTTCTTGAGGATATGTTGCCCCGCCTCTGTTACGTTGCGGTCAGAACTCCACCTATGCCTATGCGGTTGCTGAAAATGGCTGAGGAATATGGGGTAATCAGGTAAATCTTTGTCGCCCCGGCCTAAGCAAATTTCAATGGCACATCATGAATCAAACCCGCACCCGTAAGGCTGAGATTCGGACTCGAAGCGTCATGTTTGGCAGTTATTTGAATGAAGCTTTTAAGCGCCGTTAAATCTAATAAATCAAATGGACTCCAGCGACAAACAGCTTACCGGGGGTTACCAGTGCAAGGCTCTCAGGCGAGAGAACTTTTTCCTTTGATGTTCGTGCATGCGAATCATAACGTTCACCAGCGCTTCAATGGCATCGAGTATATAAGGGCCTTTATTCAGCATAACGCATTCCGCCATGGCCGCATCGGTAAACTCGGGCCTGGATCGGGTGCCTTTTTTGGCGATGGATTCAAGTACCTGGGTTGCCCAGATGACAGGGACATGAGCGGCTTCACATAACCACAGGAGCTCTTCCTGAATTTCTGCAAGTCTGGCACTGCCTAATTCCACGGATAAATCACCTCTGGCAATCATGATACCGAGGTTATGTCGGCCGATAGTTCCCAATATAATATCCGGCAGGTTTTTTACCGCACGGTTGGTTTCGATTTTAGCAATAATGGGTAGTTCTGACGCGTTCCGTTTAGCCAATTCGGACATCAAATACTCCATATCCGCCAGCGTTTCAACAAATGAAAAACCGACCAAATCGGCATGCGCACACACAAAGTCCAGATCGTTTAAATCTTTCTGATTACCCATCAAACTCAGCCGAGATACAGCACCATGAGTCACCTATAAAATCAATCGGTTACAAGAACGAGCATGTCTTGCATCTTCCAAAGGCAACAAGTCACCCCACTTTGTAAACATTATTATTGCTGTACCCCTTGTTTGTTAGGTCAACAGCCTGCAGTTGGGCTTGTCAGGTGAAAATCATGGGTAATCAGGTAAATCTTTCTGAGTGAGCGGTGGCAAATTAAAATTGGCTCCCGGAAAATTGATACCTTTGTCACTTTGTATACGAACGCCATTGGCTTTTGCCTTGGTTACACGTAATAACGCGCCCTGCCCGGTCACTGCTTCAACGATTGCCCCCAGTTTGCCATCATCAATCCAGACCGGTTGACCTGGTTCAAGTTTTTCTATTAACGATGTAAGCGTACAACCAATTTGAGCAGGATGAATCAGGCCCTGCTCATCATATTCAGCGGGTTTGCCGTCGACATTCCCGGGTGTTAACAACAGCAACTGATTTTTAAATACACGAATATCCAGAGGCTCGCCTGCAAATCCCCCCAACGTAAACTCTTCAGCTGATTTGGATTTTTCTGTCTGTTGATGTGTTGTAAGTGTTAATGTGCAACCTGGAACAAGATAAGCCGATTTTTCACAACTCACCAGCCAATCCGTGCCGGAAAGCGCTTTTTCTACTTTCAAGTAACGCTGTTTGTTCTGACTGGCAATAAACCCCAAGTAAATGCCAGGCGCAAGTTTCTGATGCAGCGGTTCTGGGATGGCCACCCTGAATAATGAACTATCAACAGACGGGCTTTCAGGGTCGGCAGTTAAAATCAGATAGCCTGGAGTTATGACCTTGCCCACCCGATCTTTTTGCACACGAATGTGATGAATCGAAGGCCCCAGGGCAATGGGACCGGTGCGAATCTTGTGCCCGGCAAGATCCATAAGAATTCGGCAGGAACGGCCCATTTCTGTTTCGGCACGACGGACATTTTCTATCATTCCCTGCCAGATAACCGGATCATCGTGGGCACAATTGATGCGGGCACACGTCATGCCCTTCTCAAGCAATGAACTTACCAGCGTATAATTCCAGGCGGCTTCTGTGGCCAAGGTAACCATCACATGCGCTTTACCATGCTCAACGTGCTCATGAAAAGGGCCCAAACAACTCAATAGTATGCTGTTCCAGCAATTGCTTACCTCGATTAAAGCCGTATTCGCTGGGGCTTTTTTCACCGGGCAGATAGTGTTTGTCTGTTGCCCGTTTCAATACATCTATCAATGAATCCAACGTCGATACTACCGATGCTTCTGCTCTGCCCAGCGAAGATAAACCGGCCTGAGCCAGGCGATCCTGTAAATGACGCAAATCAAATTGCCGCATGGCAAGATAATGCGCAAGATTAAAGGCGCTTTTTGAAAAATTTCCGTAATGATAATTGCCCTGGAATTTTTGCAGGCGCTGATTGGCATTGATTTCAATTTTTTGGCGCAACTCGACGACCTCTGCAAGAATTTGTTTCAGAACATCTTCGTAGGGGTCTTGATTGGATCTATTTGTGACTACCATTTGACCAGTCTGTATTACAAAACAACTTTATTTGTTAACTGTTCAGCATGGGGAGCCATCCGTGGGAACAACACCCACGTCGTGATTTGAAGCCGTCGAGCGCAATTTGGACGGCGCTCTCACAGTGAATCTTGCCACTTCAGAGCAGCTCCGCTCCAAACGCAACATGCCTGATAGGCTGAATAGTTACTTTATTTGCAAGTATTCCCTTCATACCTACCCGCTTTGTAAAAAGAGGAAGCAATGAGGTTGATACTTACCTCTTTCGAGCGTACCAAAGAAATGTGAAAGTTTTGTGAAAAAAAGTGATTTAGGCAAAATAATTATTTGCCTTATTATTTTTACTGATTACTAAGAATCTTCAACCGAACCGTAATTCCTGCACTGTTCTGTTGTTTCGGCATCGACTCCCGGAATCCTGACGCCAAGGATGGTTTGCGTGGTTTAAATTCATATACTCTGGATACCTTCGGCCCCGTCAGTAATGGAATTCCACTGGAATTGACAAAATCTAGCAATGATTTTATGCTTCCGGCACCTTATCGCTTTTCTGCGAGTTCCCAAAAATGCCGCACTTGCGCACCCCGTATTATCTTATCGATGAAGCAGGCCTGAAACACAATCTCGAAATCATCCGACTCATTGGTGAGGAGTCCGGCGCAAAGTCAGTCCTGGCGCTCAAATGCTTTTCAACCTGGTGCGTGTTCGATCTGATGCGTCAGTATATGGACGGCACAACCAGCAGTTCTCTCTTCGAAGCGCGGCTTGGCCGCGAGAAATTCGGCAAGGAGGTGCATGCCTACAGCGTTGCTTATTCCGCTGAAGAACTTGAAGCGGTAGCCAAGTTTGCCGACAAGGTGATATTCAATTCCATCTCGCAACTAAAAATGTACCACGGCCGCGTGAGCAATTTGACAGTTGGGCTTCGGGTCAATCCGGGCATCAGTTATTCCCACTTTGATCTGGCAGACCCGGCGCGCAGATATTCGCGGCTGGGAGTATGCAGCGAACATGAGCTTCAGGGCGTGGCCGGCCTGATCAGCGGCGTCATGTTTCATTTCAACTGCGAAAACGACGATGTCGAGAATATTGCCGCCGCCATAGACCAGATTGGCATCAAGTACGCTGCTCTGCTGGAAAGCATGGAATGGGTCAGCCTTGGCGGCGGCATTCATTTTACGAAAGACGGCTACCCGCTGGAAAGATTCTGCCGCGTCTTGAAGAACTTTAGCGAACGATACGCTGTGCAGGTCTATCTTGAACCGGGTGAGGCGGCCGTCAGCTGTAGTACCGAATTGGTAACCACAGTGCTCGATGCCGTTCATAACGAAGTCGATATCGCTATCATTGATGCCTCTGTCGAGGCGCATATGCTGGACCACTTGATCTATCAGACGACCCCGAGGATTTCCTTCCCGGGCCCTGGCATTCACCGGTTCATGATCGCCGGCCGGACGTGTCTGGCGGGTGATGTGTTCGGCACCTACGCACTGGATACTGCACTGAAGATTGGCGACGAGGTGCGCATCGCCGACGCAGGAGGTTACACGATGGTGAAGAAAAACTGGTTCAACGGCGTCGCGATGCCTTCGATTGCGGTACGGAGGCTGAACGGCACGGTAGAACTGGTGCGCAGTTTTGAATATCAAGATTACATGGGCAATTTATCCTAATGAGGGATTCAGCTATGAAAAAGAACGTAATGATTATCGGCGCAGGTGGAGTGGCACATGTGGCGGCGCACAAGGCGGCGATGCACAACGATGTCCTGGGCGATATCTGCATCGCATCGCGGACGCAAGCAAAATGTGACGCCATCATCGACAGCGTGAAGCGGAAAGGGCATCTCAAGGATCCGGCCGGACGGCTTTATTCGGCCCAGCTCGACGCACTGGATATTCCAGCGACCGTTAAGCTGATCAAGAAGAGCAAAACTGGCATCGTCATCAACCTTGGCTCGGCCTTCCTCAACATGTCGGTGCTGGAAGCGTGCATCGAGAGCGGCGCGGCCTATATCGACACCGCTATTCACGAGGATCCGGACAAGGTCTGTGAGCAGCCGCCCTGGTATGCTAATTACGAGTGGCTCCGGAAGGAGCGCTGCGATGAAAAGGGCATAACCGCAATCCTCGGCGCCGGTTTCGATCCTGGCGTAGTCAATGCCTACTGTGCCCTTGCCGTCAAACGTTACTTCGACAAAATCGATACGATAGACATACTGGATGTGAACGCAGGCAGTCATGGCCGATATTTTTCGACCAATTTCGACCCCGAGATCAATTTCCGGGAATTCGTAAAAGTCTGGACCTGGATCGACCGGCAATGGCAGGAATTTCCGACCCACTCGGTGAAGCGGGAATATGATTTTCCGGTGGTCGGAAAACAGCCGGTCTACCTGAACGGCCATGACGAGCTGCATTCCCTGTCAAAGAACATCGATGCCAACAGCATCCGTTTCTGGATGGGGTTTGGCGATCACTATATCAATGTATTCACGGTACTGCGTACGCTCGGTTTTCTCTCGCACCTGCCGGTGACGCTGACCACCGGCCAGGAGGTCGTGCCGCTCAAGGTCGTCAAGGCGCTGCTCCCCGATCCGATGACGCTCGCGCCCGGCTATACTGGAAAAACCTGTATCGGCAACTTCATCAAAGGCTGGAAGGATGGGAAAAAGCGCGAGGTGCTGATCTATCAGGTCTCGGACCACAAGCAATGCTACGAGGAGGTCGAGTCTCAAGGAATCAGCTACACAGCAGGCGTCCCGCCGGTTGCAGCCGCCATGCTGATTGCCAGCGGAGTTTGGGATGTAAAGAAGATGGTCAATGTCGAGGAGCTTGATCCGGAGCCGTTCATCGAAATTCTTGACCGTATCGGCCTGCCTACCGAGGTGAAGGAAATCAAGCCCGGCGGCAAGCATTCGTTCGACGGGAAAGTCAGGTCTCTTGAGAAAGAGCTTGCAGAATCAACGGCTACGGTCACAGTTTCTGCAGCAAATCCGATGATTGCTCTCGCTCCCGGCAAGCAGGCCAAGTCAAAGCATTCAAAAGATAAATCGAATTCGGGAAAACAGAAAAAATCCCCCAAGAAGAAAGACAAGTAGGCCTGTTGGCGTATTTCTGAATTTGAAAAGGCTGTACAAATACAGACAGCCTTTTCTTTGCCGAGCACCGAGTCAGCGGTTGATGTGGACAACCTTGGCGGGCGGAAAACCGTTGAACCAGGTGGACGTCGCTCCGCTATAGGCACCGATGTTCCGGCTGTAGAGAAGATCGCCACGTTCAAGATTGGCGGGAAGCTCTTCAGTCATCGAAATAACATCCAGCCCGTCACAGGTAGGACCGAACACGGTACATATCTGGGCCGGACCTTCCTTGAAGGATTCCAAGTGATATTGACAATGGTCGAAGATGATGCCGGAAAAAGTTTGATAGACCCCGTCATCGATGTAATAGCATAGTTTTCCGTGCCTTACCGCCTTGCCGATGATCTTCGATACCGCTGTGCATGCGGTCGCCACTATAAATCTCCCCGGCTCGGCAATAATTTTTACTTCTGGCGGAAAGAGCCTGTCCAACTCGGCATTGATCCGCTTTGCCAATTCGCTGAAAGGCTTTACTGAAGCGTCGTAGGGGGCCGGAAAACCACCGCCGATGTCCAGTAAATTCATCTTTTCGTAACCGCGCTCCCGGGCTTCCCTGAATATAAGTGCAGCAAGATCGATGGCCTGCACGTAGTTCTCGAAATTGGTGGTCTGGCTTCCGACGTGGAAACTTAGCCCCTCGACGGTAAGTCCTTCCTTTTCGGCCTCCAAAATCATGTCGACCGCCTCTTTAGGTTCTGCTCCAAATTTTGAGGAGAGTTCCACCATAGCCCCGGCATTGGAAACCCTGAGACGCAGAACAAGCCCGGAATGTGGGGCGAACTCTTTGATCTTGAGGATTTCATCGCGGTTGTCGAAGGTAACCAGCGGCTTGTACTTGTCAAGCTCCATTAGCGTTTCATCTGCCTTGATCGGGTTCGCATAAATGATGTTTTCCCATATCCACCGATGCTGCTCCTGCTCCGGCATAGCCTTTATGTTTTCGTAGACCAGTCTGAATTCTGCAATTGACGATGCATCAAAACTGGCTCCGGCCTCGAACAGCGTCTTGACTATGGCCGGATCCGGATTTGCCTTGATTGCATAATAGGCCTGGACTCGGGGGAGATATTTTTTGAAAATCGCATAATTGCTCCGCAGTTCGTCGTGATCTATTACGAACAACGGTGTGCCGTGGGTTTCGGCAAGCTGTTGCAACTCTTTTGTGGTGCTCATGGAGATTTCCTTGGTATTGATGATTTTAGTGCTAATGCTCAGTTTGAAAAACGAGAAGTGCCCCGGATGCCGGATATCGGCTACAAGAGAGTGATTTTTCTTCCTGCTTGAAGCTTGCAAATTTTGCTAAGAAGCCTTGCGGGCGTCGCCCCGGGCGAGCCGGCGGCTTCTCGTAGCTCTTGGTGGCGTGCAAGGTGACGCGATTATAGAACAGATCGTGCGCTTCTAAACCTAAGCTAAAAACCAGCTGCGTGTTTACCTTATTGCCTGGTTTTGCGATAAATATTTCAGTTGTTAAACCGGCAGGGAAATCAAATGGTAAGGGCATATTGATCGCCAGAACGTGGCAGTATTTGTGAATATCTGATAAACCCTTGATTTTAACAATACAGTATTAACGTTTGATGACAATGTAACACTACAGGTGATTAGCAAGATGTTTCAGCTGATCGAAGCCAGGCATCAGGGCGAGGTCCGACGATGATAGCATGGTGCTGGCAACCCGCCTCGGTCACCGCGGCAACACAGCTCACCGGTAGCAAGGCTGGTTTTAGCCCAATCGGCAATGGCCCTGCTGTTTGATATCGAAATGCAATATTACTTTCAGGCCCGGCTTGTTATCTGAAAACTCGATGGTACCGCCGTGAAGATCGACAATGGCGGCAACGATACTCAGGCCAAGGCCGTTGCCTGGCGTGGTACGGCTTTGTTCCAGCCGGTAAAAGCGTTGCAATACTTTCTCACGGTGCTCCTCCGCAATCCCCGGGCCGCTATCGGCAATCATAAATTCAGCTTGTGCACCCGACAATCGTAGATTGACCTTGATCTGTGTGTTCACGGGCGTATGCGTGATGGCATTATCCAGCAGATTAAAAGCCAGTTGCGTCAGCAGCTCCTTATCACCAGTCATTGCTACGTCCGGGTCAATGTCTGCGCGGATGGTTTTTCCCTGTTCCTCCGCTACCGGAGACAGCGCATCGGTCACGGAAGCAACGATATCGCTGAGATTGACGATTTTGAAACCGCTGCGGCGGGTCCCGGATTCAATCTGGGAAATTCTCAGCATAGCGGAGAAGGTATCGAGAATCGAATCGACTTCCTGGGAGGCGCAAGCAATTTTTTCCTTGTATTGCTCTGCCGTGAGATTCTTTGTTAGCGCGTCTTCCAGCCTGAATTTTAAGTGACTGACCGGCGTACGCAGATCGTGTGCGATGTCATTGGAAACTTGCTGGATATTCTCAATAAGCGCCCCAATCTTATCGAGCATAAGGTTTAACAATAATGCCAGCTTATCCAGTTCATCACGGTTTTGTGAAACGGGCAGCCGGTGCTTCAGATCACCCGCAATAATGGCTTGGGTCGCTTTGGTAATGCTCTCGATTTTTCTCAGGAAAGCGCCGCTGAGATAGAGTCCACCTCCTGCGCCCAGCAAAATGACTAAAACGAAGTCCCAAATAAAAGCCTGAATAATCGCCTCACCAGCCTTCTGAAGAATCGCGCCGTTGTGGCCCACCCCCAGCCAAATAGCATTTGGCAGGGCCATGACCCTAATGTAATAAAGCTCTTTAGGCTTATTGGCCGCTGGTGTTCGCATGACGGTCTGCCAGCCCTCGGAAGGTTGAAAATTCCTGAGGTTTCCAGTTATCAACTGGCCATTCTGATCGATAAGCCCGTATTCAAGCAGAATATGCGCTGCCGGATTGGTAACTTCGTCAATTTCGTCTGTCAGTTCTGATAGCCCGCCTGAATCATATTCGCTTTTCAGCCGGATGACTTCGATCTCGACAGTGTCTTTAAGTTGTTGCTCCAGTGTCCGAAAGGTCAACCAGTAAACACTGATGCCAATGGATAAAAAAGAACATAGAAAAAGAAGCAAATATAAAGCGGATAGCTTAAAACTGATGGTACCGGCAATGCTAGGCAGCTTCATGAAGCCTATATCCCGCGCCACGAACTGTATGAATGAGATCGGACTTGTTCCCGGCATTCAGCTTTGCGCGCAAGCGGCTGATATGGGTTTCGACAATATTGGTTTTGGGATCAAAATGAAAATCCCAGACATTTTCCAGCAACATGGTTCGGGTTACCACCTGTCCAGCATTACGAACCAGATACTCAAGCAGGCGGAACTCGGTGGGCTGAAGATCGATGAGTTGCCCGCCACGCCTGACGACCCTTTTCAGAAGATCGATTTCCAGACCTGAAGCCAGCAGGATTTTCTGCTCCACTGTTTCCCTCGGCCTGCGCAGCAGCGCATTGACCCGCGCGCCAAGCTCACTGAAAGCGAACGGTTTGACCAGATAATCGTCGGCGCCTGCATTCAGGCCTTCAACACGATCATCAATCCCGCACATGGTGGTAAGGAACAGTACCGGGACAGTACAGCCCGCGCTGCGCAAGGTTTTTACCAGCGTCAGTCCGTCCAGGCCAGGCAGCATTCGATCGACAATCAACAGGTCATGTTTTGTCTCTTTGGCAAGGAGCAGGCCTTCATAGCCATCCCCTGTCGAATCGACAACGTGGCCCGCCTCTTTCAGACCAGACGAGACATAATCCCGGGTTTCATTATCATCTTCAATGATTAATATTTTCATGGTATCGAAAAAATGCCGGGGCTAAGTTCCCCGGCGTTGAAATTACTCTTTCTCGTTTTCAGTGCTTTCCTTGGGCTCATCATCCAGGGAAACTTTGAGCACCTTGCCGGTTATACCATCGACCAGGACTTCATGAATCTTGCCGTCTTTGACAATCTCGACCTCGAACTGCACCGTATTTGATTCATCATCCACCTCTGCTTCCATGGCTTTGCCGCCGGTTTTGTGTTCTGCAGCTTTGATCGCTTCGGACAATGTAATTTTGGCCTGGCTAAAAAGCTTCAACTCTTTGGCTTCCTTGTCTTTGGCTTCCCCTGCTTGCGCTACGTTAACAGCCGTGCCTGTGATTATGACCATTGCCAGGGTTTTCAGAATTTTGCTGTGTGTTTGGTTCATCTCTCAATCCTCTTTATTACCAGGCGGGATTGCCTGATTACGGATATAGATTAGCTTACCCCACATTGCGAGAAGCCTTCCAAAACTATACCTTTTTGTAATAATTTTTATTAGATAACTTTTCAGAAACCAAGTGAACGTAGTGCCTCTGGAGTGTGTAACTGATTATTCTGGGTTGATGGGATAGGGGCTGCCAAAGCCGCCCTCGTATCATAACGCTGGTATGCGCGCTGAATAAATCAATTGTTAATCACACCCTCTCATATTCACCATAAATGACGGTTTAAAAGAACCGGTCAGGTTTAAAAGAACCGCTTCAAACGGTGTATTTGAACCTTCTTCCCTCTTCTTGTCTGTTTCAATACCCTATTTTTTTTCAGTTGTCCTTGATTTCATTCATATTATTTTTTGCCCTACCTTAATGGCTCAAAAATTGCCTTTCCCCTATAGCTAACAAGGTTGCATCAGAAAACATTGCGCATATCAATGCCTGTTTTTTAGGCTACTTAGCACGGTCATTTTCGCTGGATAGTGCCCCGCAAAATACACAAAGAAAAAAATAATAAGCTTTTAAATTCAAAATCCTACAATGCTGAATAGCCACCGCTTAAGCAATCAGCTACAACTCCTTAAAGGACAATCATGATTTCAAAAAATAATAAAATGAAAACTATACAGGTGCATTTTAAACGGAAACTCCAGCCAATTGTTTATCCAGTATTTTTGCTGGTTCTAAGTTCAATAAGCCTTTTGCTGGGCACCAATGCCGAGGCTATGCCAAGTTTTGCGCGGCAAACGGGCCAGGCCTGCAGCACATGTCACACCCAATCTTTCGGCCCTAACCTGACGCCTTTTGGCCGTGAATTTAAATTGAGCGGTTATACCATGGGTGGCGGGAGCGGGAACAATGCCAAATTGCCCCCCATTAGCGCCATGATCATGGGGTCATTTACGAATACCAAAAAGGATCAGGCCGTACAAAGTGCAAGTAATCCTGAAGCCCCCATCTTGTCCGGCTTCAATAAAAACAATAACTTTACGTTTGATGAAGCCTCGTTATTTTACGCAGGGCAGGTTTATGGCAAGGTTGGTGCATTTGTACAAGGCACATATAACGGCTATGAAGATAAACTTGAAATGGATAACACCGATATCCGTTTCGCTGATCAACTGGATATTAGCGACACCCCAATTACCTACGGCGTGTCTTTAAATAATAACCCGACCGTGCAAGACTTGTGGAATACCACACCCGTCTGGGGATTTCCGTATACTGGAAGTGGAGTCCAGCCTGGTGTCGGGTCAAGTCCCTTGATTGACGGCGGGCTAGGCTCTCAAGTAGGCGGTGCCACCGCGTATACAATGATTAATAATCTGCTATATCTGGAAGCCGGCGCTTATGGCTCATTTTCCAGCAGTTTTCAGAGAGCTTTCGGTATCGGCGCCCCTGACCGTGTGAGTCTCGACGGTCCAGCACCTTATTGGCGTGCCGCTTTGCAACACGACTGGAAGGGCCACTACTTTTCGCTGGGGCATTACGGGATGAGCGCCGATGTATTTCCTGAGCGCAATAAGGCGAATGGCGCGGATCACTACACTGATGTTGCTGTCGATGCCACCTATCAGTATATGGCGAATCCGAAGCATATCTTTGAAGCCAAAACAGCTTATATTTATGAAGATCAGAAACTATTGGCAAGTCGAAGCGCCTTTACTGATAGAACCTATCTGACAACCTATAAACTTAACCTCGCGTATACATTCGACCAGACCTACGGTATCACTTTCGCGTATAACAAAATAAACGGATCACATGATTTGGACCAAAACAGACCAAACAGCCAATACTACACAGCAGAACTGGTTTATGTCCCGTTTGGAAAATCCACTTCGTATCTGAGTCCATGGCTGAATTTGCGTACCAGCCTGCAGTATATTGGTTATTCCCAAGCCAACGGCACAAGCGATCAGGCAAGTCAAAATAATACTTTCATGATCAACGGTTGGCTGGCGTTCTAATTTGAATCAATCCGGCCGCTACAGGTTAAGCCTGTTAAGTCCAGATAAAAAACACGGGTGAGGTGGTTTCTCACCTTGCCTGTGTTTTTGTTTACAACCCTTAGCTGCTGCACGCATTATCCTGACCCACCACAAAAATATTGACCAGGCTGTTTTTCACCTTTAATTTCATCACGTTAAGTTATCAGCCAAACTTTCACAGCGCTCTTTACACTATACTTGGAATTGACCATGGCCGAAAGCTATACCCGCTTTAAAGACATTTCCGTCAGCGAAAGAATATTAAATACCGTGTTCCTGCTCACGATAGGGCTCGGTTATCTGGCGGCTCTTGCCAATATGTATTACACCCATCAGGGGCTTGACGGAAAAGCCGGACTTTCGGTTGAAGATATCGTCATCAGTTATCACGGCTCAAACGGCCAGACCCGCTTGGGCACGGCAATAAATGGCATTATGGAGTCCAATCTACGCTTCAAAAGCGACAAAGATGTCATTTTGCAATGGATACACAATGGCGCCGACGAACCGGAATATGACGAGAAAGTTGCCCCGATATTAAATCGCGACTGTATTATGTGCCATACGCCCAGCGTTAATCCTTCCTTACCGGATTTAACTCACTATGCTACTGTTTCCGAGGTGGCACACGCTGGTGGCGCCACAGTACCTACCTTAGTTCGTGTCTCTCATATTCATTTGTTTGGCATTGCCTTTATATTGTTTTTTATAGGCAAAATATTTTTGCTTTGTGATATCAATGTTTATGTAAAAAGAGTGGCGGTGGTGATCCCCTTTGCCGCCATGCTATTGGATGTGGTGTCTTGGTTCATTACCAAGGAAATTTCCTCATTTGCTTACGTGGTCATTTTCAGTGGCGCATTAATGGGACTTTCCATGGGCTTGCAAATCTTGCTTAGCATCTATCAGATGTGGTTTTTTTCTATTAAAAACAGTTAAGCCGGTTGACAGATTTTATGTGCTGGGAGTAAGTCATTGATCAAAATGTATCCAGCATTTGCTTAGCTCCACTGCTCAGGATAATCATGAAATAAAACAGGACTAATTATTAAGCCATAAGCCCAAGTCCAGTGTTTTACAAGTCATCATTCTTTGGTCAGGCCACCATGACCAAAATATCGAACCAGAAAATGATAGGCGACGAGAATCAGCCCTGATAGCAAGATGAGCACCTGAATGAAGTGTTCCATATAGGCCACAAAATACAGGCTCAAGCCAAGAAACACACCCAATAATCGAAACAACCAACCCATGGTGACGCCGACCAGGAATGTTGTGAGGGCGAATAATAAAAGCAAAATTAAACCGGTTGTTTGATTATCCAGACTGCCAATCCTGCGTAGAAAAAATGTTAAATACACACCAGCCAGTAAACCCAGCCAATACTGGATTTGCTGGATGATAATCGATCGAGCCGACTGCCCCGATTTCCTTGACGCTTGCCATTCGACAAACAGGCAGGCACTGAAAAAAACCGGCACCATAGCCGTCCAATACCAATGACTATAACGCTCTGATGCGTCGGTAATGCCCACGCCCACAATTGATAAAAACAGAAGGCCCATCAACACATACCAGTCATAACGAATGGCTTTAATCTGTGCCCATGCAGAAGTGGATATCTGCCTTAAATTATTCAGTAGTGACATTGGCGTTTCCTCAACACATTCATACCTAAAAAAAATTAATCCCGCACTAAACTGGGCTGTCGCCTGCCTCAGCCGCCAGGGCAATTGTCTGAAAAGTTTGACCCGGCAGCAGCGTGCTGGTTTCACAGGCAAAGCCGATTATACGCAGTGTTAACAGCCCAGATAACCCAGCTTATCAAAACCTTGTTGCATTAGATTTTGTTTAAAAGCGAATCTAACTGTCCGGCATTGTTGGAAACCGTCAGTGGCAGCGGCGCCCTCGTCGCGATTTGAAGCCATCGGTCGCGACGTAGGCGTCGCTCCCACGATGAAACGCACACGCCACATGCCTGGATAGTTGCAAGCGAGCAAGCTTTGCATTGGTTGAAATGAACCAGCTCCATGTGTGTTTTTAACCCAAACTAGCCGTTTTATGACTGCTGGCAACGGCCGTAAGTATCAAAGCTCAGGCTTGAGTGAGCCATCGGTAGCCATGACAGCAACGTGACTCTTGCTGCTGCCGTGGCTTTGACGGTTATGCCCCTTCCCCTTTGATTTAATACCCTTGATTTTAAAGTCTTGGCATACAGCTTGCTGTGTACTGAATCAGAAGACACACGACTCTTTCCAATTGGTCCGGATTCACCAGGCAAACGCCGGCATGATCCAACCACGGGTCTGACTCTTACGCCTATCGGCTAACCGGCCGGTTTAATTAGCATTAATATGAAGGAAAAACCATGAAAAGACATCCCTTTCAAAAAACAGCGCTAGCGGTGGCTATTGCATTAACGACAACAATCGGTTCTGCAATGAGTGTTGCAGCGGCAAACAATACCGCGCTTTCGGCTTCTTCAGCAAAGGATCTATCCAAAGAATCTCTGGCAACACAGCGCAAATTACTCTCAGAAAGACACCAAAAGGTTGAACACGAAGCCTTAGCGGCAATTACCGGCACACAACATGCCTTAATGGCATTAAAAAAAGATGATACTAAACAGGCAATGGCTTTACTGCAGGATGTTTCGGGAAAACTCGATATCCTGCTCACAAAGTACCCGGGTTTAAACTTAATACCTGCCAATATTGAAGCCAATGTTTACGACTTTGATAATGATGCTAAGCAAGTTGAAAAAATAGTCGATGCGGCTGATGATTTGCTTGGAGACCACAGAGTTCAGGATGCCCGTAAAATTTTGAACCAGCTCGTCAGTGAAATACGCATTACCACCATCAACATTCCTTTGGGCACCTACCCGCAGGTAATCAAAGATGCAGTCAAACTGATCGACCAAGGTAAAACAAAAGAGGCAGAAGAAGCTCTGTATGATGTGCTCAATTTGCTGGTTGAAACGACCGAGATCATGCCATTACCTGTGTTACGCGCTGAAACTTTGCTGACAGCGGCATCGGAGTATGAGCATAAGAGCGATTTAACTAAAGAAGCCAGCAGAACTGAAATCCTGATACTGACCGATGCTGCCAAGGACAAACTGAAATTGGCTGAAATCTTGGGCTACGGTAACAAAGACGATTACAAAGTGCTTTACGATTCGATCGACGAACTGAAAGACGTCATTCATTCCGAAAAATCGGCGGCTACCTGGGATAAAATCAAAAATGCATTTGCGGCTTTTAAGGACAAGATCACGCACCCGCAAAAATCCAAATAAGGGCAGCGTCTCCCTCTTTGATTAGGCTCCGGGCGATGCGCATGATTACCTTAGCATCGACCGGCCGCCAGGGTTTATTCTATATCCCCGATTGCCGTGCCGTTTGACCCCTGTCAGGGGATATGAACGGCGCAGCCAACAACTCTCGCAAATGAGGAAATTATGAATAAATTCATCACGATTGATTTACAACAAATGCAGCAATCCATGCTCGTCTATCTACAAAGACACTGGAGGGTGTTTTTAGCCGAAGGCATTTTTTTCGTTATTCTCGGCACCCTGGCGGTGATTGTTCCGCAATTTTTTTCCTTAGGTATCACGCTATTTTTAGGCTGGCTGTTGTTGCTGGCCGGCATCGTTCAGATTATCAGGGCCGTCAGTATTTTCAACATGCCTGGATTCAGCCTTTGGTTTTTTAGCGGACTATTGCAAACATTGCTCGGTTATTTTTTTGTGACAGAACCGGCTCAGGGCAGCCAGAGCTTGACCCTGCTATAGTTTTTCAGATAAATAATTTCCAATCAGCCTAGCGAATAAATCAGCCGATAATAGCGAAGTCCTCACGCATTTTTTGCATAACGCAGATAATTTTGCTCGCATCTTGCATATACGATTTGAACGTTTTTACGACTGAATCAAGAAGGTCTTCAAAGGTTTTGAAATATTTCAAGTGCGTTGCGTCACGTTTAGTGTTTTTCCAAAGCTTCTCAATGGGATTGTAATCAGGAGAATAGGCAGGAAGTGGCGTAATCGTAAGGCGATCTGAGTGGAGCGACTTAAATTCATTGACTATTTTGCTGTGATGATAAGGCGCACCATCTTCAACTAGAAAAATTTTACCGTCATAATGTGCCAGCAGTTGCTCCAAAAACTCAATATAACTGAGCCCATTAAATTTTCCCGCTGTCTCAGTATGTTTTAATATCACCTCTTGATAAGTTATCAGTAACCTTTCATCAACAATAGCTTTTAGCGCGTTTAAAAAATCAAATTCCGTTGCATACTGTTCCCCTTTTAACGTTTTTAGCAGGGCAAGTAGTTCAGTGGGCAAATTCGCCTCTTTCAATAATTTTAGTGATTTTGGTTGCAGAGAATAAGCAAGTAATTGTCGATATTGAAAGCTGCCCCCGCCAAGATCAATCGAACCAAACATTTTCAGTCCCTTGCGTATCCCTCTGGTTTTAACCGTTGGCTGTTGCCCTATCGGAGCCCAAGTACGAGCTAATGAACCCCACATCGCAAAGGAGACTTCGTCACCAAACAACACCACTGCTTTTTCTTCTTTGGCTTTTTTGATTAGCGCGGGTAAGGTTTCTTCCAGCCAGACTTCTCTAGCCGTTTCATACTTTTCCTCATCCTGACGGTCACTGATGAAGTGGGCCTTTTGGTAGCTTAACCCCAACTTTTTTAATAAGCTGGCCAAATAGTTGAGGTTGTAGCAAACAGAAAATTTGAGCAAAATGAGCTCTGCAATCATGGCACAGTTCCATATTGCGCTAGAAAATCCGTGTATTTCAGGGCCTTCAGCTATCATGTCATGCAATTGTTTTTGCTGCGCTTTAGTAAGCTTTTCTTTACGTCCACGCCCTTGGTAATGTTTGCCCATTATCCAGTCTATTCCTCCGGACATGAATTTTGTTATCCAATTAACGACGGTTTTGAAATTGACATCCAAGAGTTTTGCAATCTCGACTATTTCCCTCCCTTCGCCGTAACAGATCATGGCTATTGCTAATCTGTACGCTTGAATATTTTTTAATCTTAATGCGGCTGATAGACGTTCCCGTAATTTTTCTACAAGAGATTTGGAAAAGATGATTACTGCCATTGATATGCTTAGTTAAGGTTTTTAAATGAGCCTATTCTAAAGGCGTTTTGTCGCGATTTTATTGGGTTTTGGAAATTTAATTTATGAAAGTCTATAGTAACGGCATTTTTTGCCATGGAGGGCATGGTCAAAATTTATATGGCGTTGATGATGCGCCCGCTCACGCACTGGGGCAGAGTGCTTTTCAGCGGTATTACCGCGTTATTACTGGCCATTGTCGTTTGGGCCGGCTGGCCGGCTACCGGACTCTGGGTTCTTGGCCTGCTCGTAGGCATTAACATGATCTTGCTGGGCTGGGCGTTGATTAAAATCAGCCTGCACAATCAAACAATTGCATAAACCCAACCGTTATTCGGGTTAACATCATGTCCACTTAGGCCAACAAAAAGCAGTGAAACCAAGCACTACCTACAAATCTGGCATCAATCGCGGATCGAACCGGTTTATCTGCAACAGCATTTCATCAAGAAAAACGATAGCCTGCTGTTCATCTTTGAAGGGACGGGATGCCAGCAGAGAAGACGGTTTGATAAAACGCATTACCCGGCACGCAGTTGACGCCATTAAAGGGGCCAAGTCCTAAACTGGAATACCTGTCCAGACTTCATTCAAGACGACGGAGAGCACAATGAGCACGCCTCAACGAGCTGGCACAACCAACAGCGATTCAGCGTTCTGGAGTATAGACCTTGAACGGCATCTCGAACGCCTGCAAACCTCAGCGGCAGGGATTGAGCCAAGCGAGGCAGAGGAACGCATAAAACGCTTTCGGCGCCAACCAATTAAACGGTAAGAAAACAAACCGGGCCCTGGCGTTTGTTTTTAGTCGCAGTTTAAAAGCTCCATTATTCTGATTTTGTTGTTTGCCACGGGATTATCGTTTTTCCTGCATGACAAAGTCGATGCCATCATTATTCTAACCATCGTCCTAATCAGCGGCATCCTGGGTTTCTGGCAGGAAAAAGGCGCGGCCGATGCCGTTGAAAAATTACTTGCGCTGGTGCAAATCAAGGTAGCGGTGCTGCGCAGCAACATCCTGTCTCGGAAGTTGCCACTGAAGAGCTGGTGCCAGGCGATATGATTGTTTTGAAAGCCGGCGATATTATTCCGGCCGATTGTCTATTAGTGTCAGCCGACCATCTTTTCATCGATGAAGCCATCCTCACCGGCGAAAGTTTTCCGGCCGAAAAATCACCGGGCCCCGTTGCCGCCGATGCGCCGCTCAGCCAGCGCAGCAATGCCTTATGGATGGGAACGCATGTGCAAAGCGGCGAAGCGAAAGCGTTAGTCATCGCTACCGGACAAAGTACCGAATTCGGCAAAATTTCTGCACGAATCAAACTCAAGGCACCTGAAACCGATTTTGAACGCGGCATCAGGCGCTTTGGCTATATGCTGATGGAAGTCACTTTAATCCTGGTCATCATGATTTTCGCCGTGAATGTCTATCTGCATAAACCGGTGATGGATTCTTTTCTGTTTGCGCTGGCGCTGGCCGTAGGCTTGACGCCGCAATTATTGCCCGCAGTAATCAGCATCAATCTGGCGCATGGCGCCAAACGCATGGCTGCCCAAAAAGTCATTGTCAAACAGCTGGCTTCCATCGAGAACTTCGGCAGCATGAACGTGTTGTGTTCCGATAAAACCGGCACCTTGACCGAAGGCAAGGTGCACCTGAAGGGCGCCTTGGATTTGAATGGCGAAGCCAGCGACAAAGTATCGCGGTATGCGTATCTGAATGCCTTTTATGAGACCGGCTTCAATAATCCTATCGATGAAGCGATCCGGAATTTTCGTGCATTCGATGTCAAAGAGTGCCGCAAATTAGCCGAAATTCCGTACGATTTTTATCGCAAGCGCCTGAGCATGCTCATTTCCGACTCAGGCGCGAACATTCTGATCACCAAAGGCGCGCTAACTAACGTTCTGAGCACCTGCACGCATGTTGAAAATAGCGACGGCACCCTGACGGCTATCGATGAGGTTCGGGAACGTATTCAACAGAGCTATGAAGCCTTCAGTGCGCAAGGCCTCCGCACCTTGGGCGTTGCTTATAAACCCTTCGCTGAAGAAAAAGAACTGGTTAAAGACGATGAACAGGACATGCGGTTTTTGGGCTTTATCACCTTGTTCGATCCGCCTAAAGCCAACTGTGCTCAAACCATCGAGCAACTTAGGCAGCTGGGCGTCGCCCTTAAAATCATCACCGGTGATAACCGCTTGGTGGCCGAAACCGTCAGTCAGCAATTGGGGCTGTCTGGCGCCAAAATTTTAACCGGCCCGGAAATCGAACAAATGAGCGGAAACGCCCTGATGAATCAGGTGGCTGAAGTGAATGTATTTGCCGAAGTCGAGCCCAACCAGAAGGAACGCATCATCATTGCCCTGAAGAAAGCCGGTTTCGTGGTCGGTTATATGGGCGACGGTATTAACGATGTTTCTGCATTGCATGCTGCCGATGTCGGCATTTCGGTCGATAGCGCGGCCGATGTCGCCAAGGAAACCGCCCAAATCGTCCTGCTGGAAAAAGATCTGGACGTGCTGGTCAAAGGCGTCAAGGAGGGCCGCATTACCTTTGCCAACACTTTAAAATATGTGTTTATGGCAACGAGCTCCAATTTCGGCAACATGTTCAGTATGGCCGGCGCATCGCTGTTCCTGCCTTTTCTGCCGTTATTGCCCAAGCAAATTCTATTGACCAATCTGCTGACCGATTTTCCGGAGATGACCATCGCCTCCGATAATGTGGACGCCGAAATGGTAACCCAACCCCGGCGCTGGGATATTCAATTCATTCGCAAATTCATGTTCACCTTCGGCATCGTCAGTTCCGTTTTCGATTATCTGACCTTCGGCCTGCTCTGGTGGTTACAGGTGCCTGTCGAGCAATTTCGCACGGGCTGGTTTCTGGAATCGGTGGTGTCGGCGGCTTTGATTGTTTTTGTGGTGCGCAGCCAAAAATCGGTTTTCAAAAGCCGCCCCGGCAACTATCTGAGTCTCGCCACATTCACTATTGTCGCGTGACTTTGGCCTTGCCTTATCTGCCGTTCGCAGCGCTCATTGGCTTTCAACCGCTTCCGCCAAATGTATTGGCTTTATTGGGGGTCATTGTCGTGCTTTATATCGTTACAGCTGAATTGGCAAAGCACCTATTTTATCGTGTCGTAAAAATTTGACATTGCTTCTGTTAGAAAATTTTAAATGAAGCGATTGTTCCGTATCAGTTGGGTGATCTTGTTGGTAATAGTTGTGTCACTTTTGGTCTGGCTTAGACCAATACCGATTAATGTCCTGAACTATCTGATTTGGAAATACGCAACAACTACACATACCGAAACCGGCAATATTGATTACCTCGGTGCGCATATCCATTATGTCTCCTAAGGTCAGGGTGATCCCATACTGTTATTGCATGGCGGACTGAGTAACAAACTCAGCTGGTTTTCCCAGATTCCATGGCTGGTTACGGCCGGGCGGCGAGTCGTACTGATCGATACCCGCGGTCATGGCGATTCGACGCCTGGCAATACCAGACTTAGCTATCAAGTTTTTGTTGAAGATACCCAGCAGGTGCTGGATAAGCTTGGCATCAGGCGTACCGATATTGTCGGCTGGAGCGATGGCGGCATTATTGCATTATTACTGGGGCGGGAAGCGCCGCAGCGAGTAGGACGAATCGTTGCTATCAGCGCCAATTTTCATCCTTCCGGATTAATTCCCGAAGCCGATCGAATACAAAACGTGCCGCATCGATTTTCTCGAAATAAAATCGCCGGCTGGCTGCGCAGCTGGTGGTCGGGAGCGGACGAACAGCATGCCGCTCTGGAAACGGAAATCAAGGCATTGTGGCAGACAGCCCCCCAATTTGATCATTCCGATTTACAAGCCATTACAGCGCCAACGCTGGTAATTGCGGGTGAAAACGACATTATTGAGCTGTCACACTCTGGTGAATTGGCAAAGATGCTGACGAACGCCAAGATCGAAATTGTATTGGGAGCAGGTCACGCCGCCCCGGTTACTCATGCCGGGCAGATCAACCCATTAATCGCATCGTTTTTTGGGATCGAATTGCCGAAGTAATATGTCCCATTTTTTTTAAAGTAGAGCCTCTAATGAAAATCAAAAAACTTCTGCTTGTTTGCCTCTTGTTAAGCTTAACAGCGTTTGGCATCTGGATGGTAAGGCATATCAATCCGCCAATTCTGCAAAAAATTATTAATACTGAAAACCTGGAAGATATCACTATTGCCGAACCGCTGTGGGGTTCTCAGGGTCTCGCGGTGGTTTTTGTCGATACCAAGAAATTTCCAGCCGGGGATCTGGGTCAGCGCTTGGCGGCAACTGGTCTTACCGTAGCCATTGTCGATAGTTGGCAGGTTTTTAATGAATTTAATTTTGATACGGCGCGATGTCTGGATCACAAATTTGTCCAGAAATTAATAAAAGCGCTGACAAAAAAACTGCCGATAGTATCGTTTGCCGCGCCCGTTCCCGACTGGCTTGCGGCATACACACCATCCCTGGCGATGAAACACCTGATTGTTGCCGGTATTGCTGAAGGCGCGCTAATTCCATTTATCAATGCCCAGTCCACCTCGGGAAAAACAGCCACTAATCTTTCTATCGGTTTTTCAGTCGATTTACCTACCGATTTGTCTCTGTGTCCCCCATTATCCGTCCAAAGCCAGAATCAAAAACATAGCCTGGTTTCGTCCTCTGGCCTGGAAAGCAACTGGCGTTCGGTCTGGACAGATCAGCCTGCTGACGAGACGGCTATCTTTATTAAGGCATTGGGAATGGTCGACACCCGGATTGCCGCTTACGATACACCACTCGATGCGCTCCTGATTGAAGAGCTCAAGACCAGCCTTGGCCAAACTAGCCAGTCTTCGGCGCCTATGCCGGTAGTGGAAGTACCTGCAGCCAATGCCGGCGCTAATGTTACGCTTTTTTATTCTGGCGATGGCGGCTGGCGCGACCTGGACAGGACCGTAGCAGGAGAAATGTCCGCCCAAAATTATCCGGTGGTCGGTATCGACGTATTGCGTTATTTCTGGGAACACAAAACACCGGAGCAAGCGGCAGCCGATCTGGCGGCCACCATGGTGTATTACCGGAAGAACTGGGGGGTAAAGTCTTTTGTACTGGCCGGTTATTCATTCGGCGCCAACATCTTGCCGTCCATATACAATCGCCTGCCCTCACAAGACCAAGATAGTGTTGCGCTATTGGTGTTGATAGCATTGGGGAATACCGCCGATTTTGAAATCCATGTCTCGGGCTGGCTCGGACAGAGTGCGGGCGAACAGCCCTTGGCTCCGGAACTGGCGCAGATGCCGAAAGACAAAATTCTATGTATCTATGGAAAAGACGAAAAGGCCGAAACAGCCTGTACCGGTTTGCTGAATAGCGAGGCTAAAATTCTGGAATTGCCGGGGGGACACCATTTCGATCAGGATTATCCAAAATTAACCCGGCAAATTCTGGATACATATCGGCAGCACGGCATTAACTAACCTACGTCCTTTTCCATCAAACTTTGCATCTCTAGCCGATGACCCGAGAAACCCTAAGCCGTTTTATTCAAAAAATCGCGCACATGTTGCCGGTGGCATTGTTTATTTGTGCGCTTTATATCGTTCATAACGAACTGAAAGTTCACCACTTAAGCGACATCCTATCATCGTTGCAAGCAATGCCGGTGCGCATCGTTTTCGCCGCGTTTGCGCTGATGGTGCTCAATTATCTGGTTCTTGCCGGTTATGACTGGCTGGCCTTCGTTTCACCGGCCATAGGCAAATTCCGTTGTCAAAAATGATCCCGGCGGCGTTGCTCAGTTATGCGATCAGCAACAATACCGGCCATGCCTGGGCGGCCGGCGGCTCGATTCGTTACCGGTTTTACTCGAAATGGGGCGTGCCGGGCTGGGATATTCTGAAAGTTTCCTTTTTCCAGGCCATCACCTATCTATTGGGTGCGCTGAGTTTAGGCTTGGTTGGCAGCTTGTTATTGCCGCACTATTTAGCAAGCACCGTTCTAGAGCCGCTCGTTATTCACTGGGTTAGTCTGATATGTGCCGCTGCCTTACTGGGCTATTGGAGCGCCGTTTTACTATGGCGCAAGCCGCTGCTGATCAAAGGTTTCGAGTTATATTTGCCAACGCCGGGCATGACCTTCTGGCAAACGCTGGTAGCCAGCATCGACGTGGTGTTGTCGTCACTGGTGCTTTGGGTGTTCCTGGCTGGCAAGGTCGATATTGATTTTGGCGCCTTCGTCGTGGTGTTTGTGGTGGCGCAGGTCATGGGCGTGATCAGCCAGGTGCCGGGCGGTATCGGCGTATTTGAAAGCGCATTTCTGTGGCTGATGGCGGATATCGAAGCAACGGATCAACATTTGTTCTTGATTGGCGCGTTGCTGTTGTACCGGGTTATTTATTATTTCGTGCCGCTGCTGCTAGCGGGTGCCGGGTTGCTGAGTTACGAGATAGTCAGCCGCCGGGAATTGATAGCCGTAAGCACGCTCGCAGTGCGCCGGACTTTGTCAGCTATCGTGCCGCAGCTGTATTCGGTTTTGCTGCTGTTGGCGGGCGGGCTATTGCTGGTTTCCGGCGCAATTCCCGCCAACCCCGAAATACTGGATTCACTGAGCGGCTTATTGCCACTGCCGGTGGTTGAGTTATCGCATTTGACCGCTAGCCTGGCCGGCTTGCTGTTGCTGTTTCTGGCGCGTGGCATCCGCCTAAGGATCGATGCAGCCTGGTATGGCAGTCTTGGGCTTGCTGGGATTAGGGATTGCGGCCTCTTTACTCAAGGGTTTCGATTGGCATGAGGCGCTGGTGTTATCGATGATACTGCTGCTAATGCTGCCGACCCGCAGTTACTTTCAGCGCCGGTCGTCGCTATTGCGGATGTCATTTTCAAAATCCTGGCTGGCGGCCATTGCGTTGGTGCTGGCAGGCACAATCTGGCTGGGCTTGTTCGCTTACCGCGATGTCGAATACTCCCACGACTTATGGTGGCAGTTTTCTTATGACGCCACTGCGCCAAGGTTTTTAAGGGCTTTATTGCTGGTGAGTGTGGTCGCTGTGGCCTTTGGCTTGTTCCGCCTGCTGGGCGTTGCGCCACCACAAACGTTGCTGAAACCAACTGAAGCAGAACTCAACGAAGCGCGGCACATCCTGGTGAACTGCGCTGAAACTCAAGGCTTTTTGGCTTTACTGGGCGATAAATATCTGTTTTGGAATGCTGAGCGCAACGCTTTCATCATGTTTGCCGCTAGCTCCCAATTCTGGATTGCCATGGGTGATCCTATCGGTGAACAAACCGCTTTTGATGAGCTGTTGTATCAATTCCTTGAACAGGCCGACCGTTATGGCGCCAAAGCGGTGTTTTATCAGGCCAGCGCGGAATGGCTGCCGTCTTATCTCGATCTGGGCTTGTCGTTATTCAAGCTTGGCGAAGATGCGCGCGTGAATTTATCGGCATTCAGCCTGCAAGGCAAAAAACATGATGCTCAGCGCAGCGCCCGTAACAAGTTCGGCAAAATCGGCTATCAGTTTGAAATACTGTCTGGAGCAGCAGTTGAGGACGCGCTGCCAGCCTTGCGGCAGATTTCAGATGCCTGGTTAGCGAGCAAAAACACGCGGGAAAAGGGCTTTTCGTTAGGATTTTTCGATGAAAACTATGTGCGTCGCACCGATGTCGCCGTGATAAAAGACGAAACCGGACACATCAGGGCGTTTGCCAATCTCTGGCAAACAGCGGGTCACGAGGAATTGTCCATAGACTTGATGCGTTACCATCCGGACAGCCCTAGAGGCATCATGGACTTTCTATTTGCCGAACTGATGCTCTGGGGACAAGCAGAACACTACGAATGGTTTTCGTTAGGAATGGCGCCCTTGGCAGGACTGGAACACAGGCCTTTGGCGCCCTTGTGGCATAAAATGGGCGCCACCATTTTCAAAATGGGTGATCATTTTTACAATTTTGAGGGCTTACATAGCTATAAAGCAAAATTCGATCCTGTCTGGGAAGCACGTTATCTAGCGGCCCCTACGGGTTTTTCCGTTCCTATTATTCTGATGACGATTACCCGTTTGATTTCAGGAAGCTGGAAAGGCATATTTTCGAAATAACCATTAAATCCTGCGCAATTTCATTAGGTGTATTCATTCTTTAAAATCGCTATATGAGCTAACACTATAAAACTGGAGAGTCATATGTACTACAAAAAAATTGGCTGGATAATTTTCAGCTTAATTTCATCCGCAACAATCGCCGCCGAAGAGCGTTCTACTATAAAATTCAACACCTTGCCGGATGCCGTACGTGCTACGGTTGCAAATTTCATCGATCAAAATAATATAACCAAGATCGAAAAAGTGACGGATACCGGTTATGTCAAGTTTGAAATTTTAAGCACCAAAACGGTTAATAATAAAGATTATATTGATACCGACATGATTGTTGCAGCCGATGGTGCAATAATAAAAATTGCTAAAGAAATACCTTTTTTCGATATTCCATTTCCTATCATGAAACAACTCAACCAACTTTACCCTAATCTCAAAGTCGATGAAGTCGAAAGTGTTCAAAAGCGTTATTTTCAGTTAACAGGAAAAAATAACGGTCAACCGGTCAATTTGAAAATATATGATGATGGCGAAATACAGGATCTTGCGGTTGATCAAAACAGCAAAGATCAAAGTCCACCCAAACAGCCTTTGGATCAAACCCTTAATAAGCCGATAGACACGAAACCAGCAAGTGATCAACAACCCGATCCGGCTCAAGATGACGAATTCAAAATAGAACGCTCAGATGACATCTTGCATTTGAATCAGTCTCAATAGTAGGCGGTATCTGGTTTAACATAAATTGCTAGATCATATTTCATCCGGTCTCGCTTCTGTTCCTTCTGTTGATAGCGGGCATAACAAGGCGATTTATACAAATAAACTGGATCGTTAATTTCCTGTGGAAACCCGAGGCCGGTATGCTTCATCGCTCACTATCCTGGCAGTTAATATGCCCGCCAGGAATACTGAGGCATATGAATATCAAGAAGATTGAACTATATTGGACGGCTATTTCCAAATACCCTCTTCGCTAAAAGAGA
The DNA here is from genome assembly GCA_963696315.1 of uncultured Gammaproteobacteria bacterium. Lineage (GTDB taxonomy): Bacteria > Pseudomonadota > Gammaproteobacteria > Methylococcales > Methylomonadaceae > CAWKEY01. Next base: position 68,824 of record CAVOJU010000028.1, read on the forward strand.
CACACAATGCATTTGAAATCGATTATAAAAAAATACATTCCTGGGATTTCCCTGATGGTGTGTTTTTTACTCCTTGAAAACTTTACCTGGATATTGGAGCCTACTTTTTTCGGCAAGCTGCTGGATGCGCTCATCGACAGATTTTATAAACATGAGTTAAAAATGAACTATGTTCTTCCGTTATCTTTGTGGATCGGTATTTATTTGCTGAATACGCTGGGCGGCGCATTGAGCAGGTTTTACAGCGGCAAGATCTATTCGAAACTCTATGTCGACATTGCCGGCGAAGTCATCTCGAGTTCAACAATAAAAGGCTATCCGCCTTCCAGAACGCTAGCCCGCGCCGAATTGGCAAAGGAATATGTCATTTTTTTGAAAGACCGCTTACCGGAAATTATTTGGCAAATTTTCGCTACTTTCGGGGGAATTATCGCACTCTATTTTTACGACTGGCGCATCGCCGCGATCTGCTTTATCGTAATTTTTCCGATTGCCTTCATCTATAATCTTTACCGGAAAAACGTGGTCGAATTGCAGAAAGATTTACACGATAACCGTGAAGACTTGTACACATTATTCGAGGACCAAAATACCGAAGCCATCAGTGATTATTATCACAGTCAGGTAAGGCCTCAAACCAGGATTTCAAAATGGAATTCGCTCAACTTTACCGTTACCAAGCTGTTGATGATGGTTGTTTTTGTCGTCGTGTTGTTTATCAGCGTTGATGTTGACAAGTTTTCCACGGGCAAAATATATGCAATTGTTTCGTATTTGTGGACGTTCATCTTGTCTACCGAATATTTACCGGGTTTGATGGAAAGCGTTACTTCGCTGATTGAGCTGAACGGCCGGCTTAGACAGGAAAATAACTGAACAATACCGATCGAACTTACCTCGGCAAGTCCTTGAAAACGCGTGAAATGTGGCTGACGCTCTCATAGACGACAGGCCCTTCGCCATTCGACGCGAGAAAACTGTCGATGTGCGCGAGGGCCTTCTCGATTCGCCGATGATAGCCCAGGCTGTAACTGACGGGATGGAATCCCATAACAAAAGTCGCGGGACGAAGCAGCGGTGTGCCGGACCAGTTAACATTAAAAATCTCAATCATTTCATCGCCGGTGACATAATCCACCAGACTGCCGTTGTCGGGAATTTCCAGGATCGGAATGGCAGGATTTCCGGCTATCGCGGGATTCTGTGCACTCGGATAGTAAGGCTGTGAAATATCGGTTATGGGCTTCCAGTGTTGGCGGTTCCATGTGTAAGAGCATGCCGTTGCCGTCATGCCGCGATTCCTCAATCCTGGCCCAATTGTTGGCGCTGCTGTCGGCTACGAAACCGTCCTCGGCAAGCGCCTTGAGTGTTCCTGCATTGGCCGCCCAGCTCCCGGTTCTAAAGGCAGTCGGTTTGCCCAAGCCTTGAGCGGTGAACAGCGTATCGGCAGCCTTTAGCAATTTTAAATATTCGCTCTCGCTATAAGCACTGCTCAACACGGTATACCCTGTAGTATCGCCTTTGTCGTAACTATCGGAAGGCTTAAAGCGGCATGGAACTCCAGGCACCGTATTGACGAAATTACAGAAAGGATGAATATGCAAGCCTATCTCGTCCTGATAAGTTTTACGCAACCGGATCAGCCAATCGACAAGATAGGCTTGGCGTACTTTCGAAACGCCGGGATCGGTAAACGTATAGGGTCCCAAGAAGTGGGTGAATTTTAACCCAGGATGCTCTTCGTGCAGCTTTTCATGTAATCGGAGAATCGAATCCAGGCTATCGGAAGAATCCCAGTCCGTCGTCATCAGCACATAAAGCGGGTGGCTGCGACGAAAATGCAGCTTTGCAAAAGGCGATTGGCTGCCGTCCGCGGCCAGGGACAAAGAATGGACGCCGGGCGGCAATTGCGAAATATCGAGCATTCCGTCAAATCCGGCAACTGTTTTGGTTAATTGCCGGCCAGGACCTTCGTCGATAACCGCTTCCATCGATTCCGCTTTACCGTTAACGTCTACGCGCACGTTAAGATTATCGTTCCCCGGTGTGATCGCATTGCCGATCAAATACCAGTCCTTGACCCCGCCGATACGAAATAAGGGTTCATGCGTTTTATCCACAGTGATGTGTAATTTCCAGCTTAACAAACTACCCGCCGCAAAGGGAGCGTTATCGCTTATGCGTAGCTTCCAGTTACCCGCTGCCTGGGAATTGTCGCATTCCGTAACGCGATAAATTGCATCAAGATTTTTCTTAACGACCTCCGTCACGATTGTGTAAAGTGACGATTTGGCCATTGGGGCACTCCAGTTGCACCAGAAGATCGCCAATGTGAGGATGGGCAATGTGAATTTCTACATTGACCGTTTTCAAAAGCGCGAAATCGTCGATCCGGATAGACGACACAATGCCTAATGGAAAATTGTCCGGTATTTTGAGAGCAATAGCGGCGCTGCGGCGATCGATGCGCTGACCCGCAGACATTGACTGTTTGGCTTTTTCCGAAGATTTCGAGCCTTTGCTGCCATGATTATCCGCGAAAACGGTATTGTTACCGGAGACGATGAAAGTAATCGCGAATAATAAGAGGATTTGGAACACGCGCATGAATGATGTATTTTGCATAATTATTCACTACAAATAATGATGTTCGGATATTTGTCCTTGATCTTTCAAGTTTTTTTAAACTGCAACAACAATATACAAACGGATTTTATTTTGAATCCGGGAGACCGCGCAGCAACGGATTTTGCCGGTAATAAAGCTGTAATTGCCGGTAAACATCGGCAAAGTGAGTATGCAGAATTTCGGGTGCGCAGAAAAAGTATTCGCTGATCACTGCAAAAAACTCGGCAGGACTGGTTGCCGCATATGGGTTAATACAGGCGTGATGGTGATGTTCGACTTGTCGAACCAGGCTTTCATAGGCGGCGCTGAGCGCTGTTGACCATTCGGTTACAGCCATGCCGTGAGGCAACGGCGGAAAGCCATCTGCGGGTCCATTCAGCATATCCAGCTTGTGGGCAATTTCATGGATCACGACATTGCGGCCGGATTGTTTCTCCTGCATATCCCGCTCAACATCATCCCATGACACGATAAGCGGCCCCCGCGACCATGATTCGCCGATTAGCGCCTGTTCCTGATGATGTACAACACCCGCCGCATCCTTTTCGTCCCGGCTAATCAGAAACGCACCCGGATAAACAATGATCTCGGTCCAGCCTGACAAACAATCAATCCCAAGCCCAAGCGCCGGAAGACAGGCTTGTGCGGCGATGATCAAACACATGGTATCAGTAAGCTGAAGTTCCCGAGCGCCGAAGAATTGTTTTTCGTGCAGAAATAGCGTCGTCAGTTCGCGCAAGTGCGCTTTCTCAACCGCTGTCATCCCCTGTAAAACAGCTAGCTTTTCAGTAGCTTCCCTCCACAGATTTCGCGCGATGGCATGGCGATGCAGAATGTAGCGAGTCCGTGCGCGCTTAAAAATATTCATGGCCGATCAAATTCGGATTTCATCCTGTCAGCCAAAAAGAATTGTAAGCCTCTATTACCAATGTCAAGCCAGGGCCTATTTTCCCGTTGCAGCTTCATTAGTGAAATGAGTTCGTTCGGTATCCTCGCACTGGTTAAGAAAGCGCGGATCCTCGACAGCGTCAGGAAGCGCTGGGGGCTTCCTGAACGCCGGATGCTCGAAGTCGAACATGTCTATGGGCGGCCTCCCGGTCTATTTGAAATGAATAATTGCCTGCGGCCGCTTTAGAGTAATTTTGCATGGCCGGATTTTAATTACAATGCGTGGCTGTTTTGGCTGGAATACTCAAGTGAGTTGAGTATAGGCTCCCGCTATGGCTAGTCCAACCTATCCTTCTGGCGTTAAACCAAGCAGCGTAGTCGCTAAATTTTCCGTGCTTGTTTTTGCCCGAGTGTAGCCTCAGCAACAACGGCTTTGCCATCAGCGTTATAGCTGATGCGCTTCGTCTCTCCGGTTTCTGGCAGTTTTGCAAAATCTGCCCGATCATGGGTGATATATTGCCCTTTCCCGACTTGTTGATACACCGTCGTTTTATCTGCATACAAGATAACGCCTGAATATTCTTTGGTTTTATCCGCCTTGTTTGCCGTATAAATATTGTAGATTCCAGGCTTAACGCCTCTAGCCTTTTCAACCTTAACATTGCGCCACTGATCTTGGTCTTCTTGCTGCATTGTGGCACTGGCCGTTCATGACAAGTAAACGTTGTTTCATACCTAACCCTCTAAAATCGCAGTCAGTTGAACATCACGTAAGGCCGCTTCAAATTCGTAGCCATCATCTTCATATTTTAACCACGCATACCCCTCTGCGGGTGGCCTGCGATCCAGTATTAGCCGTGCAACCCGATTATTATGCAAGACCTTCACAATCGCCTTTTTAAACTTGCCCGGATCCGCCGGGTGTCCGGCGTTTTTACCAGCGCTTAGCTCAGCGACGCTAAGCTCCCCATCTGCGTCAGAAGTTCGTGGAGACGATGCAGTATCAATGGGTGAGTCACTGGCATCCAGAGCAGGCCCAGTTTCCCCACCTGTGTATAAATCACTATCGCCCCCTGGCATATCGGGGCCTAATTCACTTTCTTCCTCTTTTTGGGCAAGATAAATGCGTAGATACTTCATGGAGCCGCGGGTAAACTCCTGGCTTTCATCATTGACCCAGGTATCTACTTCCTCAGGATGATCATGATGTAACTGCACCAATTCATAGATAATGGTGACATCAGTAATTCGGTTATTACGAAAAGCCGTATCGATCGACTTAGGCAATTTTAAGAGTGAGGAGTATTGCGTAACATACCCTGCCGTTTTGCCAATGCTCTCCGCTATTTCTTTTTTTTTCATGCCTCTTTTAAGAAATTCACCAATAGCAGTGGCAATCTCTAACGGTGTATTACCCTCACGAAGCAAATTTTCCGTGAGTTGATCTGTTCTGGTGTAATCATTATCGATATGTGCGGGTATAGTCTTTTTACCGGCCATTTTCGAGGCTCTAAATCGACGCGCACCATGATTGATGATGAAACGGCCTGGTTTTTCCGGATGATTGTGCACTGAAATGGGGGTTTTTACCCCTCGCCGGGTAATTGATTTTACCAGCTCGTTTAATTTTTCTTCTGAAAAGCCCGGATTATCTTCGCGTCTCGGCTGCTGTGGGTCTTCATCAATCAGACTGAGTTCTAAATCAAGCAGTTCTTTTTTATAAGTAGCCATTGGGTCTGTAGACGGGGTTTGTTGAGATGCTGGATTGCCAAGGGCAGGTTCGGATTTGGGTTTATCTTTTGTTTTGGGTGTTCGCATTGAATGGAGCGCCATTTTGTTATTGATGTTATCCGCTAAGGCCTTTGCTTAGGTGACCGCATCGAAACCTGGAGACACCCAAGCAGCGGGTTTATCTACGCCGCCTTGTTGATGGCCGGTTTCCCAGATTTTCATTTGCCACTGCTTTGGGCTTCTTTTTCCCACTGCTTTACGATGAAGGCCTGGTGCTCTGGCAGAACCGCCGTTACTTCCACGAATTTGTCAGGAATATTGATCGCCTTTAGATGCATTTTCCAAACCCGGCTCACAATCTGTGATACCGCTCCCCGCGTGATCTGCTTCGCTCTGGCGTAGTCTGCTTGGGATTTTCCGTCGACTAAAACACCCTCCGCAATCTCCAGGGTGCTTGCTCCCATCGTTAAATTGCTGGTTGCTTGAATGAATTGATTTCTCGTCATTCGTTTCATTAACAATTCCATGGGTAGGTTATATAAACCATGACTTAATTCCAGGCTTTTAAAAAATTGAGGAGACGCCGTCGTTAGGAGCCAATTTAGCTAAACATTGATACCCTGTCAATCCGTTTAGCGGCTAAATCTTTTCAAAATGCCTTGGGTCTATACAAATAAACAAAGAGTGATAGGAGAATGTACAAAACACCATGTATCGATGCCGTGAGAGTCGCGTGGATGGCAGGCGTGTTTGCATAATAAAGCGCCCTTAAACACTGGAACACCACATCCATGGCGGCTATCCCATTAAGCAAAGGCCAACACATGGCCAAAAACAACCAGACGAGCCCAATAGTCCAGGAGATAAGCCTTTGCCACCCTGCCCTTCTATTTGTTTTTATAGCAGCCTTTTTGGCATTAAAGGCATCCTCGGAATATACGCTAGGGATAGATGCGGTTCGACCGTGCCGAGGAAACTGATAAAGTTTCGCTGATTTCATTGTTACCACCTATGGATTAGATGTTTGACATCCTGTTAGGTTTACAAGACCCTTTTACCCAGCACAAATAACTAGTCTTTTAATCAGTTCGGCACCAACACTGACCCGGTTTTTATTGAGGGTAACGTTACCTATTTAGTGCCTGACCGATAAGTAAAATAGCTATTATATAACAACAGCTTGCAGTATAATATTAAAAATGAAGATGATGACCGCACCCAACCAGCGGCGCCGGGCCAAAACCTTCAAGCCATTGAAAAACAATAACAATAGAAAACGTCCCGTCAACACCAACAGGGCGGGCCCTGCCAAACCACCCAAAACTCAGGGAAAACTCATGAGAGACACCTTCCCAAGCCAACAGACCATCGGCCAAGTCGACATCGCCGACATTCAGATCGACGTGCGCTCGCGGGACGACATCCCCCTGATCCTGCTCGGCCTCCAGCACATCTATTGCACCGATGGCTTGCGGGACAAGGTCTTCGAGATCATCAAGGACATTCTGCCGACGCAAGTCGTCGATGGCCAGGCCAAAGTGGTCTCCGCCGAGTTGGGTTGCCCCGGCATGAACCAATGGACCATCCTGGTGCTGGGCTGCTTGCGCCTGTGCCTGAACGCCGACTTTGACCGCATCCACGAGTTGGCCAACCAGCACCGCACCCTGCGCCTCGTCCTTGGCATTGCCGAATGGGACGACAAGATCTTCTCCCTACAGACGCTCAAGGACAATCTCGCCTTGTTCACGCCGGAGCTCCTGGCCCGCATCAACCAGGCGGTGGTGGAGGCCGGCTACGCCCTGCTCGGTAAAAAAAACCGCCCCGCGCCCGCCGCAGGCCGCTGTGACTCGTTCGTGGTGGAGACCGACGTGCACTTTCCAACCGACGTCAACCTGCTGTACGACGCCATGCGGGTGCTGCTCCAGCTTTGCGCGCAGTTCAGCGCGACCTACGATCTGAAGGGCTGGCGGCAGTTTAAGAACTGCCTGAAGAAACTCAGAACAGCCCTGCGCGTCATCCAGAAGCTCAAACACTCCACCTCCAAGGACGCGGCCAAGCAGCAGGCCAAGGCCGAGCAGATCGCCAAGGCTCACCAGACCTTCATTAGCCTGTCGGCCGCCCACCTAAAGCGCGTCGAAGAGACCGTCGCGCAACTGGCCAGCCAGTACGCCGTCTGCGAAATTCAACTAGCCAAGCCCCGGCAATTCATCGCCCACGCCCAGCGCCAAATCGACCACATCGAGCGCCGCGTGCTCAAGGGCGAGGTCATCCCGCACGATGAGAAGGTCTTCTCCCTGTTCCAGCCGCACACCGAATGGATCGTCAAGGGCAAGGCCGGGGTGCCGGTGGAGTTAGGCCTGCGCGTGGCGGTGGTGGAAAGCAAGGAGGGCTTCATCTTGCACCATCAGGTCATGGAAAAACAAACAGACGACCAGATCGCGGTAAGCATCGTCAAGGAAACGCAACAGCTATTCCCCGCGTTCAAGGCCTGTAGCTTTGACAAGGGCTTCCACAGCCCCGCCAACCAAACCGAGCTTCAGGCGATGCTTGACCAAGTCACCCTGCCCAAGAAAGGCAAGTGGTCTGCCAGCGATGAGGCGCGTGAGAGCGATGGCGCCTTTGTTGCCGCCCGGAAGGCGCACTCGGCCGTTGAGTCCGGCATCAACGCGCTGGAGGTGCACGGCCTGGACAAGTGCCCAGACCACGGCATCGGCGGCTTCAAGCGCTATGTCGCCCTGGCCGTGCTGTCGCGCAACCTCCAAAAGATCGGCCAGATCAAGCGCGACGCCGAACGCGAGCGTCTGGCTCAGGAGCGGGAGCGGCTACGACAGCGCCAGCAAAAGCTCGCCGCCTAAGTTTTTTAACCGCGGTATTGCGACAAGACAGGCAAGCTGCGTCCGGAATCCCGAGAGCTTGCCCCTGCCGGATGGGTTGCAAACTTTTTAGTCGATAAGCGCCATAAGAAAGCCGCTAGCCTTCCAGCTTCCGCGTGAATTTTGGCACCTCTTGCTGCGGGGGGCGGTTATTTTTGGCTTTTTCGGTCAGGCACTATTTACGTTTAGATAACTTGAGCGCCTACCGGCATTTGTAAAACATCGGTTTGTTGACGCGATTATTTTAATCATTTGTCGCAAGATAAAAAAACCCGGTTATAGTAAAAATGCCTTCGCGACCTCCACTTTACTTTCGTTACCACCCGCGTTCGGGGCCATTGGCATCGCACCGCCTTCTTTAGCGTTAATCTGTTTTTGATGCGCTTCATTTTTGTCGCTTAGTCCAAGGATTTTTGCTATTGGGTTTGGTAAAGCCGTGAAAAAGATAAGCCTTATGATTAAAGAAAGATTTAAAAAATGATTAGAATAAGATTAGCTAATTTTCGCGCAATCCTGAAACCCTTGCTGCATAAGGGTTTCAGGCCCTTTTAATGATTTTTCTTGTGCCTCGTATCCCGTGAAATCCGTGTCCCCGTATCCCGTGAATCGCGTGCCCCGTATCCCGTGAATTGCGTGTCTCGTATCCCGTGATGCGTGCCTCGTATCCCGTGCTTTTGTGTCTCGTATCCCGTGCTTTTGTGTCCCGTATCCCGTGCTTTTGTGTCTCGTATCCCGTGAACGGGGTGGGCTGTATTCTGTGTTTATTGACTGATAAGGTAACGCTGTTGCGAGGGTGTGGGGGGTTTATTGATGATGACATTATCGCCCTCAAAATCAAAACCCATGATGAATTCTATGTTTTTGAGTTCGTTTAAGGCGGCAATCAACTTCCTTTTGAAACCTCTAAGTTCCTTATTACTGCTGCCGCTAAACGAGCGGATGGTCTCTATCTTTATCGGATACGGTTTAGCATGCGTGGCCAAATAGCCGTGCAGCCATAGCGCTAAAGGTTTTCCTCGTAATAACTGCCGGTCTTGCCAATCAATGGCCGTCCAACCGCCCTCGTAGAACGTGAGTATCTTGGGGTTGAAAATAACCACATAACGACCACTGTCATCATCGCGCATAAACTCTAACAAACTCCCGCCATAGGTTTTCCGTTCTTGCTGGTTTGTTAATTCAACCCCGCAACCCATGAGCCGCGCAAACGAATTTTTTAACCACTCATGCTCGCTTTTCCCCGTTTTTCGGCCTAACGCCTTTAAAAAACCATACACGGAAAATTCGCAACGGGTGCCTAACGGATGGAGCCTGGCTAAATGTAAAGCCTGTTCCCACACATCAAGGTCTGACTGGTCTAACTGAATGCCTGTGAAACGAATTTGCAGTCCTTTCTGACACGCTAACAGTTCACGCTGAAAAACCGCCCTGTTTTTACCTTGTACCGCGGCAAATAAGGCCCCGCGCAAAACCGGGTTGGGTATCCCTCTCGCCGGCTCCGGCCATAGGGGCAGTTGATACACTTTACTGTCTTTTAAGCGGGCAGATGCCTGCTGACCTAAATTAGCGATCCGTTTTTGAAAGGCGTTTTCACTTAGACTCATGGGCACACCGCACGGTCATTGTGAGTTGATTGATGACGGCAAATAACACATCAATTATTCCAACAGGGATCATCAGTCATTGAAGGCACCTTATTTCATGGGAAGTGAGACGCGTTACTTGCTTCACTTTCAGCATAGCAACCCTAGTTAATAATTCTCATTATATTGAGTTTGTCTATTAATGGCCAGTATCGCCTATTCGGTTCAACGAGTCAATCCAATGTCAGAAAAAATCCATTCTGCAAAATAGGCAAAAAACCATTTATACTACCTGGAGCATCAATAATGAACGCCGCCACAACCATAGGGATGCTAAGGAAAATGGCTTAGCAAAAACGATCAAAAAATTTAGCCGCTTAATTTCTCGGGCCACAACTAACACATGTATAACCACATATTTTTTACCAATATCCTCCGCATACTTGATGAGAAGGGGATCACCAAAGAACAACTCTCAAAAATATCGGGGGTATCGATGGGCTTCATTTGTGATTTAACCAACGGCAAAGGTAATCCGTCTTTACGGATTATGGAACAGATAGCCGATGCGCTGGATACACCTTTACCCGCGCTTCTTGAAGAAACAGACCTGGACAGACAATCATTAGAGGCCTTAACGGGTGGCAAACTCAGAGGCGTAGCGGAAGGTTATGAGCGCGTATCGTTAATACTGCCGTCTCATCAAGCCTTCATCGCTAGACAATGGGCAAAGGAGGCTATGGAGCACCTAAAGAAAAAAAGAGCAGAAAACGTATAAAAATAGCTCTGCCTAACCCAATCGCTATCAACTTAAACGAAAGTTCTAGCCAATAAATTGACTAGCTACACCCCTGTACGCTTAGCGCAATCACGCCTCTGTCCAGCGCATTTTGAGCTTTCCCCTCATGCGGGTTACCGTGATTTCTGATTTCATGGCCAGCGTTTAAACTGAATTGAACACATTTTTTGCGCCATCTCGCCATTCAATCCTATTTGACCCGCAAAGCGCGTGTCCAAGCCTTTTCCAAAGCCCAGAATCGAAAACACGCCAATAATTCAGCACATTAAGCGGGAATTAAGTTTGAATTTATAAGATTTCCGCATGACTCAACAAAAAGCCTCTCGAAACATCTAAAAAAGGGAACAAGATCAAGAAGCACTTAAAAGCCAATAAGCGTTCATAAAAATCCTGGCTAATAAAGGACCTACTCAAGCCCAAACTGCAACGTTGATAAATGAAGAAACAAGTCGAAAAATGAGTCATCGAACCGCGCGCGCGTGGCTATCTAACCCGAGCGCAGTATTAGCCAGAGCGTGTCCATTAGGGGCTACAGAAGAAAAACAAAAAATAGTGCTATAGGCATAAACGACCTATAGCAATCACCCTAACCCTCCCCTCCTACAAAATGTTGGCTTATCGATAATCGAT
>CAVOJU010000029.1:0-49416 GCA_963696315.1 uncultured Gammaproteobacteria bacterium
CTTGATTTTATTGGTGGGGTGTCGGGGGCTCGAACCCCGGACCGATGGATTAAGAGTCCACTGCTCTACCAACTGAGCTAACACCCCTGATAAGTTATTAACACGATTAGTGTTATTTAATTGGCCAATAACGGCAGTTGACTAAACCTTGACATTGTGAGGAATGCTGGTTGTATCAGAGCATTACTGTAATTTTAGGAGTTTGTAGTTTGTTCCATGAACGCTGAACAACTCCGATTTAGGGCTTAATTCTAAAGTATTTTATTGATAAAGGCTATGTTTAGTTCTGAACGACACTCGAGATCAGAATCATTGGTGGAAAATCAAACACGCGCGTTCAAAAAGTTGCCAAAATAGCCAAAAACTGCCAACAATAAATTCAAAATCATCAGTACAATTTACTCTCGCAATACAGCGTCACACAGCGGGGGAAGTAATGGCGGTGGCGCAGGAGGCTGTTTACGAATTTCGGCAAGCTTCTGCCGGGCTTCTTCGGAAAACCACCAGGCCAATGTTGCATCGCAACCATCACCATCTGGAATAGCTTCTTGTCCGCGGCAGTCAGGATTGTTTAACGGGCACTTGAGACGAACATGAAAATGGTCGTCATGCCCCCACCAGGGGCGAATCTTATTTAGCCAGTCGTGCGCCGTCTTGCGTGTGCATAGCTGCCTTTTAACGCCGGGATGAACAAAAATGCGTTCGACTTCGGGTGAACGCGCCGCCGCTTCCAGCAACTGCCCATGAGCAATGGACCATTGCGCAGGATTTATCTGGTCGGATTTATGAAAAAGCACTGAAGGGGCAGACCAGGTTTCACGTTCATCAAATCGTAAACTCCGCATTGCCGCTACATCCGAAAGTAAATACCAGATATCAACATCCAGTCCGGTCTGATGGCTGCGATGTCCGGTTAGAGTCGGGCCACCTCGCGGCTGGCCCAGATCACCAATCAGCAAGACGCCCCATTGTTGCAAGGCAGCGGCCTGTCCAATATGTTTAATGAAATTGATCAAATCCGGATGACCATACACCCTGTTTCGAGACAATCTCATAAGCTGATAGCCGGTTCCATTCTCCGGTAAGGAAACCGCGCCGCGCAAACAACCAGCGGTATAAGTTCCGATACTCCGGGCCACATCGCCCGTTTTCGCCGGTTGCGTAACCCTGGACCAAGCTATTGCAGCGGGTTGAGCAGTACACACCGTACAAGCAGCAAGGAATAAGACGACTATTGAAAACTTCACTTTCAAAGTAAAACCTTTATTTTAATTGCTCTGAATGAATTCTATGGCATTACCAGCGGTATCCCGGCAAAACAAGGCCTTCCGTCCTGATTTACTCATGGTAAAGGGGATGCCCCGCTGCTCCAGTCTTTGTTGAATGATAGTGATATCAGAAACGGTAAAAGCGGTGTGTCGATCACGGCCGCCGTGTTCAGGGCGCCCTGAGACGGGATCCGGATTAGGCAGTTCGAGCAGATGAATCTGCTGATCATTCAGCTCCAGCCAGGCGCCGGGGAATGGCAAATCAGGACGCTGGCAGGTTTTAAGGCCTAATATGCCTTGGTAAAACTCTAAGGCTTTCTCGGTATCTGAAACAATAAGACTGACATGATGCAGTTTTAGGTTAATGTTGTCTGACAAGGTTAAGATCCTCTTAATGTGACAGGCGGTTAAAGTACCGGTTGATTTTTATCGTCTTTCGTATTATTTCCATAATAATCCAGTCCAGCGAGCAATTTCATCTTCACCCGATTAATATCAATATGCAACACGTCAAAAGCAGTTTTGATAGTCATGGTTTTTATTTCACTGACCGAACCAAATCTGAAGTTAAACAGCTTGTTTTGCCGGCCAGCCGGAAAACTGTTCATTATTGTCGTTATCTTGTCGTTGATCAGCACGCGGGCTTTATTTAGCTCTACAGTAACCTCCGGTTTTAAACCACCTATGGGTTCTTGCTCGGAAGTGCAAGACCAAGTTTCAGTCGGCCTTGGGTCTGGCGTTGTCTTACCCATGGCCGCCAGTCTTTTGCTTTTACCCTGCGCGACCAGAATTCCGCTTTCTCGGATCTGAATTTTTTGCCGGCCGCCACCTGTTTTTTCGGGTATTTTCTGCATTAGTCAGTCTAACCAGCTTGCTCAAGTATCGCAACCCTATGGGTTGATTGACGGTTCAAAACGGAATATCGTCATCATATGGGACATCAAAATTATCCTGACTTTGTCCGGATTGCGTCGGCGGCTGGCCTTGTGTTCCAGCGCGCGGAGGGTTTTGCGACGCCCCCGGTTCAGATTTTCTACCTTCTGAAGCTCGGCCGACCAATTCAAGAACAGCTGCAGTCAACTCGAGACTGACTTTGGTTGTGCCGTCATTGGCCTGAAATTCGCGTTGCGTCAATTCCCCGGAAACAAAGACCTGCTGACCTTTTTTCAGATAGTCTTTAAGGCTGCCTTCTGCACGTTTACCCCATAGCGCGACTCGTACCCACAGCGTTTGTTGTTTATCGCCAAAGCCGACATTGTTGGCTACCGTGACATTCAATACTGCCTGTCCGGATGGTAAGTAGCGTACTTCTGCATCTCTGCCAACAGTGCCGATAAAACTGAATACGTTGCTCATGTGCTCTCTCGTGTTTGAAATGAATTAAGCCCTGCTGTCTGCTGAATGATGCGGTAACAGGGTGAATATTTCTTTCCCGGCAGTTTCATGCGATGTTGGGACACAAACGAGGCCAGCAAGGCATCCATCAATTGCATGATGCCGGCATCGCCACATATCTCGAAATGGCCCTGTTGCTCAACGGCACGTATACCCTCGTCTTTGACATTGCCAGCGACTATGCCCGAAAAAACGCGACGCAGATTGGCAGCCAACTCGTGCGAGGCCTGATTTTTGTGCAGGGCTAGATTGCGCATGTTTTCATGTGTCGGAATAAAAGGTTGTTGAAAGACTGGATCAATTTTAAGTGACCAGTTGAAATAATAAGCATCACCTTTTGTTTTACGGAAATTGCGTACCTGCCTGATGCCTTCCTGCATCTCACGGGCTACCCGCTCGGGGTCATCTATTATAATTTTATAGCGCCGCTGTGCCTCTTTACCGAGCGTGCCGGCAATAAATTGATCTATATGCTTAAAATAATCTTCAGCACTATCAGGCCCGGTGAATATCAGCGGGAAAGGCATGTCTTGATTCTCCGGATGCAACAGAATGCCGAGAATATAAAGAATTTCCTCTGCGGTACCGGCGCCGCCAGGAAATACCACAATGCCATGCCCGGTGCGAACGAAAGCTTCCAGGCGTTTTTCAATATCCGGCAAAATAACCAGATCATTGACAATCGGATTCGGTGATTCGGCTGCGATAATGCCGGGTTCGGAGATGCCCAGATATTGGCCGTTTTTGATACGCTGTTTGGCATGACCGATAGTTGCGCCCTTCATCGGACCTTTCATTGCACCCGGTCCGCAGCCGGTACAAATATCCAGGCGGCGTAAGCCCAGCTCATGGCCCACCAGTTTGGTGTAATCGTATTCTTTTCGACTTATGGAATGGCCGCCCCAGCAAACGACCAGATTTGGATTAGCCATGGGCCGCAAAATATTGGCATTGCGCAGAATATGAAATATGGCATTACTAATGCCATTCGAGGTATCCAGCTTAAACTTTGGATTGTCGTTGATCTCGTCACTGACATAAATGATGTCACGCAGCACCGCAAACAGATGTTCATTGATGCCTTTAATCATCTGTCCATCAACAAAAGCTTGCGCCGGCGCACCCAAAACTTCGAGCTTGATGCCGCGCTCTTCCTGAAGCACTCGAATCTCAAAATTAGGATAACGCTCCAGTAACTCCTTGCCATCATCAAGCGCGCTTCCGCAATTTAGTACGGCCAGCGAACAGTTGCGAAATATCCTATAGAGCCCGCCTTGGCTGGTATCAAGTAATTTACTGACTTCGAGTTTGGAAAGCACATCCAAGCGGCCTTCGGGGGAAATGCGTGCATCAACAACATCGTATTTCATCATCTTCCTTTAACTATCTGTAAATCGGGATCAACCAGGGCTGTTATCAATTGTTCATTCTGCATTCAGTGTCGATTGACTATGCTTTAGCCACACTGTATATCTTGAGGGATATAACCATGAATGCCCTGCAAAAAAAAATAACGCTGACCGGATTAATAGTCCTATTAAGTGCCTGTGCCCATTATCCTCGACAATATGGTTATTATCCTGACAACACCTACTATGGGGGCGGTTATACCGTCATGCAAAGGAGCTATTATGGCGCAAAGCCAAACCCTTATAGTGGCTACCGTTCTGGGAGAGAATATTTTCACCGCCAACAAAACCAATACCAGGACTCTCGTCGATTCCCCAAGTTTCCTGGTAACTGGCAACAACACAATTCAGATAACCACCATCGCAGCCACGATGCCTACCAGGGACCACGCCAGCAGCATAGTGACCGAGGACGGGATGACCATGACTATAACGGCCCTCCGCAGACAAGACGCCCTGAACAGATGAGAAATCGAGGAGATCGTCAGCCGGATCATCATCAAGAAAGACAAACCGGCAGGCCACATCGGGAAAACAGAGACCAAGATGATCATGGTGCCGAACAAAGAGTATCAGAGCATGGCAGGTCAAATCGCTGGAACCGTCGGGATGATCAAGTTAACAACGACCGCACGTTCAGATAAAAAACCTTAGCTGAAAAAACGTAATAAGAACAGCTCACAACCCGTTTTTGATTAACCGTGGCTTGGCTTTACTTGCGTAAGACCGGCTCTTGTGGAAAATAAGCTTTGCCGCGGATAATTAAATCCGCGGCATCGAGTTGCTTACTTTACCCAGCTATGAAAACGGGCGTAAATAGTGCGCCAGTTAACGATCAGCAGATAACTCAATAATCCCAATACGAAGCCAAAGAATAACTTTCCAAGGAAAGATCCTTGAGCAACGTTTCCCGGCTTAGGTGCGGCACTGTCTTTAGGTATTGTTGCAGCAATTGCATTCTTACCCGAATCGCCAGCTTGTAGCTCCGGCAGACCCAGACTCCGCCAGGTGTCATAATCTTGCCAAATAGGATATTTTCCTTCCCATAATGTCTTGCTGAAATAAGGCGCCAGACTCATACCATGTGCCTTCGGAATCCCTTTTTCATCCAGGTAATCTTTATAGACCACTAGGCTGATATCCCCCCCTTCACCGATACCATTAGTGGTAAATGACTTTTCAACATGGTCATGGAACATCCAGATGCCTTGACCGAAGCTGTTCAAACCATCATCAACACCACTCAATTCCAAATCGGCGCGCTGAGCCGGTTCCATGCCGTGCACGTCACGCTGGATATAGGAACCGGCGCCATTATCAACACCGTCATAATGAGTAATTGTCGGTTTATGGCCATGGACATGGAGTGCGAATGATTCGGTATGACCATTCAAAACACGCAGTTTGACTTTTTGGTTTTCCTCCATATGAATCAGCGATTCCCTCAAGGTATAAGGGAATGAACGGCCATTGAGCATAAAATAGTCATCTGTGGCTTCCGTTGTGTCGTATTCCATGTTCATATGTTTGGCAATCAAACGCGGATCATTGGCCGATCTGGCTACCTGTTCATGCAGTTCTTTATCCGCCGATTCATAATGCAAATCATATTCTCTGGCGTATTTTTCAAGCACGGCAACGGAAGGGTGGCGAACCTGGCCTGCGCCCACATTTAATGTTTGCGGCCAGTTGTTGGGGCGATTTTCCTCTACGACAAAAATGCCTTGCAGCCCCATTGGAATATGAGTATGCGGCTGTACATGGCAATGGTAATACATAGTGCCTGGCTGACGGGGCTTGATCACATAGGTCTTGCTTTCGCCCGGCATGGTATCCATGTTACTGGTCTGACCTACCCCATCATTACCGTGGCCGGCACGATCCATAAAAGGATGATCGACGCCATGCAGGTGAATGGAATGCGGTAAATAATGGGTATTTTCCAACACCAGCCAAACCACATCATCCTGCTCAACACGAATAACGGGGGAAGGTACACGCAACAACGAATTAGCTTGTGTTTCGTAAAGACTCAACGTGGACATATCCCGGGTTTTAGGTGCATATACCCAAAAAGTAGGCTGAACCCCAGGTGCAATATCGAACGTAGTTGTTGGCTCCTTCATGTCGGGCGAATGTCCATTCAGCTCGACGACCTCAAGCTTGATCACGATTTTATCGGGGTCGCCATCTCCATCGATGTCATCCGACATCGTGATGGCATCAGCCGCAAGCTGAGTTTCCATCAATGTTGTCATGGAAATATTGTTGGTACCTTTAACAAAAGCGGCAATATCGGCCGGATTATCAGGGTTACATAGGCGCGATTCCTGAATTTTGACGCCATCAATGACCTGTTCTTTGCGCCATTCGGCCGGTGTAAAGTCAGAACAAACGTCTTCCAGAGGCCCTAATTCGACCTTTGCAGTCGGCGGTAAGTCAATAGCCGCCTGACTCCAGATAGGTAAGAAGAGCAGCATGGCGCTAACAATAACGGTAAGAAAGTTTTTATGCATACGATGGCCTTAGAAAGATAAACTATACAGTGAATCCGCCAATTGCGTAGGTTGTGCGGATGGTAACGCGCCGAAAATAATTTACATTCTACACGAGTTAAATTGGCGATTGTTTCTTAGCAAGGGTTTAAAGTCAATAGAAAAGGATTTGAACTTGAGTTCGACATTGCGCTGAATAATCAGCGTCTAATATACCATGATTACTACACCCTTCGGAGAAATCTCTCATTTAAGCTTATCAACCGACTAAAAAATTTGTGCGTGTATTTGATTTCAGAATTACCCGAACCCATATGACTTCCGATCAACACGTTTGTTCTTCACTGCTTTATTAAAAAGCATTTTTCTGATGCTTGCATGATTTGTTAATCTGTCGTTAAGGTAACTATCCCTATCATTAGCCCGATCTGAAAATTATGTAAATTAGATTCAAATCGACCGCAATTAACTAACGCGCTGGCAAATTCTCAGGTTAAAATTAGGAGTGAAATCCGCTTTTTCATTGGGAAAAGTAGCTGCCGTAATAAAACATATTTTTAACATTTTTATCCAATAAATTAGGAGCCAACATGAAAAAAAATACACTACTGACAGCCAGCATTGTCAGCCTTGCTTTACTAAGTGGTTGCGATAAAGGCAGCGAACAGGAAACAAAGACCGAAGGCGAACTTGCCATTCCAGCACAAGTAAGCACTCCTGCTGAAACTCCAGCTCCAGCCTCTGAAGCAGTGCCTGCGCCTGCTGAGATTACAGCCCCAGCTCCTGAAGCAGCCCCTGCTCCCGCTGATAGCGCTGCTCCTGTAACCGAAGGCGAAGAAACTGAATAATAAGTCTGTAAGCAGGATACCGGGTTTAACTAACTAATCAACTTCAATAGTTATTCTCTTTCCTTAAAAAAGCGGCTAAAATCCGGCCGCTTTTTTTGTCGAAATTATGATTATGTACTTCTGTTGTTTTGCTTGTAACAAATTCACTTTTCATCTAGTTCATCGCCCAGGGAAACAATAGCCACAGTCCAGCAAAGCTCAAGTTGTCTAAAAGGACTGCCCTCCCATGTGGAAAATAATCAACCGAATACCTTTTCTGTTAGCAATCGGAGCAAATATTGGCCATAGCCATTCTTGGACAAAGGCTGCGCCAGCTTCTCTAACTGCGTGTTATCTATCCAGCCTTGCCGCCAGGCTATTTCCTCCGGCGCTGCGACTTTAAGCCCCTGCCGCTGTTCGATAGTCTGGATGAACTGCGAGGCATCCAACAGTGATTCGTGCGTGCCGGTATCCAGCCAGGCGTAGCCTCTGCCGATAACTTCAACATCAAGTGCTGACTGCTCAAGATAACGACGATTGACGTCGGTAATTTCCAGTTCGCCCCGCGCCGATGGTTGAATACTCTTGGCGATGTCAACGACTTGCGCATCATAAAAATACAGCCCGGTAACCGCATAGCGGGACTTGGGCGATTTTGGCTTTTCTTCAAGACTCAATGCCCGGCCGGCAGCGTCAAATTCAACCACGCCGTAACGCTCAGGATCTTGAACCGGATACGCGAATACCGTCGCGCCGCTGTCACGGGCACTGGCATACTGCAACAGCGTGGCCAGGTCGTGTCCATAAAAGATATTATCGCCCAGCACCAGTGCCGAAGGGTTGCCATTGATAAAATCCTCGCCAATGATGAAGGCTTGCGCCAGTCCGTCCGGTGACGGTTGAACGGCATAGGACAGCGACATGCCCCACTGCTTGCCGTCGCCAAGCAGCTGTTCAAAACGCGGGGTATCTTGAGGTGTGGAAATAACCAGCACTTCGCGAATGCCTGCCAGCATTAATGTTGACAAGGGATAGTAAATCATCGGCTTGTCATAAATTGGCAACAGCTGTTTGGATATGGTCAGTGTCGCCGGATAAAGCCGGGTGCCAGAGCCGCCGGCCAGAATGATGCCTTTTCTTGTTTTCATGAATGTTCCGGAGTAAGAATTTCGGCCAGCATGCGCTCGGCATGATAAGACCAATGCGGTAAAAATAAACCAAACGCCTGCTGCAATTTTGAGGTATTCAGCCTGGAATTGGCTGGCCTCCTGGCGGGCAATGGATAATCAGTAGTCGGAATTGAGACCACACGCTCCGGCGGACACTTCAGGACAACACCAGACTGCGCGGCTCTTGACAATACAAATTGTGCATAACCATGCCAACTGGCTTCACCGGCGGCAGCAAGATGGTAAAGCCCTTGGAGACTCTCGCCATCCGCACGAAGCGCATCACGTAAACAAAATGCACTGATGTCCGCTATCAACTCGGCCGAAGTCGGCGCTCCGAACTGGTCGCCCACGACTTTCAGAGAATCGCGTTCCTGCGCCAGTCGGAGCATGGTCTTGGCAAAATTGCCGCCGCGCGCAGCGAATACCCAACTGGTACGGAAAATCAAGTGTCGACAGCCGGATTGCCGGATAGCCTGTTCTCCGGCCAGCTTGGTCGCGCCATAAACGCTCAAGGGTTGTGTCTCGTCCTCCTCACTATAAGCAGCAGACTTGTTTCCGTCGAAAACATAATCTGTCGAATAATGCAGCAGCCAGGCGCCGCGCTTTTTTGCCTCGTCGGCGAGAATGCCGGGAGCAATACCGTTAACAGCCAGTGCGCGCTCAGACTCGCTCTCGGCCTTATCGACAGCCGTATAAGCAGCCGCATTGACGATCACAGCGGGCTTCACCTCGTTAATCAACGCACGCAAGCGCTCCGGATCGGCAAGATCGCATTCACGATGCCCGACAGCGACCAGTTGGCCCAGCGCAGCAAGTGAACGCTGAAGCTCCCAGCCGACCTGGCCATTCTTGCCCAGCAGCAGAATAGTATTAGCCATTAACATTGTTCCAATTGGTGTTTTATAAGCGTATTTTTTAAAAACAAGGCAACTGCTCGCTTCGGCATGAAGAGAAGCCTCGTTTTGGCAGCCGGTTTCAAACCGGCTTGCAGAGGATCAACCCACATACTGCTTGGCAATCCAGTCACGGTACTCGCCGCTGGCGACATGCTCCACCCAAGCCTGGTTTTCCAGATACCAGCGCACGGTTTTGCGGATGCCCGTCTCAAAGGTCTCAGCTGGCGTCCAGGCCAGTTCCTGCTCAATCTTGCCCGCATCAATAGCATAGCGGCGGTCGTGGCCGGGGCGGTCTTTAACGTAAGTAATTTGCGAGCGGTAGGACTCACCATCCGCTCTGGGTTTTTCGCTATCGAGAATATCGCACAGGGTATGCACCACTTGCAGATTAGTCTTCTCATTGCAGCCGCCAATGTTGTAGGTTTCACCTACCCTGCCCTTATTGAGTACGGTACGGATGGCGCTGCAGTGATCGCTCACATACAACCAGTCGCGCACATTGCTGCCATCGCCGTAAATCGGCAATGGCTTGCCCGCCAAGGCATTCATCAGCACCAGTGGAATGAGCTTCTCCGGAAACTGGTAAGAGCCGTAATTATTCGAGCAATTAGTGGTCAGCACCGGCAAGCCATAAGTGTGATGATAGGCGCGCACCAGATGATCCGATGCCGCCTTGGAGGCAGAATAAGGACTGTTGGGGGCATAAGCCGTGGTCTCGGTAAAGGCCGGATCATCTGAACCTAAAGAGCCATACACTTCATCGGTCGACACATGCAAAAAGCGCAAACGTTCACGCTCACTGGCATTGAGAGCCGACCAATAGGCGCGCACCTCTTCCAGCAAATGAAAAGTGCCGACGACATTGGTCTGGACGAAATCTTCCGGACCGTGTATGGAACGATCGACATGGCTTTCGGCAGCAAAATTAACGATGGCATACGGACGATGTTCGGTCAGCAACTGCCTGACCAAATCACGATCGCCAATATCGCCCTGCACAAAAATATGCTTCGGATCGTCCGCAACACTAGCCAGGTTTTCCAGATTACCGGCATAGGTCAGTTTATCCAGATTGATTACCGGCGTGCCGGCGACCTCCAGCCAAGCCAATACAAAGTTGGCACCGATAAACCCGGCGCCGCCGGTCACAAGTATGGTGTTATTCAAAGCCGATACCCTCAAATTAAAAAATTAGTGATACTTTAACGAGCCGAATTTATGCACGCCAGCATGTTAGCTCATTGTTGATGCAACATAATAGACGGACACCTTGCGCAATCAGCATCAAGCCAGCATCGCCAGATACTCGTCCTCAGTAATCACGCGCACGCCCTTCTCCCTGGCGGCGGTGATTTTAGACGCGCCTACTTCCGAACCGGTCACCAAGAAATCGGTTTTCCCGGTGACCGAACTGGCTATTTTTGCACCCAGGCGCTTGGCTTGTTTTTGCATGTCATCACGCTTGCCATGTTGCATGGTGCCGGTAAACACAATGATTTTGCCGGCAATGGGACTGATTTGTTGCTGCTGCTCACTGACTAGAGGCGTTGGGATCAGGTTGAAGCCCAGTTGGTAAATGCGCCTGAAATCGGCTTCGATTTGCTCCAGACAACCCACCACGGCAGCCGCCGTTTTTTCGGCGAAGCCTTCAATAGCGATAATATCATCAAGCGTCAGCTTGAAAATATCGGCAAGACGGTAATGTTGCAGCAAGCGTTCGCAATTGCCGAGGCCCATTCGATAAATGCCGAAAGCGCCCAGAAAGCGCCAGTCTTCAATGGCTTCGGTTCTGCTGCGCAGCAACTGATCCAGAAGGTTTTGCGCTGTTTTTTCGCCGAAGCCCATACCCTGCAATTGTTCCAGATCCAACTGATACACAGCAAAAACTGAATTAATACCCGAGGCGTAGAGTTTCTCAATGGTTTTCTGGCCAAAGCCGTCAACATTAGCCAGGGTACTGAAAAAATGTTCGATGGTATTTTCAATTTGCGCGGGACAATGACTGGCATTCAGACAATACAGATAATCACTGTCCCAAATCAGTTGACTACCGCAACTGGGACATATTTCCGGAATTTCCGGGCTTTGCGGTGTAATCACCCGCTCGATTTTGGGTATCACCAGACCCGACCGGGTTAATTCAATCACAGTACCTGGGCCTATGCCCTGCTCCCTGACCATGCCGTAATGATGTGCTGTAGCTCTTGAAATGACGGCCCCACTGAGCTTGGTGGGCTCCAGTTCGGCGACCGGATTAACGCGGCCGGAACGGGATGTTTGCGGGATAACCTGCAGGACTTTAACAATGGCGGTTTCCACATTGCTTTTATAGGCAATCTGCCAGCGGTGATGATGCCGGGTAGCGCCCATATGCTGTCTCAAGGCATCATTGATGACCTCAAACACCACGCCGTCGACATCATAATCCACCAGCGCGCGCACCGTCTCCACGATGCCGGAAAAATCGGCCAAAATCTCGCTGGCAGAACCCCGCCAATCAGGCAGTTGCGCAAAAGGAAAAAAGACCGCCGCCTTGTTTTCTATGGCGGCCAGGGCATGGCGATCGAGCTCTTTTTCTTTAATGATGCTGGCCTGAAAATTCCGGGCATTTTCAAAATATTCCGCCAAATGTTTATTAAAGTACGCCTGACTGACGACAATCTCACCCGCGCCCTGGCCTCTTTGTCCGTTGCCGCCGACCACCAGACCGCGCTCAAAAACCCGGCTGATATCGGTGCCCTTACGGCCATCGCCACGGGTATAGAGCATATCGCCGTCATCATAAGCGGCATAACCATCGAGTTTGGGGGTGGCCCGAAAAACCAGGCTTGAAAACTCGATATTGATTTCTTCAGCCGCTTTTTCTATACGCGACAACCATTTGGCTATGCCGTCCGCGCTATAGGTTTTGTCGGTCGAGAGCATTTTTTCCGGCAAGATAACAGTCTTGCCGGCAAGCGCCGGTTCCGGTTCGACTGTTTCCAGATAGGGATGATGAGGGTGTCTTTTTTGCAATTCGGCCAGAAAAACCGAATCATAGAGATAATCCGAAATCAGCGGCTCGCCGCTGCGATACAGAAAATTGCAAATCTGTAAAAACGCGATGAGCTCCTGATCGCTTAACTGACTGGCCTGAGCTTGAGCGGCAATTTGTCCAATACGCTCAACTGAAAGCTGCGCCAGCCATTCCGATTGCTCCAGAAGCGTAATTTGCGCGGGTTTAAGTATCAAATGTTACAAACTCTGGCGAATCAATTGTATCGTGGCTTCGCCCAATGGTTGACTTTTATCATCCAGGATTTCGCCTTCCAGCTCTGTAGCCAAGAGCTTGATGGTTTGCATGTAATCATCAAAAACGGCTTGCGCATCATCCACTTCTCCCGGTTGCATAAAAAACACCAGGCCTGGCGTATAAAAGTCGGCATGATTTTTTTCGGGAAAAATACCCGATCCGGACATGCTGGCGACGCCAAAATCCACCAGACGATTGGCATCCAAACGTTCATAAATCTTCAAACTGCCATATTCCAGACCGACCAGTTCAAAGGCATTCCGCAAGTCCGCCCCATTAAAACCTTCATCGGCTTTAGCGACCAGACAGACCTGGATGATTTTTGGCGTGGCAAAACGCGGGGGAGGCTCAATGTCATCGTCATCGGACTCGACAAGAACTTCTTCCTGTTCATAATCCTTGATCGGTTTTTCAGCTTCGGCACTGTGCCTGGCAGAGCCAATCGGCACAATTTCGAAATCATCCTCACCGTACACGGCACTTGAATCATCAAAGCGCCCCAGGCCATCATCTTTAAAAAAATCGAAGCCTTGATGGGCTTTTCTGTTTTTAAGATAACTCCACAACAACATGCCGACAACGACAACCAGGCCAGTTGCGATAATTACAATTCTTAATATTTCTTTATCCATTAGATTTCCGCCAAACTCACTGCTTCTTCAATATCAACCGCGACCATACGGGACACGCCCGGCTCTTTCATAGTAACACCTGTCAGTTGTTTTGCAATTTCCATAGTTACTTTGTTATGGGAAATGTACAAAAACTGGACGGATGCCGACATCTCTTCCACCATTTTTGAAAACCGGCCGACATTGGCATCATCCAGAGGCGCATCGACCTCGTCCAAAAGGCAAAAAGGCGCGGGGTTCAGTTCAAAAATGGAAAACACCAGCGCGACGGCGGTGAGTGCTTTCTCTCCACCCGATAATAAGTGGATGGAGCTATTTCTTTTACCGGGAGGTCTGGCAATAATATTGACGCCCGATTCCAGCAAATCTTGCTCGGTCAATTCCAGATAGGCTTGCCCGCCCCCAAATAACTTGGGGAATTTTTCCTGCAAGCCGCTATTTATTTTATCGAAAGTTTCCTTAAAACGCAGCCGGCTTTCCTTATCTATTTTACTGATGGCCTGATCCAGCGTTTGCAAGGCCTCCATCAGATCGGCATGTTGTTCATTGAGGAAATTCATACGCTCGGACTGCGATTTATACTCTTCTATAGCGGTCAGGTTGATGGTGCCCAAGCGCTCAATCTGCCCCGCCAACTCATCTACTTTTCGTTTCCAGTTTAGTTCATCAGCCTGATCAGACAAATTTTTCAGGATGTGTTCGGCATCGGCATCGATTTCTTTCAGTTGCTCATTAACCGTCTGTTGGCGGACTTTACTTTCCTGTAATTCGAAACGCAGCTTGTCCAGGGCTTCCTTCTGCATCTCCAAGTCTCTTTGCCCGCGCAAATGCTGTTCCGATAACTGCGTGATTGCCGCCTCAATGTCGTCCTGCAACTGGCGCTGTTTTTTAAGTCCACCCTCGAGCTGATCCTTGTGTAACCGCAACTGCTCCAGCTTTTGTTTTTCCTCATCCAGCGGCGTTAATGTTTGCTGCAATTTTTTCTCCAGTTCGGCAATGCGCTGCAAGGCCTGCTGCTGCTGCATTCTGCAGGCGCTCTATTTGTTTGCCGGTTGATTTTTCTGAAGATCGCAGTGTTTCGATCTTGGCCCTGATGCTGTAAACCTGCTGCCGGGCTTCATTAACCGATTGTTCGCTCTTGTGCTGCGCAGACTGCAGATCCTGATTCAAAAGTTCCAGACTTTGCTTTTTGTGCTCGAGACCGGCCATCACCTGCTCGGCTTCCTCCTGCAACAGCGCGGATTCGGCCATCACAGCGGCATTTTCCGCAGATTCACGGAAAATGTCATCGATTTCATTGCAGACCTGATCCAGACGCCGCTGCTGCTGTTCCAGCCGGGCCGAGTGGGCGCTGAATGCTGCGCTTTTAGCCGAAAGCTCGGCGCCCAAGACCGCATTCTGTTGTGTGACAACCTCGCGCTGGGCTTCCGCATCTTTTAGGGCGGTTTCGGTGAACTCCAATTGCGCTTCAAACGCAACAATTTCAAGCTGCAAGGCTTCCTGCCGCTGTTTTAACAGGCGCAATTCCTTTTCGCGCTGCAAAACTCCGGTTTTACTGTCTTTGGTGCGCACGATTCTTAACCAGCCCGGGCCAAACCAGGTACCATCCGCGGTAATTACAGATTCATGGAGCTTGAGTTGAGTCGATAATTTTCGGGCTGCTTCAATACCGTCCGCACAATAAACACCGCTCAGTAAATCGCTTAAATGCCAGGGTGCGGTGACTTTATCCAGCAACCGCGTTAACTGCGCGGCGGTTTCAGCCGGGACATTTTGCCGGGTTTCGATGAGCGTTAAGGATTCGCCGGTTAGACCAGGCAAGCATGGAATGACTTGGTCGACGCTGTCTATACAAATGGCTTCCAGATAACTGCCCAGCACAGTTTCCACGGCGCCTTCCCAGCCGGGCTGCACATCCAGAAATTCTGCCAGGCGAGGATTTTCGTGCAAATTCATGTGTTCCAGCCAGCTGCCTAGATTTTTATTATCCTTACCCATGGCATGTTGCTGCAATAACTCCAGTGAGGTAATTTTGCCTTTTATGCTGTGCAGCTCCGAACGCCGCGTGTGCAAATCATCATGAAAATGCTTGACCTGCTGACGTTGTTCGCGAATCTGCTGATGCAGCGCTTCCAGTTGCTCATGCAGGCTGGCACGCTGGCTTTCGATGATTTCGATGCCGGCATCCAGCGTCTCAATCTCCATCTGTAATTGACTGGATGAAAGCTCGTTGCGTTCCTGCTGCAACTTATCTAAACGAACTTGCAGCTGACGGTGCTGATTTTCCAGCTGCAGGGTTTTTACCCGCTGCACTTCGGCTTGTTCCTTATAATGCGAATGCTCGGATCGATACCCCTCCCATTGCTGCTGCCAGTTAGTTCTTTGCTGCACTGATTGCAGCTGGGTCTGCAACGCTTCTTCTAGTCTGTCCTCGGCATTAATCAAGGCTTCTTCCGCTTCAAACAAAGCCAGTTTCAGTTCTTCCAACTGCTGTAAGTCGGACTCCAGTTCATGACGTGCCTGATCGGCTTGTTGCCGTGTGCGGCTGATTTCAAGCAGGGTTTCTTCATGGTTCGTTTCATTATGCCTGATCGCCTGTTCCAGGCTGCTGACTTGCGCCAGCACATCATAATATTGACCCTGCGAACCGGAAGTGCGCTGTTGCTGAGTCTTGTGTTCGGCGCGTTTTGCTTCCAGGCTGTTATCAATATCCCGCACACTTACGAACAAACGATTATGCTCGGCGGCAACAGCCTGCAGTTTGATTTCCAGCTGCGCCGCTGCCTGGTGATGGGCATTCCAGCGCATTGCCAACAGTTCGAGTTTGAACTGGCGCTCCTGTTTTTTAAGCTCCGTATATTTTTCTGCTTTTTCCGCCTGTTTTTGCAGATGCTTGATTTGTTTTCCAACCTCTTCGCGTAAATCATCCAACCGCTCCAGATTTTCGCGGGTGTTTTTCATGCGGGCTTCGGTTTCGCTGCGTCGTTCCTTGTATTTGGAAATGCCTGCCGCTTCCTCGATATGCACGCGAAGTTCATCGGGCTTGGCTTCGACCATGCGCGATATGGTGCCCTGCTCAATGATGGCGTAACTTCTGGAGCCTAATCCTGTCCCCAAAAAAATATCGGTAATATCCTTGCGCCGGCAACGCGAGCCATTGAGCATGAACAAAGACTGACCATCCCGGCTGACCTGACGCTTAATCGCGATGCTGTCATAGTGCGCGTATTCGCCGCCCAGTTTGCCCTCGCTATTGTCAAAAACCAGCTCCACCGAAGCCGTACTGACCGGTTTACGTCCCGATGAACCATTGAAAATGACATCAGCCATACTGCCGCCGCGCAAATGCTTGGCGGAGCTTTCGCCCATTACCCAGCGTACTGCATCAATAATATTGGATTTACCGCAGCCATTGGGCCCAACAATTGCCGTCAAATTGCCGCTAATGGGGATTACCGTATGATCAACAAAGGATTTAAATCCAGAAAGTTTGATTTTTTCCAGCTTCATTACTGGTAGAATAGCCCGACAACTAATATAAAAAGCTCGGTATTATTATCGATATTCAACTGAGTTTCGACTTTTTTATTTAAACCGGTTCGACAAACATGACAACACAACCCAGCAAAGACCTAGAAACCTTTGCCAACCCGCAACCCGGCCGTGATTATACGATACGGATCGATATTCCCGAATTCACCTGCCTTTGCCCCAAAACCGGGCAGCCGGATTTCGCGAACATTCAAATCGAATATGTGCCCGCGGCACTGTGCGTGGAATTGAAAGGACTGAAACTGTATATGTGGGCCTTCCGCGACCAGGGCGCCTTCCATGAAGCCGTGACCAACGAGATTTTAAATGACCTGGTCCAAGCCATCTCGCCCAACTTCATGCGCATCCGCGCCGAATTTAACGTGCGCGGCGGCATTTACACCACCGTTGTCGTCGAGCATAAAAACAGCGTCTGGCAGCCGCCGGAATTGGTTAATCTGCCGTAAGCCGCTGATGTCCAGGACTTACTATAGCAGCGATATTGCCGTCGCCTTACAATACGACGGCAACAATGCGCCTAAAGTAACCGCCAAGGGTGAAGGTCTAAGGGCAGAACAAATACTCGACATCGCCGCACAACACGGAATCCCCCTGCAAACCGATCCGGAACTGGTAAAAATTCTCGCCCAGATTCCTTTAGGCGATGAAATCCCCAATGAACTCTATGTTGCCGTTGCAGAAGTGATTGCCTTTGCCTATTTTTTAAGCGGCAAAACACCCCACAGTGATAATCCATGAACTTGAAACAAGCCCTCACCACCCTGCCCCAATACGTTCTGCCGCATCATGCCTTATCCAGAATGATGAGCCTACTGACCCATTGTGAAAACAAAACCTGGAAAAACCTGTTTATCCAGCAAGTCATACGGCATTACGGCGTCAACATGGCAGAAGCCCTGGAACAGGACATCAATGCTTACCAAAGCTTTAATCATTTTTTTACCCGCGAACTGAAGCCTGGGATCCGGCCCATCTGCAGCGACTCAGACGCCATTGTTTGTCCCGCCGACGGCGCCGTCAGTCAAGCCGGCGACATCACCGGTGGCAATATCTTTCAAGCCAAAGGCAAAAGCTTTAGCGCCATCGATCTATTAGGCGGCGATGCAGAACGCGCGCAGCCCTTTAATGAAGGCATATTTACCACTATTTACCTGTCACCCAAAGACTATCACCGCCTGCACATGCCGCTGACCGGCACCTTGACAGATATGGTGCATATTCCGGGACGATTGTTCAGCGTCAATACCGTAACCACGAATGCCGTTCCAGGTCTATTCGCCCGAAACGAACGCGTTTGCTGCCTGTTTGATACCGAAGCCGGTCCCATGGCCCTGGTGCTGGTTGGCGCCATTTTTGTCTCCAGCATTGAAACTGTTTGGCACGGCGTAGTCACCCCGCCTACCCTGCCCTCAATCTATAGCTGGCAGTATCAGCAAAGCGCACCCACCTTGAAAAAAGGTGAAGAATTGGGCCGTTTCAACATGGGCTCCACCATCATTGTGCTCTTCGGCAACGGCAAAGCCCGCTGGGATGCGGGATTGAAAGCCGACAAAATTGTCAAACTGGGCGAGCGTATAGGTACAACTTTATCGTAATTGAGTGTAATCCACCGCATGTTTTAGTCTCCTCCATGTCACCATCAACTCATCGGCATCGGACTTTACGGTTTTCCTCATGTGCCAGGCTGGTTGTCAGCTCTAAAATTTTATTGAAGCTCAGCAATGCAAACCCATCATGAGGTGCCGTCAATACGGTATTTTTTATGCAAAGCAGGGAAACAACAAAATAAGTAGCTGCCTGCAACTATCTGATTACCGGGTATCCATAGAGCGATCGACAAACAGGTCTACTCTTCAACTTTATCGATGATGGCGCCTTTGCCATCGACCGTAATACTCCAGTTTTTACCTGAGGCACTCACCGATAAATCATATTCCTCACCAACTCCGTTAGGATTGGCCACCAAAATTGCACGCTTGATTTCATAGGTATTGAAAGCTGCCTTCAAATTGTCATTGATTGCCTCAGGTATCAGATTGATTGCATCAATTTTTTCACCGCTTACATAAAAATGTCCGTCGACGCGATAAAATTCAATGTGTTCAACCTCACCGTCTTTGAAATAGAGGACATACAAAGCCTGACCAAAATGGGTTTTTGGTTCTGCCTTAATGTCCAGCGCATTCGGATGCAGTTTGTGCAATTGCGCCATGATTTTTTCAGGAATGGCTTCTTTACCGATTATGCCGGCATGGGCAAAAAACGAAAAAACCGTCAATAGGACAAAACTGAGCTTTAAAAAATAGTTACGCATTGAAATGTTCGCCTGTAAGTGGATGTTAAAAAAAGAGGGCAATACCTCATCGGATGGCATTGCAAAGTGCGCGTATTATTACCCGCTCGGCAACAACTTTCCAACTTTTCCAGTGTGGCGTGAAGAATCAACCGAGCCATGAGGGTTCATTAGCGCAACGCGATATCCGCAGCAAACAGGCAGCTCAACCCGGAAGAAAGAGTTTAATTGATCTGGATAGTTGTATTTTCTCCCCAGAATTTCACAATTTGCTAGACTTGTTCCCTTTGTAAACGCACCGAAGGACAAAATATCTTGAATCGATTACTGGCTAATCGTTGGCCCGACCTGTCAAAACTAGCGGGCTTGGCCCTGGTTTATGCGGCGTCTATCATCCTTGTTCTGACCTTATATGACAACCAATGTCAGCACTATCTCCGTCATGTGGATACCCTCTGGTATCGGCATGGCCGCGCTGTTGCTGGGAGGCACCAAATACTGGCCGGCGCTTTTTATAGGCTCGTGGCTTGCTCGCGTTTTGCTTGGACGCTTCGAGCTCTCATCGGTATTTGTCGCCCTGAGTAACACCGTGGAACCCCTGCTCGCTATTGGCATGCTCAAACAGGTATTACCCAAAACCGGCTTGGTTCAAAAACCGTTCGATCCTCTGTTATCGCATCCTTCCGATTATTTATCGCTTACGCTAACTGGCGCACTTTCCGCAACGGTAGCGGCACTAATCGGAGTCGTTACCTTTTGGCAGGCGGATGTTCTCAGTTTGCAATTAATACCCCAAAGTTTCCGACAGTGGTGGATGGGCAATTCGCTGGGCATCATGCTGGTCACACCGATGATTCTGGTATGGCGGCAAACACCCCAAGGCTGGTTCAATCGTAAGCGTGTGCTGGAAACCTCGGCTTGTTTCGGACTGCTGTTTTTGGCCGGACAGATCGTTTTTCTCGATTGGTTCCACGATAGTCTGGGTTCGTTTGCCAAGGGTTTTTTTATATTTATTTTTCTGGTGTGGGCTGCTGTGCGCTTCAATCGCCACGGCGTCTTGCTGGTTATTGCCATCACCTCGATGCAAGCCCTATTGGGCGCTCTGCATGGAACGGGCTATTTCGCGCACGATATTGCCGAATCCGCCCTGAGCAATTTCTGGTTTTATATCATGACCCTGTCCGTGACCGGCATAGTGCTGGCATTGATCATCAATCAGCGCAATCAGGTCGAAAATGAGTTGCGCTCTTTGACTGTTGCCATCGAACAGAGCCCGACTTCGGTGGTCATTACGGATCTGGACGGTATCATCGAATATGTCAACCCTCAATTTACGGCCGTTACCGGCTACACATCAGAGGAAGCGATAGGCCAAAACCCGCGTCTTTTGCGCTCAGGATTAACACCCAAGAAAACCTTTGAAGAGCTGTGGGACACACTCACCCAAAGCCAACCCTGGCATGGACAACTCGTGAACCGGCGCAAAAATGGCGAAATCTATTGGGAAGAAGCCTATATTTCGCCGGTTAAAGATACGGCTGGCATGATCAGACATTATGTAGCCGTCAAACTCGACATCACCCAGCGCCACCTTAGCGAACAGCACGAACGCTCCCATAACCAAGTGCTAAAATTGCTGGCTAAAGATGCGCCGTTAAGCAAAATACTGGAAGTGATCGTACTCGGTGTGGAAAAGGACAACCCGGGCTCGCTGGGCAGTATTCTGCTGCTGGATAAGGATGGCAAATACCTGAGCTCGCAAGTCGCACCTAGTCTGCCTGATTTCTACAAATCAGCCATGGACAGTATTAAAATCGAATTGGGCGTAGGCTCCTGCGGTACTGCCGTGTTTACCGGCAAACGCGTTATCATCGAGAACATCCAGACACACCCTTACTGGACAGCCTACAAAGATCTGGCAGCCCAAGCGCGTTTAGGCGCATGCTGGTCAGAACCCATCAAAAATGCAGCCGGCAAAGTACTCGGCACCTTGGCTATTTACCATCACGATCCCTACAGTCCCACTGGGGCAGACATCCGCAGGATAGAGCAGACTGCCAATCTGATCGGCATAGCGCTTGAAAAACAACTCGCCCGTGAAGCGCTCCTGGAAAGCACGCAACATCTGCGCACACTCATCGAAACCACGCCCGATTGCGTAAAACTGATAGACAGCAAAGGCATAGTGCTATCCATCAACGATGCCGGCCTGAAAATGATGGAGGCCAGCAATGAAAGCAGCGTGATCGGTCAAAGTGCCTATACCCTGGTCGCCCCCGAACACCGGGAAACCTTTCGTCAATTCAACGAACGTGTCTGTCAGGGACAAAAAGGCACGCTCGAATATGAAATCATTGGTTTGCATGGCACCCGGCGCTGGCTGGAATCGCACGCCGCGCCTTTTCACAACAAACCCGACGGCAAACTGATTCAGTTGGCGCTGACACGCGACATCACCGAAAAGAAAAAGTCCGCCGAACAAATTTGGCGCCAAGCCAACTTTGATCCCGTCACCGGCTTGCCCAATCGCCACATGTTTCATAATCGTCTGGAACAGGAAATCAAAAAAGCTCATCGCGACGGCCTTTCCCTGGCGCTGTTATTTCTCGACCTTGACCGTTTCAAGGAAGTCAACGACACACTAGGTCACGACATGGGTGATCTGTTGCTAAAAGAAGCCGCCCAGCGCTTAAACAGCTGCATACGCGAAACAGACAGCGCCTCACGTCTGGGTGGTGATGAATTTACCATCATTCTGTCTGAACTGATCGAGCCATCCAACATTGAGCGTGTCGCACAGAACATCTTGAACAAATTATCGGAACCGTTTCAGTTGCAGGATAATGCCGCTTATATTTCGGCCAGTATCGGCGTAGCCATCTATCCGGACGATGCCAAAGAAGCACATGGCCTGATCAAATGTTCTGACCAGGCCATGTATTTTGCCAAAAACACCGGCCGCAGCCGCTTCAGCTATTTTGCCGCGTCCTCCGGAATGAAAATGTCATCTTTAGCCCTGAATACTCCGGTAACGGCGGGCGAAGACGAATTTTAAATACTCCTGCAAGCGTCATTGTTATACCCGAATATAATTGGTCGCGTCTCTGAACGGCTATTACGAGTTGCTCCGAAAGCATCAGCAAAATGCCATTTTTCAGTTCCATTTCAGCTTGACTTATTAAAATAGCGCCACTTTCCAAAATCAGGAGTGGACCAATGAAACAACAAGACACGATTAAAGTATGGGATCTTCCGCTGAGAATTTTCCACTGGCTGCTGGTGGCCGGATTTTTTACCGCTTATCTGACTGAAGATGAACTATTAAACGTACATGTGTGGGCCGGCTATTTGGTCTTCGGCTTACTGATCTTCCGCCTGCTTTGGGGATTTGTTGGTAATCAATATGCCCGTTTCTCCAGTTTTCTATGCTCCCCCAAACAGTCATGCATTTACATCAAAGATCTGGCCGCAAGCAGGGCCAGGCGTTATCTGGGTCATAATCCCGCCGGCGCAATGATGATTGTTTTATTGCTGGTCAGTCTGCTAATGACCTCGCTGACCGGATTTGCTGTCTACGGCGCGGATCAGGGCGCCGGGCCATTTGCCGGCATTGGCCCTAAGCATGAGGAACTCTGGGAAGAAATGCATGAATTCTTTGCCAATTTTACTTTGATACTGGTTGCGTTGCATGTTTTGGGCGTTGCCGTTGAAAGCTATATTCACAGGGAAAGTCTGGTAAAGGCGATGCTGCATGGCTACAAAAAAATAATGCCAGAGTCACGGAGCAAGACGCAGGATTAAAAGGGACCTCGTTTTGCGCACGAACGGAGCAGCGACGCCCGCAGCACAACGTAGGCGTCGCTCCTGCGATTTATTTCCTCGGGAGCTAAAAACACCATCATGACCAAACCACAGCAATCGACATCAAGCTCGAAATCCGAAAATATCATTGCCGTGTTGAGCCTGCTCGGCATCGGCGCATTTTTGCTGCTGCGTTACGTATTCGATCAGGGACACGAACTCTATACGCTATCGTTACATACGTCATTAGCATCGGCGCTTGCCAAAGTCTACGAAAGTCAATTGGCTTACCAGATTTCAGTGGGCGAACTGCCGCTTATTGCCGTGCTGATACTGGGCGGCATTCCTTTGGTTTACCAGCTCACCTTGAAATTATTTCACGGTGATTTCGGCGCCGATCTGCTGGCCGGAATATCCATAGTGACGGCGATATGGTTGGATGAATACCTGGCTGGCAGCCTGGTGGTGTTAATGCTGTCCGGCGGTGCGGTACTGGAATCCTACGCGGTAAAAAAAGCATCATCGGTGCTTGAAGCCCTGGCCAATCGCATGCCCTCGATCGCGCATAGAAAATCGGAAGATACGCTTATCGACATTGGTACCGAGCAGGTCCTTATCGGCGATACCTTGTTGATTCTCCCGCATGAAATCTGCCCGGTTGATGGCACCGTGCTGGAGGGTTCCGGCACCATGGATGAATCCTATCTGACCGGCGAACCCTACATGATGTCGAAAATCAGCGGTTCACAGGTGCTGTCCGGCGCTATCAACGGCGATTCGGCGCTGACCATTCGCGCAGATAAATTGGCTGTCGATTCACGCTATGCCAAAATCATGGAAGTCATGCGTTCTTCAGAACAACACCGCCCGAAGCTCAGACGCCTGGGCGATCAACTAGGCGCGCTGTACACACCGCTGGCCGTTGCCATTGCCGTGCTGGCCTGGATGATGAGCGGCGAGGTGATCCGTTTTCTGGCGGTGCTGGTTATTGCCACGCCCTGCCCCTTATTGATCGGCATACCGGTTACCATTATCAGCTCCATTTCACTGGCCGCACGGCGTGAAATCATCATTAAGAACCCTGCCATTCTGGAAACCATCGGCACCTGCCGGACAGCCATTTTTGATAAAACCGGCACGCTGACCTATGGCCGCCCCTCAATGACTGCGCTAATTCCCGGCGGCGCCTTTAATGAACAGGAGGTTTTGGCCTTAATCGCCAGTCTGGAGCGCTACTCCAAGCACCCTTTGGCCGGTGCAATTGTAAAAGCTGCCGAACGCTCCGCGCTGCCGTTGCTGAGTGTCGCCAATATCAGAGAACTTCCGGGTGAAGGCCTCAAAGGTAATGTGGCGGGAAAGCTGATTCAGATTACCAGCCGCAAATACTTTCTAGCCCAGGAGCCAGCTGCGTTGGCGGATTTGCCGCCGGTCAGCGGCGGTCTGGAATGCATCGTGTTGATAGATGATGCGTATGCGGCGACGCTGCAATTCCGTGATGAAGTGCGGACTGACAGCTCATCATTTATCAATCACTTGCAGCCTAGCCACCTATTTGAGCGGGTCATGCTGGTGTCAGGTGACCGGGAATCGGAAGTCCGTTATCTCGCCGAGCAAGTCGGCATTAAGCATGTTTACTTCAGCCAAAGTCCCGAACAAAAACTGGAACTGGTGCGCGCAGAAACCGCTCTGGCAAAAACCGTGTTTCTGGGAGACGGCATTAATGATGCGCCTGCGTTAACAGCGGCGACTATCGGCATTGCCTTTGGCCAAAACAGCGATATTACCGGCGAATCCGCCGATGCGGTGATAATGGACAGTTCGCTGTTAAAAGTCGACGAGCTGTTTCATATCGGCGAACGCATGCGCGCCATTGCCTTGCAAAGTGCGGTGGGCGGCATGGCTTTGAGTGTCATTGGCATGGGCTTTGCCGGTCTGGGCTATCTGTCGCCTGTCGCCGGAGCCGTTACCCAGGAAGTGATTGATGTCTTCGCGGTATTAAATGCCTTAAGAGCAGCAATCCCGCCCAAATCACTTTCCGATTTCTAAGACGGAGAGCTCATGCGCCTGTTACTGATTGAAGATGACCATGATTTAGTCCGTATCCTTAAAAAAGATCTGGAAAAAGCCGGTTACGCCGTCGATGTTGCCCATGATGGTATCGAAGGCGAATATCTGGGTAATGAAGGTATTTATGCCTTGGCGGTACTGGATTTGGGGCTTCCGGGGCGAAATGGCCTGGAAGTGTTGAAAAACTGGCGCTGCCAACAAAATCCCATTCCGGTGCTGGTGCTCACGGCGCGTGATGCCTGGTACGAAAAAGTGGATGGTTTTAAAGCCGGCGCCGATGATTATCTGGGCAAACCCTTTCATAGTGAAGAACTGCTGGCCCGTATTAGCGCGTTAATTCATCGCGCCAATCAGCAACCGGGTGGTGATTTACAGGTCGGCGGTCTACAGCTGGATGAAAGCAGGCAGCAAGTGATCACGGAGACCGGTAGTGCGCACGAGTTAACCGGCATTGAATTCAGGTTGCTACGCTATTTTTTGTTGCACCCTGGCCAGGTCATCAGTAAATCCACCTTGGCGGAGCATATCTACGACTTTGATTCGGACAAGGACAGCAATGTCATCGAGGTATATGTCAATCATTTACGCCGGAAACTCGGCAAACAGCGTATTGAAACGCGCCGCGGCCAAGGTTATGTGTTTAAGGCGCAGTCTGAATGAAATCCTTGCAACTGCGCCTGGGCGCCGGTTTGTTAATCAGCCTTGTCAGTGTGTTCATCGCGTTATGGTGGATGACCAGCAGTTCCATCCGTCATCTGGCGGAGGAATATGTGGCCTCACATTTGGCACACGATGCCGAAAGCATTGCCGAAGCGAGTCATTTTGACGACAATAATCATCTCCGGCTGGCGGCTGACAAAATTGAGCCCATCTACCTGCAACCGTTTTCTGGACAGTATTATCAGGTAATCAGTGCCGGACAGGTGCTGCGCTCACCTTCTCTGGCCGATCAGAAGCTGCCTGTTACGGCGCTGGCGGCTGGAGAAACTCGCCGGCTTTATCAAACCGGTCCGCAACAGCAGAAGCTGATTATCTCGGCTTATGGCTATAACCGGCAAAACCGGATGATAACGGTCGCCGTAGCGGAAGACCTGTCGCCCATGCTGACGCTCATTAACGCATTTCAGCAGCGCTATGCCTTGATTGCCCTGGCATTATTGCTGGTCTTAATCGCTGTGCAAGCCAGTATCTTGCATAGTGGATTCCATCCTTTAAAACGCATACAACAACAAATCCGGGACTTGGAACAAGGCCAAAGAACCCAGCTTGATACACAGGTACCACTGGAAGTATCGGCCCTGGTGGCTGAAGTCAACTGGTTAGTGAATGTACTGGAACAGCGCTTGCAACGCTCGCGCAATGCTCTCGGTGATCTTGCCCACGCCTTGAAAACGCCGTTAACGGTGTTGCAACAACTCGCAAGGGAAGATCAAATACAAACCCATGCTGAAATTTGCCAGACTATGCTAACGCAAACGAGCAATATGCACAGCATGATGGCGCGTGTGCTTAAGCGCGCGCGTATGGCAGGCTCCGGCCCGTCACTGGCAAAATTTGACATTGCCCAGGAATTGCCGGCCTTGATCCAAGTTCTGCAAAGCATGTACCGGGATAAACATCTGTCAATCAGCTTTACCGCACCGGTCAACGGCGCCTTATCAATAGACCGCGAGGATATGCTGGAACTTATCGGCAACCTGCTCGATAATGCCTGCAAATGGGCCACGATCCAAAGTCACCCTAAGCTTCTCCCTCAATCACAAAGTGTGTCTGAGGGTGGAAGATGACGGCCCCGGCGTTTCAGATGCGGATATTAGCCAATTATTACGACGGGGCGTCCGGCTGGATGAAAGCGTCAGCGGACATGGCCTGGGATTGTCCATAGCGCAATTAATCGCTGAACAATATGGCGGCCATCTTCACTTGAGCCGCTCCAAGACGCTGGGCGGCTTTTGTGCAGAAGCCGTCCTGTGCAAATCCGAGCCCTTGTAATCAAGCAGGACGACACATGCCAAGACAACACCACGAATCACACCGCAGTCATCGCATTGGCTGGTTACGCGCCGCTGTTTTAGGCGCAAACGACGGCATCGTCTCGACCGCGAGTTTAATTGTCGGCTTTGCTGCATCACAGGCTTCACATCAGGATATTGTGTTGGCCGGTGTTGCGGGACTGGTTGCCGGCGCCATGTCGATGGCGGCGGGGGAATATGTCTCGGTCAGTTCACAAGCCGATACCGAACAGGCTGATTTAAGCCGCGAGCGCCGCGAACTGGCCGAAAATATCCATCATGAACAGCAAGAACTCGCTAACATCTATGTCCAGCGCGGCCTGGATCCAGCATTGGCCGAACAGGTTGCCGAGCAGCTCATGAAATACGATGCCCTGGGAGCCCATGCGCGTGACGAGCTAGGAATCACAGACACAGGCACTGCCCGCCCTATCCTGGCAGCGCTAACATCGGCCGCCACCTTTGCCGTGGGTGCGGTTTTGCCTTTGTTGATCGTCATGCTGGTGACGGTGACCGATTTAATGCTGGCGGTAACCGCGGCTTCCCTGCTGTTTCTGGCATTTCTGGGAACTTTGGCAGCTTACGCCGGCGGCTCTGGCCTCATTAAAGGCGCATTCCGCGTCACTTTCTGGGGCGCACTGGCGATGGGGCTGACTGCGGCGGTGGGTTCCCTATTCGGTACTGTGGTGTGATTGCATAAGCTGACGTGAACTGGTCTGTTTACATCATTCTTTGTACCGATAGCTCGCTGTATACCGGTATTACCACGGATATCGGCCGGCGTTTCGATCAGCATAAGGAACGTAAAGGCGCCAAGTATTTTCGTGGAAGACAGCCCGAGCGGCTGGTTTATGTTGAAAACGGGCACAACCGCAGCACGGCCAGTAAACGTGAGTTTGCCATAAAAAATTTAAATCCCGTTGAAAAATGGCAACTGATTACATCTGATCTCAACAAAATTGGCGACTTGGGCTTATGAATATTCTTTACCAGGATGATGACCTGGTTGCCGTCAACAAACCGGCCGGTTTACTGGTGCATCGCTCGACTATTGACCGTCATGAAACGCAGTTTGCCTTGCAAATACTGCGCGATCAGCTTGGCCGCAAGGTGTTTCCCGTGCACCGTCTTGATAAACCCACGGCTGGCGTCCTGTTGTTTGCGCTGAATTCAGCAACTGCAAAACGGATGATGGATCAGTTTGTCGGCGGCGGCATCCAAGAAAACCTATCTGGCTATCGTGCGGGGACATACCGCCACATCGGCCATTATCGACTATCCGCTTAAAGAGCAACTGGACACAATGACCGATGCTGACGCCGATCAAGACAAGCCAGCGCAAGCGGCGGTCACCCGCTACACGCGCCTGGCTTCGGTTGAGTTGCCCTACTCCGTTGGCCGCTATGCAAGCTGCCGTTATTCCTTAGTACAACTATCACCGGAAACCGGGCGCAAGCATCAACTAAGACGCCATATGAAGCATATTTTTCATCCCATTGTCGGCGATACCACGCATGGCGATGGCCGCCATAATGGTTTTTTCAGGGAGCATTTCGATTGCCAGCAACTGCTGTTGGCGGCAACCGGCTTAAACTTCCGTCATCCTTATACAGAGACCGCTGTCAGAATTACAGCGCCTCTGGATAGTGTTTTTAGCATGATGATGACAAAACTCGGCTGGGATCGCTATGTTTGATGGCTTCTAACCCTGGCCTAACGATGACTACCGAAGGCATAAACGTCATTAATTGCCCAGATTTTGAAGCCTGTCATTCGGCAGTGCAAACTATGGCCTACAGTCATATTTCCTGATCCAATGATGCTGTGACACTTTGTTTTATAGACATATTTTTCTTTAAAAAGGGTTTTTTTTGAATCCCCTTGCCTATGCCAATAAAATTGACTCGCCCCCCGGAGCAAAATTTTTTTATTTAGTTTTGCTCTCGCTGTATTTTTAGTGCTAAGATTTGCTCTAGTAAAAGTTTCAGCCGGCTTTTTTGTGAAGCTGGGTTTTTAACGCCAATCTCCAATTGGCGATTTTTTTAAGTAAGAGTGTAAGTATGGCAGAGCAAGTTGTAGGTACCGTTAAGTGGTTCAATGATGAAAAAGGGTTTGGATTTATTGAACAGGAAGGTGGCAAAGATGTTTTCGTACATCACAGTGCAATTAACGGCACCGGCCGCAAAACCTTGAAAGAAGGCCAAAAAGTTACCATGCAGGTAACTCAAGGTCAAAAAGGCCCGCAAGCTGAGAATGTAACCCCAGCATAACAAACTGATAAACCGGGCCCAAAAGTAAGCTTATTTTTGGGCCCGTTCTGTTAAAAGCCTGTTAAGAACTCTGCACGTCAACAGAGTACCCGCCTAAGATCGCACAGCTGCTATCTACGTCCGGCTATAGAAAACTGCCGGGCATTCGCGTCGCCTAATTACCAATCGAAGGCTTTTTTGCCTTTTGTCCTCGAGTTGTCTGAAAAAATAAACTTATCGGGATAAGGTTAATGGAAGCTCATAATGCAATCCCTGCACTGCTGATTGAATTTGTAATGACCGTGGCATTTTCTTTTGTCGTCGGCCTGGAATTTCGTAGCTACCAGCGCACTAATCAATATAAATATCATTTTGGCAGCACAAGAACTTTTGCGCTGATCGGTTTATTCGGATTTGTACTTTATTCGATAGACAGCAGCCGCTTATTGTATGCGGCGGGGCTGCTTCTGCTGGGCGGCATGTTGCTGATCTATTATTGGCGGCTATCCGAAAAAGAGATGTTCTCGCTGTTCAGCTTTTTGCTATCGCTGCTGGTCTATCTGATCGGTCCGATAGTCAACCATTTCCCCAGCTGGTTTCTCGTCCTTTTTATTGTTTTACTGGTATTGATACTCGGCGAAAAACCGCTCATTCATCGCATTTCCGATCAACTGGCTAACGAAGAAATAGTCACACTGGCCAAGTTTCTGATTATTTCTGGCGTTATTCTACCCTTGCTGCCCGACGAGCCTATTGCGCCGATTCTGCCGGTCACGTACTACAAAGTCTGGCTTGCGGTCATCATCGTATCGGGTTTTTCTTACCTAAGTTATCTGATTCACAGTTATTTCTTCAAGAGCCGCAGCTTGTTAATAACCGGTCTATTGGCCGGGCTTTATTCCAGTACGGTGGCCACCGTCGTGATCGGGCGGCGTGCTCATGGCCTGGTTGGAAGCGAACGCGATGTGTCTTCGGCACTCATTATGGCAACCGCCATGATGTATATTCGCCTGTTGATCATCATTTTTCTGTTCGCTCCGGATGCCGGCATGAGCCTGCTGGCGCCGTTTATAACCTTAATTCTGCTGTCTTTTCTGGCCATAACCGGTTTGCTGAATTTCAGGAATCATGCATCGGCAGCTCAGGATGCGGTCGTAGTAAAGCACCCCCTGGAATTATCAACAGCCATTCTGTTTGCCGTGTTGCTCATGTTGTTCACATTTATTACCCAATATGTGATCGGCCATTTTGGCGGGCATGCCCTGAATCCACTTGCCATCGTTGTCGGCTTTACCGATATTGATCCTTTTATAATGTCGCTGCTTAGCGGCGGATTTCAAGTACCGAATTCCGCCATCGTATCGGCTGTCATTCTGGCCAGCGGCAGCAATAATCTTCTAAAAGCCGGCTATGCCGTTGCCTTGGCCCGAAACCATTCGGTCAGGTTTGGTGCGGCCTGGCTGGTGCTTTTGTTCCTTGCTTCGATTTTTTATGCTTATCAGATTACCTGATGCTGCGACCCGTAATTAGTCCTCAAATCCCAACTTAGATAAGGCTCCTTTGTTCAGTAAAAAAGCATTATCGGTCATTCCCCGCACCGTATGGGCGCTCGGCACGATCAGCCTGTTTATGGATCTGTCTTCTGAACTGGTACACAGTCTGTTGCCGGTATTTCTGGTGACTACGCTGGGTGCGAGCGCATTGACGGTTGGTCTTATTGAGGGCATTGCCGAAGCGACGGCACTGATTGTCAAAATATTTTCCGGGGCTTTAAGTGATTTTTTCGGCCGCCGCAAGTGGCTAATGCTGCTGGGTTATGGCATGGCAGCTTTAACCAAGCCCTTGTTTCCACTGGCCAGTTCGGTAGAAACCGTGTTCACGGCCCGTTTCCTTGACCGCATCGGCAAAGGCATACGGGGCGCGCCGCGCGATGCGCTGCTTGCCGATGTTGCCCCCCTGGAAATTCGCGGCGCCTGTTTTGGTTTGCGTCAATCGATGGATACGGCCGGGGCATTTCTAGGCCCGCTTGCGGCCATTGTGTTGCTGTATCTGTATAACAATGACATCAAAACGGTATTGTGGTTTGCCGTTGTGCCCGCAGCGATTACGGTGCTTTTAATCGTCGCCGGTATAAAAGAACCGCATGCAAAAAGCCGGCCCGTGCAATTCCGCTCCCCCATCCGCCTGGCTTTTCTGAGCAATTTTTCAAGTCAATACTGGTGGGTGGTGCTCACCGGCGCTGTCTTTACCCTGACCCGGTTCAGTGAAGCCTTTCTGATATTGCGCGCCCAGCAATTAGGGCTAGCGCTGACCTGGATACCGCTGGTGATGGTGGTGATGAATATTTTCTATGCCTTATCAGCCTATCCGGCCGGGGCATTATCGGATCGCCTGCCCAAGAAATTCCTGCTCGGCATTGGCCTGGTCTTATTGGTCTTGGCTGATCTGATACTGGCTCAAGCAGATTCTGCCCTGGTCGTTATGGCCGGCGCCGCCTTGTGGGGTTTACACATGGGTTTTAGCCAGGGCATTCTGGCAACGATGGTTGCCAATACCACCGCGCCGGAATTGAAAGGCACTGCCTTTGGGCTGTTCAATTTTGTCACCGGCTTGTTTATGCTACTGGCCAGTCTGATTGCCGGCTGGCTGTGGGATAGTTACGGCGCCGAGACCACTTTTTATGCCGGGGCGGTATTTTCCGTGCTGACCTTGTTGCTGCTTATGATTAACCGAAAATAATGCGTTCGTAGCCGTCATTTACGGATTTTGCTGATCCACCTGCTTTGCCAGTTCCTGAAGTTCAGCAGAGATGTTTACCAGGTAAACGGGCGCATCATGCAGTTGCCGCAATGCCGCGGGCAAGCCCTGCAATTGTTCACGGGTATAATCCCTAATATCAAGCAGCGAAGGCCCTGCAGCTAGCCTTTTTCCTGCCCGCATAAACTGTTGTGCTAGCGGCTGTCCCGAGCAAGGCGCATTCGCAAGGGTCACGGTATCAGATGCCATCATCCCATTGTCATGGTAGTTCCGGTACACCTGTTTGCGTCCAGGCCAGGTAGCCTTGCCTTCCGAACGTTTGCGCCGGGCAATGCCGGCATATTCCTGCAATTTATAAGCGCAGTCGAGATAAGGCGCATCGGCAGAGGTATCCAGATGCGTGCCGATGCCATAGCCGTCAATCGGTGCTTGCCGGGCTATCAAATCAGCCAATTGATATTCATCAATACTGCCGCTGGCAAAAATCGTAGTGTCATGCAGGCCGCCCCGGTCAAGTATCTGCCTGACTTTTTCAGCATGATCTGCCAGATCGCCGCTATCAAGCCGAACTCCCTTGATTTTTATACCTTGAGCATGCAAGCCAGCCGCCAGATCGACTACTTTCCGCGCGGCATTTTCAGTATCGTAAGTATCAATCAGTAACACAACATTATCAGGATTAGCCTGGGCAAAATGAACAAAGGCCTGGCTTTCCTGGCTGTGCGTCTGCACAAACGAATGCGCCATGGTCCCATAAACGGGAATATCAAAAGCCATACCGGCAGCCACCGTTGCCGAACCGCTAAAACCGGCCAGATAACTGGCTCGCGCCGCCAATAACGCGGCCTCGCTGCCGTGCGCCCGGCGCATGCCGAAATCCACCAGCACTTTATCCGGCGCCGTTAACACCGACCGCGCGGCCTTGGAGGCAATCAGGGTCTGAAAATGCAGCAGATTGACTACCCTGCTTTCGATCAGCTGCGCCTCGGGCAGCGGCGCGGTAATTCTTAAAATGGGTTCATGCGGGAAAAAGACTGTGCCTTCGGGCATGGCATGGACATCGCCGGTAAAGCGCAAGCCCGCCAGCCGGTCAAGCACAGCAGGCTTGAATCGGCCGGTACTCGCCAGCCATGCTATTTCAGCCGGAGAAAAATGTAATTGCTCAAGATAGGTCAACACCTGATCCAGTCCGGCTGCCAGCAAATAAGCCCGGTTGTTCGGCAATTTCCGGACAAAAAACTCAAACACTGCCGTCTCTTCCATGTTGTGCTCATAATAAGCCTGCAACATGGTCAGCTGGTACAAATCGGTCAGCAAGGCACTGTCAGTCATTATCGGATCATCATCAAGGTTATAGGTATCGCCCCCTTATGCAGCATTTCACGGATGGCCGCTTCACCCTCCTGTGGATGCACATTCACGGCGCG
Source organism: uncultured Gammaproteobacteria bacterium (assembly GCA_963696315.1). Lineage (GTDB taxonomy): Bacteria > Pseudomonadota > Gammaproteobacteria > Methylococcales > Methylomonadaceae > CAWKEY01. The sequence goes on from CAVOJU010000029.1 coordinate 33,545, forward strand.
CACCGCATCGGTTAACAACAGCACCCGGTAGCCCAGACTCAGTGCATCACGCACCGTATTCAGAACACAATAATCGGTTGCAAGACCGCCGATGAACAGACGAGAGACCTTCAATTGATTCAGTTGCACCTGCAAGGGCGTGTTGGCAAAAGCGGAATAGCCGTCCTGTTCCGGTTCAATACCTTTGGAAATAATCCGGGCATCGGCAGGAAGTTTTAGCTCCCGCGCAAATTCCGCTCCGATTGAGCCGGCAGTACAATGTTCAGGCCACGTCCCACCCTGCTGAAGAAAAGAGCCATGATGTTTAGGGTGCCAGTCACGGCTTGCAAACACCGGCAGATGGCTATGCGTAAATTGTTCAATGTAGCCATTCAGCACAGGTATCACTTGATTACCCTCGGCTACCGCCAGACGACCGCCGGGCAAGAAATCATTCTGAATGTCGATAAGCAGCAAGGCATCGCCGGCAGCCAAGGTGATTTTTTCAGCTGGTTTTTGTGTAGTTTCCATTGCCTTGTTTGTCTCAAGAAGGGTATGTGGCTGCATCGCTGTTAATGCGGATTGTCTCGATGCCGGAACAAAATAGCATTCATTTGAATGTTATACCTTAAGCCGCTTGCAGGGTAAATCGGCAGACCAATTCAGCTAATCGCCGCATGAATGGTTATTTCTGGCAAAACAAGGCTTGGCACCGCTATTGCCTCGAGGAAAGATCGTTCACACTTTGGTGCAAAACAACCACTGCCGGTGGTTTTGCACCCTTTATCTATAAGCATCAGTCTTATGTCAGAACTTGACTAGCGACACTATGCGTTTTTAATCAAAGCCTTATCGGTAAATTTAAGATTGGCATGGTATTCGCTTGGTTCTGCTTGGCATTTTACTTTTAGATCGAGGATCAGAATGAGCGAAGCTTCCCTTTCAGCATTACCCAAAACCGGCCTGGCCGGCTTAAAAGAAAACTGGCGCAGTGATTTGCTGTCCGGCTTTCTGGTTTTTCTTATTGCCCTGCCCTTGTGTCTGGGCATATCCATGGCATCCGGCTTTCCCCCTTCAGCAGGGATTATCACGGCTATTATCGGAGGCATTCTGGTCTCGCGCATCAATGGCTCATTCATTACTATCAATGGCCCCGCCGCCGGTTTGATTGTAGTGGTTTTAGGTGCGGTTCAGTCATTGGGGGAAGGCGATGCCATGGCCGGTTACCGCTATACCCTGGCGGCCATCGTCGTTGCCAGCGTATTACAAATTCTGCTGGGCGTGTTTAAAGCCGGACGGCTCAGTTCTTTTTTCCCTGCTTCTGTCGTGCATGGCATGTTGGCCGCGATTGGTATTATCATCATGACTAAGCAAATCCATGTCATGCTCGGCGTTACCCCGGAGAAAGGCAGTCTGTTTGCAACCATGGCACAGATTCCGCATAGTTTGCTCAATCCAAATCCGGAAATTGCCATCATCGGCTTGACAGGCTTGGCCATATTGATTATCTGGTCGATGGTGAAGAACCGCTTCCTCAAAATGGTTCCGGCGCCGATTATCGTGGTATTGGCGGGCATGGGATTAGCCCGCTATTTCGATCTGGATCACGAACACATGTACCTGTTTTTGCCGGATGCGCATTTTTTACCACATCATGAAGCGACTGTCGGGCCTAAATTTCTGGTCGCCATCTCAGAAAACTTTATGTCCAGCTTTTTCTTTCCGGATTTTTCCAAAACCTTTACGCCTGAATTTTGGGAAGCCGTGGTCAGCATCAGCCTTGTCGGCAGCCTGGAGAGTTTGCTCAGCGCCATAGCGGTCGACAAACTGGATCCTTATAAACGTCATTCCGATCTTAATCGCGATTTGACTGCAGTAGGCATCGGAAATTTGGTAGCCGGCTTGATCGGCGGCTTGCCGATGATTGCCGAAATCGTCCGGAGTTCGGCTAATATCAACAACGGCGCCAAAACGTCCTGGGCTAACTTTTTTCACGGCGCGTTTTTATTGCTGTTCGTGGTGCTTTTCCCGCGCCTTATTCACAGTATTCCTTTGGCTGCCCTGGCTGCATTACTGGTTTTTACCGGTTTCCGTCTGACTTCGCCCAGTTCATTTGCGCACGTTCTCAAAATTGGTAAAGAGCAGTTGTTTATGTTCGTGGTGACGATTATCGGTGTCTTGGCCACCGATTTATTGATCGGTGTTGCTATCGGCATCCTCACCAAATTTGCCATACATATGCTGCGCGGCGTCAGATTGAATAACCTGTTCAAGATTCACTTTGTCATTGAACGCAAAGACGCGGATACCTTTGTCGTTGCTATCGTGGGCGCAGCTATTTTTTCCAACTTCATGCGCCTAAAAGAAGCGCTGTTGAAGCTGGAGCCTGGCAAAAAAGTGATATTTCAACTGAACAATGCATTTCTGCTGGATCATACCGTGATGGAATTTTTGCATGGTTTCCAGAATAACTATGAAACACAAGGCGGCCAATGCGTATTTCTCGGGCATGAGTACCACGATTTGTTTTCTGAACACCCTTTGGCAGCTCGCAGAATGAACCCGAACAATATGAGCCGGCGTAAAAGTGACCACTATGGCGTTAGTTAAGCACTGCAACGCTGTCTTTGTAATAAATTATATTAATAAAATGAACATTAAATATGAGTTCTGTTAACATGACAGCTTAATACCAACATAGAAGCTTGTTATGGAAACCAATAGCGTCCGTTTAACCTTATTAATCGATCCGGAAAAAAAACGTTTGTTTGAGCAAATTTGTGCCGCGCAGGATCTGACATCCTCCCAGGTGGTGCGCCGTTTGATCCGGGAATATATCGATCAGCATAGCGATCTGATTAAAGAATTTGAAGTTCAACTGAACCAAGAATGAAACACAGGACTTCATGTTTCTGCACTCAGTACAGAAGATTCAGCGTGAGTTTTTGCCCTCAACAAGCACAAGCTAAAAGCAAACAACGGCCCTCTAAAATTCGTAAGGAATTGGATGAATAAATCTTCACTTTCCCCTTTACCACTGACCGGGCTCGATGGCTTAACAGAAAACTGGCGCAATGATTTGCAGTCTGGTTTTCTAGTATTTCTGATTGCCTTGCCCTTATGCCTGGGCGTGTCGTTGGCCTCCGGTTTTCCGCCTTCAGCGGGAATAATCACGGCTATTATCGGGGGCGTCCTGGTATCGCGCCTTAGCGGTTCAACCCTGACCATCAATGGCCCGGCAGCCGGTTTAATTGTGGTGATTTTAGGCGCGGTGCAAGCGTTGGGTGAAGGCGATGCCATGGCCGGTTACCGTTTTACCCTGGCGGCCATTGTCGTTGCCAGCGGCTTGCAAATCCTGTTGGGCGTGTTTAAAGCCGGACGACTCAGTTCTTTTTTCCCCGCATCGGTGGTACATGGCATGCTGGCTGCGATTGGACTCATTATTATCGCCACCCAAAGCCACGTCATGCTGGGCGTTACGCCGGAAGCCGGCAGCCTGTTTTCGACAATCACACAGATTCCGCATAGCGTGCTTAACATGAAGCCGGAAATTGCCCTGATCAGTTTTTTAGGCTTACTGATGCTGATTGTCTGGCCGTTAATTGGCAGCAGGATTCCCGCCCCCATCATAGTGGTACTGGTGGGTATGCTATTCGCCTGGCATTTTGATCTAGATCAAGTTGCGTCTGCTAATGGATCGAAGTACTTGGTATCGATTCCTGATAATTTTTTGGCCAGCTTTTATTTTCCCGATTTTTCCAAGCTATTCACTGTTGCTTTCTGGGAAGCGGTGATCAGCATCAGTTTGGTGGGCAGTCTTGAAAGCTTGTTGAGCGCGGCGGCGGTCGATAGACTTGACCCTTATAAACGCACTTCTGATCTTGATCGTGATTTAACCGCCGTCGGCATCGGTAATATGGTGGCCGGCTTTATCGGCGGCTTACCCATGATCGCGGAAATTGTCCGCAGTTCAGAGAATGTCAATAATGGCGCCAAAACAGCCTGGGCGAATTTTTTTCACGGCTTGTTATTGTTACTGTTTGTAGTCCTGTTTCCAGGACTGATCCAGCGTATTCCATTAGCTGCATTAGCGGTATTGCTGGTCTATACCGGTTATCGTTTAGCCTCGCCCAAAGCTTTCGCCAGAGTCATGGATGTCGGCAAAGAACAGTTTTTAATGTTTGTCGTCACCATCATCGGCGTGTTAGCGGTCGATTTATTGGCGGGTGTCGCTTTGGGTATTGTGGTAAAGCTGGGAATTGATCTGGTGCGGGGCGTATGGCTGAACAATCTGTTCAAGATTCATTTTACGATTCAGCAGCAGGATAACAACACGCTGGTTGTCACCTTGCTAGGTTCAGCGCTGTTTTCAAACTTCCTGCCGTTAAAAACTGCGCTCCTCAAACTGGAACCCGGCAAAACCATTATCTTTGATTTCACGAACGGTTACCTGATCGATCATACCGTGATGGAATTTATCCATGAATTCAGAGATGCCTATGAAGCGCAGGGCGGACACTGTCAGAAAATAGGCAACGCCCTGGAAACTTTTTCCGATCATGCTCTGGCTGCGCGGCTAATGACTACAGATGACAGGAAATAGGTCCAAGGTACAAGATCAAAGGTGCAAGGCGAAATAAGCTTCAACATACTTACTTTTTGCCTTTAGCCTTGTACTTTGCCGCAAATGATTTTTAGATCTAACACCATTATGAGACTTTCATGATCCTTGTCTTAGCGTATTGTGCTGTATTGTTAAGCTTTGCTTCCGGTTTGCTGGCGCTGATGATGAATCAAAGGCACACGCTGCTGGAACTGCGTCAGCATGGCTTTAAAAAATTTCCAGATAGCACCGAACGCTACCGTTCCCTGATTGACATCAGCCTGAGGGAAAGGCCTTATGCCCACTTGCTTCAGCAGGCGGTGTTTGTGCTCTTGGGATTGTCCGGTATGTTTGCCATTCTGGCCGGATTGAGCGTGCTGATCACTAAAGGCATCATTACCGGCCAAATCAGTTTAGGCCTGCCTTGGCTGCCCTGGCATGTGCGTTTTGACAGTTTGTCCGGATTTTTCTATTTGATCGTCGGCATTGCTGTGACGGCCGTGAGTCTATATGGCCCCGGTTACGTTCATGCTTACAAGGAAAGCCAGCATCCTTTTGCGGTGCTGGGCCTGTTTACCGGATTATTTGTTGCCGGCATGTTGCTGGTGCTACTGGCTGATGATGCCTTCTTCTTCATGATTGCCTGGGAGCTCATGTCGGTTGCCAGTTATTTTCTGGTCGCCTTTCAACATGAGAACTCGGCCAATCGCCGCGCCGCTTTTATTTATTTATTGATGGCGGAAGTCGGCGCCTTGGCCATTATTCTGGGTTTTGGCGTACTGGCCAGTTTTGCTGACGGCTTTACTTTTGATGCCTTGCGTGAAGCCAAGTTATCCATCACTTGGGCAAGTATCGCCTTTGTGCTGGCATTGCTGGGTTTTGGCATGAAGGCCGGGATGGTGCCGGTACACGTCTGGCTTCCCGAAGCGCATCCGGTCGCGCCATCGCATATTTCAGCCTTGATGAGCGGCGTGATGCTTAAGGTGGCCGTGTATGGCCTGATCCGGTTTTGTTTTGATTTGCTGGGTGACGTGCATTGGCAATGGGGCGTGGTACTGTTGGTGCTGGGCACTATTTCAGCGCTGGGCGGCATTTTGTACGCCATGATGCAGCCCAATTTAAAACGACTGCTGGCTTACAGCTCGGTGGAAAATATCGGCATCATCTTTATGGTGCTGGGCTTGTCGATGATTTTCATGGCCAACGGCCATACACATCTGGCCGCACTGGGTCTGCTGGCGGCACTGTTTCATGCCTTCAATCACGCCTTGTTCAAAAACCTGTTGTTCCTGGGCGCAGGCATCATTCACCATCAAACCCATGAATTGAATATCGACATGCTGGGCGGCCTGATTAAACGCATGCCGCAAACCAGCGTATTGTTTTTGATTGGCTGCATGAGCATCTCATCATTGCCTTTGTTTAACGGCTTTGTTTCGGAATGGCTGGCTTTTCAGACGGCGCTGCAGGTTGATGTGCTCGATAACGGCGTATTGCGCAGTTTAATACCCGTTGCGGCGGCGGCCTTGGCGCTGACAGCGGCGCTGGCCGCCGCCTGTTTTGTCAAAGTGTTTGGTTTGATATTTCTGGGTTTGCCGCGTTCGCGTAACAGCGAAAAAGCCCATGAAGTTAAGGACAAAGGCATGTTGGCCGGGCCTGCCTTGCTGGCCGGTTTATGCTTTTTGATAGGAATTTTTCCGGGCTTGATCATTAACTTGATCAACAGCGTTTCGGGTCAGTTATTAGGCGAAACTTTAGCGAATGATTCGGCCTTGGGTTGGTTATGGCTGGCGCCGGTTTCTGCAGAACAGGCGTCTTATTCACCGCCCCTGGTTCTGGTGGGTGCACTGATTGCCGGCTGCGTCAGCTTCTGGTATTTGCGCCGCAATCCGGCCAGGACCTTACGCACGGCTGCCACCTGGGATTGTGGTTTTGGCGGGTTGACAGCGCGCATGCAATACAGCAGCAGCGCTTTTAGCATGCCTTTCAGACGCATTTTTTCCAAAGTCTGGATAATTGATGAACGCATCGAGAAAGACATGCAGGGCGCGCTGGCTCAGGATGTGGCGGCCATTCATTATCAATTGCATATTCAGGATCATAGCTGGCCGAGGCTATACCAACCCATCGAACATGCTGTCAATAAATTGGCCCGGCTGGTGGGGCGTATTCAAACGGGCAATATCCGCGTTTATCTGGGCTACTCGTTTGTCACATTAATCATCATGTTATGGGTGATCAGCTGATGAATTGGTTAATCGCAGTTTTACAAACCATTTTATTTGTGAGTTTGGCGCCGCTGCTGGCCGGCTGGATAAAATGGTGTAAATGTCACTTACAAAACCGAAAGGCGCCGTCTTTATTGCAGCCTTATCGGGATTTAATCAAATTAACGCGTAAACAGCCGGTGGTTTCTGAGCAGGCCTCCTGGCTATTCATCAAGGCACCGTACATTATATTTTCTGCCACCGTGCTTGGCAGCCACGGTAGTGCCGCTGATTGCCCTGGATTTGCCGACTTCAGCCAGCGCGGATGTAATTGTCATGGTCGGTTTTTTTGCCTTCGCCCGCTTTTTCCTGGCGCTGGCCGGCCTGGATATTGGCACCGCCTTCGGCGGCATGGGTTCATCGCGGGAAATGACTATTTCCTCACTGGCGGAACCGGCCATGTTGATGGCGATTTTTACGCTGACCATGACTGCTTCAACGACTAATTTATCGTTAGCCATTACCCATGTGCTCAATGAAGGCTTGATACTGCGGCCTTCGTTTGTGTTCGCTTTGTTTGCGCTGATTCTGGTTGCCATTGCCGAGACCGGTCGCATTCCAGTGGATAATCCGGCCACCCATCTGGAACTGACCATGATTCATGAAGCCATGATTCTCGAATACAGCGGCCGTCATCTGGCGCTGATTGAATGGGCCAGCCAGTTGAAATTGATGCTCTATGGTGTACTGATTGCGAATATTTTTTTACCTTGGGGCATTGCCGAAAATTTTAGCGCTGGTGCCTTAGGCTATGGTTTGCTGGCCATTACGGTCAAGCTTGCGGTGTTGGCGATTTTTTTGGCCGTCTCAGAAACACTGTTCGCAAAAATGCGCCTGTTTCGTGTCCAGGAATTTCTCAGTTTTGCCTATTTGTTGGGGCTGCTGGGTATGTTGAGCCACATTATTCTGGAGGCGTCAAGATGATACAGCGGAAAAAAGAAAGGAGAAAAACGTGCACCAAATCTTTCTTATTCTTTTTGTCCCTGTTGCCTTGGACCTGAATCATGAACATTGAACAACAGGATTTTTATACCCAGGCCATTTTGTCGATGGCGGCCTTGGTCGGTCTCACCTCTTTCCTCATGTTGGGACAAGGGCGACTGCTAAGGCTGATCTTTGTCTTTGCCGTGCAGGGCTTGCTGTTAACCTTGACCACAGCATTGGTGGCCTACAGTTTGAATAATCATCATCTGTATATTTCTGCGGTACTCACCCTGGTGCTAAAAGTCATTTTTATTCCGTGGATGCTGCGGCGTGAAGTCATCCGCATGAAGGCTCACCGCGATATTGAAGCGTTGCACAACAAGACACTGGTGATGCTGGGCGGCGCCAGCCTGATGGTGTTCAGTTATTACGTACTGCATCCTATCGTGCTGACGACATCGCCGGTCATGCTCAATGCCCTGGCGGTCAGCCTGTCCGTGGTGCTGCTGGGCATGCTGCTGATGATCTCGCATCGCCAGGCAGTCGCCCATGTTGTCGGATTCATGTCGATAGAAAACGGTCTCTTTTTTGCCGCTATCGTCGCCACCAAGGGGATGCCGATGGTGGTTGAATTGGGGGTAGCCTTCGATGTCTTGGTCGCTGCGGTGCTGTTCGGTATTTTCTTCTTTCATATTCGCACCAGTATTGATTCCCTGGATGTCGATCTATTAAATAAATTACATGAGGTGGATAAATGATTGCCGCCTATCTTGTATTACTGATTCCTTTTGCTGGTATCGTGTTTTTTGCGCTTGCAGGGCACCGGGCAGACACCGGGAAACTGAATGTCAGGTTTAATGCACTGTGTCTGTTGGCCACACTCTGGCTGGCAATTAATGTGTTGAATCAAGGCACTATCCTATCATCCGGCCAGGCTTTTTTGATCGATCCGTTCAATGTCTATCTGATTGTACTGACCGCGTTTGTCGGCTTCACCACCTCGATTTTTTCCTCGCCTTATATGGCGCATGAAAAGGAAATCGGCAGGCTCACCGACAAGCGATTAAAACTTTACTACTCAATGTACCAGGGCTTCATGCTGGCCATGTATCTGGTGCTGACCACCAACAACATGGGCGTAATGTGGGTGGCCATGGAAGGCGCTACCCTGGCGACGGTGATGCTGGTCAGTTTGTATCGCACCCCGGAGTCCATTGAGGCGGCCTGGAAATATTTCATACTCTGCGGCGTGGGTATTGCCCAGGCCCTGTTCGGCACTATATTGCTATATTACGCCGCCGTACAGATCGGCGACGGCGAGAATTCCCTGCTCTGGTCGGTACTTTACGCCAATGCCGAACAGTTAAATCCTAAAATTCTGGAGATTGCCTTTGTTTTTATGCTCATAGGCTATGGCACTAAAATCGGCCTGGTGCCCCTGCATAACTGGTTGCCCGATGCCCATTCCGAAGGTCCAACGCCGATGTCGGCAGTGCTATCCGGATTACTGTTGAATGATGCCTTGTATGCCGTCGTGCGTAACAAGATGCTGGTGGATGGGGCAAGCCATTCGAATATGGCCGGTTACTTGATGATGGGCTTTGGCCTGACATCGTTTCTGGTCGCCGCATTTTTTTTGCACCGGCAAAAGGACATCAAAAGGCTGTTCAGCTATTCATCCATTGAGCACATGGGGCTCATGACTTTTGCCTTTGGCATCGGGGGGCCGTTAGCGACATTTGCCGCCCTGTTGCACATGACTGTGCATTCACTGACCAAATCGGCTATTTTCGTGACGGTAGGCCATGCGGCTCAATTAGCAGGCACTCAAAGCATGGACAAAATTCGCGGTCTGATTAAAACCCAGCCCAGAATCGGCTGGGGTTTGTTGATGGGCACCGTCGCCATTGCCGGCTTTCCACCGTTCGGTGTGTTTACCAGCGAATTTTTAGTGCTGTTAGCCACCATGCACAGCTATCCCTGGATCACGCCACTGCTGTTACTGGGCATTGGCATTGCCTTTGCAGGTTTGTTCAGACATATCCAGCCGATGGTTTACGGCGAAAAACCCGAAGGTCAGCTGCCGGTTAAAGCCAATTGTTGGCCAGTGATGATTCATCTGGCCTTGGTGCTGTGGATGGGCTTGGCTATCCCCGGCTTCCTGGCCAACTGGTTTTCGCAAGCGACAATATTGATTGCAGGGAGTTCCCCGTTATGAGTTCGTCAAACTGGACTGCGGATTTTCTAAATCAGCTGCAAGACCAAGCTATCACCGTTGTCCCTGCACCCTTGCAACAAAACGACAGGGCGACACTATGGCAAATTGAAAGCCACCAATGGCAACGGTTTGCAGAATGTGCTGCACAGCAACAGTTGCGCTGGGCAGCCGGCTGGGCGGAACAACATCTGGAGCATTTTCTCGTCAACGCCCTGTTTGAAAAGCAAGGTTTTTATGTGTTGCTGCGCACCCTGATTAATCATTTAAAACCGGAACTGCCCAGTCAGGCGACTGTATATCCAGCCGCCAATCGCAGCGAACGCCACACGCAGGACATGTTCGGCATTCACTTTATTGGACATGCCGACAATCGGCGCTGGACACGGCACAAGGCGTGGCCCAAACACAGTTACCCCTTACGCAAAGACTTCCCCGTTCAAGGCGAGCCGGAAACCATCACGCCGCCCGATACCGATTACCCATTTGTGAAAGCGCATGGCGCAGGGGTTTATGAGATTCCAGTCGGCCCGGTTCATGCGGGCATAATCGAACCGGGGCATTTCCGCTTTCAGGCTGTGGGCGAATTGATCCTCAATCTGGAAGAGCGCCTGGGTTATGTGCACAAAGGCATCGAGAAAATCGCCGAAGGCAGAACACCCGAGTCGTTGGCGCGCTTGGCCGGACGGGTTTCCGGAGATACCACCGTAGGCCATTGCTGGGCGGCCTGTATGGCGATGGAACAGGCGGCTGGCATTGAAATTCCCGTACGCGCCGCCCTGATTCGCGGCATTCTGGCCGAGCGTGAGCGCATTGCCAACCACTTGGGCGATATGGGAGCAATCTGTAATGATGTCGCATTTGTATTTGCGCAAATGCAGTTCACCCGCTTGCGCGAACTCTGGCTGCGCACCAACGCCAAGGTGTTTGGTCATCGTCTGTTAATGGATCGCATTGTGCCTGGCGGGGTAAATTGCGACCTGTCTGATGAAGCCTGCGCCTTGATCAGGCAGGACATTACCGAATTACGCAAGGAGCTGTCCGAGATATTGCCGGCCGTGGATCTGAACTCCTCATTGGAGGACCGGCTTTACACGGCGGGCTTTCTGCCCGAACACACCGCAGCGGCTTTTGGAACTTTGGGTTATGTGGGGCTAGCCAGTGGACAGGATAATGATGTCCGCCGCGATGCGCCTTATGTCCCTTATGATCGAGTAACTTTTAAAGTCGCGCTGGAAAATCAGGGCGATATCGCCTCACGGTTCTGGGTCAGATACAAGGAAATCAAGGCCGCGTTAAAACTGATCGAACAATTTATTGATCAATTGACCGCCGGTGACATCCTTACCGAATGGAAAATACCCGCTGAAGGCAGCGAAGGCCTGGGCATCGTTGAGGGCTGGCGCGGGGAAATAACCGCTTATATTCGCTTCGATGCCGATAATACAATCGCGCGTTTTTATCCGCGCGACCCTAGTATTCTGAACTGGCCGGCTCTGGAAAAACTGGTGCTGAATAATATCGTGCCGGATTTTCCTGTCTGCAACAAATCCCTGAATGGCTCGTATTCAGGCAACGATTTATAGGGAATCCACCATGCTTAGACTGTTTAAAAATATCCTGATCACCGGTGTCGTCACCGAATCCTTTAAGCCGCCTAAAGACGATGAACTTGAACAACTGGGCATAGAAATCAAGCGCCATATCGACAAAAAATTTTCCGGCAGCATTGCCATCCGCCAGGTTGATGCCGGCTCCTGCAACGGTTGTGAACTGGAAATCCACGCGCTGAATAATCCCTTTTACGACATAGAACGCTTTGGCATTCATTTTGTCGCTTCGCCAAGACACGCCGATGTGCTGCTGGTGACCGGCCCGGTCTCGCGCCATATGCAAACGGCCTTATTGCGCACCTATGAAGCCACCCCGAATCCGAAATGGGTGGTTGCAGCCGGTGACTGTGCCGCCTGTGGCGGTGAATTCGGCATTTCTTACGCCAGCTGTGGTGCGGTATCCAATGTGATACCGGTTGACGCCACAATTCCTGGTTGTCCGCCGGCACCTTTGGCATTAATCAAAGGCCTGCTGGGCTTAATCAAATAAAACAGGCAATGCACAATTCAATCAGCAGAAAAATAGGCATCGCCTCATTGACAGTATTAGGTCTGACTCTTTCAGGGCCGATAGCCGCGAAAACCATGGAAGACTTTCATTTCTGGAACAATGTGTCGCTCACCGGCAGTCTGGGCGCGATTAATCCCGCATTGAAAAATGTCAAATATTTGCTCGAAGGCATCGGACGTTTTGGATTGATGCCTCGCGACTGTCAAAAGGCATGTTGCGTGGCGGCCTGGGTTATGGGGTAAACGACAACATCAGTCTCTGGCTGGGCTACGCCTGGTTTACCTATGACGAACCTTTCGCCAAAACGCCTTTTGACGAACATCGCATCTGGCAGGATTTTAACTGGAAACAAAAATATGCCTACGTCACGGTAAGCCTACGTAGCCGTCTGGAACAGCGTTTTATGGAAACCGGCAGTGATGTCGGCTGGCGCTTCCGCGAGCGGGTCAAAGTCTCTGTGCCGCTGGTATTTGCGCCGGATTTTAGCCTGGTCGGTTCAGAAGAATATTTTGTCAAAATCAACCAAACCAACTACGGCGCCGATGACGGTTTTGACCAGAATCGCATATTCGGCGGCATAGGTTACAATTTCGACCAACACATCCGGACCGAAGTCGGCTACATGAACAATTACTTCCGCAAACTGAACCGTCCAGACCGGATGGATCATTGCCTGGCTGTAAGTTTGTTCTTAAATTATTAAGGGCCCATCAAAAAACTCGTGAAACCACTCTTCTACCGTCCCGCTCAACTTCGTGGTCTGGCTTTTCTGGGGCTGTTATTGCTGGCGCTGGCGATATTGGGTGGCATGATCTGGCGCAATCTGCATCGTTTTGAGACGGTGCTGTCGTATGTCAATCATTCCCACCGCATACAAAATGTATCGGTGGGCCTGCAGCAATCACTGATTGAATACCTCACCGACACTACGCCGGATATGTCCTCAGCCGCCCTGGCCAAAACCCTGACTGACATGGATGTGTTGATAGCCGATCCGCGTTATGTGTCAGCGGATACCCGCAACAGCCTGGAAACGGTCAGAGGCCTGATAGCCGATGTCGGAACGCTGGACAAGATAGAAAAAAACACGCGCCTGATAACGGCGCTGAAGGTCATGAGTGCAACGCTGGATAAAGAAGCATCGCAACGAGAAAGCTTGTTGCAGGACATCAGCAGCGATACCGAAGCCGAGCTGGATGTGGCTTTGTTAATTTTGACCTGGACATTACTGGTGGCACTGCTGTTCTTGCATTTTCGCATACTGCATCCTCTCAATGACCTAAAGCAGTTATTGCAACGCCTGGTGGAAGAAGATTTCAGTCCGATCACAACAGACTATCTTGATCCCTTATTACTGCCGGTGTTCAACAGTTACAACGAGATGGTCAATCATCTTGCCGAACTGGAAGAAGCGAGCGTTTACATGCCCAGTCCTTGCAACGAGAAGTGCGGTTGGCCACCCAGGCCTTACTGGAACAGCAATACAGTCTGGCGCGGGCATAACGGCTGGCAGCAAAGGCGAAGTCGCCGCCGAACTGGCGCACGAGATCCGCAATCCCCGGCCGGCATTCAAATGGCTTTCAGTAATTTTCGCCGTGAAACCGATAATCCCGATCAACTGGAAAGGCTGGATTTGATCAGTGCCGAACTCAAACGCCTGGCGAACATGCTCAATAGATGCTCGACAAAAGCCGGCATACGCCGGAGTTGGCAACGGATTTTGATGTGACCGCATTGATTCGCGATTTGCTGACACTAACCCGTTACCAAATCGACGAATCCATTCGCCTGCAACTTCATGCCTCCTGCCCTGTGCCGGTCCATTTGCCGGAGAGCGGGCTGCGGCAGGCCGTATTAAATTTATTGCTCAATGCGGCCGATGCGCTTGAAGTCGGCTCAGGATGCATAGACGTTCAGATACGCCAGGATCAGCACGGATTACATATCAATGTGCTGGACAATTCCGGTTTTTCCAAAGACATGCTGGAACACGGTATTCGCCCGTTTCGCACCAGCCGTCAGCGCGGTACCGGTTTGGGACTGGCCATGGTGCAGCGTTTTGTCAAAGACATGGGCGGCAGTATCACGCTTAGTAATCAGCTACCTCATGGGGCGCGGGTATCAATCGTGCTGCCCAGTGTTCAACCCTTGAGTAAACAATCATGATGGAAACCCTGCTTATTATCGAGGATGAAAAACTGCTCGGCTTGGAGCTGTCGCGCCACTACCGCCAATCCGGTTGGGAGGTGGTGTTGGCAGCCAGTCTGGCCGAAGCCAAAGCCTTATTGTTTAACAGCGGGTTGAACCCCTGCTGATTCTTTCCGATATGAATTTGCCGGATGGTAATGCCCTGGATTTCATGGAAAAACATAAAAAAGTCGCGCTTATACCGAATGGCTGTTTTTGACCGGTTACGGCAGTGTACCTGATTCGGTCAGGGCCTTGCGCCTGGGTGCCTATGATTTTCTGGAAAAGCCCTGCGACCTGGAACGTCTTGATTTGATAGTTACCAGCGCAGCCCGCAGTGCCTCCATACGACGCGGGTGATAGACCAAACCCGGCAAGGCCATCGGCGATATTCGCGAGGCTTATGTAGGACATAGCCATCAGGCCCAGCAAATCCGGCAATTACTAACGCGGCTCCACAAGTGCCTTTCAGCGCCCTGATATCGGCGGCGAGAGCGGCACCGGCAAAGGTCTGGTAGCGCGCATTCTGCATTATTGGGTCCGCGTGCAGAGCAACCATGATCGAATAACTGCGCGGCATTGCCCAGAGAATTGCTGGAGTCGGACTGTTTGGCCACCATGCAGGCGCTTTACCGGCGCGGCAAGACGGCATCGGGCTTATTGAAACAGGCCGATACCGGCACCTTTTTCCTGGATGAGATCGGCGAAATGCCCTGGATTTACAGGTGAAATTGCTCAAAGCCATTGAAGATCAGAAGGTGCGGCGCCTGGGCGGAAAAGTAATCAATGTCAACGTGCAAATTATCGCGGCCAGCAACCGTGATCTGGAAAAAATGGCCCAAGCGGGCAGTTTCCGGGCTGATTTATATCATCGCCTAAGCGTATTCCGCGTGCAGCTTCCGCCGCTGCGCGAGGCTAAAGAAGACCTGGACGAACTGGTACCCTTATTTGTCGCCGAATACAACGCCAAAGCCGGCCGCCAGGTCAGAAATATCCCGCCCGAAGTCTGGAACAAATTAAGAGCACATGACTGGCCGGGGAACGTCCGGGAATTGCGCAACGTCATTGAACGCTGCGTTTTATTTTCTGACGGGCCTGATTTTCC
This sequence comes from uncultured Gammaproteobacteria bacterium, assembly GCA_963696315.1. Classification (GTDB taxonomy): domain Bacteria; phylum Pseudomonadota; class Gammaproteobacteria; order Methylococcales; family Methylomonadaceae; genus CAWKEY01. The sequence goes on from CAVOJU010000029.1 coordinate 48,949, forward strand.
GGGGCAATGGCTGCAATTGCCGGGCCAGACAGCGCTGTCTTAGCGCCTGCGAGGAATCAAAAGATAGCATGTACATTCCTTTGGACGTCAGCCTGTCGCTGGAAGATGGACCGCATCATTATCCAGAAAGCCCTGAACCGAGCCGACAACAATGTCACCGCCGCCGCCCGTCTTAGGCCAAACCGGGAAAACCTGCGTTACCCGGTGCTGAAAATACAACCTTAATTTTCGGCGTCCAGTTTTCTTCATCCGGCTATACCAAAAATATAATTTCGCTGATGTGATTTGATGCACCCCCTCGGCAATAAATGCTGAAAGGGCGCCTTTATAATGCGCGTTAGGGAATCGAACCCTATGAAGAACTCTCGGTGCAAATGTCAATAATTAAAGGCAAAAAAATCCCATGGCAAAAGACCGAAACCAGTCGTCTTAGAATAATCCTTAGCAACCCCAACTCTGGAAAGCCGC
>CAVOJU010000030.1:0-212516 GCA_963696315.1 uncultured Gammaproteobacteria bacterium
CTCGCCAATAATTGATCAAGAAAGTCGCGGGCGTCTTTTCGCTGTTCGGGATAAACACGTAACCAGGCATCGGTGTAGGGTCCCAGCAGCCAGGGCCAGACAGTGCCTTGATGATAAGCGGCATCGCGGGTGCGAAGGTCGCCATGGTAATCGGCTTTATAGTCGGGATGATCCGGGGACAATGTCCGCAGCCCCACGGGCGTCAACAGCCGGTCTTTGAGATTCTGAAATACGGATTGCCAATGCGCTTGATCCAATACCGGATGGGATAGCGATAGAGCGAACACTTGATTGGGCCGACACGCCGGGTCGTTTTTACCGTTTTCACCGTCGACCACATCATACAGGTGTCCTGTCTGTGCATTCCAAAACCGTTGATTAAAGCTAAGCCGGGTGACATCGGCGAGCTTTGCAATCTCGATCACGCTTGAGCTTAGGTTTTCCTCCTGCATCCATTTTTCCATAAGGCGCAGCGCGTTGTACCACAAGGCGTTGATTTCAACCGCTTTGCCGCGACGCGGTGTGACGACCCAATCACCCATCTTGGCATCCATCCATGTCAAGGCGTAACGCGGATCGTTCTGGACAAGCAGACCGTCGCCGGGATCGCAATGAATACCGAAGCGCGTGCCCCGAATGTGATGGTCAATGATATCCAACAGCTTGGGCAGCAATTCCTTGAGCAAACCCCGATCTCCGGTAATCTCGATATAACGATTCAGCGCATGAAAAAACCAGAGCGTCGCATCGGCGGTATAATACACGCCCTCGCTTTCACCTTCCGGGAACATATTGGGAATGAGGCCGTCACGCAGATGATGGGCAAAAGTACGCAGAATATGTCCCGCCTCGATATGCCGTCCTGTCGTCAGCGTCAGGCCTTCCAGGCTGATCATGGTGTCCCGCCCCCAATCGGTAAACCAGTGGTAACCGGCAATGATGGTACGCACATCGCCGCCGGTTGCGCGGGTACGCGTCGTTTCGGCAACCCGCTCGATCGGCGCGATAATAAACTGATCGGCTGCCAGCACCAACTGCTTGGCCAAGCCTGTATTCACTTCCGGACGCGCCGCCGCCAGCAAACGTCGACGCCGCTCCAGTTCGGCCTGAAATGTCTCTGCGGGAGACAGCGCCATGATGCTTTCCCAGCTTTCCGAAGAAGCTATCAAAGTGACATCTTTACCGGCAGCAAGATCAACGCGAAAGTAACCGGGGCTCCACAGATTACCCTGAGCTTCATAGCCTCTTTGTTCCTCTATACGGTAAAGAATGTCGCTAAAGCGTTTGGCTTCAATCGTGAATGCCGGGTTCTCGCCATCGACGTAAAGACGTAAGGGCGGCATTGAAAACCCATGAATTTCAAAACGTCCGGCAGAGGCTTTAAGATCGTAGGAATCCATGGGAAATCCTTCGGCCAAAGAAGCATCATGGCGACGAAAATGCACGGCTACGCGAATCTTAAGCCTTACCGGCCCTGTTCCTGAAACCAGGCGATACCCCACATGAACCGTATTGGTCATATAAGGCATCAGTATCGATTTTTCAATCACATGGTTTGCCAGTTCATAGCGCCATACCGGCAACCCGGATTCCAGGCGAAATTCGCGCAGACTGGACATACCGTGTAGATCGAGCGATCCGTCCGCCAATTCGATGCCGCCTATTTTCTGGCTGCTGCCATCAGGAAACCGGACCAACTCACTGAGTTGATTGAGCATCACGTAGCGGCCTTGAGGATCAGAAAGCGAAGCGGTTAAATGGCTGTGGAAACGGCGGGTGGGTACGCCCGAGATCGTTCCGGACGCATAGCCGCCAAGACCGTTCGTGACTAACCATTCGTGTTTTAGTAACTCTTCCTGTTCGGCAGGATCCCCAGTCCACTTCGTTTTAATAACAATATCACTATTCATGATTAACACTCTCCTTTGCCTGGATAATAGGATGTAGCACAACAGCGGATTCGCCTTGAAGATACCAATTGCCTTTCATGGGCCAGGGCGGCATGCCCATACCGCCGTAATGAGGATCGTCGCTGAACCACATTGCATCCCAAACACAGTCCTTCGGCGCAGCCAATAGCGGTTCCGGAGCCGGAACAAGATGAATATCCCGGCTCAGGTTAACCAATAAAAGACGGTCATCACCCGGATTCTCGCCGAAAAATCGTATCACCCATGCATCCTGGCTTAACACTGCACCATCAATACGATGGCTGTGCTGGCTGGCCTGAAACACCGGATCGTTACGGCGCAAGCTTAATAAATCGCGGTGCAAGGCATATTCGTCCTTATGCAGATTGCGGTCATTTAAGTCCAGTTTTGAATGGGTAAACGTTTGCGGGTCGCCCGGATCCGGCAGCCGGGCCTGCATTTCGGGCGTTGCCAAGGCACGAAATTGAGCCAGAGACTCAGCGCGTCCTCGCGCCACCAAATCGGCGATTTCAGCTTTATGGTCGGCAAAATAAAAGAACGGGCTGGTGGCGGCAAACTCCTGGCCTTGAAACAACATAGGCGTCTGCGGAGCCAATAAGAACAGGGCTGTCAAAGCCCGGTAGCGGTTAGGGCTGGTCAATAAGTGGACGCGTTTGCCACTGCCGGAATTGGCCAATTGATCGTGATTTTGGATGAAGTTGACGAACTTGGCCGGAGGCATGTCCAGCCCCGGGGTTCCGCGCGTATTTTTTTGCCATGAGTACCATTGACCTTGATACAAGAAATCCTCGCTTCAATGTGGATACAAATTCCTGAGCGACACCCCGGTAATCGCTATAGTAAGCATCTGCGCGCCCTGTCATCGCTACCATGGCGGTATGATGGAAATCGTCGTTCCATAATGCGTCCAGGCCGAAGCCTCCTTGTTCGAGAGGCAAAAACAATTTTGCATCCTGCGGCTCATTCTCGCCAATGATAAAGGTAAGGCGCGGAGCCCCGGCGCTACGCACTGCCTTCACGATTGCGGCAATAATATTTTCAGCGGAGCTGTCGAAGATTTGCTGGGTTGCATCAAGGCGTAGGCCGTCAAGGTGGAACTCTTTAATCCAATACGCACTATTGGCGAGCACATAATCACGTACGGCGGCTGAGTTCGGTCCATCAAAATTTAGCGGATCACCCCAATCGCACTGGTAGCGAGTAGAAAAGTAATCGCTGGAGAATTTCCCCAGGTAATTGCCATCCGGGCCCAAATGATTGAATACCACATCCAGAATGACGCCGAGACCCACGGCATGAGCCTGGTTAACGAAATAGCGAAATTCGTCCGGGGTTCCATAAAGCCGTGTCGGCGCGAACCAATTGACACCGTCATAACCCCAGCCGAACCGGCCCGGAAAATCGGCCACCGGCATGATCTCCAACACAGTCACGCCCAATGCAGCCAGTTCAGGCAGTTCTTTGGCCGCTGCGACCCAATTGCCTTCATGAGTAAACGTGCCGATATGCATCTCATAAATGACCTGACCTTGGGCTTCAATTCCCGTCCAGGCGGCGTCCGTCCAGTCGAACGTTAATGCATCGACCACTTGCGACGGTCCGTGCGGACCCTGGGGTTGAAAACGCGAGGCGGGATCAGGGTACGGTTGCGGATCATCATCCAGCAGGTAGCGGTACAAGCTTCCTACGCAAGCATCTTGCAAAATGACCGAAAAATAACCGTTGCCTTCACTTTGCAGTTCAATTTCGGTCGGCGGATGGGGAGGATCATACCTCTTCACCCTGAGAATTAATGACCAGTTTCACTGTCTTTCTTTCAGGTGCCCAGACACGAAAATGCACGCCTTTTCCGGGCACTCGCTCCGCCCCAATTGGAAATCGGCGGCCATTGACTAATTCGGTAGTTATCAGTTCGCTCATAATTATTGTTCCAAGTAAGCCACTAAAAATTCAAATATTGCTGCTGCAAATTGTTTACCAATTATCCGCTGTTCCATTGCTCAAGATCAGGTTTGCACACTTTCACCGATGATCAGCCCCACCGGAAATTCTGCCAGCACTTGTGCGACGGGCAGGCGCCAACCGGACTGCCTTTGTTCGAGCTTCAGCACTTTCCCCGTGAAGGCGCATGTGTATTGGTTATCGCGCCGATGAAAAGGCATTTCCACTGTTGTATCACCCCAAACCTTTTCTCCCAAAGGAAGCGTATCGGCCTCACCCAGCAGCCGCGCGAAAAAACGCGGCGCCACCGTAATGACGGTACGCCCACCAGCAATGCGTGCATAGGCGCACAGATGAGCCGCATGTTCTCCCTTGACTGCCAGCGGCAAATAGCTTCCTTGCTGAAACACTTCCGGCCAGCGTTTCCGTAACGCCAGCGCCGACCTGACGACCAGCAATTTTGCCCTGCCATTTTCCAGCGTGTCACATAACGCGCTTACCCCTGTTTTTCGTTGTTCAGATGTTTGCGTGGCAAGCGTCTGCAATGCATCGAGCAGGGTTCGGCGGTAGCCGAAATCAACCGGCCGCCGGTTATCCGGGATCCACCAGGCTGAAATCCCAACATTCGCAACCTTGATAAATATCCGGTACACCCGGTGCAGTTAGCTTGATCAATGTCTGCGACAGGCTGTTGAACATTCCTAGTCGCGCAATCCGCCGTTGAAAAGGCAGAAAATCCGTCAGGAATGCACTCATCTCGCCGGCGCATTTATCAGTGCATCGGCAAATGCCACGATTGCATCTTCATAGGCTGTATTGGGGTTTATCCAGCTGGTATACACCTTGGCTTCGCGCAACGCCTTGACCAAATATTCCTTCATCCGGGCAGAAAAACGCGCCATTTCATTGCCGTCCGGTTCACCTGGCGGCCAAATACCCAAGCAATGTCTGATAGATGAAATATTCATCGTTGCGTGTGGGCGCCAGCATACCGTCCACCATGCGTTTAAGACTTCGGTTTGCGCGACTCCAGTGTCGTAGCGCCAATCGCCAAGCAGCCGGTATTTCAGACAACACATTGAGGCGGGCGCGCATATCCTCGCTACGTTTGGTGTCGTGAGTGGAAGTGGTCAACATGGAATGTGGAGTACGCTCTGCGCGCACCTGATTGGCACGATGAAATGCGCTACGGGTCACGCCGAATCGACGCGGATCGCCGCCCACTTCGTTGAGCGACAGCAATCGGTGATAGATATAGGCGCTGGTATCCTCCAGCCCTTTCGCCATAACCGGGCTGGTGAATTGCTGGAATTTCATGGCAAATGCCAGCACCTGCTCAGCGTACGCAGGTGATTTCCCTTCTGCCGCGGCAAGTGTGAGTACATCCCGCAAAAAATCGAAAATACTGGGATCTGCTGTCGTGCTTCTGCGTTTAGCCGCTGCGGTTGCCTGTTCGATGTTGCGGCGATCTTCCGGCGCCACTTCGCGGGCGCTGATGTACCCACGATAAACCGGGAAGCAGGCTACGATTTCAGCCAATGCCGTACGTAATCCATTCAGCGTGTAATCGCAGGTCTGGCGGTCGGCTTCGGCGATTTTCGAGAGCTGGTTGGCCAGCACATTCAATTCCCCCGACAGCGCGGACTTCATGATAAGCTGCTTGGAACGGTAGAGCAGATCATCGAAATTGATAGGCTCGCCGATGAAGCTGTTATACGCGCGCTCCATACGTTTGGCGGCGCTGGTAACCACAAACAGCCCGTTGAGTAGATTAGTGAATTCGTAACCCGTAGTGCCGTGCACCGGCCAGCTACTGCGCAAATCCTCGTCTGCCGCTAGAATTTTTTCTACCACCAGATAAGGCGCACGCCCGGCGCGGTTGCAGTGTTCGACCAGCTTGCAAAAATATGCTTCCGGATCGTACAAACCATCAGGATGATCCAGACGCAGGCCATCCAGCTTGCCTTCCTGAACCAGCCGCAACACCAATTGATGGGTCGCATCGAAGACCTCGTCGTTCTCCATGCGCAAGCCGGCAAGATCGTTGATATCGAAAAACCGACGGTAATTAATCTCGTCCGAGGCCACCCGCCAGAACGCCAGCCGGTAGGCTTGCTTCTCTATCACGTCGTGGAGAGGGTCGAAACTGGATGGTTCCCCTGCCTTACCGTTCAAGATGCGCAAGTTCTCTTCCAGAAACCGGGCAATGTCGGAAGAATGGGCAACGAGACCTGCAAGATGACGCTTATGCACTTCCTTGTCGCGCCTGCGCTCAAGCTGACGCTCAGGCGACCCCTCATCACGGGACGGAAGATTGTGGAACGCGGTGACCAGACTCTGATAGTCCATCAATAACTGGTTACCCTCCCCTAAGCTTGCGTTCAAGGCATTCATGCGAAACCCCAGGATACAAGGGTATTGCGCCGGATCCACAGGAAAGTGGTGATCGAAGTAATAAATACCGAATTCACCGTGCTTCGCATCAAAGCGCAGCTGTAATTCGGCATTTTCCAGCACCGCGCCATAATGATTAGCCAACACCGGCAATAGCACCTTGCCATGCAGCTTTGCCTTTGTCGGCGACCAGTCAATATCAAAAAACCCGGCATGAACGGCTGTCTGACCGTTTTCCAGCACGTCCAGCCACCAGGCATTATCCCCGCCCAGCACGCCCATATGATTAGGCACCACATCCAGCACCTGCCCCATGCCGTGCTGGGCGAGCGTTTCGCATAGCTGCTCAAATTCGTCGTACGAACCTATCTCGGGATTAAGCGTATTGTGATCGATGATGTCGTAACCGTGCCGGCTGCCTGGCCGCGCTTTGAGATAGGGTGAGGCATACAGATGGGAGATGCCGAGCGCGCTCAGGTAGGGAACAATTTCGCGGGCCTGATTAAAAGTGAAATCGCAGCTGAATTGCAGACGATAGGTGGATAATGGAATGCGTGACTCAGGATTCTGCGGAGTGCCGGTTTGTGGTGATTTATTTTTCATGCCCGCGCTTCCTCAACCCAAATGGCATTTCATATCCACGTTTCATGTTGCCTACGCTTGTTTCAGCAGCACCAGCGACCGTCCGCCCAATGGATATGCTTGCTCTGTCTTGTAACGTGTAATATCCGGCGTACCGATAGCATCCCGCGTGTCGAGCAGCACTTCCCAGTACTTATGATCCTCGAATTCCGGCAACATAAATGCGATTTCCTCATAATAAGCATTCAGAAGCAATAAGAGATTATTGTCCCTTAAACGCCGTCCGCGCCCGTCGGTTTCGACCAGTTTACCGCCGGCAAAATAAACGCCCAGACAATGTGAAGATGCCTGATTCCAGTCGTCATCTCTCGTTTCGGATCCATCGAAATTGAGCCAGACGATATCTTTTATCTCGCCGCCGTAATTGGGGCTTCCCTGAAAAAAATAACGTCTCCGGAATAAGGGATGCTCGTTGCGCAAGCTGATAATACGCCGAGTGAATGCAAGCAAATCCTGATCCTGTTGCTTCAGTTCCCACGACAGCCAGCTAATCGCGTTATCCTGACAATAGGCATTGTTATTACCCAACTGGGTACGCCCGATCTCGTCGCCTGCCTGCAGCATGGGAACCCCCTGTGAAAACAGCAGCGTAGCAAGAAGATTGCGCTTCTGCCGGGCACGCAAGGCATTAATCGCGGGATCGTCGGTTTCTCCCTCGACGCCGCAATTCCAGGATCGATTATTGTCGTTACCGGAATTGTCTTCTTGATTGGCCTCGTTGTGCTTGTCGTTGTAGGTCACCAGGTCATGCAAGGTAAAGCCGTCGTGCGCACTGATGAAATTGATGCTGGCATGAGTGCGCCCACTGCGTTCGTACAGGTCGCTGGATCCTGTCAAGCGTTGCGCCAGTTCCCCGATCAAGCCTTCATCGCCTTTCCAGTAGGCACGAATACTATCGCGATACTTATCGTTCCATTCCGACCAGCCCAACGGGAAATTTCCGACTTGATAGCCGCCTTCGCCCAGATCCCAGGGTTCGGCAATCAGCTTGATGGTGCTCAGGACAGGATCCTGACGGATGGTATTGAAGAAGGTGCCAAGCTGGTTCACTGCGTGTAACTCTCTTGCCAGAGAGGACGCCAGATCAAAACGGAAGCCGTCTACATGCATTTCCAGCACCCAATAACGCAGGCTGTCCATCATTAACTGCAGCACGCAAGATTGTTGCATATCCAGGGTATTGCCACAGCCGGTGAAGTCCATGTAATAGCGCCGATCATCATTCTAGGCGATAGTAGGAAGCATTGTCGATACCACGGAAAGACAGTGTCGGCCCCAGTTGATTGCCTTCGGCGGTATGGTTGTAGACCACATCCAGAATCACCTCAATACCTGCCTTATGCAGTGTTTTTACCATGGTTTTAAATTCACTGACCTGGCCGCTGGCCGAGTAACGGGAATCGGGCGCCAGAAAGCCTATGGAGTTATATCCCCAGTAATTGCGCGCGCCTCGTTCGACCAGATGGCGGTCGTCAAGGAAAGCATGCACCGGCATCAGTTCAACAGTCGTCACGCCTAGACGTTGGAGGTGCTCGATGGCGGGGTCCATCGCCAATCCGGCATAGGTGCCGCGAAACTTGGGCAGAATATCAGGATGTTGCATGGTAAAGCCTTTGACGTGCAGCTCATAAATCACCATGTCACACCATTGAATGTCGGGGGGATGATCATTTCCCCAGGCGAAGGCCTGATCGATAACCCGGCACTTCGGCATGACATTGGCATTGTCGCGACGACTAAAAGACAGATCGTCGTCCTTGGCGCCTATGCGATAGCCGAAATGGGCGTCGCTCCAGAGCGGCGTTCCCACTATATCTTTTGCATAGGGTTCTATCAGCAGCTTGTGCGGATTAAAACGATGCCCTTCCTTTGGACGGTAAGGTCCATGCACCCGGAAACCATAAAGCAGTCCGGGACGTGCCTCGGGTAGATAGCAGTGCCAGACTAAATCGCTACGTTCTTTGAGTTCGACGCGCTGGACTTCGGTCTTTCCCTTGGCATCAAACAAGCACAATTCGACCTTTTCGGCATGCTCGGAAAAAATAGCAAAATTAACCCCTTCGCCGTCCCAAAATGCACCGCGCGGATAGGGTCGCCCCGGCCATACCGCTGTTATCGTCTTTGTCATCTTGATAACCTCTCGTCTGAATTATTCTCGTTGAAACACATCAGGTATTGGCAAAAATTACGGCTGGCCTACCTCGGCATCTTGAATATGGCCAGATTGCTGGTGCAGTAATGTCAAGATGCCGCGTAGCGGAATGACTACCCAATTGGGTCGGTTGTCAAGTTCGTAGCGTACCTCGAAAAGCGCCTTTTCCAGCAGGAACAGGTCCAGTAAGCCGCGCAGCGATGCGACCGTTGTAAAAAGTCCGGAACTGAGTACTGCTTCATCATAGGCTGCAAGGAATACGCGCCCTACCTCGGCTTCCCAGTCACGCATTAAAGGTTCAAACTTTGTCAAATCCTTGGGCTGTTCCGCAGTGGCGCGAGCAAGTGCGGTGCGAGCGGCATAGTTGAACGATCGCAGCATGCCGGCTACATCTCTCAAAGGCGAGTGTTTCCGTCGGCGCTCGGTGAGCGGGCATGCCGGCTCTCCCTCAAAATCGGTGAACACGAAATCATTCTGCGTGAGCAGCACTTTCCCCAGATGATAATCGCCATGGTAGCGTGTCTTGACTGATTTAATCTGTCCGGAAATACAAGTCTGAATTCGATCCTCAAGTGCATTGCGTTGCGTGAGCAAGGTTTGTGCTAGCTTGCGCACTGGCTCGGCAAGTCCCTGCTCCTGATGCTCAAGCAGATTCAAAGTGGCTACTGCCTCCACTTGCACCCGCAGTATCCAGTCCGCAAGATCGTTGCCGGTAATTGGTTCGGGATCAAAGGCAGAATCACCCGTCGCTATAGCCAGCGCATTGTGCAGTTCTCCAGTACGCTGACCGAGCGTGCGAATCAGAACCAGATAAGAGTTATGTACCCCTCCCGCAGAGGCTGGCGGTACTTCTGCTGTGCGCCATTCTTCCAGAAAACGCCTTAAGTAATCCAGCGTGTAGCTCCAGCAGTCGCCCTGGTTTTCGACATAGCTCTGCAACAACGCAAGCGTCATGTTGCTGCCGTCGCTGCCTTGATACTCAACTAAGCCGAGCACTGGCGGCGTGTTGGGAAATTTCGCCACGTCAGTTAAAAAACGCCCGATCTCAAACTCCGGCTGCATCCCGATTTGCAGATGTCGATATCCTTTCAGGAATAACTTTTCACCCAGAACGACAGTGGTATTATTGCCCTGCGTGCCGGACGGCCGAACGGGTAGATTGGCGGATACCTGCCCTGTCAATGCAGCGAAAGCACTGGTGGGCGAGAAGCTTATGAGGCCTTGTTCGCAATGTAGCACTTGACGCGCACCGATGGCCTGTACCAACGCCCGGCAAAATGCCGCGTCGGCAAATGCATCGCCCAGGATTCCAACTTGCGCTTTTTGGCGCACTTTTGCCGCGGTGACCGGCGACATGGCATGCAGGCGTTCCTCGTCGCCATTTTCCCACGCCAGCGCGAGGGGTAAAAAGCTGCTAACTGGCTCTCCGGCCTCACTTTCGATGCTAACCAGGGCTACCAACCACCTATTATCTTCATTCACCCACTCGGTATAATCGCTAATGACCACACGACGAATCAACTTGCTCTTAGCTCCATACCAGCGTTGAGCTGCAACAAAGTGCGGCAATGCGTTTTCTTCGAGCTGGGTACGAACCTTCACAGCCAGTGCCATACGCCGGGGTACAACCCGATTGTGGAAGAAGCTGTGCCAGCCATCGAACAACACCAGCGTTGGCAATTCTTCTGATAGTAAGTGTTCCTCGTGCCAGGCTGGAACCTCTTCGCCGCTGACCAGCTGGAACCAATAGTAGTTATGCCCGGGCAAAGTGAGGAGATAGGGCAATTCGCCAATGGGCGGGAAAGCCGCTCGTCCCAGCAATTCTATCGGCACATATCCCTTGTAAGCTGAAAGATCAAGCTTGACCGCCTGCGCGGCGCGCGACAGGTTAGTCACACACAAGATAATGTCGTCTTGATATAGTCTGAAATACGCGAGTATCTTGCGATTTCCGGGGTGTAAAAAAACAAGTTTACCGCGACCGAAGGCCTGATGATTTTTGCGCAAGGCCAGTACACGCCGCATCCAATTCAGCAGGGAAGCACGTTCGCGCAGCTGCGCCTCCACATTGACTGCCCCGTAGCCGTACACCGGATCCATGATAGGCGGCAGATACAGGCGCTGCGGATCAGCGCGAGAGAAGCCTCCATTACGATCCGGACTCCATTGCATGGGCGTACGCACACCATTACGATCGCCCAGGAAGAAATTGTCCCCCATGCCGATCTCGTCGCCGTAATAGATGATGGGCGAACCCGGCATGGACAGCAGCAAACTGTTCATCAGCTTGATCTTGTCTATTTCATTATCCATCAGGGGTGCGAGTCGGCGCCGGATGCCAACGTTTACGCGTCCACGAGGTTCACCGACATACATCTGGTACATATAGTCGCGTTCTTTGTCAGTGACCATCTCCAGGGTAAGCTCGTCGTGATTGCGCAGAAAAATGGCCCATTGGCAGGTTTCTGGAATATCCGGGGTTTGCCGCATGATATCGACGATAGGATGACGGTCTTCCTGAGCGATGGCCATGTACATCCGTGGCATGAGGGGAAAATGGTAAGCCATGTGACATTCATCGCCGTCACTGAAGTAGTCGCGTACGTCTTCCGGCCACTGATTGACTTCGGCAAGAAAAACGCAGTGAGGGTAATCCGCATCCACCACCGCGCGCATTTGTTTTATAACGGCGTGCGTTTCCGGCAGATTCTCGTTTTGGGTGCCCTCACGCACGCACAGATAAGGGATCGCGTCCAGACGTACACCGTCTACGCCCTGATCCAGCCAAAAGCGCATGATTCTGATAACCGCTTTCACCACCTGCGGGTTATTAAAGTTAAGGTCCGGTTGATGGGAGAAGAAACGATGCCAGTAATAGGCATGGGCTTCATCGTCCCAGGTCCAGTTGGACTTCTCGGTATCCTTGAAAATAATGCACGTTTCGGGAAATTTTTGGTTGGTATCGCTCCATACGTAAAAGTTACGCTTGCTCGATCCGGCAGGTGCCCGGCGCGCAGCCTGAAACCACGGATGCTGATCGGAAGTGTGATTTATGACCAGTTCGGTGATGACCTTGAAACCGCGGCGGTGCGCTTCCTTCATGAACTGCTTGAAGTCGGCCATGCTGCCGTACTCGGGATGGATATTGTGGTAGTCAGCTATGTCATAACCGTCGTCGCGCATTGGAGAGGGGTAGAAGGGTAACAACCAGAGCGTGTTCACCCCTAAATTCTGCAGATAATCGAGCTTTTGGATTAACCCGGCGAAATCCCCGGAGCCATTGTTGTCGCTGTCAAAAAATGCTTTGATGTGCAGTTCATAAATAACGGCATCTTTATACCAGAGCGGGTCTTCCATCCATTGTGCGTTGTTGTCCATAAACAGTTTTTGTATCTCGCTGGGTTTGGTATTGTTCACAGTTTTCTCTTACAACCCGCCGGCGCAATTTGAAGCTATGCGCAGACCATCAATATGATATTTATCATGCGAAAACAACGCACTGCTGGTCAGGAATGCGCACTCCTTGTGCCGGCCATAAAAAAAAGGATGCTCTGTCATCGTCATGAATTCGACGTGGGTAAAACTTATCTCCGCTCTGCGATGTAATTTAGCCCCAAGATACTCAGAACGATCAGATATACGACCACAAAATAATGTAAAAAACCTTGAAGCCAGCAAAATTTATATTCCTATCCCTGGCGCCAGTACGGGTTCGTCCGGGATAGTCAAGGAGGTCCCTCCTTATAGTGAATAGGAAAGAAACTTATTGGGAATATTGGACGTAGTCTGTACGCTATCGAACATAGGGCCGCCGTCGGAATACCTGAACCAATACTAGCGGGCACATGGCTCAATGCCTTTAAATAAGGCATTGATTTTATTGTCACTCATCATGAGACTGCGGGCCGCGAGCCGATCGAAGGGCATGAAATTTTTCAAGCCCGGCTGCATCACCGCAATCAAGCCTGCCCCGGCACTCTTGTCTTGCCATCGCTGCTTCCGCCGCGAAACCAGAGTGACTTGATCGCCTCCAATAGCAGCAAGCTGAAGAAGCCGGCGACCGCGCATACGGCAAGATCATCCCAGTGCAATCGGCCAAAATGAAAAAGCACTTGCGCCGGGCGCCAGAACACTGCCGTCGCAAGCACTGCGCTTACGCAGCCAAGCAGAATCCAGAGCGATCGATTGGGCCGCAGAAACGCGCGAACCAGCGACGATTTGAAGGAGCGGTTTACCAAAATCAGACCCATGTTTATCAGGACCAGAGACGTGAACACCAGCGCGCGCAAATCCGGCTCAGGCATGCCCAACCGCGCGGCGCTGATGAAGACGCCCGCCAGGATCAGAAGTGCAATCAGCCCTTGCAGGACCGCCCATAGTATCCGTTTTGGCAACAGCAACGGACTCTCGGGATCGCGCGGAGGACGTTGCATGACGTCGTCCTCTTCCTCCTCGGCTTCAAACACCACGGAACATGCGGGATCAATCACCATTTCCAGAAAGGCAATATGAATTGGCGTGAGTATGAGCGGCAGTCCCAGAAAAAGCGGCAGGAGCGCGAGTCCGGCGATGGGAATATGCACCGCGACAATGTACTCAATTGCCTTGCGCAGATTGTCGTAAATGCGCCGCCCCAGGCGGATGGTTTTCACGATGGAGCCAAAATCATCGTCGAGCAGGACGATGGCGGAGGCTTCGCGAGCAACGTCGGTGCCGCGCCCGCCCATGGCAATGCCGATATGAGCGGCCTTGATCGCCGGGGCATCGTTTACGCCATCGCCGGTCATGGCGACGATTTCGCCGTTTGCCTTCAGACTCTGGACAATGCGCAGTTTTTGATTGGGCCGGATGCGTGCAAATATCGATGTCGATTGCACGCGCATGGCGAGACTCTCGTCGGACAGGGTTTCGATGTCGTCACCGGCCAGCACCTCGGCCGACTCAAGTCCGGCCTGTAAGCCAATGGCGCGTGCCGTTGCCGGATAATCGCCTGTGATCATGACCACCCTGATGCCTGCGGCCCGGCATTCGGCAATGGCGGCGGGCACATTGGCACGTAAGGGGTCGGCAAAGCCGATAAGTCCCACATAGTCAAAGTTCAGGCCGCGGGGTGATTCAGGCAGATTTTGTTCCTGCGACACATCGATAGCGCTTGCTTTGGCAACGCCGAGTACGCGAACGCCATCAAGCGCAAGTGTATCGACCTGTTTGCGAATACGTCGGCCAGGCGGTCTGTGGACAACTGGCACAATTCGGCTATCGCTTCGAGAGCGCCCTTCGCATAAGCCGTGCCGTTGCCATCGTCAGCGCTGGACAGTATGTTCGCTACCGCAAACAAATCCGGCCTGAGACCATACGCGCGAATCAGCTTGGCGCTTGCAAAGCTGGCTTTGTTGGGACCGATCTGAGCTTCTGCGAGCGCGTGGACCGCCATGTCCATCGGATCGGTGGCTTCACGCGGACAAGCGAACAGCGCGGCTGTCAGGGTTTCCCGTAGGTTGTCTGCTACTGGCGTCTTGCCATCCTGGTGCCAGCTGGCGTCTTCGCTGAGTATGGAGACAACCGTCATTCGATTTTCGGTGAGCGTGCCGGTCTTGTCCGTGCATAACACCGTGGTAGCGCCCAGCGCCTCAATCGCCGCGGCTCGGCGGGTGAGCACGCGGGCCTGGGAAATACGCCATGCGCCCATCGCCATGAACACGGCCAGGACCAGAGGGAACTCTTCGGGTAACAAGGACATGCCGATTGCGATACCGCCCAGCATGGCATCAAGCCATGAACCTCGCAGCAGTCCGAAGAGCAGCACAACCAGCCCGCCCAGGAAAACCCCGATAATGGCGAAGACCCGCACGAACGAATGTATCTGACGTTGCAAGCGGGGTTGTTCGGTTTCGATGCTGCCCAGGGCGCGGCCGATTTGGCCCATTTCACTGCGGATGCCGGTCGCATGCACCAGCGCCTTGCCCGTTCCGCGCACCACCAGCGTTCCGGCAAAAATATAGGGCAGGTCTTCACCACCCGGCCCCGGTATGGCGCTTTGGTCGCCGGACTTTGTGGAGGCATCCTGAGCCAATTTTCGGACAGGGACGGCCTCGCCGGTGAGCAGTGATTCATCGAGCAATAAGTCTTGCGACCATAACAGCGTTGCATCCGCGGCTACCCGGTCACCTTCGGAAACAACCATCAGGTCGCCGCGCACCACCTCCCTGCCGGCGATGAGTATTCTCTTGCCGTCGCGGATGACCAGCGCCCGTGGGCTCGCCAGATTGCGCAGCGCCTCCAGAACCTTTTCGCTGCGGGTCTCTTGAACAATGGTGATGGTAACCGAAAGGCCCGCGAACATAAGCAGGAGCAGTGCTTCTACTCGGTCGCCCATCAGCAAATAGACGATGCCGCCACCGATCAGCAGCGCGAACATGGGCTGGCGCAACACCTCTAACAGGATGCGCAGAAATCCGCGCTGGTCAGGTCTTGGCAGCTCGTTGTAGCCATCCGTTTTCAGACGCTCTGCGGCCACGGCCGTACTCAGGCCGGGAATGGCTTCGGGTTCAATTACCGGCTGTTCCTTGTTGCTGGCTGCACTAGTGCTGGAAGCAACGTCAGGTATAGTGTCAGCCAACGCGGGTTGCGCCTTTGCAGGTGCCGGGCGCGATCCTGTCAGGGTTGGCAGCATCCGTCGAAGCGTACTGTCCCCTAGCATGAAGTGATGATACAACGCAGCAAGCGCATGTAAACCGATCAGGAAATAACCCACCGTGCCGGCAGTCACATGAATTTCCTTGATTAATTCCGCCGCGCTTTTACTCTCGCTGATAAGCGCCGGCAGTTGCAGGCCAAAGAACGGAATCGGCTTGCCTGCCGCGCTCAGCATCAGCCATCCGGCCAGCGGCATAACAATCATCAAGGCATAGAGTGCAACATGCATCAGCCTGGCTGACAGCTTTTGCCAGCCTGGCTGATCAGGTTCCATTCGGGGGAAACGGCCGGTCATGTTTAGCAGCAACCGCAGCCAGACCAAAACAAAAACCGACAGGCCCAGCATATAATGCCAGGTCTTCAACGCCTCCCGAGGTCCGCTGCCCTTGGGGAAAAACTCACGCAGTTCAATGCATGCGTAGACTGCAACGAGCAGCAGCAACATTAACCAATGGAGGCCAATTGACAGTGCTCCGTAACGCTCGGTGCTATTGCGCCATTGCATTTTTTTTCTCCGATGCTGTGAAAGTTTAATCCTTTATTGCAACACGGATATCACAAGCCCTCTTTCAACGAAGCCATATCAATGACGAAGCGGTATTTAACGTCGTTCTTTAGCAGACGCTCGTAGGCTTCATTTATTTTCTGGATGGGGATGAGTTCGATGTCGGCAGTGATAGTGTGCTCGCCGCAGAAATCAAGCATCTCCTGAGTTTCTTTGATTCCGCCAATCAGCGAGCCATTGAAATTGCGCCGTCCAAAAATAAGGCTGCCGACCTGCACGGCCAGCGGTTCGGGAGGCACGCCGACCTGGGTGAGGGTGCCGTCGCGTTTCAAAAGCAGCAGATAGGCGTTGATGTCATGTTGCGCGGACACGGTATCGAGAATGAAATGAAAGCTGTTGAGGTGTTTCGTCATCTCGCTTTCGTCGGTGGAATTGACGACCTCATCGGCGCCAAGCCGAAAGGCATCCTTAACCTTGCTGGGTGAATGGGTAAAAACCACGACATGCGCACCGAAGGCTTTCGCCAATTTCACAGCCATGTGCCCGAGTCCGCCCAGTCCGACTATGCCCACCTTTTGGCCTTTGCTTACGTTGTTGTGGCGCAGCGGGGAATATGTCGTGATGCCGGCGCAAAGTAGCGGCGCTGTGGCGGCCAGATCCAGATTCTTTGGGACGCGCAACACAAAGGCTTCATCGACCACGACATTTTCGGAGTAGCCGCCGTAGGTCAGGCCGCCGGTATGCTTGTCCGGGGAATTGTAGGTAAAGATCGGACCTTCTGCGCAGAATTGTTCGAGGTCGTCCGCGCAGTTTTCACAGCTGCGACAGGAATCCACCAGACAACCGACTGCGGCAAGATCGCCTTCCTTGAATTTAGTGACTTGAGCGCCAACTTTGGTGACGCGTCCGACAATTTCGTGACCGGGAACGCAAGGATAGGTGGTGCCTTGCCACTCGTTGCGGGCAATATGCAGGTCCGAGTGGCAGACACCGCAATAGAGAATCTCGATCTGCACATCATGCACGCCGGGGTCGCGGCGTTGAATCTTGAAGGGTGCCAGCGGAGTCGTGGCGTTTTGTGCGGCGTAAGCTTGCGTTGTCATAAAGTAAGTCCTGATGCGTGTTGAAAATCAAGGAGGTTGTTCTTGGTCTTAACTTAACTGAAAAAACCTCTTGGCGGCAAGAATATCCTCGGCGTATTTCAAAATGGCAGGCGTGTGTGTTTTCGTCATGAGCTTCTCCTGGAATTGACTTTATCGTCTCTTCGGCAGCTGTTCTGTTCGCTGCCGAAGCATTGCAATGCCTAGCGAGGCGCGATATTGCCTTCGTTGTCTGACAGGATTATTTCCACGCGCCGATTTAATTGTCGACCACCCGCATTGTCGTTGCTGGCAATAGGTAAACTCTCGCCAAAACCGCGAGCACTAATACGATCACTGCTGACTCTGGCGTCGACCAAGGCATTCTGCACTGCTAACGCTCGTCGTTCTGAGAGGTCCTGATTGTGTTCGTCAGTGCCGACACTATCGGTGTGTCCCTCAATCAACACCTTGTACTTGGGGTATTGGTTGAGAAAATCAGCCACTTTGTAAACGTTACGCATTCCGCCTGAGTTCAATTGCGCTTTGTTGGTGCTAAACAATACGTCACTAAGCGTGATGACTAAGCCACGTTCGGTTTGCTGGGCATTCAACTCTTTGAGCAATCTTTGTTGTTCAGCCTTTAGCACATCGACTTGCTGATGAGCTGCATCGGCTTCAGCTGTTCTGGCATCAAGACGAACCAGATTACGTTCGGCACTGGCTGTGGTGACTGCTGTTTCCGCTATTTTTCGTTTGGCGGTTTCTTGCGCGATACCCACTTGTTGTTTGGCTAAATATGCGAAGTGATTAACTGTCTCATCATCTTCGCCTTCTTTTAAAGCATGGTCGGCTTTACTTAAAGAGTCGCCTGCTTTCTTCAATTCAAGCTGTGCCAAGCTAGTGACTTCGGCATTGGTGCGAGCGGTGTTGTAACTGCTATGCGCTTCATTAAGTGCTTGAGTGGGCACTGTGCTGCAAGCGGAAATAATTGCCGCAGCAATCAATGTCAGAAGGATGTTTATATTTTTTAACATGTTGAATTCCTTAATATTACTGGGCTTTACGATCGATTTCTTGATGCAGTACACGATTGCCTTCTCGCAGCTCACCGGCCGCTTTTTGTGCTTTGGCTGCACGCGCCGTCGCAGCGGCTAGTTGGGCGTCGACTTGGGCTTGTTCTGCCAGTTGGCGTGCTTTTAGATTTTCTCCTTCTGCCATGGCCCGTTCGGCTGCATCGAGTTTTTCTAATGCCGATTGCAGTTGTACCGGTGCAAACTGGTTGCCCCCGGCACTTGTGGCACTGTCAACAGCTGCTTTAGAAACGGCGATTTGTTCTGTTGGCGCGGGAATGCTTGCGCAACCTGCGACAAAAACTACTGCAACTGCGGTTACGCCAATACTGCGCATTATTTGTGTGGATATGGAGTGATTGTTGTTCATGATTTTTCCTTTGAGTTAAACGTCGGACACTATCCTTGCAATGAAATTTGCTGTTGCAACGATGTCCAATTTCTACAACGAAGTTCCAAGGGACTTAGAACTATCAATATCGATTAGATACTCTTTCATAACGCTAGACAGTTCGCTAGCGTACACAAGCGGCTTAAGGGACGAAGACTGGCTGCTGTAGAATACCCAAGCGATGCGCTGAGTTCTGAGCTTGATAAGAAACCGGCGCTGCGTATTCGACATTTTGTAAATGATCAAAATTTTATATGTGCGCTGCCGTACAGACTGATCACAGTTGAAGGTATAGTGTGACAAGTTAGGTAAACGAGGATAAAGCTGGGCTAGCGGATTACTAATCAATGCCAAAACCGCAGAACAGGCTTTACCAAGCGAGTGCGCTTAAATTTTACCAACAAGAGGGAAAGCCATGATCAACACCGACCACATTAAACCCGATATGCCGATTATTTGTTCTGAAGGCGGCCAGTTTGCCACTGTAGATCATATGGTTGGACCGAGTACCATCAAAGTGAATAAAGATGGGGTGGGGCAGCACCATTTCATTCCGGTGAGCTGGGTGCTTTCAATCGAGGACGGCAAGGTTAACGTGGACCGTCCAGTAGACCGGGCGATGCAAAACTGGTCGACATTATCGCCAAATTTTATAGACGAGTGAGTTGATGTGGCTGATAGAGAGGACATTTTATTGCTATTCAAGCAGTGCCTGTTTTGAATGGCGGAGAGTCTTCCGAATCATCGGGATGGCGTCGTCCACCCTACTCACGCCGGTACTGGCATTTCGACGGCTAATCGAGCGAATAGGCTGTTGGCCGGCTTTGAGTGCTCGCAGTCATGCAGGCCAGGTAGCGGTTTGCTGCCCGCCTAAATTATGTGCATGGGCACCAACAGCGCTGCCCGATCCACGAGTCACGCAGGTAAATTTTCCATCAATAGTGCTGTCCCTCAAACCGCCGGCATCCGGAATGTAAAGCTGTAGAAATAGCGAAACAATTGAATAAACCGCTATGGAGTCTTTCTGAAAACGAAAAAATCTAAAGCGCCAGGCACACTCTCAGCGCAAATGCCCCCGGATGCTGAAAATACATCAGGCATTTTCCCCATTGTCGGCATGGGCGCTTCCGCGGGTGGATTAGAGGCCCTGGAGCAATTCTTTCGCCATGCTTCCGTTGATAGCGGCATGGCCTTCGTGCTGGTGCAGCATCTCGATCCCAGCCACGCCAGCCTGCTCACTGAAATCCTGCAACGCACCACCGCCATGACGGTGATCGAGGCGCTGGATCAAATCCCGGTTGAGCCCAACTGTGTGTACGTGATTCCGCCGAACCGTGATATGGCCATTTTCCACGGAAAATTGCAACTGAGCGTGCCGAACGAACCGCGCGGGCAGCGCATGCCGATTGATGCCTTCTTGCGCTCACTGGCTGAAGATCAACAGGAAAACGCCATCGGCATCATTCTTTCCGGCACCGGCACCGATGGCACGCTGGGATGTCGCGCCATCCTCGGCAGTGGCGGCGTCACGCTGGTACAGGATCCGGCCACGGCCAAATATGACGGCATGCCCTCCAGCGCCATTCAGGCAGGTTATGCCACCCACGTTCTACCCGTCGACAAAATGCCGGAGGCACTGCTGGCCGGCGCCCGCACGTTTGCCGTCCGCACCGAAATACCCAATGAACCCAAAGCGACAGGCGGGATCAACCGCATCCTGATGCAGTTGCGCACCAGCACCGGCCACGACTTCTCGCACTACAAGAAAAGCACCATCGGCCGACGTATCGAACGCCGCATGTCGCAACACAATATCGAAGACACCGAGGTTTATGCCCGTTATCTCAAAGAAAATCCGTCCGAAGTGCATGCCCTCTTCAAGGAGCTGCTGATTAACGTCACCAGTTTTTTCCGGGATGCAGAGGCGTTTGCCGCGCTGGAAAAGGATATCTTGCCGCAACTGTGCACAGACAAGCCGGATGACTACCTGTTCCGAGTCTGGGTTGCAGGCTGCGCCACCGGTGAAGAGGCCTACTCGATAGCCATACTGCTGCGCGAGCTGATGGATCAGTCGCATCAGGAATTCAAGGTGCAAATCTACAGCACCGATCTGGATGATGATGCCATCGCCATAGCCCGCGCAGGGTTTTATCCATCCAATATCGCCCAGGATGTCACTCCGGAACGGCTGCGCCGATTCTTTATCAAGGAAGATGCCG
Source organism: uncultured Gammaproteobacteria bacterium (assembly GCA_963696315.1). GTDB lineage: Bacteria > Pseudomonadota > Gammaproteobacteria > Methylococcales > Methylomonadaceae > CAWKEY01. The sequence continues at coordinate 21,024 of CAVOJU010000030.1, forward strand.
GGTACCGGGTCAAGAAGGAAATCCGCGAAATAGTGGTGTTCGCCATCCAGAACGTCATTAAAGACCCACCCTTCACCAAGCTCGATCTGCTCAGTTGCCGCAACCTGCTGATTTATCTGGAAGCGGAACTCCAGAACCGGCTGATTCCGGCGTTTCACTTTGCGCTCAAGCCGGGCGGAGTGCTGTTTCTGTCGCCCTCGGAGAGTATAGGTAACCATACCGAACTGTTCTCATCGCTTAATCGCAAATGGAAATTCTATCGTGCGACTCATTCCATCACTACTTCTCGCGCAGCGATGATTAACGTTTTGTCCTGGTCCACAGAAACTGGCGGCAAAGCCCCCGAGGAAACTATGAAGAAAACAAAGGAACCCAACTTTGCCGAACTTACCCGCCGGGTGCTGGTGCAATACTTTGCGCCAGCTTCGGTGTTAACCGATCTCAAGGGCGATAGCCTTTACGTGCATGGCGAAACCGGCAAATATTTGCGCCCGGCGCCCGGACAGGCCAGCCTCAATATCGTTGAAATGGCACGTGAAGGTCTGGAACTGGAACTGCGTGCCGCCATTCGCGCAGTGGCCAGTGAGGGAATGCCTGCGCTGAACCGGGAAATACAGGTCAAGACCAACGGTGGTTTCACGACGGTCAGTCTCAGCGTTCGGCCACTGCCTGACCCCGATGGCAGTCAGAACCTGCTGCTGGTGAGTTTTCAGGACGTTGCCAGCTCAGCGGACAAACCGGGGCGGAAACGCGTGGCAAAACCTGCCGAACTGGGGCGGATTGAAGAACTGGAGCGTGATCTAGCGTATCTGAAAGAAAGTCATCAGGCCGCAATTGAAGAGCAACAGTCCTCCAACGAGGAGCTCAAGTCTACCAACGAAGAAATGCAATCCACCAACGAGGAACTGCAATCAACCAATGAAGAATTGAAAACCTCCAAAGAGGAGCTGCAATCGCTCAATGAAGAACTCATCACCGTCAATACAGAACTGCAGGCCAAAATTGAGCAACTGGCCAGCATGCAGAATGACATGAAAAACCTGCTCGACAATACCAATATCGGCACCGTATTCCTCGACGAACAGTTGGTTATTCGGCGCTTCACGCGCGAGGCAACCAATATCTACCGGCTGGTGCCGTCGGACGTGGGCCGTCCTTTGAGTGACATCAAGTCCAATCTCGAAGGCGAAGAGCTGCTGACCAAGGCACAGGCTGTGCTTGAATCGCTGGTACCGATTGAGCAGGAAGTGCGCACCGATAACGGCGCCTGGTATCTGGTACGTATTCAACCGTACCGCACCCTGGATAACATCATTGAAGGCGTCGTGCTGACCTTCACCGATATCAGCAAGCGTATAGAGGCAGAGAGAGCTGTGCAACTGGCGCGTGAGCTGGCCGAAAGCATTGTCGATACCATCCGCGCACCGCTGCTGGTGCTGGATAGTGACTTGCAGGTGGTTTTTGCCAATCGTGCGTTCTACCAGTATTTTCAAGTCATGGTTGCGGATACGGTGGGACGCAAGATTTACGACCTGGGTAACAGCCAGTGGAATATCCCCGCCTTGCGCGAATTGCTAGAAATCATATTGCCCCGCGATCAGACCGTTGAAGGCTATGTGGTAGAGCATGATTTTCCAGCCATCGGGCACCACAAGATTAGTTTGAATGCTCGCCGCATTGTTGGCAAGGCAAATGAACCGTCTTTGATTCTACTGACGACAGAGGATATCGGCAACGAGTCGATTAAGGAGAATAAAGCATGAACCAAAAATGGGATGGGATTGAACGGCGCATGTCGCTAAGAGCTGAGGCCGAGGCCATGGTGGGTAGTTTATCTCCAGCAGAGGCGGCTCAGCCGACCGAAATACTGCTGCATGAACTCCTCGTACACAAGGTCGAACTGGAGATGCAGAATGAAGAACTGCGCAGGGCTTACACAGCATTGGAGGAAGCGCGAGATCGTTATATCGATCTCTATGAGTTTGCCCCGGTCGGTTACATCACAATCAACAGGGAAGGCTTGATTAGCGAAATCAACCTGACCGGGTCTGCATTGCTTGGTGTTGATCGGACCAAGCTGATCAATTGTCGTTTCTCCAAGTTTGTTGCTCCTCAGGACAGAGATATCTGGCATCGCCTGTTCATGAACATGATGAAGCATGCCAAAGTCGAGAAGCAAGAATTCAGTCTGGAAATAGCACGTGCCGACGGTTCCCTGTTTTATGCCCATTTCGACTGCCTGCGCAGGGAAGCTTTGGATACGCCCCCGGTGTTGCGGGTCGTACTGACCGATATCAGCAAATTCAAGCAGGCCTTGGAGGAGTAGCCCATCCCGGCTACCGCTTTTGGATTACAAGCTGATGTTGGGCAAGCCGCATAAAAACCACGAAGACACGAAGAGCACGGAGTTATTGAGAGTTTCCTGATGACTACAATTTCCAGCAAAAATGGACATCATATATAAGTGAAGGTATTTCCTGTTGCATGACGGCTACGTGAAAGCTTGATAAACTGGCGGAAAGTTTTATGTCATTAAGAAGTGTTTTGTTTTTTAAATCTTCGTGTTCTTCGTGGTGAAAATTTTTCAGTTTGGGTAATATACCTTACAAATGTTTCCCGGTTTTTATCAGGGGTGTTGTTAACAGGATTGGCCATCGTTTACGCAAACCTATCGAAAATACCTTAAGCCCTCATATAATGTCAGCCTGCCTTTCAGATTATTGGGAAACTTCCGTTGCATATCGCTACCCCCCCTCCGATGAACCATCTCCTCGAAGCCCTGCCAGCGCCTGAATACGAGCGCCTTCGCCCACATCTGGAACGGGTCCCGATGCCGCTCGGCGAAGTTCTGTACGAGTCGGGGGCCGATTTGCATTACGCCTATTTTCCGACTGACTGTATCGTTTCCTTGCTTTACGTCATGGAGAATGGCGCATCCGCCGAAATCGCCATAGTTGGCAACGAGGGCATTATTGGTGTTGCCCTGTTCATGGGCGGGGGTTCCATGCCGAATCGGGCGGTCGTGCAGAGCGCGGGTTACGCCTACCGGCTGCGTGCGGCCCTGCTAAAGCAGGAAATTAGCCGGAATGAGTCGTTGCTGCTCCTATTGCTGCGCTATACCCAGGCGCTGATTACCCAGATGGCGCAGACGGCGGTCTGCAACCGGCATCATTCGGTGGACCAGCAGCTCTGCCGCTGGTTGCTGCTAAGTCTGGACCGGCTGTCTTCAAACGAGTTGACCATGACCCAGGAATTGATCGCCAATATGCTAGGCGTGCGCCGCGAAGGCGTCACGGAAGCCGCCGGGAATCTGCAGCGAGCGGGGCTGATCGAATACAGCCGTGGCCACATCACCGTGCTGGACCGGCCGGGACTGGAAACGCGAGTCTGCGAGTGCTACCAGGTAGTGAAAACTGAATTCGATCGGCTGCTACCCGAACTCCATAGCGTGAGCAGTCAGGCGCGCTGATTTATCGTTATGGCCGAACCCCGGTAAAGTACGCTAACGTACAGACGGCAGAAAGCTTCTGCGCTAATTTAAAAACCTGATTTAGGGATTATGCTCCCAAGTAAGTTCCGGCATGGGGAATACCAGCATTTTGGATTCTTGTGCCGCATCCAGGTTTTTTCCAATTATCACAGGAGAGCACATGTGTCCGCCACCCAAGCTGTACCGGCTGTCAATCGTCTGCTGACTGCCCTGCCTCGCAAGGATCGCGAGCAGTTGCTGGCAAATTGCGAGAAAATCGAGCTCTTTTTTGGCCAAGAACTTTGCCGCTCCGGTGAACCCATTCGACACGTGTACTTTCCGACCGGCAGCTTTATTTACTTGCTGTCGCCCATCGATGACAGCGCCTGTTTGGGCATGGGAATGGTCGGCAATGAAGGCATGCTCGGAATTACCCTCGTGCTGGGAGTCGATATTGCGCCATTTCACGCGCTGGTTCAGGGGGCAGGCCCCGCGCTGCGTATGACGACGCCGGCATTTATCCGTCAACTTGAACAGAGCCCTGCGCTGCAGCAGGTGTTGAAGCGCCACCTGTATGTAGCGATGCGCCAGCTTGGGCAAACGGCGGCATGCTCCCGCTTCCATAGGGTGGAGGCGCGCCTCGCCCGCTGGCTGTTGATGACTCAGGACCGGGCGCACTCCGACAGCTTCCATGTTACCCACGTATCTCTGGCCTTTATACTGGGCGCAAGACGAGTCGGCATTACCAAAGCGGCGAATTCGCTACATCAGCAAAAGCTCATCAGTTATCGCCGCGGGGACATCATGATTGTCGACCGCACCGGCCTGGAAGCAGTTTCCTGCGGTTGTTACCAGACCGATAAAGCCGCTTACCATCGGATACTAGGGCAGGATGACGGTTTTCCCAACGGCGGCCCAGATCGCCTGAATTTCTCTGAGGAGGCACCATGTCATATCAAACCGTTCAACATTACGACACCTCAGCTAAGGACGAAAAACGCTGCTCGCTTTCCGGGTCAAAGCCCCGGTCGTGGGTAGTCATGAGTGCATCCGGCGCAACCCTTCGTAAATGGCTTTCAAGTGTCTCGCGCTTGCTGCTGATCAGTACCTTGGCTATTTCCGGCTGCACCAACAAAGAATCGGGCGGACAAAGTGGACAAACACCGCAACAAAAAGATAGCGCCGCCAGTAAAACGGTGCACAAGGAGGTCGGCGAAGCATCCTGGTATGGGCCGGGATTTCAAGGCAAGGAAACCGCCAGTGGCGAGACTTATGACCAAAAAGACATGACCGCCGCCCATCCGAGTTTGCCGATGGGAACCAAGGCCAAAGTGACCAACCTCGAGAATAACAAGAAGGTCGAGGTCATAATCAATGACCGCGGCCCCTATGCCGAGGGTCGCGTCATCGATCTGTCCCGTGCAGCCGCTAAAAAGCTCGATATGAAGGAGGACGGCACCGCCGACGTCAAGATTGAGACTAAAAAGACCAAGAAATAAGGAATAAATGTCCCCGCCCCGGCCCGGCCAGCAAGACATAATAGGCCAAAACACGCCATGCCATCGGCTTGACGTGGGGCGTCCCCGGCTTTTATGTCGGTATCCAGGCTACAGGGATGTAAGTCAGGCAAGCCATCCTTGGCTTCTGGGTTCCGGCACAAATCTGTCTGGAACAGATTTGCATTAAACCGAAGGGCATCAGGCAGGATAGCCAGATGTGAATCCCTGCCGGAACGACGAAAACGGGTACCTGTTACGTATTGGCTGATGCATCTTGCTAATCAGGAGGGCTTATGCTCCGGGGCAATCTAGTCCGCCTGTTATTCAGGCCAGCTGAACGATAGTGATGTTCTCTTTTTTGTCTCCGACCGTTACCTTTTTCTGAAATACCTGCCCGTCCCGGTCAGCGTTAACAACGTACCGTCCTGGCTTCAGCTTGGCATATAGCATTGGTCCGTCTGACAACGCGTCCAGAACCACATTACCGCCTGCATCCGCAATAACAACCTTCACGTTACTGAGATATTCGCCAGTACCCCTAATTGAAAATAGCAGGTTCAGGTTGTAGTCAGCGCGTAGGGCCTGCATTTCATTTCGCTCATCAGCCCCCACGCCACCGCTGACGAAGGTAACTTCGCCTTGGGTTTGCGGATTGATCAAACCCTCTTCCGCGAACGCCGGAAAGCTGAACAGCAAGCAGGGAAGTATAAGTGCCAAATGTAATCGTTTCATAAGAATTGCTCCTTGGTCATAAGAAATGCTGCCGATTAACTCACAGCTTCTGTGCTGCGGCAACGGCTAGAGAACAGCTTAATCGAAACTTAAGCCATCGTCTGTACGCTGCGGCACATAAAGCCGCTGCCCTGCCTCCGATGCGAAGGATTATTGGCATTCGCCGCCAGAGCAGGTCAAGCCGTCTGCCTGCTGCGCGCTTGTTTAGGCTGACGATGGGGAAGCCTGGCTTGGCGTTTCATGTAGGATCAATTCGATAACTTCATGCCGAGCCCAGAGCTGGTCGAACGGTCGAACCCTGAGTGTCACTTGTTTTGGAGATCCCTTAGGTGATTTTACGAATACACGTTCTGAACGCTCTGTGCTATAACGCACATTCCGGATCCCTTGGCATTTAATCTGGGATTTTCGGTTTGACTACTACCACCTTGGTGTTCATTTAATCTCGACCGGCAAACATGAAGGCTGCGCATGGCTGACTTAACTAGTCCTCGACAAAATCATCTCCTCGACGCCCTGCCCGTTGCCGAATACGAGCGGTTTTTACCGCATTTGGAACCGGTACTGATGCCGCTCGGTGAAGTCCTTTACGAGTCCGGAGACGAACTGCATTACATTTATTTCCCCTCCACTTGCATCGTGTCCATGCTGTATGTCATGCACAATGGCGCGTCGGCCGAAATCGCCATGATCGGCAATGAGGGCATCGTCGGTGCCGCCGTGTTCATGGGCGGCGGAACCATGCCGCATCGGGCTGTCGTGCAAAGCGAGGGCTACGCCTTCAGGATGCGGAGGCATCAATTTTTGCAGGCATTCAACCGCTATGGGGGCCGTCGTAGCGGGGCGCTGCACCATTTGCTGCTGCATTATATCCAGGCATTGATGACCCAGATGGCAATGACGGGGGTCTGCAATCAGCATCATTCGCTGGGCCAGCGGCTCTGCCGGTGCCTGTTGCTAAGCCTCGACAGGATATCGGGTAACGAGTTGACCCTGACTCAGGAATTGATCGCCAATTTGCTGGGCGTGCGCCGCGAGGGTGTTACCGAAGCCGCCGGTAAATTGCAGAAAGCCGGATTGATCTGTTATTGCCGTGGTCATATCACGGTGCTGGACCGGCGGGGGTTGGAAGCCCGCGTCTGCGAGTGCTATCAAGTAATCAAAGCGGAAAATGCTCGACTCTTGCCCCCCCCCCCCCCCGGAGGTGACGTATTGGCATCGTGCATGCGATTGATGCCTTGCTGCGAAAGGTACTAATGAAGGTAGCTGCTGTGCCTTTGGAACAATCCCGGTCAGGTAAACCGGTCATCGCGCCAGCAGGCAGTAAACCAATGAGCAAAGTGATTGTCATAGTTCCATGTTCCTGCCATGTGCCCACGGCGCCCAGGATAAGGAGACCGCTAATGGCAAGATTTGCTGTGGGAGCGACGGTTCCCAACGAATAGTTACGATTTTTCTACAATGCGCGCTACCGAACTGATTGCTATTGCAATAGTCCTTATAGTGAAACCTTGAGGGAAAAGATGCCGATAAACAAGGATGCAGCGAGGCAATTATTTTTAATAGGCCAGACCAATGAAAAATCACAAGCTATCCAGCACACGCTATAACGCCCTGGCAGGGTGCGTTGATACCAGGTCAGCGCATACTGCTGAGGAAGGTGGCAACGGTAACCTCGTCTCCAGGCAATTGGAGCAATCGCTTTTTGAACTGGCCAAATTGAAGCATGCCCTTGAACTGAGTAATCAGCAGATTCAAAAGCTGACAGAGACGAATGCATCGCTAAAACAGAAATTGATTCGGCTGGCGAAAAAGAGCGCGCATGCACGACACTTTTGCAATCACGACGAGCTTACCGGGCTGCCCAATCGCAGACTTTTGATTGACCGGCTAAAACAGGCGATCGTCCAGTCCGCCCGGCAACATAAACAGGTGGCAGTGTTGTTTATTGACCTGAATAAATTCAAAAGCGTCAATGACATTTATGGGCATGCGGCAGGAGACAAACTCTTGCAGCAGGTAGCGGAGCGGCTGAGCGGCTGTCTTCGCTATGGTGATACCGCATGCCGCTATGGCGGCGACGAATTTGTGATCATGCTGCCGGAAATGGAAGGGAAGGAAAGCATAGCGGCAGTCACAGAAAAAATTCGCCTCCGGCTGGCCGATTCCTACCTAGTGGACGGTAATGCTGTTGAGGTATCCGCGAGTATCGGCACCACTGTTTACCGCAACGACGGCCAAGATTGCAGTGATTTGATCAAGCAGGCCGACAAGGCCATGTATCTCGCCAAGGCGCACAGCGTTCCTATTCGCTCGTTTGAAGCGGCCATCCAGAATTAGCCAGCGCTTAAGTGCAATGTGAGATTAATGGCAAGCCGCCAGAATGGCAAGGTTATGCGGTGATGTCGGCGACCTCGACCACTACCTGCATGAGTGGTGACTGGTAGCCACTGGCAATAAACGCGCCTGATACAGGCGGTACCTTTTCAGGATGCCGGCTCACCGCCAGGGCGATGTAGTTGTTGCCTGTCACTTGACCCGTTGTGGAGTCGAAGCCTTTCCAACCCGCACCGGGCAGATATACTTCCGACCAGGCATGGGTTGCCCCCTGTTCCCGCATGAGTCCCGCCGAGTATTGATAGCCGCTGACAAAGCGCGCCGCCAGGCCAAGGTAGTGGCAGGCCTCGATGAACAAAGTTGCAAAATCGCGGCAGGAACCGGCGCGATTGCTCAACGTGGTTGCCGGTGTTTGAACGCCTGGTTCCTCACGTTGTTCATAGGTAAACCCGGTAGCGATCGCTTTATTGATCCAGTCCAGCAGCAGATAGGTTTCTACTATTTGACCGGCGCGCCAGAATTGCCGCAACCACGAACCCAACAACGGCCGGTCCTGGACAAACAGTGTTGTCAGATAAGGCCCCAGATCATTAAGCTCGTCGGCATCATATTGAAACGGGAAACGCACAGCATAATCCGCCACCAGGAAGTTCAGCGGTTGAGCATCATAGTGCTGGAGAATGAGACGGCTCTCGATCGAAAGCCGGTTGCTCTGTTGCGTAAAAGTCGCCTGGGCCACGGCATTGTCGTAGACGTCGCGTTGCCATTGCAGTTGATGGGCAGGAGAAATAATCAGCTCAGCCGATTCGATACGAATGTCGTGCCCTTCGCGCGGACGCAATAGCAAGCGGTGGGGCAGCAAGGTAACGTTTTGAGCGTATTGATAGGTGGTTAAGTGTTTTATTTGCAGTCGGCGCATCGTGGTCTATCCTGGCGGCCACCAAATAAAATCAATTTAGCACTCGTGTGGCGTTTTACTAAATTTCGAGCCGATTAAATTGTGATTTCCGGGAACGCCGAGCTCTGAGGCCCGGCGCTCCAAACGCTCATATTGGATCCTGGTTTGCGGCTGAGTGAATGATCAGCCTAAAAACCGCAGTTAGTCCACGAAAGACACGAAAGAAATCAGACTATATATTGAGCAGCCATTCACCCTTTTGGTGACGATCTATACCTGGGCCTCTCTTTGAATATTTTCGTGCTTTTTGTGTTTTTCGTGGATCAATCATGATTATTGTGTACTCGGAAGGCTCTTGACGGTCAGCTCGGTTTGCACGGATTTGACATTCTTCTGATTGCTGGCCACCTCCATTGCTCTACCGATGGTTTGCTCGGAATCGACGGTGCCGCTCAACTTGACTACGCCATTTACCGTAGTGACTTCAATATGAGAGCCATTAAGCATGGAATCATTCAGAAATGCGCCCTTAACCGTAGTGGTAATAACCGAGTCATCGATGTATTCCCCCGCTGATTGAGCCTTATCTATAACCGACTCTTTGGCGCCTTCAATCTGTTTTTCAGCTTTTTCGGCTGCTTCATCAAGTTTTTGTCCAGCACTTTCCATAACGCCTTGAGAAGCGTCAATTGATTCACTGATGCTTTCTTGGGCTGATTCGGCCTTTTGGTCTAATGATTCTTTGGCGGCTTCGATTTTTATTTCCGCTTTTTCGGTCGCCTGTTCAATCTTTTGCTGAGCATTCTCAGCCGCACGATCGATTTTTTGGCCTGCTTTTTCTGCAGAGTCTTCCTGCTGGCAACCCGCGAGTCCAAGAACAGCTGATAAAGTGGTGATCACAAGCACTCTGCCGGTTAAGGTATTTTGCGTGTAGTGATTTGTCGTTTTCATGGGTTATGCCTGTGTGATGTAATTATTAAAAGTGCGCCAAGACAGTGCCGGCCTCGCTTTGGCAAAGAAATTTTCTTTACTTGGAGCAAGCGCAGTGAGTCGAACCAAGACAACTTTTACCGGCAATAGGGTGCACGGTCTGTACGCTATCGTACATTGAATCTTATGGATGAGGCGCGCTCCCGGAGCGGGCCAGTAAAAAAGCCGGCATAAAAACCGCGCTTGACGATTTCGGCACCGGCCAAAAGTAGCGCGAGTACCAGCCTGTGCGCCATGCCGCTTCTATGAGCGCTACCGTACCGACTAATCACTGGTTTGGGGGGTAAGGTGTCCTTCAAGGTTTTAACGCAATCCCAGTCTCGTCTCAATGCCTGTTTTTTAGACGGGATGAATTGTTTTTTGCCTTGTTCATTCCCTTATTACTGGAGATCCGCCATGAAACATCAAGCCCATACCCCCTCTGAACACGCCATGCAAGCCTGTATCGAGGCGTGCAGCCATTGTCATCAGGTCTGCCTGGCAAGCGCCATGAACCACTGCCTCAAGGCTGGCGGAAAGCATGTTGAAGCGGAACACTTCCGTCTCATGATCAACTGCGCCGAGATCTGCCAGACATCGGCCAATTTTCAGCTCAGCAACTCCCCTTTTCATCGTCGAGTTTGCGAGGTTTGCGCCGAAGTCTGTGAGGCATGCGCGCAAAGCTGCGAGAAACTCGACGGCATGGAAGAATGCGTTAAGGCCTGTCGCGAATGCGCCGAGAGTTGCAGACAAATGGCTAATGCCTAGCATCAAGACCGGCTGACTTTATGATCATCTCTCCAATAATCTCTGTGTTTGCGGTTATAGCGATTGCGCTAACGGCGTGTGGCGAAGAGGCGCGGCTGCCGATCTCTGCGGGCTTCGGCCCCCATCCCCAGTTGCCGCCGCCCAACCCGACCTTGATTCCTACGGTGCATATCGCGAAGGCTGTGGGTTGGCCCGCAAATGGCAAGCCGTTGGCGGCGCCCGGGATGAGCGTTAATGCTTTCGCTGCCGGACTGGATCACCCGCGCTGGCTGTATGTGCTGCCTAATGGCGACGTGTTGGTCGCCGAGACCAATGCGCCGCCGAAGCCCCAGGATGGGCAGGGCATCAAAGGCTGGATCATAAAGCGGGTGATGAATAAGGCGGGGGCCGGTGTGCCCAGCGCCAATCGCATCACCTTGCTGCGCGATGCCGATGGCGATGGTGTGGCAGAAACCCGGACGGTATTCATTGACGGGCTTAACTCGCCGTTTGGCATGGCGCTGGTCGGCAACGATTTCTACGTGGCCAACACCGATGCGCTGGTAAGGTTTCCCTATAGGCAAGGCGAAACCCAAATCACTGAACCGGGAACCCAGGTGCTGGACTTGCCGGCGGGTCCAATTAATCACCACTGGACCAAGAACCTGCTTGCCAGCCGGGACGGGGCGCGACTCTATGTGACGGTCGGCTCGAACAGCAATATCGCAGAGAATGGGCTGGATCAGGAAGTTGGCCGCGCCGCCATCTGGGAAGTCGATCCCCAGCGGGGAAGCTATCGCATCTTCGCCACAGGTTTGCGCAATCCCAACGGACTGGCCTGGGAGCCAGAGAGTGGGGCACTGTTAACCGTCGTCAACGAGCGCGATGAACTCGGCAGCGATCTGGTGCCGGATTATTTGACTGCGGTACCCGACGGCAGCTTCTTCGGCTGGCCTTACAGCTACTTTGGCCCGCATTTGGACGAACGCGTGCAGCCTCAGCGGCCCGACCTGGTCGCCAAAGCCAGAGTGCCGGATTATGCGCTCGGAGCGCACACCGCCTCACTGGGTCTGGTTTTTTCCAAAAATACCGGATGGCCGGCGCCATTCGACAACGGGGTGTTCATCGGTCAGCACGGTTCGTGGAACCGCAAGCCACGCAGTGGCTACCAGGTAATCTTTGTACCTTTCAAAAACGGCAAGCCTGCCGGCAATCCGATCGAAGTGCTGACCGGCTTTGTCAGCGCCGATGGCGATGCCTTCGGGCGGCCCGTGGGCGTTGCGCTCGATAAGCAAGCGGCGTTGCTGGTCGCCGATGATGTCGGCAACGTCATCTGGCGTGTGGTTGCGTCGACCATACCACCTATATCCAACACTTGCCCTGCCAACAGAGACTTGATTGACAAGCTCAGCTGGCATGCGAGCATATATTTACTTTACTGCTGACATTCAAGGTCTAGCAGTCATCCTATCGGAGGTAGGACATGCCCTATAAAGACTTATACGATTTACCCAAAAGTGTGCAGGAACATTTACCGAAACACGCCCTGGAGATTTATCGAGCGGCTTACAACAGCGCTTGGGATGAATACGCGCAAGACGAAGAACGGGCGCACCGGGTAGCTTGGAGCTGCAGTCAAAAATAAATATGAGAAGGATGAAGAAAGCGGGCAATGGAAAGCTATCGATAAAGACCAAGATGGGCAAAGTTCAAGTTAGTCTTCAGGCTGTGAAGATTCTCACCAGTATCATAGCCTTTTAATTTGCACATCCAGCTAATTCCTCGGGGAATAGTATGACAACAGCGTCAATTCTCCTTTTTTATAATGGTTTATGGGCGCTCGGTTAACTGGTTAACTTTGGAGGAAGTCGTGGTGGAGGTGTGACGTGACGAGGGATATCCGAACTGATGCATGTTGAGATTGCAGCGGAACATCATGCTGAGTTTATATTGAGGGAACAATTGACTAAGGGGCGCTGCGCCGCGAGACCGAACAGCAACTCTGGAAAGAGTAAGTGAAAGATAGGAGGCAAAAATTATGACGAACTACCAGTATTTGATCATCGGCGGTGGAATGACCGCAGCCGCCGCGGTGGATGGCATCCGCGAAGTCGATTCAACCGGCGAGATTGGACTGATCAGCGCGGAGCCTGACGCTCCGTACGATCGTCCTCCGCTCTCGAAGTCGCTTTGGAAGGGTAAACCCTTGGACAGCGTCTGGCGCAAGTTGGAGAACAAAGAGGTTAAGATTCACCTTGGCCATACCGTCAAAGAAATTGATCCCAAGCAGAAACGTGTTATGAACAACAAGGGAGAAGCTTTCACCTACCAAAAACTCTTGTTGGCCACGGGCGGCAGGCCGCGACGACTACCGTTCGGCGATGACCAGATCATTTATTTCCGCACCCTATCGGATTATCGGCGTCTTCGCGCGCTCACCGAAACGGGTCGGCGGTTTGCCGTGATTGGTGGCGGGTTTATCGGTTCTGAGATCGCTGCTGCGCTGGCTATGAACGGGAAAGAAGTGGTGATGATATTCCCCGGCGAAGACATTGGAGATCGCGTCTTCCCGCGCCCTCTTGCTCAGTTTGTGTCCAACTTCTACAAGCAAAAGGGTGTTGAGGTTTTGGCAGGCGAAGAGATTGTTGGTTTAGAAACACGCGGCAACCAACGTGTTTTGAAAACGAGTACGAACCGGGAAATCGTGGTGGACGGCGTGGTGGCAGGAGTCGGTATCGAGCCGAACGTCGAACTCGCTCAATCCGTGGGGCTCGAGGTGGAAAACGGAATCGTCGTGGACGAGTTCCTGCGCACCAGTCATCCTGACATCTATGCGGCAGGTGACGTTGCCGCATTCTACAATTCTGCGTTGGGAAAGCGCATCCGGGTCGAACACGAGGACAACGCCAATTCCATGGGGCGGTTGGCGGGGCGGAACATGGCAGGCAAGTCTGAACCCTATCATCACCTGCCGTTCTTTTACTCGGATATGTTCGATTTGGGATACGAAGCCGTGGGCGAATTGGACTCACGCTTGGAGACTTTTGCCGACTGGAAGCGCCCCAACGAGGAAGGCGTCATCTACTACTTACAGAACGACCGCGTTCGAGGCGTGCTACTGTGGAATGTGTGGGAGCAGGTGGAAGCCGGCCGTCAATTGATCGTCGAGCCTGGTCCATTCACAGTCAAGGACCTTAAAGGCCGGTTACCGGCTAAGACTTTAAGCCCAAAACCGGATTCATAAGACTAGATTCGTTTTTGCTGGAGCCTATATCACCTTTCCGGCTGGATCTCTCTCGGCCCGAATATTGCGCCAGCAATTCTCACTATGATACCCATCACAGAAAATGATAGACCGATTCCTTATGAGACCTGTTTATTAAACCCTAAAAACAATGTTATAAACTTTTCATGGTCAAATTTGACACTGTTTATTGGCTAATATTCGAGGCTGATTGACAGGTGAATACAACTTTCGAGAAACCGCCGGGAGGGCAGGTATTGATCTCTCTATGATTGGAATGACTGGAGGGAGGCATTCAATGGCAACGGGAAAGCCTCGTGTGACAATTCGCGGATTTAGTCAAAAACACCCATTACCGGATTTACTTTAATAAGCTTCAAAATACTGAAAACTCTTCATAGCGATCAACCAGCCGTCGGCCGGGGGAGAAGAACCACGGCTTTCTCATAAAAAAAACTATTGCAATATTGTAAAATATAAGTTTTTTTTGAGCTTACGAAAATATGCCCACCTTAGCCTCAGCGGATACCAACGGACTTGAAAACAAATTGGGTGAAGCAGAAATAAAATTTATTGATGTGCTCAACGCGTTACCCGATACACGGGATAACCGTGGTAAGCGTCACTCACTGACCTTTCTTGTCGCTACAGTTGTTTTTGCCATCTTGGTTGGGCGCTCAAAAGTATCCAGTATTCACCGCTACATGATGAATAAAATTGATTGGTTACGCGAGGTGACTGGTTTTAAGGATGCAACACCGGTTTCTCGTGCCCATTTACCGAGAATGCTGGCCAACCTGGATTGGGAGGGTTTAAATAATGCGATTCATCAGTGCTTTGATGAACACACTGCGCAATTGATTCAGCATGAATGGCTCAGTATCGATGGCAAAGTCATGAGAGGCACGCTGAAATCAGGTGAAAAACAGGCCCTCATTCATGCCGTTTCGCATGATAGCCGAATCGATGTGGCGCAAGCTCGTCAAGTCGGTGATAAAGCCAGCGAGATTACGGTAGTGCGCGCATTTATAAAAGAAACCGGATTAGACGCGCATAAACTCAGTATGGATGCGCATCATTGCAATCCTGAGACTCTCACGCAAATCAACCAGGCTGAAGGTCTTTATCTGGTTCAAGTCAAAGAAAATCAACCCAAATTACTCGAACAATGCCGCATTTTAGCTGACCACTCATCATGTGCCGAAACCATTGACTATGACCTCAGTCATGGCCGTATCAGCACACGACAGGCCAATTTGTATGATTTGTCACTATCGGATATTGATGACCGTTGGCAAAACAGTGGTTTGCGAACTTTAATAGCGATGAATCGCGAAACCATTGAAAAATCGAGTCACAAAACAACCCATGAAACTGCCTACTATGTGAGCAATTATCAGGTCAATGATCGGCAGCGCGGCGTTGAAATCTTAGCGAATACTATTCGCCGGCATTGGGGCGTGGAATCCAACAATTGGCAATTAGATGTCACATTTAAAGAAGACCACATTCAGGTTAAGAATGGCACTCAAGCGCAAATCATGGGCAAGTTGCGTAGTTTAGCCATGAATTTACTGCGATGGTCAAAGACTGGAGAGCACAATTTTCAAGCAAGCATTGAAAAATTTATGGATGCCCCCGAGTCGTTAATTTTAATGCTTAGGCAAGTTAATTTTTTATGAGAAAGCCGTGGGAGAAGAACCGAGGACTGGTGACCTTTGCCAAAAGACTCACCGAGGAATTTTCGGCAGTTTGGGCTTATAACATCGATTTACCGGATTTCCCCTTCCCGCTTGGTTTCCATTTCCAGGTTTTGGTATTCATGTTGTTCCAATTTGCCATCTTCACCAGCGTCTACCTTGTCGAATACTTGCAGTAAATAAGGGAAATTTTTCAATTCTTCTTTGGTAATGTAGTGATCGCCGTTTTTATCCGCCTGGTCAAATGTGGGCAACGCCCCTTTACCATCTGTAGGTTTACTGACAGGATCAGTTTTTCGATTAATTTGTGTGTTTTTATCACCTGAAGTTGAATTTTTAGCACCTTGAGATTCAACATATCGATAATGCTGAATATCTTCAGTTCCAGTATTTTCTGCCCTTACAGTTTTGGTAACAAAGCCAAGACTGATACTCATAACAACAGCCGCGCAGATTGGCAGATTGAAAATTTTAAAAGAAAGTAAGTTTGTCACATCCAGTGGGTTGGTATTTATAGTGTTAGATACTTCGTATATGGTTTTTTTAGTTTTCATAATGGTTTCCTTCATTTAGATGGTTAAGTAGAATCAGTTTTATCTTGAAAGTAGTTTCAACAAGGAAATCTTGTTGATTGCCTATTTGGGATAACTGTTAATACTCGCTCAAAGCTCCTGGACAGCTAATGATGAGATAATTAACACACTCTGCGGTATAACGCGCATCTTCAGCTTAATGCTGCCATCATGCCTGCTTCATTATTGCATCGTTAAGTAAGATAGAAAATGACATTGTCGTCATGTTCACCTGAATCCGGTTCAAGGAAGAATCTGCAAAAATTAATGGATTCAAGCCAGATCAATAATAAATTACATGTGCGATTCAAGTCAGTGCGGTATCACACATAAAGTGAATAGGAAGCCAGTTTTAGGAGAGCGATAAAGAAGAAGACCTAAACATTTTTTCCTGGGATAACTTGCACAACAAGGAGATAGTCTTGCAGGGTGGTGAGCTGGGCTTTGATTTAAAGTCCGGGGTAACGCCATAAATGCCAGTGGGTCGCCGGCAAGAGAGCAGAACTGGGGATCGAACGCCTTACCTGCCTCCTTACTCACCCAAACTGAATCTAATCTAACGCCTGTGGCGCTTCGTCAAAAAAGCAGTGCTGTACCGCACTGACTACGACAAATATGAAGCCTTCAAAAACAGCATCGATGACCGTTTCAAGGCTAATATGCAAACTTTAATGACGATGAAATTCCAACTGTTTTCAGAAAAAACCGAAAACTTGACCGTTTAAAGTATAAGCGCTTCGATTAATCAGCATTTCCAAAGAAAATCCTTAATCTATGTGCGTTTTCGCACCGACTGCGATCAACTTCGCGTGTATTAATGTCCATAAGCGATAAGTGATACATCATTCTCGCTCGGATCATCGGGCTCTGGCGATCGCTAAGATGAACGTACAACCCTTGCTAATATCATTTTTACAGGAGATGAACATGAACTACGAAGATCGCGATACCTATGGTATTTACAAAAGCAAGACCCACAAGGGACCGGGACCCCGCCTGATGGGCGCCGACACTCTCGTTGGCAATGACGTCTACAATCGAAAAGGCGAAGATCTGGGTGACATCAAGGAAATCATGCTGGACACTTCCAATGGCAAGGTATCTTACGCGGTATTGTCCTTTGGCGGCTTACTCGGAATGGGGGAAAAGCTTTTTGCGGTACCTTGGAACGCATTGAGGCTCGATACGGCGAACAAGCGCTTCGAGCTAGACGTTGAGAAGGATCGCCTCAAAAATGCGCCGGGATTCGATAAGGACGACTGGCCCGACATGGCAGACCCGTCTTGGGTGGATAAAATTCATTCTTACTATGGGACTAAACCGCAAATGGAATAGCGGCACTTGTGATTTCGGACTTGTAAAGGTCTTGCGATAGTCCTGGATAGCGAGTGTGATGGGTGGGTGCGACTTATTCGCACACCGCCCATGTTGCATGCAGCTGAATCCACAACTACAACAAACTTATCAATTGTTGTACAGAACTTCCAGCGTATGAATTACGACTAATTGAAAATTAAAAATGAAGCCAATCAGTAAAATCTTTTTCAAAGGGTTAATCGCTCTTATCCCCCTTACACTCACTCTTTATTTGCTTTTCTGGTTTGCCGGCACTGCAGAATTGGCGCTGGGAAATATATTCAAGTTTTTCTTCCCTGACAGTTGGTACATAAAAGGCTTGGGGTTTTTGTTAGGTCTTCCTCTAGTGTTTTTTTTCGGAGTCTTTCTGGAGTCTCGAACTTTTCTCAGACTGTTTAATAGCTTTGAAAAACTTGTCATCCAGATTCCCTATTTTAAAAGCATTTATACAACAATACGCGATTTCAGTTCTCTTTTTTCCAGCAAAAACAAAGAAAAATTTAAACAGGTAGTTCTGGTTAATGTACCTCCCGGCAATGGTCAACAAATAGGTTTTATTACCGTTTCAGATTTTGAAGAAGTTTTACATACTTTTATTGCCGATGACCAGATTGCCGTATATTTGCCATTCAGTTATGCGATAGGTGGCAACACGGTCATTATGTCACGGGAAAATGTAGTAGAAATAGATATGTCTGTTGAGGATGCTCTGCGTTTTATCGCAACAGCCGGCGTTGTCGGTAATGTAAATGCCGATCAACGCTGACGTGCTTTCTTGGGAACATGTTTGAAATAACTTTGGCATCTGTAGGGGCGAATTAATTCGCCCCTACACACCTCACAATGTTTCATTGATGATTTTATTGCATGCACATTCGTTAGCAATGATGGCAATGCGCTCGGAAGGCTCGTGGGCATTGGCACAGTGCTCGACAAGCAATCGGCATTGCCGGTCGCCGATGATGTAGGCAACATCGTTTGGCGAGTGACGGCATTGGCCAAGACTTAATGTCTATCACTTGGGGTCAACCCAAAGTGAGATTGTTATAGCAGTAGCAGGTCTTTGCAAAACCGGACTTACCGGATGCGATCTCCGAATCAACAGCATCACATTCGGCGCCTCGTACATCAACTTTTCCACCGGTTGCTTCTCGTCAGGAAGTTTTCGGCCATAACTTCACTACCAACAACAGGAGAAAGAAATGTCCAGTATCGGTTATCACGAACCTATAGAGGAACTGTCCAATGAAACACGCGACATGCACCGGGCAATCGTGTCCTTGATGGAGGAGCTCGAAGCCATAGATTGGTACAACCAACGTGCGGATGTATGCAAGAACAAAGAACTCAAGGCAATCCTTGAGCACAATCGAGACGAGGAAAAGGAGCACGCTTCCATGTTGCTGGAGTGGATCAGACGCAATGACCCAGTGTTCTCCAGGAACCTCAAAGATTACTTGTTCACCGAAAAACCTATTGCGCATACGAGTGAGGATACCTGACCATTAATTGCTGGACAGCGGAATCGCCGCTTTACAGGCTACAAAAGCATTAAGCAATTAACTTAATTTGCCATGTAAGCCGATATCGGCTCTTCTACGGCCCGACGCCAAGCAGCCAAACTGACTCTAACTACAAAGGAAATCCTACCATGAGCACAATCATCACCAAAGACGGCACAGAAATTTACTACAAGGACTGGGGCTCGGGACAACCTGTCGTCTTCAGCCACGGCTGGCCGCTTAACGCCGACGCATGGGAAAGCCAGATGGTCTACCTGGCGTCTAACGGCTATCGCTGCATCGCCCATGATCGTCGCGGCCATGGTCGTTCGAGCCAGCCCTGGAACGGCAACGACATGGACACCTACGCCGACGACCTGTCGGAACTCATAGAAACGCTCGATCTGAACGGAGCAACCCTGGTTGGACACTCGACCGGCGGCGGCGAGGTCGCCCGCTATATCGGTCGCCACGGCACCCAGCGCATCGCCAAGACCGTACTGATGGGCTCGGTGACTCCGCTGATGGTCAAGACGGACGTCAATCCCGGCGGCTTGCCGATCAAGGTGTTTGACGACATCCGTGCCGGCGTGGCGGCGGACCGTTCGCAGTTCTTCAAGGAGCTCACAACGCCGTTCTACGGTGCCAACAGGCCTGGAGCTAAAGTCAGCCAAGGCGTACGTGATGCATTCTGGTTTCAGGGTATGCAGGGCGGCCTCAAGAATGAGCTTGACTGCATCAAGGCGTTTTCCGAGACGGACTTCATGGAAGATCTCAAGAAGTTCAACGTGCCAACCCTTATCATCCATGGCGACGACGACCAGATCGTGCCGATCGACGCCACCGCTCGCTCTACGGCCAAACTCGTCAAGAACGCAACCCTTAAGGTCTACCCGGGTGGCCCGCACGGCCTCGCCGACACGCATAAAGATCAGCTCAATGCCGACCTGCTCGCATTTCTCAGGGCCTGACATTGGGCAATGAACTAACCAATGAACAACTAACAAGGAACAACCCATGAGCGACGATAAGAAACTAACCACTAACGCCGGCTGCCCGGTCGTCGACAACCAGAACGTGATGACCGCCGGCCCGCGCGGCCCGCAATTGATGCAGGATGTCTGGTTCCTGGAAAAACTCGCGCACTTTGATCGTGAGGTGATTCCGGAGCGGCGTATGCACGCAAAAGGTTCCGGCGCTTTCGGCACGTTCACTGTCACGCACGATATTACAAAATACACGCGTGCGAAGATATTTTCCCAGATCGGCAAGCAGACCGAGCTGTTCGTCCGCTTCTCCATCGTCGCTGGCGAACGCGGCGCGGCCGATGCCGAGCGCGATATTCGTGGTTTCGCCATCAAGTTCTACACTGAAGAAGGTAACTGGGATCTGGCAGGCAACAACACGCCGGTGTTCTTCATGCGCGATCCGCTCAAGTTTCCTGACCTCAACCACGCGGTCAAGCGCGACCCGCGTACCAACCTGCGCAGCGCAAAGAATAACTGGGACTTCTGGACTTTGCTGCCTGAAGCGCTGCATCAGATTACCATTACCATGAGCGATCGCGGTATCCCGGCCAGCTATCGCCACA
The DNA here is from genome assembly GCA_963696315.1 of uncultured Gammaproteobacteria bacterium. Classification (GTDB taxonomy): domain Bacteria; phylum Pseudomonadota; class Gammaproteobacteria; order Methylococcales; family Methylomonadaceae; genus CAWKEY01. Next base: position 41,640 of record CAVOJU010000030.1, read on the forward strand.
TGCATGGGTTCGGTAGCCACACCTTCAGCTTCATCAACGCAAACAACGAGCGCTACTGGGTTAAGTTCCACTTTGAAACGCAGCAGGGTATCAGGAACCTCAGTGATGCCGAAGCTGAGGCGATCATCGGCAAGGATCGCGAGAGCCATCAGCGCGACCTCTACGAGAGTATCGAAACGGGCGATTTCCCGAAATGGACGCTGAAAGTGCAGATCATGCCTGAAACCGATGCCGCGAAGGTGCCCTATCACCCTTTCGACCTCACCAAGATCTGGCCGCACAAGGATTATCCGCTGATCGAGGTGGGCGTGATGGAGTTGAACCGCAATCCGGAAAATTACTTTGCTGATGTTGAGCAGGCCGCCTTCAATCCGGCCAATGTGCCACCCGGCATCGGCTTTTCGCCGGACAAGATGCTGCAGGGGCGTCTGTTTTCCTATGGCGACGCCCAACGTTACCGTTTGGGCGTTAATCATCAGCAGATTCCAGTCAATGCTCCACGTTGTCCGGTCCATAGCTTCCACCGCGACGGAGCCATGCGCGTGGATGGCAATCATGGCGCGACGCAGGGCTATGAGCCGAACAGTTTTGGCGAGTGGGCCGAGCAGCCTGACTATGCCGAGCCGCCGCTGAGTCTTGAGGGCGCTGCGGATCACTGGAATCACCGTGAAGACGACAAAGATTACTACTCGCAACCCGGTGCGTTGTTTCGCCTGATGACGTCTGCGCAGCAACAAGTATTGTTCGAAAACACTGCCCGCTCCCTCGCTGACGTACCGCGCGATATCCAGATCCGCCACATTGGCAATTGCCTGAAGGCTGATCCCGCTTATGGTAAAGGCATCGCTGCTGCCTTGCAATTAAGTTGAGCGACGTTAACGGCCAGTGATCAGGCAAAGAGTGCCGCAATTTATTCTCTCGCTATGTTCGATAGCGTACAGATGCGTGACAATCACTGGTGCACTATTTTCCTGAACTTAACTTTCTGGAGACTCATCATGACCCTTACCAATATTAGCGCCACTGACGAGTTCGGCCGCGCCTTGCCCTCCGTATACACAGATCCCATTCAAACCCAGGCAAGCGCAGTGTCGTGGGGCGCTATTCTGGCAGGTGCCGCGGCCGCTGCCGCCTTGTCGCTGATTCTATTGATATTGGGGACAGGCCTGGGCCTGTCCTCGGTGTCGCCATGGGCGTTTAGCGGCGTAACTGCAACCACCTTCGGCGTATCAACCATCCTCTGGCTAACCTTCACACAACTCTTTGCTTCCGGCGTCGGGGGCTACATTGCCGGCAGACTGAGAACAAAGTGGGTTGATACCCAGTCCGATGAGGTTTACTTCCGCGATACCGCACACGGCTTTCTGGCTTGGTCCATCGCCGCGCTTGCGACCGCAGCGCTACTGACTTCGGTAATTAGCTCTATCGTCAGTGGTGGAATTCAGGCCGGGGCGACGGTGGCTGGAGCAACCGCTGCAGCCGGATTCGAGAACACGAAGCCGGATAATGACAGTGGACCGATGGCCTATTTTGTGGATTCCTTATTCAGAAGAGACATTAACGCGGCTACAACCCTTAGCGGCGGCAGAGCAAGCGTTACTCCGGAGCCAGCCTTCTGGCATGGCACCTCTTTCGAAGTTACTCGTATCTTTATGAACTCTATTCATACAGGACCTCTGCCCGCGGAAGACATTCGGTATGTCGGGCAGGTCGTTGCATTGCGCACGGGTCTGACTCAAGAGGATGCGGAGAAGCGAGTGACTGATACTTATACACGTCTTCAGACCAAGCTGCATGATACGGAAATCGCAGCGAAAGAGGCCGCCGACAAGGCCCGCAAAGCGTCCGCTTATGCTGCGCTGTGGCTTTTCATCTCGTTGCTTATCGGTGCTTTTGTGGCCAGTTTCTCGGCCACAATCGGTGGCCGGCAGCGTGATATGTAATTACCCATAAATCCAACCAACTCAGGAGAATAACAATGCGCTCAATACTTTTGTACCTAATCGGCATCCCCATCCCCATCATCATTCTGATTGCGTTGTTCGTGCGTTAGGCGGTTCATAAAAGCAATCAAACAAAGCCCCCTGTCTTGACTTATTGGCAATGACAGGGGGCTTTTTGACGTTATTTAATGAGGCTACTTCGTAAAAACCGCTTCAGCGCAGGTCTTTTGTGCCCCGCCTCATCTCCCACAGATTCTCTTGTGTCAGTATGTTCGCTACCGTACCGACTACATCACGTTTTGCTGATTTAATGCCATTAAGGTTTTGACCCACCCAGTCTCGCTAAGTTAGCAATATAAGGCTCGTAGTAGAGATTACTGGCCCATGCTCAGGCAAGTTCCAAGAGCTTTTGCCATCAAAACCCTGTTCAATTTTTTACACATTACTGGAGATTTAATCATGAAACTACTAATCAGATTTATTGGCGCATTGTTTATAACGCTTACGTTACTGACTGCGGCAGGATGCGGATCAACACAAACGCGCGAGGGATCCGGGGAATATGTTGACGACAGTGTCATTACCACCAAGGTCAAAGCACAGTTATTAAATGAGCCTGGCCTGAGCTCTGCACAGATCAATGTTGAAACTTTCAAGGGCAAGGTTCAATTGAGCGGCTTCGTGAAATCCCAGGCCGATATTGATAGAGCGATTCAAATTACTCGCCAGGTTGTCGGCGTAAAATCCGTCAAAAATGATATGCGGCTCAGGTAGGGGATTAAACAATCATGAAAACCATAGACAAAGTATCCAATTCCGCACATGAAGCTTACGACAGGATAAGCAGTGCGGGCACTCACACATTAGAAGTGCTGGGCGACAAAGGGAGTCAGCTGAAAACAGCCGAACAGCAGTTGGTCAAAAATTGCCGGAGCCAGATCAGAGACAACCCCATAGCGTCAGTCGGTATAGCAGCAGCGGTCGGCTTTTTGTTGGGCCGCTTGTTTAGCCATCGTTAGAACGTCAATCATTATGAATCCGGGATGCTAACAGCCATCCCGGAAAGAGGAGATCAGCATGGAAACAATAGAAAAAGCGGCCACTTCAGCACATCAAACTGTAGACATGATCGCCAATGTCACCACTCAGGCCGTTGAAGCACTTGGCGAAAAAGGCGAACAACTGAAAAATAGCGAGCAGCAATTAGTTGAAAATTGCCGTAATTATGTCTACGACAATCCGATTAAGTCGCTGGGTATCGCGGCAGCAGCCGGCTTTCTGCTGAGTCGTTTGTTGAGCCGCCATTAGACGGTAAAACACTAATGCACCCAGACGCTGTAAAAGATCAGACAGCTGGGCAAACTGCCAAACACGAGGTTCCGCCCAGCGGTTCCGGCGTTTTGGAAGATGCCCAGCTGTTATGGCATGAGCTGCGTGGGTTAAGTGTCGATCGTATTCGCCTTGCGGCGCTGGAAATGCAGCGGGCGGGCGATTGCCTGGTGTCCATGATCATCTCGGGAGTCATGATTGCGGTCTTGCTGATAAGTGCCTGGTTGGGGCTGCTGGCCGCCGCTGTGTTAGTACTTATCGAAAACGGGTTTGCCGCCAGTAGCGTCATATTGCTCGCTGTCGCTGTCAACTTGTTGCTAACACTTATCCTGTTTGGCGTGATACGCCGCAAAAGCCGTTTTTTACAATTTCCCTCGACTCTCCGTAGTCTTCAGTCCATCACACCAGAGCGCCGCGTAGATGCAGAGAAGTCATCATGAAGGGCTATTTTCTAAACCGGAAAAAATCCCGGTCTTTGACAGCCCAAATCAGGGCGATGGAGCAGATGATATTACAACGCCAACAGGTTATTCCTATTCTCGGCGATAGCTTGGTTCGAAAGATCCGCCAACAGTTGACCGCTCCTACCTCTTTGCTGTTTGCGAGCGGCATAGGCTTTTTCTTCGGTGAACTTACCCAACGCCGCCCCCAACAAGCATCCGGCACAAGCGATAAGCCAACAACGGCCGGGAGCTCACCATTGATCACCGCGCTAAATTTCATAGGCACGGCCCGTACGTTATACATGGCTTTGCCGATAGCCTGGATGCTGAAGCCCTCCAAGCAACAAGCACAAGCACAAGCAGCTGAACGACGATATCGCCAGGGTGGCAACTACTGCTCCGAGGCAGACAGTCGTCAAAGGTCAAGGCAGCAGTTGATGGTGCTCATTCTTACCAGGTGAGATCAGGTTTCCGCTTTACGCAGGGTAACAAATTCTTCGGCGGCAGTCGGATGGATGCCGATAGTCGAGTCAAATACCGCCTTGGTCGCACCGGCTCGAATCGCAACAGCCATGCCCTGGATTATTTCAGGGGCATCAGACCCCGCCATGTGCAAGCCAACCACCCGGTCAGTGCTGCGCACCACAATCATTTTCATCAGGGTTTTTTCTTCCAAGCCTGAGAGGGCGCTTTTCATCGGGGTAAAACTGGTTTTGTAAATGTCGATGTCCGGATACTTTTTCCGCGCTTCAACTTCAGTTAGACCCACCGAACCAATGGTGGGCTGACAAAAAACTGCGGTGGGAATATTGTCATAATCGACCGGTCGCGGTTGCTTGGCATATAAGGTATGGATCAGCGCCATGCCTTCGGCTATGGCTACCGGCGTCAGGTTGACACGGTTAGTCACATCACCTAGGGCATAGATTGAGTGCACATTGGTTTGATAGTCATCATTAACTTTAATGGCACCCTCGTCGTCCAATTCAACGCCAAGTGCCTCCAGTCCAAACCCGCTTGAGTTCGGTGTTCTGCCGGTGGCATATAACACCAGGTCTGTGGTCATTTTAGTGCCGTCAATTAGCCTTACGGCAAAGGCATCGCCAGCGCTTTCTATCGCCTCAATATCGGTATTGAACAGCAGACTGATGCCTTTCCTGGTCATTTCTTCAGCCAGGAAATCGCGTACATCCTCATCAAAACCACTAAGCAGCTTGTTTCCACGATGGCATAGGGTGGTGTCCACGCCAAGGCCATTAAGAATGCTGGCAAATTCGACCGCGATGTAACCGCCGCCGACAATGATGATGCGCTTGGGCAAGTGCTCAAGGAAAAACATGTCATTCGAGGTGACGATATGTTCCTTGCCTGGCATGTCAGGCACAAACGGCCAGCCCCCTGAGGCAATAACTATGCGCTCTGCCCGGTAGGGTGACCCTTCCACCTCAACCGTATGCGCATCAAGCAGTTTTGCCGAGCCAGTAATTAAAATGACGCCGGATTTTTGCAGCCTGTTGTTATAAACCTTTTGTAACCGGGTTATTTCCTGATTTTTGTTGGCGATCAAGCGAGCCCAATTGAATGATGACTGGCCCACGGTCCAGCCAAATCCTGTTGCAGCCTCAAATTGCTCTTGAAATTGGGAAGCATAGACCAGCAGTTTTTTGGGTACACACCCCGCATTGACACAGGTGCCGCCTAAATAGCGCTGTTCAGCGAGGGCGACTCTTTTACCCAAGCCCGCCGCCATATTGGCGGTACGCACGCCCCCTGAACCGCCGCCAATTACAAACAGATCATAATCATATTCAGTCATTGGCGCTTCTCGTAAAAATAAAAGGGGGCTTAAGGTCTATTTGTTTTGCTGCAAATAATCAAGAAGGGTATCGACATCGCTTACGGTAAATGGATCATCAGGGCAATTATCAACTTTACCGGGTTCGCTAAATATCTTGATGATCTTTTTATCCTCGACAATCATGGAATAGCGCCATGAGCGGCTGCCAAAACCAAGATTTTCTTTTTTCACCAGCATGCCCATCCCCTGCGTAAAGTCACCATTGCCGTCGGGCAACATTTTTACATTCGTGATGCCCAGATGCTTGCCCCATTGAAACATCACAAAGGCATCATTAACACTCAGGCAGTACACTTCATCAACACCTTGATCAATGAGTTCTTGATATTTTGCGGCATAGCCAGGCAAATGTTTGCTTGAGCAAGTCGGGGTGTAGGCACCGGGCAGCGCCAAAACCACAATTTTCTTGCCTTTAAAAATGTCATCGGTGCTGACATCCTGCCAGCGAAATGGATTTTCGCCACCGATACTCTCGTCGCGAACACGGGTTTTAAAAATAACATCAGGTACAGTTGAAATCATTTTGGATTTCCTTGGATTAGTTGGTTAGAAAAATAGCATCAGAAGGGAGCGCCAATCTCATCAGTCAAATTGCTTGTTCTGCGCCTCGCTTCCCGAAGCATCTTGTTAGACTGATTGACGCCGCGCGTAGCCTTACGTTCGGGTGCTTTGGAGAAGTTGAGAAGCTAAAGCGTAGTCAAAAAAGCAAGACCATCCGATTATGGTGTCAAGAGATGGCAGGAACTGTGTTATGCGAGCGGGCGGAAGCGAAATCAGCGAGAGATCGGCTCAGGAAAATCCTGGGCCGCTAAAGGCAACACTCACTACACCATTTTTCGCTGCTAAAATGGGATCCGTCCGATTTTAGCAGCGAATTAACCTGGCCCGCCTGGATTGCCTCGCAGCGGGGGTAAACCATTTAATGACTATGAACAACAAACAGAGCCGGCTAATTTCCACAATTTAAATTAACCTTCGATACGTTCATAGCATTACAGATTTACTCTGCGGGTGGAGTGACGATGACATTAGTATCACCGGACTTGCCGGCCTCGCCCTTGCTGCCAGATTTACCTTGGGCGCCAGCTTCACCCTGACTGCCTTGGACACCTTCGGTGCCTGTTGCGCCTTGACTGCCTTGGGCACCTTCGCTGCCAGTTGCGCCCTTAGCACCTGCAGGGCCTGCGGGGCCTGCAGGAACGTTGACCACCGTGCTGGGTTCTTTGTCGCCACAAGCAGTAATGCTTAGCGCGGCAAATAGTATAGATATTAGTATTGAACGGTTCATAACGAATCCTTTTAAAGTTGAAATTTCTGGTGCGGATATATTTGAAACGTCCGCAAAAAAGACCGACTCGACTTGTAATGTCGCGCTCGATGCAACAATACCTTAACTGCATTCAATGCACAGTTCAGTTCGCTAGCGCACATAGAAGAAACATTTCGCTGCGTTGAAATACGTCACCTTGATTCATCAATTCGGGGGCAGTCGGCTTCTCCGACACTTACCTTCATTAATCATAAGACCGAATTCATCAACATAAATTGTTATCGACGGGCTAAAAATCTCGTTCGACCTGAACTGCATCGTATGTCGATCATCGTTTGTATATGCTGATTAAATCAGGAAACCCTAAGCATCTGCCGCTTCCAAAAGCCGATCCAAAGTGTGTATATGCGCTTGTTGAGCAGGCAGCAGCTTTGTTTCAATCAAAGCGCGAACATCTGAAGAAAGCTCAGTATCCTGCAGCGCTTCCTTATAATCCTCTGCGCCGCTTTTTTCTCCTTCCTGCAAAGCTTTTAGCACGGCTGTTTTACCCAGTATATTGGCGCCTCCCAGGACTATTTTCGCCCACGTGCCCCAGGCTCCTGAGTCCTCAGCGGGCGTTCCTCCCAGTTGATTGATGAGCGCCTGTAAACTGGAAACCGCATCTTTATGAGCCTCATAAATTGGCACTAAATCCTCAGATTGACCCAAGCTAACATCTTCCCGGAGTTTATCCAAAGCCTGTTGATAAGTTTCCGTTGCTGATAATTCGTCTTTTAGTAATTTGTCGAGTGTTTTAATGTGTTGCATAATAAAACTCCAATTGTGATTATTTCTTGATTAGGTGCAATAGCATCATCGAGTTTAAGTAACATGGGTCGCGCTGACGAAGGAGGCACATCGTTCGCGAATGATGCGCCTCGCTCCCCGGCACCTATTAAACTGATGATTCCTCAGTCGATGAGATATCTTCTGCGTGTGCATGCTCGAAGATTTTTTTCGCCTTATCTATCCCTTCGCTGCTTTCCGTATGGACAGAAATCAGGGCGCTTCCTCCCTTGATTTTTCCTTCATAGCGTTTTGCTTCATATTCCGGAATGCCCAGCCCGATTAAAGCGCCAGTCAAACCGCCAGTGGCGGCGCCTACGGCCGCACCGCTCAATGCACCCATAATGGGGCCTGCGGCGATTAACGGTCCGACGCCTGGAATAGCCAGAGCGCCAATCCCGGCTAACAAGCCGAGCACAGCGCCAGTGCCTAAACCCACTGATCCACCAATAGCTGCGCCTTCCGGTGCTTTGGTGTGCTTTTCATGCGCAAAATCCTTGGTTGTGGATTTGTCGGTAAGTAGTACAGATATATCATTATTGGAAAAACCAGCGTTTTTCAGTTCATTAACAATGCTCTCTGTCTGATCAATATTTTCGGCGATACAAAAAACTGCTTTACTCATGATATTCTCCTAGGCCTTTATGGCGCTTTATGTTCAAGTTGATTATCTACCTGCACTACACCAGGCGTTTGCTTGGTGATTTGTTGCAGTCTCAGGCTTTCGGCTTTACTTTCAACAGGCCCGCGCAAAGTCACTTTCCCATCGCGTGTGATGATTTTTACATTCTGGGCATTGACTGATAGGGATTTATCTCTGACCAAGGCTTGACGTATGTCAGCCGTGATTTTGATATCACTTTCGTTTTCTTTTTGATCTTCCGGGGTTAAAGTTGCGTCATTCTGATCGCGGACATTGCGCTCGGTATTTTCCAATGCCGAGTCAGCCGCCAAATAGATTGCGGAATCCGGTTCGGCTCGAACAGTCCCGGTCATTAATATCAGACCTGCCGTTAAAGTGAACATAACTAACGATGATCGTTTATACATGGTAATCTCCTTAATCATGGGGTTTCTTTTTCAAGATAAGTGAATGGCATCCATGCTGGTGCTCAAATTTTTGATTCAGCACTTCAATGGGCTTATTTATTGCGCGGCTTTCAGATGTGTTACGGCCTCTTCGGCGGCTTTTTTCGCTAAATCGGTATGACCCAATTTGCCGTGCTCAATCGCACTATCCAAGCTCTTGATGCCGGCATCCAGATGTTCATCTGCGACTTTCGCATGGGTTTTAGCGGTATCCGCATGTTCGGCGATAGTTTTACCATCGGTGGCTTTAGCGGCGACTTGCGCATGTTTGAGCGCCAGTCCGCTATGGCTTTCTTCGGCAAAAGCGCCGAATGAGCATAAGGTTAAAGCAATACCTGCATACAAGCCGGCAAGTTTCATAATGTTGAATTTCATGTTCATTTCCTTTAAAAAAATTTGAGCGTATCTCGTTGATTCCGAGCAGCAGGCCGGGGCTATGTGGGCCTCCCGGTTCTGATCAGGTGTGATGGTTTTATTTGCCTTCCTTAATGTCCTCAACATCCTTCTTGAGATCACCAAAGCCCGCCTGGGCCTTGCCGACATTCTTTTGGATATTGCCTTCTATCTCCATACCCTTGTCGTCCACTACCTTGCCGGTGACTTCCTTGACAGTGCCCTTGGCTTCTTCGACTCGGCCTTCTACTTGATCTTTGTTTATATTGGTCGCCTCCTGGCTTTCCTCTGCATAAGCGCCAAGCGAGGCGAAGGTCAAAACGATCATTGCCCCTAAACCGGTGAGTTTCATGTTGTTAAGTTTCATATTCATTTCCTGGGAAAAGGGTGTTGGTGGTTATTTCATTGCTACTAAGCAGCAGGCCAGTCTATTCGGACTCGCCTACACTGCTCAGTATTGCCAGTTTTAGTTACCTTCTTCAATATCCTTCTTAATATCACCATAGCCCTTCTGAACCTTGCCGACATTCTTTTGGACTTTTCCTTCTTTCTTCATTTTTTTGTCGTCAGTTATCACGCCGGTGGCTTCCTTAACTTTACCTTCGGCTTCACCAACTCGGCCTTCTACTTGATCTTTGTTCATGGGTGTCGTTTCTTCGCTTTCTGCGGCATAAGCGCCGAACGAGCAGAGAGTCAAAGTGATAACTGCCAAAAAACCGGTGAGTTTTATGTTGTTGAATTTCATGTGCATTTCCTGTGAAAAAGGGATTTGTGAGCATCTCGTTGAGACTGTGCTTGTTTTAGTCGTCTTGCTCAATTTCATCTTTGATGTCTTTCTTGAGATCACCAAAGCCAGCACGGGCCTTGCCAACGTTCTTTTGGACATTGCCTTCTATTTCCATACCTTTGTCGTCCAGTACCTTGCCGACAACTTCCTTGACTTTACCTTTGGCTTCATCGACTCGGCCTTTTATTTGATCTTTGTTCATGAGCGTCTCCTGGTTATTATTTAGCCATGACCAAGTAGCCATGCCTACGGCGTGGGATGATTTTTCCCATCGCTTAAGATAAAAATACCGCTAAAACCGGATAAGGTCTGTGCGGCAGCGAACAGAGGGACAGAGTCATCAATCTATCGGTGCATCGTTTTGAGTGCATTCAAGAGTACGCCGACATCATGTTGGCCTTTGAATACCGGCGGGATTTCTTTTTCTATATCAAGTAGCGTATAGACCGCGGTTAGCGCGGACCTTATAGAATATTCAACGGTAAAAACCACATCATCGGGCAGCTCGCAGAATTGCCCGATAAAGGCGAAATTCTTGGCGCCAACGGGCACCACATCGGGCCGGTCGCCTTTGACTCTGGGCATGAATTGGCTGGTGATGAACGGCATCATGCACGGAATACAGTTTGCAGCATCAATGATGGGCTGCGCCTTTTCGCCAAGTTTGAGATGTTGAAATAGCTCAATTAGAATCTCTTCACCGCTACAGCCGGACATGGGCTTATTGACGAAATTGCCGATTCTGTCCGGGAATAGACCATAGCCCCAGAATACGAAGACATTTTCGGGTTGGTTAATAAAGTGCGGCTGATGCGCCAGTACGATACTCATAAACCAGTTCGAATCTGTCATTGTGAATAAGCCGCCGGTGCCCGCCTCGTTGCCGGTAAATTCTTCGATGAAATTGAAGAATGCCGGATCGGTAAGGGTGACGGTGAATGACTGCCACTTGGTCTGGTCGATATGCTCGGCAAACACTGCGGGATGTCCAAACCCTGGCCGGCCGGTGGCAATGTCTTCCCACAGCGACCAGGCACCTTTGGATTTGTTGGAATTTAGAATGGCAGGCGAGGTCATCGTCCCCAGACTGGAATTTTCAGTCATACAGCCCAGTGTTACAAACACCAGATCATCCGCTGCAACGGCAATACTATTAGGCTCGCCATCGCGGCTATAACGAATGCCGTTTAACGCCCGGTGCTCACCGCCTAAGTCAAAATCCAGCCCGGTGACTTCGGTGTTCAGCGAGAACTGTACGCCTTGTGCCTGAAGCCAGGTAGTCAAAGGCAGTATCATCGAATCATACTGGTTATACGGTGTGCGCCAGACGCCGCCCATTTTGTTGAAATCGGGAAACAATTGAATGAATCGCAACAGATAGCGTTTGAGTTCGACCACGCTATGCCAGGGTTGGAAAGCAAACATGGTTGCCCACATCAGCCAGAAATTATTCTCGAAAAACGTCGGTGAAAACCAGTCTTCGATACGCTTGGCACCCAGCGAATTTTCGGAATGCATCATCAGAGAGAGCAAATCCAGGCGATCCTTTTCTGTTAACTCAAATGAGGACACATCCACTTTTTGGCCATCTCTAACCAAGCGGCATCGGGAAGAACTGACGTATTTATGGCTGAATTCGACAATCTCATCTTTGACGCTCTTGGCCGGGTCAGTCAGCGAAGGGATGCTTGCAAACAGATCGTAGGTGCAGACATAGTGCTCTTCAAGCATCCGGCCACCACGAATGACATAGCCTGACTCCTGCGAACCAGCGCCATCCAAACTGCCACCAGTGATTTTAAGTTCCTCGAAAATGTGAATAGCTTCGCCCCGTATTAGGCCGTCTCGTATCAGGAAGGCGGCACCGGCGAGGGAGGCGATGCCGCTGCCGACGAAATAAGCTTTTCTGTTGACAGTTGATGCATTTGGCTTGGTGAAACCGCCGGTATTTTTACTTTCACGAGCATATTGCATGGTGAGTTCCTTTTGATTAAGACGGGAAGTCGATATGACTGTCTTACTGTTTGTCTCCATTCAACGACGCTGCTCGCCATGAATGTTTCTTTAATTATTCCAACAAACGCTTGGTGAGGGTCTCAAGCTATTGTGAAAGTCTTAGGCAGATATTCATGAGGTGGATTTACGGTCAAAACCGCAGTCTTTTGGAAACAAGGAGGAGCTTGGCATAGTTGAGTTTTGAAAACGCAAAAATATGCCGTGCCGATGAAACTGGAGCAGCGTTAGGAAACTGCGCAGTGTTTAGCTTTTTTTGCTCGCCATAAGCAACAGCCCGCCGCCAGCCACGATAGCCGCGACACCGGCCCAGACCGGGACATTCACTGTTTCTGTGTCTTTGACCGTTAACTCCAAGGGGCCTATCTTGGCTTCTTGTGTTTCTCGCGTATAGCTGAAACTGCCATAGACCAGTCCGAGTATGCCGGCGGTGATTAATAGAATGGCCAGGATTTTAAGTGCACTCATTTTATATCTCCAATAAGTGACATGAGTAGAGTTCGGTTTTGACGCCGAACTCTGTCATAGTGGGTTACACAACACGTCGGCCCTGAATGACACGCAACACGATCACGATGATCGCGATAACTAAAAGGATATGAATAAATCCACCAAGCGTATACGAGGATACCAGGCCTAGTATCCAGAGGATGATTAGAACGATCGCTAGAGTTTCAAGCATGTTTGCTTCTCCGTAAGAGGCCATCAACTGATGGCAAGATGAACCAGAGATAAACCTATGAACTTTAACCTGAGGCCGAAGCGGCACGTGCCGATAAACCGGTGAGTTTCATGTTCATCTCCTGGAAAAAAGGTATTTCAAGATAACGTATTAAGGTGTCGCAGTTTGTCCTTCTGTTTGGATTCGATTGCACCGCACAGCAATACTCGTTTTAGTCATCAACTGCTTTCTTGATATCTTCCTTAAGATCACCAAAGCCCGACTGAACCTTGCCAACGTTCTTTTGCACATTGCCTTCAATTTCCAACCCCTTGTCGTCCAACAAGACGCCAGCTGCCTCTTTGACTTTGCCTTTAACTTCTTCGACTTTGCCTTTTATTTGATCTTTGTTCATGATGGTCTCCTGATAATTATTATTAGCCATAACTAAACAGCCATGGTTAAAGCACGGAAGGCTATCTCCCGCTGCTTATCTATAAAAATACACATAAAACTGAAGGCAGTCTGTGCGGCAGCGTACAGAGTTAGATTGACTCTAAACGCATATTCAGCTGAGAGTAAAATTAACATGCCTTTACCCAACAATTTGACATTGGGGGACTACTGGCTTTGGAACTTTTTATTTAAACGATAATCGTAGGAACGTGCGCCGCAACGGCGTCGAATCAGCTGCCCCCCCTTGTTTTCGGCTGGTTCGTTCCTCAAGCCCCAAAGTATATTTATCCGCCTTTGGGGCTTTCTTTTTTTGTCTTGCGCACTCAAAAAATTTTCTCTGCTATGCTATTTTGCTAATGATCACTGCGTAAAGTGTCTGTAATGGCCGGCTTCGAACACGAAAAACTCATTGCTTATGTCGAAAAAATGCCCGCTTTTCCCAAAAGCGTCCAGCAAGTGGTACATCTAACTTCAGATATCAATGCATCAGCCAAAGAGATCGTCCGGGTAATTGAATGCGACCCGGTCATGACCGTAAAAATTCTTAAAGCTATCAATTCGGCTTTTTATGGCCTGCCCAACAAAATAACTTCGATACAGCGCGCCGTTGTGCATATAGGGCTTAATACGATAAAAAATCTGGCCCTCGGCGTTGCCGCGATGGGCATATTGAAGCCCCAAAACAAGGCCAATTTTAATACTGGCGATTTCCTGTTACATGCACTGACCACTGCCTCAATCAGTCGCATACTTGCCGACCGCATAGGGCTGCCCCCGACTGAATGCAGCGATTGTTTCGTCGCCGGATTGCTGCACGATTTTGGTAAAGTGGTGTTCGCAGAATTTGAACCCGAAGCATTCAGACGGGCTCTGGAGAAAAGCAAGGCTTTGCAGTTGCCCCTGGAACAAACCGAACTTGAATTTATCGGTCTCAATCACGCTCAGGCCGGCAAAATTCTGGCCGAAAAATGGGCGCTTTCTGTAGCGCTGGCTGATGCCATTGCCTTTCATCATAGTCTTGAGCCCAGCGTTAATCCGCTGAGAGATTGCATTTTCGCCGCCAATCAAATCAGCAAATACCTTGAGTTTGGCGATGGCGGCAATTCGGTCGTGGACCCTTTTCCTGATTTTATTGTGGCCCGCTTCGGTTTGCCGCTAGTGCCTTTAATTGATGAACTGGGCGATTTGACCACCATTAAAACCGATGCGCTGGCTTTTATCAGCTCTTGAAGCCAAAGGATACCGATGAAGATCAAGTTCTGGGGGGTTAGAGGCTCCATTCCGACACCGGGGCCGAATACCGTCAAATACGGCGGCAATACCACCTGCCTGGAAATCAGGACAGATGACAATGATTTAATCATTCTCGATGCCGGCACCGGTATTCACGCATTGGCGCAAGCGCTGCTAAAAGAAATGCCGGTCAACGCGCATATTTTCATTACTCATACCCATTGGGACCATATCCAGGGGCTGCCTTTTTTTGTCCCGATTTTTATCCCAAATAACCAAGTCAAAATCTACGGCGGCCTTGATCCGGTCACCAATGAACCCATTAATCGCGCCTTGTCCGTACAGTTGCAATACAGCTTCTTTCCGATACGCGAGGCCCAGCTTAAGGCCCGCATGGATTACCTGACGATCAAAGCCCAAGAGCCGATCACTATTGGCGCCGCCAAAATCACACCGATTGTGCTCAGTCACCCCGTGTTGAATTTTGGCTATCGTATTGATTGCGATGGGCGGTCACTATTTTTTACCGGGGATTACGAACCCCAGATCAATATTTATGATCCGCTGGATGAAGAATATGCCGAATTTCAGTCTTTTGTCGATGCCAAGCGGCAAGAGGTCATCCTGGCCATGAAGGGCGTTGATGCGCTCATTATTGACTCGTCCTATACCAGCGCCGAATACGCCAGCAAGCAAGGCTGGGGACATGGTACTTATGATTCGGCGATTAAACTGGCCGCCGATGCCCAGGTAAAAAAATTATTCTTCACCCACCATGAACCTACGCGCAGCGATGCCGAACTTGACGCCATCTATCAGACTCTGTTGAGCAATCATCCCGAAGCCGGGTTCGAGTTATTGCTCGCTCAAGAGGGTATTGAAGTTACACTTTGATCAGGGTCCTCGTCAGAACCGAACAAGAGATCAAGCGCCTGATGTAATTCATCAATGCCATTTTTTTTCAACGCTGAAAATAGCTGTAAAGTAATCGGGAAATGCGTATCCTTGAGTTCTTTTTGAACCTGCAACAGCGTATTTTTAGCCGCGCCGTAAGTTAGCTTGTCAGCTTTGGTCAGTAAAATATGCAGCGGCAAGCCGGTATGTTCGCACCAGGCTACCATCTGCCAGTCAAATTCGGTCAACGGGTGGCGCACATCCATCACCAAAACGATGCCGCATAATGATTTGCGGTGCGTTAAATAATGCTCCATGAGCTCATGCCATTTTTTTTTCACTGCCAACGGCACCTTGGCATAGCCATAACCCGGCAAATCGACAAAGCGCCACTGCTCGTTAATGGCAAAAAAATTCAGCATCTGGGTTCGCCCCGGAGTTTTACTGATGCGCGCCAGTGAACCTTGCCGGGTCAGGGTATTAATCGCACTTGATTTTCCAGCATTCGAACGCCCGGCAAAAGCGACTTCCCTGCCCAGGTCGGCGGGCGCATTTTTGATATGGGGCGAACTGTTAATAAATTTTGCTTGATGATAAACTGGGTTCATCGTTGTCTCGCTTAGCTGTAACAATTAGAGTAGAATTCGACCGGGATCAAGCCGCCCTTAGAGCTTGGCGGCTATCACAAAATTACTTTATTTCGAAAGGGGAACCTGATGAAGAAAAATTTGCTGGCACTTTCAATGGCGCTGACATTTACCGCGACTACCAGTATTTTACATGCAGAAGGCAATATTAACGCAGGAAAACAAAAAGCAGCATCCTGTGCCAGTTGCCACGGAGAAACCGGTAACAGCATGGTAGCAACATTCCCCAAGCTTGCACAACAGCATTCCTCCTATCTGTATCAACAATTAAAGGCCTTTAAGGAAGGTGTCCGTAAAAACTCCATGATGTCCGCCATGGCGATGCCGCTAAGCGACGAGGATATGGTCGACATTTCGGCCTATTATGAACACCAAAAGATTTCTGAAAATGCCCTGCCTGTCCTGGATGCCGATGATGACGAAGATGCAAAGCCGGCTGCAGGCGAAGCCGGAGCTGAAAAAGCAGCCGACGCACCGGATCCGCTGCAGGCCATCATTGCCCAGGGCACTGATTTATACCGCAACGGTGATTTGGCCAGACAAGTCTCAGCCTGTATTGCCTGCCATGGCCCTCATGGCGAAGGCAACAGACCGGCGTCATTTCCGGCCTTAAGATCGCAACATGCCGATTATTTGATAAAAGCGTTGAAAGACTTCAAGTCCGGTGAGCGCAGCAATAATCCGGAAAACATGATGCACATGATCGCAAAAAAGATGACTGATGAAGAAATCAAAGCTGTTTCCTACCGTATTTCCATGATGAAATAAGCCGGCCCCCCCTCTCTATTGGGTTATTGCCCCGCGTCGTAGCTGTCATTTCCGGCGGAAGACAGTGCTCTACAGACAAGGTTGTTAAACAGGCGGTTTCCTTGGCCGAGGATTCCGCCCCTTGTTTTTTGTCGCTAGCGTTAGCCGTTTTCTGTAAGCACCGATAGCGGACAGGGCAATACGGTTTGATTTTTTTCAGCAGATTCACCCACATTCCAACCTTACCGGAACGCTAACCCTGATATAACACCATGCCTTCCTCCAGCGCGACACCCGCCATAACCCGCACACTTTTCCGCTTTCTAGGTTCAATGAACCTGGCCATAACCCTGTTAGTCGCCGTTGCGATTGCTGCCGTCATCGGTACCGTCTTAAAACAAAACCAGCCCTATACCGATTATGTTTTCAAATTTGGCCCGTTCTGGTTTGAAATCTTCAAAACCCTGGATTTATACGACGTTTATTCCTCCAGCTGGTTTTTAATCCTGTTAAGTTTTCTGGTGGTTTCGACCAGTGTCTGCGTGTACCGCAATACCCCGCACATGCTGCGTGACATGAAAACGTTTCATGAACAGGCGCACAAGACTTCCTTACAGCGCCTGCCTCATCATTACGCATGGCAAAGTGGACAATCACTGCAAAACTGCGCCGATTTTGTCAGCGCATTGCTCAAACACAAGCGCTATACAAGCAAAATTATCGACACCCAGGATGGCCTGCTGATCGCCGCAAAAAAAGGCGCGGGCAGCAGGCTGGGTTATATTTTTACTCATGCCGCCATTGTCATCATCTGCACAGGCGGCCTGCTGGATGGCAATGTGCCGCTGAAAATCGCCGAGATGCGCGGCACCATCGCCGTAGAAACCCGTAAACTACCGGTCAGCAAAGTCCCGGAAAAGAGCACCTTATCGGTCAATAACTTGTCATTCCGCGCCAACATTGACATCACTGAGGGCAAAGCCGCTAACATTGCTTTTATTGATTTTAAAGACGGCTATCTGGTACAGAAATTACCGTTTACGATCCAGGTTACCGATTTCCGTATCGAACATTATGCCAGCGGCCAGCCTAAATCGTTTGAGAGCGACCTGGTTATTGTCGATAAAACCTCGGATATACCCGTAAAACAAACCATCGCCGTTAATCATCCCTTCAGTTACCGCGGCTACACTATCTACCAGAACAGTTTTGGTGATGGCGGCTCCGTGTTGAATCTGAATCTACAGCCTCTGACGGCCGACGCCAACGCCAGCCCCCAAACAATAAAGGCTACTGTCAAAGAGCCTTTGCAATTAATAACGACGGCAGGCAAATATACGCTGGAAGTCTCGGATTTTCGGCCCTTTAACGTCAATCCGGATCCGCTCGGGGTAAAAAAATTCCGCAACATCGGCCCCAGCTTTCAGTTTAAGTTGCGCAAACCTACCGGTGCTGCCAATGAATACATCAATTACATGCAGCCTGTTGAACAGGAAGGCGCCAAGTATTATCTCAGCGGCATGCGCAGTTCACCTGCGGAAAGCTTTAAATACTGGTATATCCCGGCTGACAATGAACAGCGCATGGACCGGTTTTTAAAGTTTCTGGCGACGCTGAACAACAAAGACCGATTGGCCAAAATTGCCCTGGCCTCTGCGCAAGCAACCGACAACAGCAAACATCTGCCGCTGGCCGAACAACAAAGAGTGGCCGATTTTATGGTTGCTATCAGCCGGCAGTTTGTTGAAGGCGGCAGCGAAAAAGTGTCTGAACAGCTGGCAAAGTCTGTGCCGGAACAAAATCGCCAGAAAATTGCCGAGCTCTATGCAACTGTCTTGAACCAGTTCCTGAAAAACGTCTACCTGTCGGTGCTGGAAACAGAGGGCATCGATACCCGCAAGCCAATTAGCGCCTTTGATCAGCGCTTTTTTGAAGATGCCGTTAATGCCATTAGTGTCGCCTATCAATACGATGCGCCGGTGTTGCTGGAGCTGGCAAGCTTTAAACACATTGAGGCAACCGGCCTGCAGATTACCCGAGCACCAGGCAAATGGCTGGTGTTTCCCGGTTGTTTGCTGCTGGTTGTGGGTATATTTTGCATGTTTTACCTGCCCCAGCGCAGGCTCTGGGTGCTGATGCACAACGCCGGCGCACAAACGTCTTTACTTTTGGCTGGCAGCGCCTTGCGCAACCGTTATGACTTCGACAAAGAATTTGAACTTATCAGACAAGACCTTGCACAAAAGCTAAATTAACTCAATTCACACAGGCCGTTATGGAAAATCTCATAGATCAACACTTCAGACAAGACAGCTTTTTAAAACAGCGCAGCCTTTTTGATTGGGTCTGGGCGCTGCTGATTGCCGGCGGTTCTGTTTTTGCCTTTGATCAATACCAACAGCTGATGGACGGTTATGAGATCGGCATCCTGTTCGGAGCCGCCTTATTGATAATCTGGCTGGGCTGGTTCTGGGCTTCGTTAAAAATACTGACGCTGGTGATTGCAGGGCTTAGCCTGTTTGCCATTTCCCGCTACGGCACAGACCTTGCCGCAGGCGAGTCCGATTTTTTCCTTAAATATCTGCTGGCCAGTCAATCCGCTATTATGTGGATGAGCGCGCTGTATGTGATGGCCACCTTAACTTACTTCGGGCACTTGTTTTCCGGCAATGACTTTACCGGCAAAGTGGCCTCCAGCATGACCTGGTCGGCGACGGCCATGGGCATGGCGGGTTTATTGATACGCTGGCGCGAATCCTATCTAATGGGCCTGGACATAGGCCATATTCCGGTCAGCAACCTGTATGAAGTGTTCATCCTGTTCTCGCTGATTACCGCATTGCTTTATCTGTATTATGAATATCGCTATAAAACCCGCAGTCTCGGTGGTTTTGTGCTGCTCGTTATCAGCGCTGCCGTCGGATTTTTACTGTGGTATACCTTTGACAAACATGCTCACGAAATCCAGCCGCTGGTACCGGCATTAAACAGTTACTGGATGAAAATTCATGTTCCGGCCAACTTTGTCGGTTACGGCGCATTTTCCTTGGCCGCAATGATTGGCGTGGTTTTTATCATCCAATCGAATGCCGAAGCCAGGCACCCTGGTGGCTTGTTGGCTGCCCGCCTGCCGAAGCCGGCCTTGCTGGAAGACCTCATGTACAAAGCCATTGCCTTGGGCTTTGCATTTTTCACCCTGGCGACTATTCTTGGTGCTTTATGGGCAGCGGAAGCCTGGGGCGGTTATTGGTCCTGGGATCCCAAGGAAACCTGGGCGCTGATCGTCTGGCTGAATTACGCCGCCTGGCTGCACATGCGGCTGACCAAGGGCTGGAATGGCAAACCGATGGCCTGGTGGGCGCTGATCGGGTTTTTCGTTACCCTGTTTGCCTTCCTGGGCGTTAATATGTTTCTATCCGGACTTCACTCTTATGGAGAGCTTTAATCATGTTTAAAAAAATCATTCAAACCAGTTTGTTACTGTTGTTATTTTCATGGGCTGCACTGTTGAAAGCCGAACAGCCCGGTTATGAAACCCTTTCACCCGCTCAGCCGACGCATGACCCTGCCAAAGTCGAGGTCATCGAATTTTTTTGGTATGGCTGCCCGCATTGTTATGACTTTGAGCCGATGCTGGAAAAATGGCGGAAAACGCTGCCGGCCAATGTTGAATTTATTCGTCAACCCGCCGTCTTCAGCGATCTCTGGGCGAAACATGGCAAAGCCTATTTCACGGCTGAAGCCTTGGGCGTGGTCGATAAAGTGCATAATGATTTTTTTGACGCCATCCAGACCAAAAAACAAAAACTCGAAACCGAAGACCAGCTGGCTAAATTCTTCGTGGCTCACGGCGTTGACGAAGCCGAATTTAGAAACACCTACAATTCATTTATGGTTGACGCCAAAATGCGCCAGGCTGCCGCCACAGCTGGGCGCTACGGTGTAACCGGCGTACCCGCCATCATTATCAACGGCAAATATAAAACCAATGGCCCCTTAGCCGGTTCGCATGAAAAAATGATTGAAATCATGAACCAGCTCATTAAACAGGAAAGCGCGGCGCACTGATAATGCCGGGACATGCCGGACGCACCGGTATTAACAGGAAAGGTCTGAATTATGGGTTTCTTAAGTAAAGTGGATGAGCAGGATAAATGGAAAAACAAATATCTAAACCTGCTGGATGCACAGGAGCAAACTGCACGGGTCTCTAAAGAGAAAGAAGAACTGCTGTGTAAAACCATTGTCCGGCTATCCTTTGCTGCTGCAGGCTTTGATCCACAACTGGATAAGCACATGCAGCGACTCCGCAATCATTTAAAAAACGGCATCGACAGCAACAAACTTAAAACAGAACTGGAAAACTTCGGCAATTTATTGACCCAATTGAATGACATATCCGCTAAAGCACCGATAGCGGACGCCACGCTGTTGTTTGACTTTCTGCTTGGGCACACTACATCGCCTAGACAAGGCAAAGCCCTGGGTCAACTTAAAGATAAGTATGCGCAGCAACCGCTGGAAAATCCTCAGCAGCTATTTTCAGCTGTGCTTGAAATCATTGAGCCTGAAGCCACTGGACTGTCCGAACCTGACAACCAATCCTCAGGCCTGCTGGTAAATCAAATTGATACGGACATTGTCGGCAAACAGCTTTTGCGCTTGCTGGAAGATCTGGACATACCGGCGCCCTTTGAGCCACAGGCGGCAACGTTAAAACAGCAACTGATGGAACACTCGGCAACAGCGGCTTTTGAGCCGCTGTTGGAGCAATCGACTGCCCTGATCCTTAAAATCAAACACCATATTCAGGCAGAGCGTCAGGAAATTGACAGTTTTCTGTCCCAGATTACCGATAAATTGACGGCGCTTGGCCTAGCCGTGACCGGAGCCAATACGGCCGCCATGGAGTCGGTGGAAAACCGGAACAAGCTGGATCAGTCTGTTTCCGAACAAATGCAGGATTTGCAACAACGCTCGATTACCGCCACCCAACTGGAACCGTTAAAAGAAATCATTAACACACGGCTTGCCAGCATTACCAGGGAGCTTCAGGAACACAACAAAAAAGAAGCCTTGCAGCGGCAAAAATCACAGCAACAGCTGGATGAGTTAACCCGGAAAATAAAAGCCATGGAGACTGAATCCAGTCAGCTCCAATCAAAACTCACGCTCGCCAAAACTCAGGCTTTGCGCGATACCCTAACAGGCCTGCCCAACCGGCTGGCTTATGACGAACGTCTGAATGCCGAACTGGCACGCTGGCGGCGTTATCGCTCGCCATTAAGCCTGATTATCTGGGATATTGATCATTTCAAACGCATTAATGATGATTTTGGCCACAAAGCCGGCGATAAAACCTTGGCTATTATCGCCAAACAATTATCTTCACATTGCCGTCAGACTGATTTTATCGCCCGCTTTGGCGGTGAAGAATTTACCATGCTACTGCCGGATACCGAGAAACAATCCGCATTGAAAGTGGCCAACCAGCTGCGCTTTATTATTGAACAAACCGGCTTTAACTCGGGGGGCAATGCCATTTCCATCACCATTTCCTGCGGCATTACCGAATTTGCCGAGGGTGACAGCCCTGAAACAGCCTTTGAACGCGCGGATCAGGCGCTTTACCAAGCCAAACAACAGGGCCGCAACCAGTGCTGCCTGGCTTGAAGTCAATCGTCCAGACCTGATCTGCCAAGCCCAGCAGCATCAACTTAAGCAGAAAGCCCGTAAATTCAACCAAGCTACGAATGCAGGCTGATTGCCTGATCAACCACGAAGACACGAAGAGCACGAAATTTTTAGCTTGGTTTTTCTTCGTGAACTTCGTGGTTTTATGCCTATGGGGCTTTTATGTTGAGCCTACAAGGAATCGCTAATCTGTGGCTTATAAAAAAGCCATTTTTTAACGTGCAGATATTTTCTGATCGGAGATTTTATAACTGATACGCACAATGCTATCGAAAACAGGCACCATACTGCGGCATATTCGTTAGGATCTGTGGTGGTCACATCGGAAATCCAGGGACCGATCAGGTAGTGGAAGCCGACGAAACGCCAGGAGCCATAGATGACCGGCATATAAAAAGCGACCAGAATATAAGTGATCGCATGCAGTCCCCAGTCAAAACCGAACAGCCAGGGGATGTGTCCTGATAGCAGGCCGTTTAAAGGCATTTGCCAGGCAATATGCCATGAGCCGGATACCGAACACACCGATGGCCCACAAAACCCTTCCACACCTTGGACGCAGGTGCCGGCCCAGCCAAATGGATACATCTTAACCAACATCGCGACCGAGCCGATCGCGCATATCGTGTAAACCGTGGTTCTGATTTTAAGTTTGACGCTTTCCGGTATGAAATACATGGCGACCATATTCACAAAAAATGGCTGGAATGCGACGTGTAAATAGCCAAACAGCGTGAGTATCTGATTATTCGGGTTATCACATAAATCGATATAGACGTACGTTACTGCCTGTAATAATTCCATTAAGGCAAAATAGGTTAACGGAATCCAAAGCTCTTTGGATTCGCCTTGTTTAATTGCAACAAACGCTGCGGTACTAAGACCTGCGACGGCTAATACGCCCGACGCTTCACCACTCCAACACATAATACTGACCTTATCGTTATAATTATTAAATACTGCTGTTCCATCGCCCCCTCATTGGGCGGATCAAGCTGAAACAACAGATGCTGATTTGCTATGGTGATGGTTAGGCGTGCAACTTGTGCGGATTGCCTACGGCATAGCTTTTTTAGTGTCCCTGGTTAAGGCAGTGCTGTGTGCGATGAGCCAAAATTAAGGGGATGGTTATTTTATTACAAAAACAGGGGGATTGAGCAATTGATAATTACCAGCCAGCCTGTTCATCTTCTACAGGCTGGAGGTCACGGATCAGGGACAATACGCAGCGCTATCAGTATAAATATCGACAGCATTTTCGGGTTTGATAGCAGCCACCGGCAGCTCATGGCCCAGGCGCCAGTTTTTTACCGGCTCCTGTTTGTTCGCCCCGGTAACCAGGAAGATAAGTTCGCGCGTGTTGCTTAGGGCCTTGGCGCTGATGGAGACGCGTTCCGGCGGCGGTTTGGGCGAGTTGTAAACCGCGTGGGTCAATTCTTCCTGATCATGCTGATGTCCAGGAAACAGGCTGGCGGTATGGCCGTCCTCGCCCATGCCCAGCAATACCATATCGAACGGCAGCGCATCGGCAACTGCTTGCCGATACTGTTTGGCGCCTGTTTCCGGGCCGAGTTCGGCTGGGATGGTAAATATTTGTTCGGCAGGAATGCTGACTTTGTTCAACAAGGCGCGCTCTGCCAGCATGCTGTTTCGATCGGCATGATCGGCGGGCAGGCAGCGTTCATCGCCATAATAGATAGTCCACTTCGACCAGTCTGCATGGGCCTGGGCCAGCAGTTGATACACTTTTTCTGGCGTAGTGCCGCCGGCCAGCACCAGTTTGAAACGGCCATTTTCTGAAATGGCGCGTTCCGCAGCGGCAAGAATCTGGCGGCTGGCGGCTTCGGCGACCTGCTCGACGGTATCCAGGCAATGCCAGCGTTGTTTATTCTGCATATTTACACTCCTCGGGGGTTAATGAGCTGCGCCAGGCATGGCTTTCTTTATCAAACAGGCGGCGGCAATCGGTAGGGCCCCAGGAACCGGCCGGATAAGTGGCAATGTGATCACGTTCAATCGCCCAGGTTTGCAGGATCGGATCCACAATGCGCCAGGCGTATTCGACTTCGTCGAAGCGCAGGAACAGCGAGCGGTCGCCTTCCATGACGTCCAGCAACAAGTCCTCATAGGCATCGGTGGCTTTTTCGTCCTGCTGGCGGAAGCTGGCATCCAGACTGCTGGCGCGGGTACGCATGGCCAGTCCGGGTTCTTTCACCGTCATTTCAATACGAATGCATTCTTCCGGCTGGATGCCTAATAACACCCAGTTGGGGTTCATGCACTGAATCTGGGTGTCGCGAAAGAACTGCAAGGGCGGATGACGGAAACAGATCGAAATCGCCGATTGCCCTTTGGCCATGCGTTTACCGGTACGCAGATAAAAAGGCACGCCGCGCCAGCGCCAGTTGTCGATATAAAGCTTAAGGGCGGCATAGGTCTCGGTAATGCTGTTGGCGGGGATATGGTCTTCCTGCAAATAGCCCTTAACGTTTTCGCCATTGATGCGGCCCTGGGTATATTGAGCGCGAAAGGCGTGGGCATGGACGGCTTCTTTAGGAATAGGGCGTATGGATTTTAAAACCTTGACCTTTTCATCGCGCAAGGATTCCGCTTCCATGGATACCGGCGGTTCCATGGCAACCAGGGTCATCAATTGCAGAAGATGGCTTTGCAGCATGTCGCGCATGGCGCCGGCGCTGTTATAGTAATCGCCGCGCGTGCCGATGCCGAGTTCTTCCGAATGGGTGATTTGAATATGGTCGATGTAATGCCGGTTCCATAACGGTTCCAGCATGACATTGGCGAAACGGAATACCAGTACGTTTTGCACGGTGCCCTTGCCCAGATAATGGTCGATGCGATAAATCTGTTCTTCCTTTAAGTATTGGCTGATGCGCTTTTGCAAGGCCTGGGCGCTGTCCAGATCATAACCAAAGGGTTTTTCTATAATCACCCGGCGCCAGCCGTATTCTTCATCAAACAGCTGTTGCTTGCTCAGCAGTTCCATGACGATGCCGAAATCCTGCGGTGCAATAGACAGATAAAAGGCGAAGTTTTTCGGGAAGCGATTATCTTTATTAAGCCGGTCAGCCAATTCGCTATAACATTGCTCGCTTTGCAAATCGCCGCGATGATAAAACAGGCGTGCGCTGAAGCGCTGGAAAACGGCTTCATTAAAATCACTGCCGGCTTTGGCTTGGATCATGTCCCGGACTTCTTCCAGCCATTTTTTCTGATCCCAGGGCCGGCGGCCGATGGCCAGAATATGAGCGCCTTCGGGTAAGCGACCCTCGACATCAAGATAATACAATGATGGCATGAGCTTAATACGGGACAGATTGCCCGTAGCGCCAAAAATAACGTAGGTACAAGGTTCGGCTTTCATAAATGCTTAAAAAAATTAGGTGTGGTGTTTATTCCATCTGTGACCGCTGAGCTCCGGGCGGCCGTGAGAAAGGTTGTGGCCTGTCCCACGGCGACGGTTTATACGGTATAGGTTGTCGATGCTGTTTTGCCGCCGTGGCCCGTCCAGTCGGTATGAAAAAACTCGCCTCTGGGCCGGTCTGTGCGTTCGTAAGAATGCGCGCCGAAATAATCCCGCTGTGCTTGCAGCAGATTGGCGGGCAGTCTTTCGGTGCGGTAGCCGTCGTAGTAAGCCAGTGCCGATGAAAATGCCGGCGTTGGAATGCCCAATTGTATGCCCATGATGACCGCTTGACGCCAGCCTGCCTCGGCCTGCTTCATGGCGTTGACAAAGAAATCGGCCAGCAGCAGGTTTTCCAGTTCTGGATTTTGCTCGTAAGCCTGTTTGATGTCATTCAGGAACTGGCTGCGAATAATGCAGCCGCCGCGCCACATCAGGGCAATATCGCCGTAGTTCAGCGCCAGCTTGTATTCTTTGGAAGCTTCGCGCATCAGCCGGAAACCCTGGGCATAAGAAATAATTTTGGAGGCATACAAGGCTTGCCGGATCGCCTGAATCATGGCTTGTTTGTCGCCGCTAAAGGTTTGCGTATGTTTGGGCAGTACTTTCGATGCTGTTACGCGCTCGTCTTTTTGCGCGGACAGGCAGCGGGCGAAAACCGATTCGCCGATCAGGGTCAAGGGAATGCCCAAGTCCAGCGCATTGATGCCGGTCCATTTGCCGGTGCCTTTTTGGCCGGCGGTATCCAGAATGCTGTTCAGCAGGGGCTGGCCATTGTCTTCTTTATAGGCCAGGATGTTCGCGGTGATTTCAATCAGATACGAGCTTAATTCGCCCTGATTCCATTCGGAAAAGATGGCTTGCATCTCGTCGGTGCTTAAACCCAGGCCTTCTGATAACAGTTGATAGGCTTCGCAGATCAGCTGCATGTCGCCGTATTCGATGCCGTTATGCACCATTTTCACATAGTGACCAGCGCCGTTATCGCCCACCCATTCGCAGCAGGGATCGCCGTTGACATGCGCGCTGATAGCCTGAAAGATGGGTTTTACTGCTGTCCAGGCTGCTTTGTTGCCGCCGGGCATAATCGATGGCCCATGTCTTGCGCCTTCCTCGCCGCCGGAGACCCCGGTGCCGATATAGAGCAGGCCTTTTTCTTGCAGATATTGCGTGCGGCGATTGGTGTCGGTGAACAGTGAATTGCCGCCATCGATAATAATATCGCCCGCTGACAGCAAAGGCAGCAGGTCGTCAATGTATTGGTCAACCACCGTACCGGCTTTCACCATCAGCATGATCTTGCGCGGCGATTCCAGGCTGTCCACCAGTTCTTGTAAAGAATGGGTGCCGATAACGTGGGTGTCTTTAGCCGGGCCGTCCAGAAATTCATCCACTTTGCTGGTGGTACGGTTAAATACCGCCACCTTGAAACCGTGATCGTTCATGTTAAGAACCAGGTTTTGTCCCATTACCGCCAGACCGATTAAACCAATATTTGCTTTCATGTTTGCCTACTGTAATCGTTATTTATCGCATGATTTTAACACGATGCCGCGCCAAGAACTTCTAGTTATCCTCATCGCCCATCAAATTTTCGTATCCGTGGGCGGTGCTGTCGCCAGCACAGTCGCGGCTAAAACACCTCTCGCAACCTCATTCAGCAATGTTAAAACGACAATCACCTGTGAAAAATATAACGCGAAGCTCTCATTTCTGCAGCTGGGCTCCTGTCTTTCTTCGACATTGCGTCACATCCATGTAGTCGCTCAGCTGCTTGCAGGTGTATTGCAGATTCGGGCTTAAGGTAGCAATAGGGCCGCGCTGTTCTCAATCCTGATGGTGGCTTGGACAGTCATAGCAATGACCGCTTGATATGGCTGTCCATCTGAAAATAAAATACCCGGTGGGCGGACAGCAGCCCTGAAACCCAAAACAGCAGGCAGGGCATGAAACTACTAGTCACCGGGTCGGCCGGATTTATCGGTAATCAACTGGCGTTAACACTACTGGAACGCGGCGATGAAGTCGTAGGCGTGGATAATCATAACGATTATTACGATGTCAATCTGAAATTGGCGCGGCTGGCGCGCATTCAGGATCATGCCGCCTATACCCATATCAAAGCCGACCTTGCCGATCGGGAGGCAATGGAGCAGCTATTCAAAAAACACCAGCCGCAGCGCGTCGTCAATTTGGCAGCACAGGCCGGCGTCAGGTACTCCCTAGAAAATCCGCGCGCCTATATCGACAGCAATATCGTCGGTTTTACCAATATTCTTGAAGGCTGCCGTCATCATAACGTGGAACATCTGGTGTACGCCTCCAGCAGCTCGGTTTACGGCGCCAATGAATCTATGCCTTTTTCCGTGCATGACAATGTGGATCATCCGCTGAGTCTGTATGCGGCCTCCAAAAAGGCCAACGAACTCATGGCGCATACCTACAGCCATCTTTATCGGCTGCCCACTACAGGCCTGCGTTTTTTTACCGTTTACGGTCCATGGGGGCGGCCGGATATGTCGCCGATCATTTTCGCCAAGGCCATCATGGCTGGCCAGCCGCTGAAAGTCTTTAACTATGGCAGGCACCGGCGCGATTTCACCTACATTGATGATATTGTCGAAGGCGTCATTAAAACCCTGGACAAAGTGGCAGAGGCCAATCCGGACTGGGACGGCAAACAGCCCGATCCTGCAACCAGCAAGGCGCCGTGGCGCATTTATAACATCGGCAATCAACAGCCGGTGGAGTTAATGACATTTATTGATTTAATGGAAAAAAATCTCGGCAAAACCGTAGAAAAACAGCTGCTGCCGATGCAGCCCGGCGATGTGCCTGATACCTATGCCGATGTCGAAGCATTGGTGCACGATGTCGGTTACCAGCCCAGCACTTCCATAGAAATCGGGGTGCAGCGCTTTGTGCAATGGTATTTGGATTATTATGGAAGGTGATAGCGCGGCTTTTTTGCAAACGGGTTCTCGCGCCTGAAGGCGAGATACTTTCTTTTGCTTAGCCAAAAGAAAGTATCCAAAGAAAAGGTGACCCGGTTGTAGCTGCTTCTTTACGCTCTTCGCTTTTAACAGAGCTTGCCAAAATAGACTCCTGTCTCATTTGGCAATCCGTGGCATCCATGCCTCGCCCCAAACGGGATGATCCTGTTAAAAGCTCCGCTGCTCGCCGCGACAAACGGGATTCCGGTACTCATCTTTAGGGGAATATGTCTTTTTTTACCGTGGCCAGGGTAAATCGTTGATTTGACTTAGTGTTCTTCGTGGCAAAATGCCTTCCAGGTTTATCAATCAGCCCACAACATGCCGAGATTGAAGGTAATCGCATCAAAAGGCGCGATCGAAACAGCCGCATCGTTCTCAAACGCCCCTAATAACAGCCAGCCATCCGGCCTGTTTTTAAACACCTCCAGTGTGCGCAAAATGGGCTCTACCAGCCAGATATACTGGACCCCGTGGCCGGCGTAAATCGGCATTTTCAACACCCGGTCTTGCCCTGCCGTGGCGGGCGATAACACCTCACAAACCCAGTCTGGCGCCAGCTCAAAAAAAGCGCCTTCTGGTAATTTGGGCATACGCTCACGACGCCAGCCCGCTAAATCGGGCACTAGAATATCCATGTCTAAATGCAATTCCGGCTCATCCAATATCCACCAGCCGCCAGGGCCGCCGCGACCTTTATCAAACGGGCTGACGAGCTCATCACCCAATGACGATGATGCTCGCGCATGGCGCGGCGCAGGGCGAGGCTGTGTATAGAGAGTGCCATTGATGATTTCCGCCAGCAACAGATCGGGGACGGCTAGCAAATCTTCATAAGTTGCAGGTTTTTGCCGGGGTAATGCCATAGCGGAAACCTCTTTATTGAATCGTTAATAATGGAGCCACTACCCTGATCAAAAACAGATCTGTTCAAAACTGCCGACTTGCTGGTGTGTGGCCTGTGGATCGGGCGTGTGCTCGCGGGTTAGCCAGAACGTCTGAAAACCTGCGGCCTTTGCCGCATCCAGTTCTTCCTGAATATCGGATAAAAACAGCAGCTGCTCGGGCGGAATAGCCAATTGCTGGGCGATATTGTCATACGAGGTTTTGTCCCGTTTGCCGCCGATATGGGTGTCAAAGTAACCGGAAAACAACGGTGTTAAATCGCCATAGTCGCTATGCCCGAATAACAGTTTTTGCGCGTGGACCGAGCCCGAGGAATAGACATATAAAGCCAGTCCCTGTGCTTTCCAAGCTTTAAGTTTTTCTGCCGCATCCTGATAAATGTGGCTTGTGAAATCAGCCTGCCGGTAACCGGCTTCCCAGATCAAGCCTTGCAGGGACTTTAAAGGAGTCACTTTTTTATCTTCGTCCAGCCACTGGATAAATTGATCAATCAAGGGCTCCAGCTCCAGATTTTTGCCAGCCTCTTTGCGGGCATCTTCCAGCAAGGCCGACACTTCCGGCGTGCCGGCATGAGCACGGACAAAGTCCGCCAGATGCGCGCGGGCATACGGAAACAGCACGTCCTTGACGAAAGACAGCGACGAGGTCGTACCTTCAATATCGGTGACGATCGCTTTAACCGTCATAGTGCGGCTACATATTGGTCAAACGTTGGGAAGCTTTTGGCGATATCGCTGCCGGTAAATCGGGCGACCCAGCCTTCCGCGGTGGTGAACAGGCGAATACATTTAAAACGCGGATTTTCGCCCATGTCAAACCAGTGCGTGGTATTGGCCGGAACGCTGATTAAATCACCTTGTGCGCATAACACGGCATAGACTTTATCGCCGACATGCAAATAAAACAGTCCGCTGCCCTCGATAAAAAAACGCACTTCAAAATCTTCATGAATATGTTCGGCAAGAAATTTTTGCCGGAATTGCACTTTTTCGGGATGATCCGGGTTCAGGCTGACTACGTCGACCGATTTAAAACCGTATTGGTCTTTGAGACGGTTAATGGAATCCTGGTAAGCCTCGATGATAGTATCCTGGCCGGCATCTGCTGACAGTGGGCGGCTAGCCGTCCAGCGCTCAAATTGCACGCCTATGCCGTCGAGCTGGCTTTTTATGGCGGCAAAATCGCTGAAGTGCTCGCCGTGTTGAGGCTGATGTTCGGGATAAATGGTTAATGCGCTCATCGATTTTTGACTCCATGCAGTCGTAGTTCACAATCAAATAAAAATTCCAGTGCTTCAAGATGCCGCAGCGCCTCTTTCACGCTGGCGCCCCAGGTATACAAACCGTGCCCGGCAATAAGATAAGCTTGTATTGCACCGTGCTGATCCAGATACTGTTCGACTTTTTCAGCCAGCCGTGGAATGTTCTGATCATTAGGAAATATCGGAATCAACGATGCGGCTTTCATGCGTGTCTATGCCGCTGAAGGCCTTTAGCAACTCATAATCTTCAAGGACGATCTCGTCCGCAAACAGCTTTGAAATCAGCGTGGCGTTCACTGAATGCGGATGCAGCACCGCTTGCGCATCGGGAAAGCGCCGGTATAAAGAGGTGTGCAGCAGGGTTTCCGCAGACGGTTTCTTGCCGTCCAGGGCATGCCCTTGCGCATCAATCAGCATGATGTCGTCTGCTTCTAAGTGGCCCTTGTGTTTGCCGGACACGGTTATGGCAATGCGGCCATCCGGCAGACGCGCCGAAAAATTACCGCTGGTTGCCGGCACCCAGCCTTTCTGATCGATAAAGCGGCCAGCGGCAATCAGATGTCTGGTCTGGGTAAAAAACGCTTCAGTGTAAATCATGTCAGTGGGTCAGGAGCTGAAAACCGATAGCTTAGCAAATTATCCATGTGGAACAATAAACGAAATCCATACATATACATTTGGGATGGACTTTATATTTTTTCAGGCGGCACGACTTTTTTCCATTCTGCCGGCACTTCCCAGGCTGTTATCCACGCAGGAATAGCATCGGCGGGCATGGGTTTGGCGATCCCGGCACCCTGGGCATGCTTACAGCCCAGCTCTAAAAGTGCGATGCCGTGCTGGACAGATTCCACGCCCTCGGCAATGACATGACGATGGAAGGACTGCGCCAGACCGATGACGCTCTGCACGATGGCGTAATCTTCGGCATCTTCCAGCATATTGCGCACAAAGGAGCGGTCAATCTTGAGTGTTTGTGCCGGCAGACGCCTTAAGTAAGTTAATGATGAATAGCCGGTGCCGAAATCATCCAGCGCAAACTGGATACCCAGTTTTTGGCAGTCTCGAATAATTTGGGAGATATGAGTCGAGTCTTCCAGGGCTTCGGTTTCCAGGATTTCCATTTCAAAATTCGCTGGATTCACTTCGGGGTAGCGTTCCAAGATGGCTTGCAAGTGCATGACAAAATCGGCCGAGTGCAGCGTGCGCGCAAAAATATTGACGCTGACCCGAAGCAATAAGTCATCTGCCAGCCAGGCCTGCATTTGCTGCAGGGCTGTGTCAATGACCCAGGTATCGAGTTTGACTGCCAGTTCATTGCCCACCAGCAGCGGAAGAAATTCTTCCGGAATGATCAGGCCGCGCTCTGGATCTCGCCAGCGGATCAGCGCTTCTGCGCCGAGCACCTGTCCTTTGTGCATGTCCACTTTGGGCTGATAAAACAGTTCAAACTCCTGAAGGGCAATGGCCTTTTCAATGCGGTCAAGAGCCGTTCGCTGCGAATGCAGCTGACGATCAAGTTCCGGATCGTAAATGTGAAAACGGTTTTTGCCGGCCTGCTTGCACTGATACATAGCCTGATCGGCATGTCTTAATAAGGTGTCCGGGTCGGTATTGTCGACAGGAAAGATGCTGATGCCTATGCTGGCAGACACGGTGACAGCTTGGTCCGCCAGCGCAACAGGCGCATTGATTACATCGAGCAGACGGTGCAAGGTAAGTTCACATTCTTCAGGCCTTGCCAAACCGAGCAACAGAAACACAAATTCATCGCCGCCCAGGCGGGCAATGGTATCGCCCTCGCGCAGGGTACTCTTGATGCGATGGGCAATTTCAATCAGCATCAGGTCGCCGGTTTCATGGCCAAAGCGGTCATTAACCGGCTTAAATCCATCCAGGTCAAGATAACCGACGGCCAGATAGGTATTTTCGCGCTTGCTTTGGGCAATGGCCTGCTGCATGCGGTCGGCCAACAAAACCCGGTTGGGTATGCCGGTCAAAGGGTCATAGTGCGCAATGCGCTCCAGTTGTAGTTCGTGCTCTTTAATTTGAGTGATGTCGGTGAAGGTGCCGATATAATGTGAAACCTTGCCCTTGGTATTATAAACGGCAGAGATTGTTATCCATTCGGCAAATAGATCGCCATTCTTTCTGCGATTCCAGAGCTCGCCACTCCAGTAGCCTTGCGCGTTGATGCTCTGCCACATCGCCGTATAGAGTTCCTGGTTCTGAAGCCCCGATTTAAACAGCTTGGGATTTTTACCAAGCACTTCTTTGCGGGAGTAGCCGGTGATTTTGCAGAAAGCATTATTGATGTCGATGATGTTGCTGTTCTTGTCGGTAATCAGAATCCCTTCCTGAGTATTGGCAAAAACGCTCGCCGCCATGCGCAAATTGTTTTCATTCTTACGCAACTCCAGTTCAATTTTTTGGCGCTTGCGCATTTCATGGCGCAGGTGCGTATTCCAGCTGATAATTAAAATGAACAACAGCAGCATTGGGAAGGCATATTTAAACAGGGTTTTAGTCTTGACGCCGGTATCTGCCTGTATGTTTAGCCAGCGGTTCTCAATGCTTTCCTTTTCGGCTTGCGGTATATCGTTTAAGACTTTGGCAATCAGGCTGACCAGTTCCGGATTGGCCGTGGTCGCGGCCATTCTGTGCTCGCTGCGGTATTCGGTGTCGCCCGCAAACTGCAGCTCGAGAAATCCCTCTCGTTTGACGGCATAGCTGGAGGTGGCTGCATCACCGACATAGGCATCGGCGTCGCCGCTGCGCACCTTATTGAGTGCATCCTGAATATTTTTGGCAGGCACCAATTGAATGCCGGGATAGTCGCGTGCCAGCGTTTCCTGCATGAAATAACCTTCTTCCACGGTCACGCGTTTACCGTTCAGGCGCTTTAATTTCCCGGTAAAACCACTGTTTCCTTGGTCAATGATGATAACCGGATAGCTGATATAGGGCTCCGTGAACAGCAGGTAGCGCTCGCGGTCCGGAGTCTTATTAACATCGGAAAGCATGTCGAGTTCGCCGCGTTTCGCCATTGCCAAAATGGACGGCCAGGATTTATCGACGATGGCTTCAAATTTTACCCCCAGACATTGTTCAAGCAGTCTTATATAATCGGCGGTTAAGCCGATATGCTCGCCGTTCGCGTCCACCCATTCGTGAGGCGCAAATTCCGGATCTATACCGACGCGGACAAGCGGATGCGCTGCTAACCAGGCCTTCTCGGCCTCGCTTAAATTGAGCGTGGCGGCTTTTTTAGGGCCAACAATAAAACCCTCCCAATTCGCCTTTGAGCTGACCAGCCCCATTTTCTGGTAGGTTTCGGCGATACGCTGGAAACGCTTGAGGTCGGTCGTACCCAGCGGAATTGTCCCGGCAAGAATCATTTTGGCAGTTTCCCGGGCCTCAAAGCGCAGGTGATCTAGTGACAGCCGATTGCCGGGATTGTATTTGGCGAGAATGATTTGGATCAGTTCTTCCGGCTGCTGGAGCGCATAACTCCAGCCTTTAAGGGACGCACGTAAGAAGCGTTGCGCGCGCTCAGGGTTCTGGCGCAGTTCCTGTTCTGTCGTAAACAGATTGTCGCCGAGGAAATCCACGCCATAGTTGCGCGGATCAATGATGTTAATCTTTATGCCTTTTTCTTGGTAATAGTGGACTTCGTCGGTAAGGTAGCCTGAGATGGCGTCTACCTTGTGGTTAATTAAATCGTCATAGTTAAAGGAGTGTTTGACGCGCTTGATACTGTCGAGAGCGATGTTGGTCTCGTAGAACATGGCCAGCAACGGCGAGTCATTATTGAAATCATCCATGACCCGCTTACCGGTCAGTTCATACGGGCTGACAATGCCTGAGCTCTGTAGCGTGAAGTAAACCAGCGGGTTATGTTGAAATATGGAGGCCAGCACGACCACCGGTTTGCCGTTGAGCCTGTCCTGCAACAGGCCGCTATCCGCCACGCCATATTGGGCCTCCCCCTTGAGTACTTGTTCAACGTTATTGATGCCCTGAATGCGCTCACGAATGTCTACATCAAGACCTTCCTGAGCGTAAAAGCCCTTTTCCTGGGCGGCGTAGTAGCCTGCAAACTGGAAGGCATGCAGGAATTTAAGTTGTAAAGCGACCTGTTCAAGGGCTTGGGCGGATACCGGCAATACAAAAGCCGCCAGACAGAGAAGCGCGGCCAGCCAGGATGATTTTGTAGGTAACAAAAAGGGGCGAGTATCCGGCATGCAGTGTTATGGCTAATAAATGATGTGGAATTATACCGCTTATTGACAGTATAGGCTGATTTGAGGGTAATGATAATGCTGCAAATTCGTACAGAAAGGCGCTATATTGATGACAATTCACCAGCGAAAGGTTCAACCGTCAGTGCATGAATAAAAAAATAGCCATCCTCATAATTGCCATTGCCGCCATTGGCGCCGGATATTATGCATTGCAACGCCCCAAGCGTGTGCTAGTTGAAGTTTATAGCGTAGAAAAAGGCGAGGTTAACGCCACCGTGTCAAATACCAGGGTTGGCACCATCAAAGCTTGCCGGCGCGCCTTTCTGGCGCCGGCGACAGGCGGACAAGTAGCCGCGCTGCACGTTAAAGAGGGTGATAGCGTTAAACAACATCAATTGTTACTGGAAGTATGGAATACAGACCTGAAAGCGCAGCTCATATTGCAGGAAGCCCAGATCAAGGCCAATCAAGCGTCGGCCGAGCAAGCCTGTGTTTTGGCCGGGGGTGCGGAACGTGAAGCGGAGCGAATGACCCGTTTGCAACAATACAATCATGTCGTTTCCGAAGAGCAGGTCGATATTAAAGTCACCGAAGCCGCCGCCAAGCGGGCTTTATGCAGCGCCTCGCGCGCGACAGTCGCGGTCAGCCAGGCTAATCTCGAGGTGGTCAGGGCTTCGATTGAGCGCACCCTGGTTTATGCGCCTTTTGATGGCACCGTTGCTGAAATCAATGCCGAACTGGGCGAATTTGTTACACCCTCGCCGCCCGGCATTCCGACTTTGCCCGCTATCGATTTACTCGATGTCAGCTGTTTGTATGTATCTGCGCCCATTGACGAAGTCGATGCGCCGCAGATAAAAACCGGCATGACCGCCTGCGTATCGCTGGATGCCTTTAGCGAAAAGCGCTGCTCGGGAACGGTCAGCCGGATTGCACCCTATGTGCAGGAAAAAGAAAAGCAGGCGCGCACGGTTGAGGTTGAAGTGAAATTGACCGACCCGCAAGACCTGAAGGCATTATTGCCGGGTTACAGCGCCGATATTGAAGTCTTGCTGGCCAGCAGGCCGCAAGCTCTCAGAGTGCCTGCCGAGGCGGTGCTGGAAAATAATCAGGTCTTGCTGATGCGCGCCGATGGCTTGCTGGAACAGCGCAGCTTCAAGCCTGGCCTTGCCAACTGGAATACAGTGGAAGTGTTAGAAGGCCTGCATGCCGGCGATAAAGTGGTGCTCTCTTTGGGCCGCGAGGGCGTGGTAGCCGGTGCGTATGCCCGTGTACAGCCGTGATCGAACTAACCAGCATACATCGCTATTTTCAGGTGGGTGAACAAACGGTACATGCCTTGAATGGCATCAATTTGTCCATCAAAAAAGGCGAATATGTGTCCGTGATGGGGCCGTCGGGTTCCGGCAAATCGACGTTGTTCAACGTCATCGCCCTGCTGGATAAGCCTTCATCCGGCCGCTACCGGCTCAATGAGCAGGATGTGACGCAGTTGACTGACGATGAACTGGCGCAAGTCCGCAGCCAAAATATCGGCTTTGTGTTTCAGTTCTTTCATTTGATTCCGCGTTTATCGGCGTCTGAAAATATTGAAATGCCGATGATACTGGCCGGTATCGCGGGTAAAGAACGTAAACAGCGGGTGCAGCAGGCGCTCATCTCGGTTAATCTGCAGGATCGGGCCCAGCACCGGCCGGATCAGCTTTCCGGCGGGCAGTTGCAGCGAGTTGCCATTGCCCGCGCCATGATCATGCGGCCGGAAATTGTCTTGGCCGACGAGCCTACCGGCAATCTCGACAGCAAATCCGGCGGCGAAATCA
Source organism: uncultured Gammaproteobacteria bacterium (assembly GCA_963696315.1). Lineage (GTDB taxonomy): Bacteria > Pseudomonadota > Gammaproteobacteria > Methylococcales > Methylomonadaceae > CAWKEY01. The sequence goes on from CAVOJU010000030.1 coordinate 78,570, forward strand.
TCGAGCTGCTGGAAACCCTGAATCAGCAGGGTGTCACGCTGATGATTATTACCCACGATCAGGGCATTGGTGATAGAGCCAAGCGGCAGATCCGGATTGTCGACGGACAGATCGTGCATGCTGCTTAAAGACACCTTAACCCTGGCTTTTGCGGCTATCCGCATGCAGCGCTTGCGTGCCACGCTGATTATTCTGGCCATGAGCATCGGCGTGGCGGCGGTGACGGTATTGACGGCATTGGGCGAAAGCGCCCGCAATTATGTCGTGCAGGAATTTGCAGCGCTGGGTACGCATCTGGTGATTGTGTTGCCGGGGCGCACAGAAACTACTGGCGGGGCGCCGCCGATATTTGGCGAAACGCCCCGGGATTTAACGCTGGCCGACGCCCAGGCTCTGCTCAGGAGCCATCATATTGCCGCGATTGCACCGATCACGGTCGGTGCGGCGCCGGTTTCCAGTCTGGGTCTGGAGCGCGAAACCAATATTCTGGGATCGACTTCGGACTTGCTCAGGATTCGTCATTTGACCATGGCGCAGGGCCGGTTTCTGCCGAAAATCGAGGCCGACAAAGCACTGTCAGTCTGTGTCATTGGCCAAATCGTCCGCGAGCAATTATTTCCCAAGCAAGCCGCCCTCGGTCAATGGCTGCGCATCAATGACCGGCGTTTTCGGGTGATTGGCATATTGGCATCGAAGGGCCAGTCCATCGGCACTGATTTTGACGAAATCGTCATTATTCCGGTCGCCGCCGCGCAAGCACTCTTCAATACCAGTTCATTGTTCCGGGTTGTGGTGGAAACCAAATCCCAGCAGGATATGGTCAAGGCCGCCGATGACATCAGGCGTATTATCATGGCCCGTCATGAAGGCGAAGATGATGTCACGTTGATTACCCAGGATAGTGTGGTCAGTACCTTCGACAAGATATTAACGGCGCTGACTCTGACGGTAACCAGCATTGCCGGCATCAGTCTGGCGGTTGCCGGGGTGCTGGTGATGAATGTGATGCTGGTGAGCGTTACCCAACGAACCGCTGAGATCGGCCTGCTGAAAGCACTGGGCGCTACCAAAAGCCAGATACACAGCCTGTTTTTAATGGAAGCCTTGATGTTATCGCTGGCCGGCGCAATGCTGGGCGTGGCACTAGGACGCATGGGTCTGACGGCTTTGCAGGCGGCTTATCCTGAATTTCCCTTTCAACTGCCGCTGTGGGCGGTGTTTGCCGCTCTGGGAGTGGCTTTGTTTACCGGCCTGGTGTTCGGCGTGTTGCCGGCCAGGAAAGCGGCACGGCTGGATCCGGTTGCGGCCTTGGGCAAGAGATAATGCATGTCGCCGATTTAATTTTATTATCATTACGCACCCTTATCAGCCATAAAATGCGCTCAGGACTGACCGTGCTGGGGCTCATTATCGGCATTGCTGCAGTTGTCATTTTGACTTCGATAGGCCGCGGCATCCATGTTTTCGTGTTGTCAGAATTTACCCAGTTCGGCACCAATCTGATTGCGGTATTTCCCGGTAAAACCACGACCTTTGGCATATCCGGTTCTACCATCAGTACCGTCAGGCCTCTGACGCTGGACGATGCGGACAGTCTGGATAAACTGGAAAATATTATTGCCTCCGTGCCGCTGGTTCAAGGCAATGCCCGTATCGAGGCGGGGAGCAAACAGCGGCGCTCGATTGTCTTCGGTGTGGGTGCGGCAGTCCCGGAGGTGTGGAAAATAAAAGTCGCGAGCGGGCGTTTTTTGCCTGCCGGAGAAAGGAACAGTCCCAGGGCTTTTGCAGTATTGGGGGATAAATTGGCGGCTGAATTATTTGCCGCAAGCAGCCCTTTGGGTAAGCGAGTCAGAATTGGCAGCGACCGTTACCGGGTGATCGGGGTCATGGAAAAGAAGGGTCAGATGTTGGGTTTTGACATGGACGACACTATTTACATACCGGTTGCCAAGGCGCTGGAGATGTTCAACCGGGAAAGCCTGATGGAAATCGATCTGCTGTACAGGAGCAATGCAGCTGTCAAGCAAGTCGAGAAAGCCATTAAAAATAAGTTGATTGCCCGGCATGGCAGGGAAGATTTCAGCATCGTCACCCAAAATCAGATGCTTGAAAAGATGGATTCTATTTTGAATATTCTGACTCTGGCGGTGGCCGCCTTGGGCGGAATTTCTTTATTGGTTGGCTCGGTCGGCATATTTACAATTATGACTATTGCCGTTTCTGAAAGAATTTCTGAAATTGGTTTGCTGCGGGCGATAGGTGCAAAACGGCGCACTATCTTTCAGCTGTTTTTGTTCGAAGCGCTCGCCCTGAGCGCAGCAGGCGGCTTGATCGGCGTCATGGCAGGCATTACGGTGGTGCAGTTTGTCGGCGCAGTTCTGCCGGCATTGCCGGTGCAATTGGCCTGGGCCTATATTGCAACGGCATTTGTATTGTCTTTGCTGATCGGCATTGCCACCGGTGTATTGCCGGCCATTAGAGCTGCTGCGCTGGAGCCGTTACAGGCGCTGCGGGCTGAATAATTCGCTTGGAAGCATGGATGGCGGCCGTTTGGCCGCCAATGCTGCATTCTGTGAAAGCTGACTAGTAAGCTGGTGGGACCGGAACCGGTCTGCTAGGCTGCGGCCCGCGGTAATAACCGGGCGAGCCCTGGCTCGAGGGAGCTGAGGCCGGCGCTGCTGTTGACACAGGCCCTGTTGCAGCAGCTGATGCGCTGGTTGGCATGACTTCTTCCAGAGGCGGGAAACGTTCATAGACCGGTGCAGGCACACCATCCTGCGCTTTCAGCACATCGGTTAGAGCCTGTTGGTCAAAAGCCGGCATTTCCATATTATTGGCTTTTTCCATAAGCGTCATGGCTTGGGCCATGCGCTCTTCCAGCGTTGTTTCCTCGTTCTCCAGATCAGGATGCACCTCAACATACAGTTTGTTGTTCAACCAGCCCACCTTGATCTGCTGCTTGACGATATAGACCGGTGTACCGACAGGAACCATATTGTATAGCTCTTCAATATCTTCAGGATACATACGCACACAGCCGTGCGTAATCTGCATCCCGATGCCAAAGATTTTGTCTATATCGGTGCCGTGTATCCGGTATTCGCCTGGCAAAGCCAGATGCAGCGCATAAGCGCCCAGCGGGTTATTCGGGCCGGGCGGCACGACAGCTGGCAGGGGGTCGCCCATGGCCGCATGTTCGCGCCGGATGGATTCTGGCGGATGCCATGAAGGATCCTTGACTTTTTTTGCCACTTTGGTCATCCCCAACGGCGTTTGCCAGTCTTGCCGGCCGATGCCATGGGCATAGGATTTAATCACCCTCGGCATACCGGGCTGCGCCGGCGGGTAATAATACATGCGGTATTCAGCGATATTCAAGGTAATGCCATTATGCGGCGAATCCGGCAAAATTCGTCTGTTCGGCAAAGACACAATTTCATTTTTTTTCACATGCCAGCGGTCAATATCCGGATTCAGGCGCACCACTTCGGCCTGCCCCAAATTAAAGCGGCGAGCCACATCCAGCAAGGTTTCTTCTTCAGGGGATTGCGTTACCGCGATACCATCAGGATATTCAGTGATGATGTTGTCATTGGGGTTTTCCGGCCAGGAATAAGTGGTGGCAAGAGCGCCGTCAGCCATGGCAAAGCATGCAATCGAAACAGCGATTAAAGTACGAATGTTCATTACGTTAAGTTTCTCAGTAATAATATGAAGATAACTGCTAACAAATGACCATTTAAACAGGCAAAAGTGCCGCAGTTTACGCGCCGTCGTCGGCGATAGGTCAGTATAGCAACAAACTGTAGCATCAACACAACGGCAGATTCTAACATGCTACATCGCTATAAGCCTAGTACGTCAGCCATATAATGCGAGCTGAAGCGAAGGGGGTTGATAAAAAACCATTGAGAACCAACAAACATTATAATGAGCCAGGCCGTATCGGTTGGTTGGTTCAAGTAAACGGCAGTTGACCCGTTTCCTGGTTTAACCGGGACTTAAATTCATGTGAAGCAACCGCTTTAAACTCTGCGAGAATAAAATGCTTAAAATTTTTCACCTCACTTTTATTATGCTGTCGCTGTTCAGTTTTATCGGACGTGTCCTTTTGTCCGAAACCCGGCCGGAAATACTCAAACAAAAAGCGCTCAAAATCGCGCCGCATGTGATCGATACCTTATTATTGGTCAGCGGTATCGCGCTGGTTATTCAAGGACAATGGCTGTCCGCCGAATACGGCTGGATTGTAGCTAAAATAATCGCATTACTGGCTTATGTTGGTTTAGGCGTGGTGGTCATGCATAATCGGGGCACGCTGCGATGGCTGGCATTTGCCGGCGCCATGGCCTGTTTTGCCTATATTGGAATGGTCGCCGTCAGCAAGAACGCTGGGTTCTTTTTATAAACAGAAATCTGTTTTATTGATTTCCAGCTCCAGCCAGCACAGCACGTCTTTGCCTTTGGTGAAGCTCATGCCTTCAAGTTTCAGCGCCTGGCCGTCTGTTAAAACGGCCCAGCGCGCCAGCTGGTTTTGTAGTTGCAGTTGCTCACTGACACTAAAGCGATAGTCATTTATCAGCTGCTTGAAGTGTTGGGGCTCCGCTGTATGAAGCACTGCAGCCAGTGCCGCTGTCTTGGTCATGACGGTTTCAAGGCTTGAGATATGCGCCGCTATTAATTCTGAAACCTGTTTAGGCTGCAGGTTTATTGCGGGTGACAGTTGATTATCGGAAATCACTTTCAGACACTGGATGAGCTCGCCGGAAGTGAAGCGGCTTGCGGTTTCATAAAAAGCCGAGGCTTCCATGTCGTACAGATGCGGCTGATCGTATGCAAGCTGCGGTATTGATGCCGTTTGCACGCTGCCTTTGGCGCAGGGCGGCTTGAAAAGCAGTGGCGGATAATGGTTTCTCCCGCTGTCCCGGTCAATAATTTTATCGATTAAGAACAGCCTTCCCAGGGCGTGATCTTTATGGCCTGCAATGCCAATATTCATAAGCACCGGATGCGGCAACGCAGCAAACAGGGCTTGTGTATAAGCGATGCCGGCAGCCATTGCGCTTTTTCCCGGGCCGGTTACCGTCAGGCAAATCTCAGCGTTGATATAAACGGCAAAAGGCTGTATGGCGGTAGCTTTCTTTAAACTGAAATGTGCAACAAGCGGTTTGGCTTCGCATGGCAATGCCGTGTAAATAAACAATGTGCAGGGTTTAGGTGACTTCATCAAGGCATTAGTCGGCTGAGCTAAAGGGTGGTAACTGATAAAAATGCTATATTTTTTAGTGAATTGTTGAAGTTTGTTAGTAAATGACCTAAATTTAATCTGCCAAACAAAATAAAAAAGAGGGGGGCTTATGTCCGCAGTCCAGAATCAACCAGAAAGAAGGCAACAGGCTTCTCAACTGATAGCCGAGCTACAAAATGAAAGACATCAGGTCTGGTCTTTATATTGTCATGTTGCTGAATTAAAGCCATTTTCTTCGCATGCAACAGTCAACAAGGTGCTAAACCGTTTCTCCCAACTGCTGATTGATTACGTTTCTCTCGGCCATTTTGGCATTTATGAACGTTTGCTGGCCGGTAATGAGCGCCGTGAGCGCGTGCTGTCAGTTGCGAAAGATATTTATCCTGAATTTTCGGCAACGACTGACGCGGCCGTTCAGTTTAACGATAAATATGCGAATGCCGCCAACAACAATAGTTTTATTGATGATCTGGAGCTGGATTTGTCCACATTAGGAGAAAATCTGGCGAAAAGAATCGATCTCGAAGACCAGCTTTGCGCGTTGATGCAGCAATAACTTGAGAATGGTCAGCACCATCTGTTTTCCCTGCAGCAGCGATGTTGCTCGCTAACTGCCGCCGCTACCTGGACGTAGCGGCGTTGCTAAAGATCACCTGGACTAGCCATAATCAGGGTTGAAACCAGTTGCATTCTTCGCCTAGCCGTCAGCATGTAAACTCGCTGACCGGGTAATGCTTAACAATTGCGCGCAATGGCTTTGCAGATTCTGCCAGTCGTCCGGTAATCGCAATCTTGCCAGGGTTGCGGTTGCCATCAGTTTGCCATCATCGTCCCGCTGCACACCTTCCACCAAATCCATTAACAAGTCTTCCAGGCCGGGATTGTGGCCCACCAGCAATATGCGCTGAGGAAACGTCGGACAGCCGGCCAGCACTTTTTTTAGCGACTCCATGCCGGCTTCGTAGATCAGGTCGTCAAAGTGCAGCACCTGACGCTTCTTAAGTTTCAAGCCTTTACAGACCTTTTCGGCAGTCTCGCTGGCACGTTGGGCGGGTGAGCTGACAATCCAGTCTGGGCACAGCTGCTGCTCCAGCAGCCATTCGCCCATGCGCAGCGCGGCTTTTTTACCGCGTTTTTTCAATGGCCGGTTAACGTCTGCCACACCTTCCGGCCAATCGGATTTTGCGTGCCTTAATAACAGTAGTTCTCTAGCCATGTTGTTTCTCCCGTATCAAACCAAATCATAGTTAAGCATAGCGCATTATGACATTTCACATTACTGACACATTCCGTCTCTACAATTCCGGGCAACCACTGATATATAGCCAGGAAACCCTCGCATGATAGATGCCGAACGCATTCTCCAGGAAACCTACCCCGATTTCAAACTGGGTAAAGACAACAAGCTGGTGATCAAAGCGCTGAAAAAATTGCTTCACGAAGACGACTTTAACGACGTTATCCGCAAAAACCAGCATCTACGCGGCTTTGCCTTTCTCGACAAGCTGCTGGCTTATTTCAAATTCAATTACCAGATCGATAACGATTCATACAACAACATCCCCTCTGAAGGCCGCCTGCTGATTGTCGCCAATCATCCGATCGGCACCCTGGACGGCCTGGCTTTGGTCAAGCTGATCCGTTCGGTGCGGCCGGATGTGCGGATCGTCGCCAACCGGGTGTTGTCACACATGCAGCCGCTACAATCGATATTTTTGCCGGTCGATGTGATGTCTGGCAAAAAACAATTCAAAGACAGCTACAAAGCCATGCTTGAAGCGCTGGACAACGAGGAAGCTATCATCCTTTTCCCGGCGGGCGAAGTGTCGCGCATTACTCCCAATGGCGTCCGTGACGGTGATTGGCAAAGCGGCTTCATCAAGCTGGCGAAAAAAGCGCACTGTCCTGTTCTGCCAATTCATATCAAGGCCAAGAATTCCGCATTGTTTTATAGCATGTCGACGCTGTACAAGCCGCTGGGTACGATGTTGCTGGTCAAGGAGATGTTCAATAAAAAGAACCAGGAAATCAAATTCCAGGTGGGGCCAGCGATTCCTTATGCGGTGATTGCCGATAGTGAAGACAGCAGCAAGCAGCTATGCAAGCGCTTCCGCAAACATGTCCTGAATCTGGGTAAGAAGCATAAAAAACCTTTATTCGACACGGTGGCAACCGTTGTCCATCCTGTCAATGCCAAAGCCGTTAAGAAAGCGCTGTACCGGTCACGCTTGCTCGGCGAAACCCGTGACGGCAAAAAGATTTTTCTCTACCAGTTTCAGGATGACTGTCCGGTGATGCGGGAAATTGCCCGCCTGCGCGAACTCACCTTCAGAACCGTGGAGGAGGGCACCGGTTTGGCGCTGGATCTGGATAAGTTTGATGTTTATTACAGCCATGTTGTGTTGTGGGATGATAACGATCTGGAAATTGTCGGCGCCTACCGCATCGGCGAAGGGCCGAAGATTATGGCGGATTACGGCATTGAGGGCTTTTATACGCATACCCTGTTTGATCTGCAGGGCGAATTTGCCGATTATCTGCCCTTCAGTATTGAGCTGGGCCGCAGTTTTGTGCAACCGCGTTATTGGGGGCAGCACAGCCTGGATTACCTTTGGTATGGCATCGGCGCTTACCTGCGGGAGCAGCCCGAAATCAAATATCTGTTCGGCCCGGTCAGTATCAGCAACGCCTACCCGCAACTGGCTAAAGAGCTCATCATCGGCTTTTACCAGCAACAATGCGGCAGCAGCAGTCTGCCTTCCGCCAAGGCGCGCATGCCGTTCGTCATATCCGAGCAGTGTCAGCAATTTGCCGCCAGCGAGTTCAGCGACGATTATCCCATCAGCTTTAAAGTTCTGAACAGCGAACTGAAAAAACTCGGCGTTAAAGTGCCGACGCTGTATAAACAATATGTCGAGTTGTGCGTGGACAAGGGCTGCCACTTCATCGACTTTAACGTTGACCCGGATTTTAACAATTGTATCGACAGCCTGGTCATGGTCGAAATCGACAAAATCGCCCCCAAGAAGCGGCTGCGCTATATTGAAAAACCGATAGCCTGCTGAGCGTGACATTGAGGGACAAAACCTTTCCGGAGCTGGCGCAACTGGAACAGATCATTGCCCAGCTTGGCGATCGGGCGCAGGTTGAAATCGTTGAGCGCATTGTCTATCAGGGACGCCAGTTTCCTGTGTACTGCATTACCTTGGGATCGCAGCGCCCGGACGTGCCGGTTATCGCCTATTTCGGCGGCGTGCATGGCCTGGAGAAAATCGGCTCGCAAGTCCTGCTGGCGTATTTGCAAACCATTGTGCAACTGCTCGATTGGGATAAAGAGTTTGCCGCCCGTCTGGAAAAATCGCGGCTGGTGTTCATGCCCATCGTCAATCCCGCCGGCGTGTTTCGTGGCAGCCGTTGCAACGCCAATGGCGTGGATTTGATGCGCAATGCTCCGATAGAGGGTGTTGGCAAAATCAAGCTATACAGCGGTCATCGCATTAGCCCGCGTTTGCCGTGGTATCGCGGCGAGCAGACGCACATGGAAAAGGAAGCCCAGGCCTTGTGCCAGGTGGTGCGGCAGCAAATAAGCCGCTCCCCCTTGACCATTGCGGTTGATTTGCACTCGGGATTTGGCATTCATGATCGCGTGTGGTTCCCCTATGCGTCTTGCAAAAAACCGTTTGCATCACTAGCCGAAGCTTACGCACTGAAAAACCTGTTCGAACAATGCTATCCGCATCATTTCTACAAAATTGAACCGATGAGCCATGAATATGTGATCAGCGGTGATTTATGGGATTATCTATATGATGAGTTTTTACAGCAGGCGAACAATAACGCGGTGTTTATGCCGTTAACGCTGGAAATGGGTTCCTGGCTCTGGCTGCGCAAAAGCCCCATGCACCTGTTTTTGCGTCACGGCCTGTTTCATCCGGTTTTGCCGCATCGGCAGCAACGCATCATGCGGCGGCATTTGATTTTGTTCGACTTTCTTTACCGTGCGGCCCTTTACCCGCAAAAGTGGACAGGCTTGCCGCCAGCGCAGCGTCTGGCTTATCAGCAACAAGCCTATGCAGCTTTGGTATGCATGAGGGCATTGGCCAAAACTGGCTGTTATTGCGCGGGCTGTCCAGGGAATCCGCGCACTGGGGCGATTTTGCGCCGATGCTGCGGGCAGCCTTTCCCGGAGCACAAGTCCATACGCTGGATTTGCCCGGTACCGGGCGCTTTCATGATCAACTCAGCCCGTGCCGCATTGAAGACATTCTGACAACGGCACGCGCGCAAGCCATGCGCGGCGGATTGCTGCACCAACCGGTTACCCTGCTGGCCTTGTCGCTGGGCGGGATGGTGGCGTGGGAGTGGCTCCGGCAGCATCCACAGGATGTGTGTGCCGGGGTGCTGATCAATAGCAGCTTTGCCAGCCTCAGTCCGTTTTATCAACGGCTGCGCTGGCAAAGTTACCGGCAATTTGTCCGTCTGCTGGCAGCGAAGACCGCCTATGACAGAGAATTGGGCATTGTGCGCCTGGTCAGCAATCGCTGCGATCAGGAACGTACCGCTGTGGCCTGGGCCTGGGCAGGCATTCACCAGCAGCGGCCGATCAGCCTGGAAAACAGTTTCCGGCAACTCTGCGCCGCGGCGTGGTATCGCCCCGGTAACGGCAATGCCAATAAACCTGTTTTGTTGTTAAACAGTCTCGGCGACCGCCTGGTTTCGCCTGCCTGCTCGGCCGCCATTCAACACAAGTGGCGCCTGGAATTGCGCAGTCACCCGAGTGCGGGGCACGATTTGCCCCTGGATGCGGGCGATTGGGTGATTGAACAATTAAAAATCTGGGCGGCGCCCGGCTGATTGCAGACAGGTATTACAGGGGCTCAGCTTTCTAACGCAATTCTGCCATGCCGGACATCAATGCCATCAATCATGAATATCAGGTATTCGGCAATGTTTTTGCAATGCTCGCCACAGCGCTCCAAAGATTTCATAATCTGCAGTATATACAGCGCCCGCCCGATCAGGGATACATCCTGCACCAGACAAGCCAGTTGATGCTTGATGCCTTCCTGCAATTCGTCTTCGCAGTCGCGATCAGACCGCAATAGCGTATAGGCTTGATTTGATTGCCCAGTTGTGAAATCGCCCTTCAGCTTAGCGAGCATGTCTTTGATCAGATGAGCCATTTTAACGATGTCTACCAAGAGCTTGGGATTGGGAACGCTGGTTCTCGGCTCGAATAACATCAAGATCATCCGGGCACAATAGGCTATTTCGTTGCCGGTTTTTTCCAGCTCGACGACCATTTTGGACGTTGCAATAACGGCGCGCAAATCGTTGGCCACGGGACAGTGCCGGGCGAGCACTGCCTGCACTTCACTATCGATTTTGATTTCAAAATGGTTGACTTCGTTGTCCCGGGAGATGACTTTTGATGCCAGCTTGATGTCGCCGTCTTCAAGCGCCTGCATGGCTTGCTCGAGCTGGGAAATCAGCAGGTCGAGCATCGCCAGGATCAGTGCGCGTAAATGCTCCAGTTCGCCATCAAAAAAATGTAGGGTATGTTGTTTGCTGCTATTGCTGTCTTCAATTGCCATAGGATCTCTCGAAAAATTGTCGCGTCACCGGGAATGCCAGAAAACTTGAATGCCTATCGCCGCTAATGCGCATGACTATGACCGCCTTTGATTTTAGGCAGAATGGACTTGATGAAAGGATCGTTTTCCTTGTCGCCGATATCGGCAAAATCGGTATACCGGTAATCATCAGAGCGCTGATAAGGCCAGGGCGATTGTGCCAAAGGATACAGCGCAGTCATTCGGGTGATGAGGGTATGCCCGTGTTCTGTGCGCTTGATCATCGCCGGTAATTGTTCCTGTTCCAGCCAGATAATTTCCAGTGGGCTGTCAGGATTGTTATTTGTGTAATGGATTCCTGGACGGCCAAGTATGTCTTCCCGGCCCTCGGCAGCCAGCGATGCCAGCATGGCTTGATTCAGCAGCGTGGCAATCGCAGACCAGTCCGGTTCCGCGCCGATGGCTTTCAAATCCCCCGGCAGGTACTCAATGATTTGCCGTTGATCGTGAAACACGCGTTGATAGGTGACTGTTCCCCCGGCCAATTTCTCCCAAATCTCACCACTGTTGTCTTGCAGATTGTGCGTCTCGACCCGATCGGCCGCGCGCCAGAAACGCCATTGATGGTGTTGTTGCTGATCATCGCCGTGGCCAGTTTCAATCACCGTGGTTTCAAATTCTGCGGCCAGCGCAGGCAATTGATCCAGCGCCTGAATCTGTAATGGCTTGTCTGGCTGCTGAGCACAGGCGCTCAGCAGCATGAACAAAAAGAGGGTAAGCCACGATAATTTTGTTGACATCAATATTCCAAAAACCAAAAGAGGCGCCCACAGGCGCCTCATAAACACAGCCTGTTAATTACTGGCCTGCTTTAAAACGTAAGGCGTTTGCCATCACCTGATAGATATAGCTTTGTTCCTGGACGCCGTGGAACAGATGCGCTTTGGGCCCGCTGGCAAAAACCGCCACATCTTCGGCGGCATGGGTTTCACTGTCCAGCGGAACGGCGGCTTCCTGAAGAAAATCAGGATGCGCGGTGTCGACCATGCGGTCAGGTCCGGGCGAGCATTCGGGCCGCGATAGCCGGGGCCGTTGGCGTAACCCAGCGTGGTGTAAGGCATGCCGTTTTTGTCTTTGGCAAACTTCGTCGTCGCCAGGTTGTTTCACCAGGCCCAGGATCGGATTGCCGCGTTCGGGATAACCGGCAATGGTAAAGGTATGGCTGTGATCGGCGGTGACGACGATCAGGGTGTCTTTGGCATTGGTTTTTTCCAGGGCTTTGCGCACCGCATTGGAGAGTTCCACGGTATCGGTCAAGGCGCGATAGGCGTTGCCGGCGTGATGGGCGTGATCGATACGGCCGGCTTCCACCATCAGCACATAGCCTTTTTTGTTTTTCGACAAATGTCGATGGCCTTGGCGGTCATTTCGGTCAAAGAGGGTTCACCGCCGGTATCGCTGGGGCGGTCATGTTCGTATTCCATGTGCGAACGTTCGAACAGACCCAGCAAATGATCGATGTGCTTGGGGTCGATGTCATCGAAGCCGGCTTTGTCATACACATAAGCCGATTTTGAATATTTGCGCAGCCATTCTTGAGTCAGATCAACACCGTCTTTACGTCCGCCGAATTTACCGGCATCTTCAGGATCCGCAACGGTATTCGGCAAGAACATGCTGCGTCCCCCGCCCAAAGCCACTTCCAGGCCATTGCCATAGTTGAAATCGATCAATTGTTTGGCGATATCGCTGACGCTGGCATCGGCCGGCATTTGCGCGTCGGATTCCCAGTCGCGCTCAGAAGTGTGTGCGTAGCAGGCGGCTGGTGTAGCGTGGGTAAGACGCGCAGTGGTGACGATGCCGGTCGACAGGCCTCTTTCTTCGGCCTGTTCAATCAGCGTTTTGACTTTGTGGGCGTTGATGACATTAGCGTCTTTTTCCTGCCGGACAACTTCGGCGCCGACCGATATTTCGCCGTCGTTGGTTTTAACGCCGGTAATGATGGCCGTCATGGTGGGTGCGGAATCCGGTGTTTGTTGATTGACGCTGTAGGTTTTGGAGAGCGCCAAATAAGGCAATTGTTCGAAGCTGAGCGAATTTTCCTCGCCGCCGCGGTTGTTGGGCTTGGCTTGTCCTTCGAGAATACGCGCCGCAGTAATGGTGGAGATGCCCATGCCGTCGCCGACAAACACAATCACGTTTTTGGCATAGTGCTCATTGGGATTGAGCCGTTGCGCGGCTTTGATGCTGGTTTTGCCGGATTCCAGCCAGAATTGGGGTGTTTCCAGTGTATCTTCGGCTCTGGCAGTATCAGTTGCAGCCAACAGCAAGCCCGCCAGGATTACTGCGCCGGAAGTAATTTTAAGGTCGTCGTCACGCATGAGATATTTCTCCGGTTTGCATGTATTGAGTGTCGTTACCAGCAACAAGCCAAAGCTCGTATGCGCAGATGATAAGATTTCAATGTTGCAGGGGTGTGACAACGCTGTAAATGAAAGGCAATAAGACTGCTTGCCGATAACCAAGCCCGCAATCCAGCCGATTGACTGTTCGATCTCATCGAGACCTGCCGGTGTGTTTGCCGCCAATCATTCGGCGCAATACGCTGCGCTATAGCTCTGTTGCGATTAAAGGAACCATGTGGCTGATGATTGCTGATTTCTATCGCTGTGTGTTGTTAAGCCGTTGCATGATTTCGTTCCACAGCTCGACGTAGGCTTTTGCCGAGCGGCTGTTTTTCATAAATGCGGCTAAAGGCATGCGTTCCGTGCCCATGCGTTCGATGTCGCTGGCATACGGAATGCTCGACTGCAATAGCTCTGGATAGTGCTTCCGGGAGGCTTTTTATGATGTCAAGATGCATTTTTTTCCGCCGATCAACCATCGAAAAAAACGGCAGCAGCCGGGCTTTTATTGAGCCGTTGTCTTTGATAAATTTGCTGAGCTGTGCCAGCGTTCGTACTGACAATGTAGTGGGTATTACCGGCGATAACAGAATATCTGAAGCTTCGAATACCGCCTCGGATAACAGCGAAATACTGGGCGGACAATCCAGAAACACAAAATCATAATCATCAGCGAGCGGCTTTAACAATTTCTGCAAACGCTGCGTCGGTTTTTTCCGGGCATCCAGCACCAGATCGAGATTTCGGAACGAAAAATCGGCGGGGAGCAGATCAAGATTGACAAAATCGGTGCCCTTGATCAGTTCATCCAGCTCATGTTTGCCGGCGATCAAGTCTTTACTGCCGCCTTTAATTTTGGCTTTAATACGAAAGTAATAACTGCTGGCAGCTTGCGGGTCGAGGTCCCATACGAGTGTACGATAGCCGTGTTTGGCGGCCAGGAAAGCCAGGTTTACACTCGTTGAGGTTTTTCCAACGCCGCCTTTTATATTGAATACCGCAATGACTTTCATAGTGTTATCCGGCTTTTAAGCTTTGAATAGAGCCTTAAACATCGTTTCGATTTCCTCCTGGTCGAAGCTTTGGAAGCTTGAAGAAAATGCGGCACGGGCCTGGTTTCTGCGTTTTTCGAGATTTTGTATCAACACGCCCATCGCCAACAGTGTTCTGGCTGGCGTCCCTGGGGTCATCATTTCTTCGCTCAAGTTTTTCAGAGACTGTTCTTGAACCGCAAGGTCTTGAAAGTCACCCAAAATTTCCTGGAAGTCTTTTAAATGATTAATCAGTGGCTTAATGTGGTTTTCAGGGTACAAGTTTTGAAAAAACTCCATTAAATAACGCAATTTTTTACAGATTTTTCGCAAGGTATGCAATTCTTCTGGCGGTGATTCATCGGTTATCTGTTTGCCGGCTTTGACCACCCGGCGAAACACTTTCCATATCCTGAGATCGGCCAATTCCTTGATAGGCAAGGTGGCATCCGCGGCCACAGGCTTGTGGATAGCCGGGGTTTTTAATAAGGTCTCCCAGGCTATCAATTGGGAGATATATTCAGGCGATTTAAGCTTTTTGGCCAGGGCTTTTTGAGCGCGCTTCTGCTTCAGGCAAAGCAGGTCATAGAGCGGATTCAAATCTTCCCGGAGCCCGGCGGGCAAGCTATTTTTGTAGCCCTCAAAATTCAACAGGTAAACGTCCAGATCGCGAGTTTGTGCAGTAATTTGGCCCAACCAGGCAAAAAATTCGGAAAATCGGGCGGTTTCCGCTTCCGGCAAGACATTTTTTAATTGGTTTAAGCCGGCGCGGGTTCTGCGTACGGCCACCCTGAAATCATGCAGGAACTCGCTGTCGATATCAGCCAGGGTGCCTTGTTCATTGGTTTTGATGGTTTTGAGCAAATGGCTGTAGATGTATTTAACAGCGACATCGGCGCGCATCTCCGGAGCCAGGTTGATAGTTAATTTGGACGAATAATCCTTGGGCCGGCGGCCTTGAATTTTCAGAGCCATATCAAGCACTGGCTCCCGGGCTTCGATGAGATCTAAACGGGCCAGTTCTTTGCTGATTTTCGCGACAATCTTGTCATAGCCCTTAACCGGTTCGAGAAAGACGCGGGACGCAACCAGATCATAGGCTTCAAGCACCAGGCGCAAAATCGTTTTTTCGTCTTTGTTAACAATGCTGAGTCTATAAAGTGTGTATTCCAGCGTAGTGACCGGTAATAGTGCACGCATTTCCAGCAACGGCGAAACGCGCTTACGGATTTTGACATCCTTGAATCCGTCGGCAAAATGCGGAACTGCATCCGTGTTGACGGCGGCCAGCACCTGTTCAGGATTGAAACTTTTTAGTAGTAGTCTGGACTCGGTTTTTGATTGATTAAGTTCACAGAGCAGATTACCCCGGTATAAACGCCAATCGAAACTGTCGTAAAAGGTTTTTAGCGAATAACTTTGCGAAATGGGCTGTACATCCACGATTGCTGTTAATTTTTTAATAAATTTTTCAGCTGATAAGTGGCTGGGGAGTTCAAATTGAATGGATGTGTCTGCCATGATGGGGGACGCCGAAGTAAGGCGGGCTATAAATTTACTGGGATGATAACACGCCAATATTAAAACTCGGTGACAGATTTTCAACCTTGCCAGAGCGGGGAACAAACGGTTTTGGCAAGCCTGTAGCATGGACATGCGAGAGCTAAAGCAGCAAGTTCTGATTTGGATTTTTTAAGCGCGTGATTATTGCTGGTCAAAATTAAGCTGCCACCGCCAGGTTTGGTATCATGGGCATTTCTAACATTAATCCGAAAGCAAGATGCAGAATTCCTTTGAGCGTGAACTGTTAAAGTCTGATCTTTTCCTGCCCTGGGTCATTGTAGGCCTCATGCTGGTCACCTTGATGGCGGCTGTTGTGGTCTGTCAGAGCATGGGCGCGCAAATCCAGCACGGCCTGGCGGAAGATGAGCGGGAATTGATCAGGACGGTGTTATATATCATTGCCATTGTTACCTTTCCGATGACCAACCTGATCCGCTATATTCAGTTACGGCTGAATCAGACCATGCCCGGCAGTAAACCCGCGAAAAGCCGTTATCTGCTAACGGTCATTGTGTCATTGTCGCTGATTGAAAGTGTCGGCCTGTTTGGCCTGGTCATGTTTGTGCTGGGTGATGACTTCAACACCTTGTATATCTTCACCGGCCTGTCGGCGCTGGGGCTGTATTTATACCGCCCCAAACAAGCAGAATACGATGAAATTGTTGCGGCTATTGCATCACAGCAAAAGCATTGATTTGTATTGAGATACTATCAAAGCACCAGACTTGATCATTCAATGTCTGGCGCTTCTCCGCAAGTGTTTAGAACAAGCCGGAAATCGATCGTACCAGGCCGCTGGTTAATTGTGGCGCCGCTTCCTCGTATTCCAGGTTGGCTTTGTTGGCGGTGCTAACCACGCGTGTGCGGTATTTTTTTCTGTCGCTCACTTCCGAGGAAGATTGTCTGCGCGAGCCGCCTATCCCCTGTTTGGCATCTTGTTGGCTATCCTGACGTACCACGACGCCCTCTTTGGCTTTTTCAGCGATTTCAATGTCGGTAACGACCATATAGGTCACATCTTTAACGGCTGCATCGGCAACGACTTCAGCAATACCAAATGCTGCCGCGCCAGCCAAGCCACCGATACCCGCTCCGCCCCATCCGCCCAGGGCTCCCCCCGTTGCGGCACCTATGGCTGCACCGGTAAGCGCGCCGCCATAGCCGCCGCCCAGTGCCGTTTCTGCCGCAGTGGGGCTGGCCTTGCCAACGCTCAGCACGCTGGCTCGAAGCCAGTAATGCGCGTTATCCGGATCATTGGAAATGATGTAGCCTCTCGACTGTAAGGCATTTCTGATGGGATTTACAATGTCAAAATTGTCTTTGTCAGAAGTGTTTCTGATTTCAAGATAAATAACTCTTTTATTCGGCCCGACCGGATCCAGAAAAATGGTGTCGCTCATTTTTGTCTGAACGTCCAGATCTTTTTTAGCAATAGAGGTATGTACCGCTGCGCAGCCGCTTAATAGCATCAAAGATAAAGTGACTCCTGCCAGAATCAATCGTTTTTCCATCGTGTTGTTAGCCATTTTTTTCTCCTGATTGTGTCTACAGAATCACTCTGAGATAAGATAAATAAAGCATAAATTAAATTAGTTTATGAGCAGGGCTTCTTTCATAACGTTCTAAAGCATAGTGCATTGCTCTAGCAAATACTCAGATGCTTGCTCAGTATGGCCAGTAACGTCCGTAATATCGATAGTAATAGCTGCAATCGCGATAGTCATTCCAGGAATAACGCCGCAAATCACCACAGGTATAACCACTTCTCCAGTATTTGCTGGGCGTTGATTTGGGCGGCATGCCTCTTTCCGTGGCGTCTTTGATATAGGCTTCCAGGTTGGCTTCAGTTTCGACACTGAAAGGCTTGGAAAGCACTTCTTCGTTTAGGCGATTTTGCATTTCGGCTGGGCTTTCGGCGTTGGCAGCACCTGCCCAGACAAGGCTGCTCAAGGTTCCGCAGATGAATACGACTGTGTAAATAAACCGGCTACATGAATTTTTCATTGGTCCAGCTCCTGATGTCAAGTATGTAAATGAAACTTTAGTCAGATAGTAGTTAACTGACTTATTTTTTTAGCCTACGGGCTCAGGCGATTGTAGCCGACATTTTTTCCTAGTCAACCAGTGCTCCTGATGCGCCTGGCATTGGCCGATGTTTGGGATCCAGGACTTGTGCTGCCACGATCAAGGGGGGAATAGCCGGAATTTTAAAAACAATCGCCCCATTCAATGATCATCTGCTGGCAGTTGAACAAAATTTGTGGGTAGTATTCGCGAATCACCCAGCGCAGACCAAAATCGAGATAGGCCGCCACCGTTAAAAACCGCGCAAGACAAGACCAAAACCTTGCCGAACACTTGTCCGAGCAACGCCAGACTGCGCCTGTCCAGTAGATCAAAGGCATGGCCAGCATGATATGCACCGTAGTCCAGCTGGCAACGGTGAACGTGCCCTGCATGGCCCGATAGTCGTTATAAAACAACGCCGCGTTGAGCAGCACGAAAAAGGGCCAGAAAGCATGCTGCAATGGCAAATGGCCCAGCCAGCCCGCTTGTAAAAACCAATACAGATTTTTGGGTCGTCCGGTCTCCCAATGCGGCAAAGGCTGCGGAGTTACCATGCCAATCAGCAACCAGATCAACGCCGCAACCAGGGCCGCTTCAATTTCGCTGATAAAAGCAGTAAAACTGAACAAGAAGGAAAGACTGTTAATTAACATAAGAAAAATCTACAAGGATGTTATTTTTAGATACGGCGCTTGAGTCGAAAAGCCTCTAACTGCCCCGTTATATCGAAATCGGCGCCTTGATATGGTCGTGCGCCTGATAATTTACAATTTCAAAATCATCATACTGATAGTCAAAAATCGATGCCGGTTTGCGCGTGATTTTCAACGCGGGCAGCTCATAAGGAGCGCGGTTTAACTGCAATTTGGCCTGTTCCTGATGATTCAGATACAGATGCACATCACCGCCGGTCCAGATAAAGTCGCCAACGCCCAAATCACACTGCTGGGCTACCATGTGCGTCAATAAGGCGTAACTGGCAATGTTGAATGGCAGACCTATAAACGTGTCGCAGCTGCGCTGGTAGAGCTGGCAGGACAGCTTGCCATCGGCCACATAGAATTGAAAAAACGTGTGGCAGGGCGCCAGGGCCATTTTGCCGAGCGCGACGTTCTGTTGCGGGCTGATGCGTTCATCGGGCAAATCGGCTACATTCCAGGCGGAAACGATAATACGCCGGCTGTTGGGCGTGGTGTTCAGTTGATCAATGACCTGCTGAATCTGATCGATATGCCGGCCATCGGCTGCCGGCCATGAGCGCCATTGATACCCGTAGACGGGGCCCAATTCACCCTGCGCATCGGCCCATTCATCCCAGATGCTGACCTTATGCTGATGCAGATAGGCCAGGCTGGTCTCGCCTCTTAAAAACCACAGTAGTTCATGAATAATGGATTTTAAATGGATCTTCTTGGTGGTCACGAGCGGGAAGCCCTGCTCCAGGGCAAAGCGCATCTGGTGGCCAAAAATGGACAGTGTGCCACTGCCGGTTCTGTCGCCTTTTAAGCTGCCTTCGTCAAGAATCTTTTGCAGTAATTGTAGATATTGCTTCATGCGGTTTTTCCCGGTAATTGCTCCTGCATTACTAAGCCTCCGGCTGCCTTACAGTCGAATGGGCAAAATAAAACAACAGCGCGCCGATGAAGATCATCGGGATTGACAGTATCTGGCCCATGGTGACCCAATCCAAGGCAAGATAGCCCAGGTGGGCATCAGGCACTCTGAAAAATTCGACAAAAAAACGGAAGCAGCCGTAGAAAAACAGCGCCATGCCGGTGGTTGCCATGACCGGTCTGGGTTTGCTGGAATAAATCCACAGAATGATAAACAAGACCAGGCCTTCCAAAAAGGCTTCATAAAGCTGCGAAGGGTGTCTGGCTAACGGCCCGCCATTGGGAAAGACCATGGCCCAGGGCACATCGGTGGGTCTGCCCCAGAGTTCTGAGTTGATGAAATTGCCGATGCGGCCTGCACCCAGGCCGATGGGTGCCAGCGGCGCGATAATATCGGTTAATTGCAGCATGCTGCAGTGCTGTTTTCTGGCAAATAGCCACATGGCGACAAACACCCCCAGCATGCCGCCATGAAAGGACATGCCACCCTGCCATATTTTAAACAGGATGACCGGATTGCTCAGGAATTCGCCAAAGTTATAAAAGAGGATATAGCCGATCCTGCCGCCCAGAATCACGCCCACGGCGCCATAGGTCACCAGATCTTCAATGGCTTCGGGTTTAACCGGCGACCAGGGTTGTTCGGCCCGTTTTTGCCCGATCAGCCAGACGGCGGCAAAACCGAGCAGATACATCAGGCCGTACCAATGAATTTTTAGCGGCCCAAGAGCTGATGGCAACGGGATCAATATTCGGATAACTCAACATAATGGCGGGTTCTCGTGGCAGATGAAAATCAGTAGGCAATTATACCTTGGCAGAAAACAAGTTTATGAGAAAAACCGGAATGGCCTGTGCATGATGAAGGAAAATCCGCGTCTTTATTGATAATAATGAATTTAGTATTAATATGTGAACGATGGCTCCGGCAAAAGACAAGGTTATTTTAGCGCCATAAATTCACCCTGATATTGATGTTTTATTTTCACACAACGCGGAGAATTACCCATGCAAGGGCCAAGTGGATTTTTCATGCAATTCATTCGATTAGCCGGGCCTTATTGGCACTCAGAAAATAAGGCCAAGATTCGTAGCCTGACCTTGGCCTTAATAATACTTACGCTTCTGCAGATTAGTCTTGCAGTTGCCACCAACAAATGGAGTGCCGCGCTTTTTGATGCTCTTGAGCAACATTCAATGTCGGGTCTATTCATGCAGATCGGCCTGCTTACCCTCATTTTAGCCGGCAGTATTCTGGTGACTTCCACGCATTTAAAGGTCAAGCGGCGCTTGCAAATTGATTGGCGGAATTGGCTGACAGAGCGTGTGACCGCTCAATGGATGAATAACGGTCGCCACTATCAAGTCACCCACATCCAAACTCCGGGACACGATAATCCCGATAGCCGTATCGCGGAAGATATCCGTATTGCAACCGAAGACTCTATTGCCCTTGCTCACTCGTTATTCTACAGCCTGATGCTGCTAATCAGTTTTACCACCATTCTGTGGACGCTTTCCGGTACCGTGACTTTGAATTTGGGGCTGGTTATAATCCCCATCCAGGGGCATTTGGTCTGGATAGCCATCATGTATGCGGCCGGCGCTTCTTTTTTGGGTTGGTGGGTAAGTAGGCCTCTCATAAAGGCTACCGACGCCAGACAAACTGTAGAGGCCAATTTCCGTTTTGGTCTGGTAAAGGCACGCGAAAACTCCCAGGCAATCGCCCTGATTCGTGGCGAAGCCATTGAGCAGCGACGCTTCCATAGCCTTTTTCAGACTATTGCCGATACGTTTGACCGGCAAACGCATGCTCTGGCGAATATCCTTATGTTCACCTCCGGCTATTCGGTGCTATCGATGGCGTTTCCGATCTTGATTTCCGCCCCGCGCTATATTCTGGGCACCATCACACTCGGCGCGCTGATGCAATCGGCACTAGCATTTCAACAAATGGCTTCGGCCCTGTCCTGGCCTGTCGACAATATGGCTGGCATTGCACAATGGCGGGCATCAGTTGAACGCGTATTGAGTTTGGTCAAGGCACTGGACGATCTGGAACAGGAAATAGCAACCCCAAGTCCTCATCGGATTAGCCTGGAAAAATCTGATCAGCCTGTATTGGCCTTCCATGATTTGTGCATAGCCCGGCATGACGGCATGGTATGTGCTAAGGATATTAATGACGAAATCAGGCCCGGGGAGCGCGTGCTGATTACCGGCAATACCTACAGCGGTTTCAAATTATTCAAGGCCATTGCCGGTCTTTGGCCATGGGGACACGGGCGTATTGAGTTGCCGGACGATGAGCCCATGTTTTTTATGCCGCCACTACCTTACTTGCCGGACGGCACCTTGCTCGACGCAATCTGCTACCCCTCTTCACCTGAAACATTTAGCCGGGATGCCATTGAGGAAGCACTGAAACTGGCCGGACTTGCCGAATTTATAGAACAGCTTGAGCATACCGATAATTGGGAAAAAGTGCTCTCTCGCGAGGAAGAACAACGTCTAGGCTTTGTACGGTTACTGCTGTACCGGCCCAAGTGGATTTTATTACAAGAAGCCTTCGACTCGCTCGACCCGGCAGGAGAAGAAATGATGCTGCGCTTGATCTGCAAGCAATTGCCTGATGCCGCAATACTCACGGTGACCAATCAGCCCACGGCGGATGCCTTCCATAAGCGACGGATTACCCTGTAACGATTCTTACCCGTTACTCACTTTTATCTAAACAATCAAAATAACAATAAAATGAAGCGCACTTTTGATAACAAACTCGGAAAAAAACTAAGGGGCGTTAATCTGGGCGGCTGGCTGGTATTGGAAAAATGGATGACGCCGAGTCTGTTTGAAGGCCTTGCAGCTACCGACGAAACGACGTGGTGCGTAGAACTGGGCGAACGTGCCGATTTAATACTCAAAAAGCACTGGGACAGCTTCATCACCCGGGACGACTTTGCCTGGCTGGCGGCCCGCGGCATCAATGCCGTGCGCATTCCGCTAGGGCACTGGATTTTCGGCCCGCATTATCCCTATCATCGGACATACGGCGCCAATCCGCATCCTTTTGTTGTCGGCGGTATTGACGTGCTGGATCGTGCCTTCACCTGGGCTGAAGAATTGGGTCTGCACATTGTGCTGGACTTGCATGCCGCGCCCGGCTGCCAAAACGGCTTTGATAACGGCGGCATCAAGGATGTCTGCGAGTGGCACACAAAAGCCGAATATCTCGAGCATTCGCTGGCTGTGCTGGAACGCCTGGCCGAACGTTACCACCAGCGCCCCGCCCTGCACGCCATCGAGGTATTAAATGAACCTCGCTGGGATATCGACACGGGGCTGCTGAAACGCTATACCACCGAGGCATATCATCGTATCCGTCAATACTGCCGGGCCGAAGATACGGCCGTGGTTTTCCATGACGGGTTTCGGTCCTTCCGGGAATACTTGGGGTTTCTAAAAGGCGCCGAATTCGGCAATGTCGTGTTCGACATTCATCATTATCAGTGTTTTACGCGTGAGGATATTGATATGGATATTTATGGCCACATTCAAAAATCCGCCATCGAGTTAAAAAATGAAGCCGATGACATCATTCGTGAGCTGGGCTTGTGGACGTATGTCGGCGAATGGAGTCTGGGGCTGGATTTAAAAGTGGTTTCGCTGTGGGCGGAAGGCCCCTTCAACCACGCACTGGAAAATATGGATGATTTTCAAATGTCGGTTGCCTACCGGGGCTATGCCGCTGCTCAACTGCTGACTTATGAAAAATATCTGGGCTGGTTTTTCTGGAGCTACAAGACCGAAACCACGCCGGCCTGGTGTTTCCGTGACTGCGTCAACCGGGGCTGGCTGCCCGACCGTTTTGACTGATTATTGCAACATTATCCATGCTCCACGCAGTCATGATTGCGGATTTTGTTAAGCAAGTTTTTTCACCACGAAGGACACAGAGAACACGAAGTTTTCAATTAGGTCTGAATTAACAACTGTTTTTTTCGTGTCCTTCGTGTTCTCTATGTGGTAAATAATTTTTTAGCCTGATTGGATAATCCTTTCACTGCCTCGTGATCGTGTCTGGTATAAATTACTCCGACAGCACATCCCTGACTCGATTGGGATAGTCGGAAATGATTCCGCTGACGCCGGCGCTAATCAACTGCCGCATCTCGTCCTTATCGTTGCAGGTCCAGACGTTGACCGCGCGGCCGGATTCCCTGACGTGATTGATGCCGCAGGGATCCAGCTTGCGGCTTAAGGAGCCAAAGCCCATCGAATCACAGCCGGGATGGTAGACATCCGCATCGAGCAAATGTAAATAAGCACCCGGTTTCGCAAGCCGGTCGCCCGTCAGCACACCGGTCGCAATGCTATTTGAACGCCTGCGCACCGCCAGCAACTGTTCATGATCAAATGACGATATCAGGACACGGTTTTCCATACCCAGCGCTTCAATCAACGCAACGGCCGCCTCGGCGAGACCCGGATACATGCGTGGCAGCGCTTTGAGTTCGACATTAACCATCATGCCGGTGTCGCGGGCGAGTTCCAGCGCCTGCATTAAGGTAGGCAGCCGGATGTCGCCCGAAGCGAAGTATGCCCGCTCTTGCGGGCTGACAAATCGCTCAAGTTCGGCATCGGTCAAGGCCTGCAGAAACCACTGGCGTTGCGGCACAGGCAATGCCAACTGTTCAACATACCAGCGTCCGGCATCCAGGAGGCACAATTCAGCGTAGGTAAAATCTGAAATCGCATAGCTGTCGCGATCAGGAAATTTTGCTTTGACATCGGTACAGCGCGTTAAGTGATCGTCGTGATGTACGATCAGCACGCCGTCTTTGGATAAGTGCACATCAAGCTCAAACATCTGACAAGCGAAGGTTATGGCCTTCTCAAACGCAGCCAGGGTGTTTTCCGGTGCAAACGCCCGAGCGCCGCGATGGGCGATATTCAATATGCCATACGGGCGTTCGCCTGCTGCTCGTAACCGATTCACAGCTGAGTTCATGCGACAATTTTTATAAAAAAAGACATAAATAGTGAAAAACAGTGCCTATGATTTAAAAGTTTCTTTTAATTCCGTTGTCATAGTCAAATCGGAAAATGACGAGGCAAGTGAAAAATTTTCAATATTGAGACAAAGACAGTTAACAGTATTTCTTTAAGTGTATGTTTTAATAAATAATGGACCGATAAAATTGCCAGAGGCGGCTTTTCGATAAAGTGAAATTGACAGAACAAGGTATTTAAAAGACACTTCAGTTATTGTAGAGAATTTATTTCGCACGAGAATTGAAAACTTGAGGACATTACTAATGCAACTGAAACATCCAATACCCTCGTTATTGTTCGCTTTATTGGTCAATGGCGCTGCTGCAGCCGGCGTTACCGATCAAGATTTTGTAGCCCGGAAGACACAACATTTACTCAACCTCTGTACGGCTTCTCCGCAAGATCCCCATTATCGCGAAGCAATCCATTTTTGCCATGGTTATTTGGTCGGAGCCTATCATTATCATCAAGCCGTGACGGCGGATAAACCAGAACTGAAGATGTTCTGTACTCCGGAGCCTAAGCCATCGCGCAACGAGACAATCGCCATGTTTATTTCATGGGCGCAGAAACACCCCGAATACATGAATGAAATGCCGGTCGAAACGGAATTCAGATTTTTAACCGAAAAATGGCCATGCAAGAAATAAACGAACGAGGATACAACATGAAAAGAATTTCGATTTTAGTCATAGCCTTCTTGGCCACTCTTAATTTGTCAGGTTGCGCCGGCATGTCGGATACTCAGCAACGCGCTGTAACCGGAGGTTTGGGCGGCGCTGCCGGGGGAGCGATAATCGGCGCGATCGCAGGCAATGCCGGCATGGGGGCCCTTATCGGAGCAGGAGTTGGAACCGCGGGCGGTTATTTATATGGCAAACACAAAGAATCCGAACAGAGAGCTTACGAACAAGGGCGTAGAGACGCTCAACGATAACCGTGTTAAACCTCAGCGGGGAGTAAGCTCGTAAATAGTGTCCATCTGAAAGTAAGGTGGGCACTACCCTAGAACATCTTGAAGATAGGCTATAAAAACGAGTTTACCAGGCGAAAGTCTTTCAGCGTCAGAAAAGCCGGATCAGTCGTTTATTTTGATATCCCGTGCGGATTGGCGGGCTTTTTGTTTGGTTTTCCGCTTTGCTTGCCGGCATTCCGGTCCACTCCCGCTAGCGTCGCGGCATTGTTCCTTGATATCCCTGGCAGCTTCTCGACCTTCCTGCCTTGTATCCTGCGCTCCCTGCCTATCATCCCGGCGATCATCGCGCCGTTCCATGCCTGCCGTTTCGGAGTGAGCGGCAGCCGGCCAAATCAGTGGTCCTGCTGCAGCAAAAACCAAGCCTAAGGTGCCGACCTGAAAATAATTCTTTCTATTCATACGCTTTTGTAAGTATCGATACGGTTATATCCGCTAGCCTATTGTACGCTAGGCTGTTCGGGCCTCTTCATACCCAGAATTGGATCGCCAATCCTGGGTTGATCATGTGAAAGTCAGTTCAGAAGTTTGTCTCTTACGAAGTAGAAGAGCCCCGCGACGCGCTGGAGGGGGGGTAAGGGTACAGACTTAAAATCCGTTTTTCTGATTTGCAATCAGGATGAGTCCAAAAAAATCGCCCCGGCGCGACTTTTCTCGGAATCAACCAGAAAACAGGACTAGTCCTTAAGCTTGATGGTCACACCTTGCGTCCCAAGAGCAAACTTCAAACCCGCTCCGGTTCCGTTTAGCTCAAGCACTACACCATGATTGTTCTTCAGCGCTATCGCCCCTTTTCCACCGGCGATGGTTGCGCCTCCTTTTACTCCGTAATAGACGCCGTCAAAGTCCTTCAATTGCTTCAAGTTATACACGATTCCGGATGCAGAAAATTTGGAAATGCCGACATCGGCTAAGCTAAGCCCGCTGATGTCGAAGTTGTGCTCAACACCCTCGAAAGTCATGACACCACCTCCCCAACTCCAGCCTATCCCTGCGGCTACAGAACCTACGTTGAGGTTAAT
Organism: uncultured Gammaproteobacteria bacterium; assembly: GCA_963696315.1. Taxonomy (GTDB): domain Bacteria; phylum Pseudomonadota; class Gammaproteobacteria; order Methylococcales; family Methylomonadaceae; genus CAWKEY01. The sequence goes on from CAVOJU010000030.1 coordinate 105,120, forward strand.
CGTTCCATTGATTTTTTTACCCTTCGCTAAGGACGAAGAGGAAAAGCCTACAACACTCATTATGGCTATCAAAATAATAATGAACTTGCGCATATCTATCTCCAGATAATTTAAAAGTTTAATTGAAATCACGATTTCTGTAGTGAACAGCACATTAGGCGTGCTATGGCTGATAATTCCTTGAGTTAATTAAGCGTCAACTAAGCCCTTGGAAGATATCAGCGCCACATTAAGCAAAATCAATTGTTGTGTTTGACCTTGCGGCCAGCTTCAGGGGCATCTTGTTTGATACCCCGTTTATCTTGCCGACATTATTCCGGCCCACTCCCGGCACCATCATGCAAGCAAGTGCAATTTATCATATAGAAAGTTATTCCGCTATTAGCCTTTAGTCCAATTGCTAAGATTGCGCAAACTTGTTGATAGCACAATATGCGTGTAATAGCTGATAATTCCATGAGTTAAAAGACCATGAAGACAGGTTTTGCAATCATGCAAACTGGGTGCTGAATTGTGCTGATACGGGAGCTGACCTCGATGACTGTTCAACGCCGATGGGCATTTCTTCCCGTTATCTGCAAAGACTAACCAGCAAAAATTATTTGATCGCCTTAAAGCCAATATCGGTGCGGTAATAAACATTATCCCAGTGGATTTTATTAGCAAGTGCATAAGCTTTGCGTTGCGCTTCTTCGATAGTATTACCCAAGGCGCAGGCGCATAGCACCCGGCCACCGGCCGTGACAATATTGTTGCCGAGCAGTTGCGTGCCCGCATGAAACACCTTGCTGTCTTCGTGTTCCTCGGTAGGCAAACCGGAAATGACGGCGCCCTTTTGATAGGCATCGGGATAACCTCCGGCAGCCAGAACCACGCCGAGGGCGGCGCGTTCGTCCCAGGTGCTGCTGGTTTTATCAAGCTCCTGATTTAATGCGGCCAGGCACAGATCGATCAGATCGCTGTTCAGGCGCATCATGATCGGCTGGGTTTCAGGATCGCCAAAGCGGCAGTTATACTCCAGGACTTTAACGGAACCATCGGCGGCAATCATCAAGCCCGCGTACAGAAAGCCGGTGTAAGGGAATACCGTCTTCCGCCATGCCCTGCAACGTCGGCATGATGACATCGCGCATGACGCGCTGGTGAATTTCGGGCGTGACCACGGGTGCCGGAGAATAAGCGCCCATGCCGCCGGTGTTGGGGCCCAGGTCGCCGTTGTCGCGGGCTTTATGATCTTGTGAGGTCGCCATCGGCAGGGCATGTTTGCCGTCGGCAATGACGATAAAACTGGCTTCTTCGCCCTGCAAGAATTCTTCGATTACCACGCGGCTGCCTGCTTCGCCGAAGACATTACCGGAAAGCATGTCTTCAACGGCGGACACGGCTTCCTGTTCGGTTTGGGCGACGATCACGCCTTTGCCGGCTGCCAGGCCATCGGCCTTGACCACGATGGGCGCGCCTTTTGCCTTGATATAGTTAATGGCTTTGTCTTTATCGGTAAACGATTGATAGTCAGCGGTAGGAATGTGGTGGCGGGCCATGAAGTCTTTGCAGAAAGTCTTGGAGCCTTCCAGTTGCGCGGCTTTTGCGCTTGGGCCAAAGCACTGTAAACCCAGTTTCTGAAAACGGTCGACGATACCTAAAACCAGGGGCACTTCCGGCCCGATGATAGTCAGATCGATGCTTTCGGTTTGGGCGAAAGCGAGCAAGGCATCGATGTCATCAACGGCAATGGCAACGTTGTCAATATGCGGTTCAAGCGCCGTGCCGGCGTTGCCGGGCGCCACAAAGACTTTGATGACTTTTGGGGATTGGGCGGCTTTCCAGGCCAGGGCATGTTCACGGCCGCCGCTGCCGACGATGAGGATTTTCATATTATCTAGGTTCAGGGTTCAAGGTTCAAGGTTCAAGGTTCAAGGTTCAAGGTTCAAGGTCTGCTGTTTTGTACCTTGTTCCTTGCACCCTGAACCTATAACGATTAATGTCTGAAATGACGCATGCCGGTAAAGACCATGGCGATATGGTGTTCGTCGGCGGCGGCAATGACTTCATCATCGCGCATGGAGCCGCCGGGCTGAATGACGGCGGTAATGCCGGCTTGAGCGGCGGAATCGATGCCGTCCCGGAACGGGAAAAAGGCATCCGAAGCCATGACGGAACCGGGAACCACCAGGCCTTCGTCGGCGGCTTTGATGCCGGCGATACGGGCCGAATAAACGCGGCTCATTTGCCCTGCGCCGACGCCGATGGTCTGGCCGTTTTTGCAATAGACGATGGCGTTGGATTTAACAAATTTGGCGACTTTCCAGGCGAACAGTAAATCGGCCAGTTCCTGCGCAGTGGGTGCGCGTTTGCTGACGATCTTGATGTCGGCGGCGCCGATTTCGCCGATGTCCTTGTCTTGAACCAGGAGGCCGCCGGCTACGCGTTTAAAATCCAGGGCGGCCACATTGGCGCTGTGCCAAGCCCCGCATTCCAGCGCGCGCACGTTTTGTTTTTCTGCCAGCACGGCCTGTGCGGCGGCGCTGATGACGGGGGCAATGATGACTTCAACAAACTGGCGTTTGATGATTTCCGCCGCCGTTTGGGCATCCAGCTCGCGGTTAAAGGCGATAATGCCGCCAAATGCGGAGGTTGGATCGGTTGCGTACGCCAGGTTATAGGCGTTCAGCAGATCATTGGCCTGAGCGACGCCGCAGGGATTGGCATGTTTGACGATGACGCAGGTGGGCTGGTCGGCAAAGGTTTTAACGCATTCCAGCGCCGCATCGGCATCGGCAATATTGTTGTAGGATAATTCCTTGCCCTGCAGCTGTTTGGCGGCGGCAATGGTGCCGGGCGCGGGCGTTTTTTCCCGGTAAAATGCGGCCTGTTGATGCGGGTTTTCCCCATAGCGCATGGCTTGGCTGTGATAAAACTGTAAATTCAGGGTTTCGGGAAACTGAATGCCGTTGATGTTGCCGAGATAGGCCGAAATCGCCGTGTCGTAGCGCGCGGTATGCTCAAAACTTTTTAAGGCCAGATTAAAGCGCGTTTGCGCGGAAAGACTGTTTGCACTGTTTTTCAGCTCGGAAATAATCGCTGCATAATCGGCCGGATCAACCACAACGGCGACATCGGCATGATTTTTAGCTGCGGCGCGTATCATGGTAGGGCCGCCAATATCGATGTTTTCAATGGCTGTGGCCAAATCACAGTCCGGCCGCGCCACGGTCTGTTCAAACGGATACAAATTCACCACGACCATATCAATCGGCTCGATGCCGTTGGCGGCCATCACCGCATCATCGATGCCCCGGCGCCCCAAAATGCCGCCATGGACTTTCGGATGCAGGGTTTTAACCCGGCCATCCATCATTTCCGGAAAACCGGTGTAATCAGAGACTTCGGTAACAGGAATGGCATGTTCAGCGAGAGTTTTGGCGGTGCCGCCGGTAGACAGGATGTTTATGCCCAGTTGACTCAATTCCCGGCAAAAATCGACGATGCCGGTTTTATCGGATACGCTGATCAGGGCGCGAGTGATTTTTTTGTTCATGCAGACCTCTGAATGTAGGATGGGAAGGTAAGGTAACCGGAATGGCTCAGGCTGCCGGACTGTCGGTGATCAGGATAAACCGTATTGATCCAGTTTTTTGCGTAAGGTGCTGCGGCTCAGGCCTAAGGCCTTGGCGGCTTTGGTCTGGTTGTAGCCCGAGTATTCCAGGGTGGCTTCCAGTAAGGGCCTTTCAACTTCGCCTATGACTAAGGCATGCAGGCCGGTTGAATCATGGCCGTTGAGTTGCGAGAAATAATGCTCAACGGCAATTTTAACATGGGTAGAAAGCGGGAGATCGCTTGTTCTTCTACTTCGTATCTCGATAATTTCAGCGTTTTGTGTAGTCGAATCCATATTATGCCGCGCAGTCGTATAAAAAGAGATTAAAAGCCGAATTTATCAGCGCTATTTGTTGGGATGGCCGCTCGGCCTGGTTGATGGTATTTTTGATATCCCGAGGGATGGGCTCAAAATGCTGCAAATACCAGCCGATATGTTTTCGGGCCATTTTAACACCGCTTGCAGCGCCATAGAAGCTATATAGTTTGTCCAGATGGCTCAAAAGTGTGCCGTGTATGGACGCAACTGTCGGTTTTTCAACGGATTTTCCCGTCTTCAGAAAATGATTTGCGGCTTCGAACAGCCATGGATTGCCTTGAGCCGCGCGGCCGATCATAATCGCATCGGCGCCGGTGGTTGCGAGTACGGCGCGGGCTGCTTCCGGCGTTGTGATATCGCCGTTGGCGATAACGGGGATGGTGACTGCTTGCTTCACTTCTTTGACAGTTTTGTGTTCGGCCTGGCCGTTAAACTTACACGCCCGGGTGCGGCCATGAACGGTTAAAGCCGCTATGCCGGCATTTTCAGCAATCCTGGCGATGTCGACGGCATTGCGATTTTGTAAATCCCAGCCGGTACGGATTTTGAGGGTGACCGGTATATCGACAGCCTTGACGACCGCATCAAGGATTCGCTTGACCAGCGCTTCATCCCTTAGCAGTGCCGAGCCTGCGGCTACCGCGCAGACTTTTTTTGCCGGGCAGCCCATGTTGATGTCGATAATCTGAGCACCGCGCTGCGCATTAACTTTTGCCGCCTCGGCCATTTGCCCGGGGTCTGTGCCCAAAATCTGCACGCAGCGCAAGCCGGAGCCGGTTTCAGGGCTATGAGCCGTTTTTAACAAGGTGGTTTTATGCTGGCGCAAGGCCGGATTGGAGGCCACCATTTCCGACACGGTAAGTCCCGCGCCAAACTGGGTGCATATTTCCCTGAACGGCCGGTCACTGATGCCGGCCATAGGCGCCAGGATCAGTGGGTTGGCGAGTTGATAGGGGCCGATTTGCATAAGGGAGATGAAAGGCGAAAGGCAAGGCTTTTTTCGTCTTTCGCCTTGTACCTAAAAATCTATTTATCTACAGTCTCATTCCAGATCGGATTATTTAGGTCTTCTTCGGTCAGCTTGCTGGCGTCTTCAGGATAGATATGCCAGAACGATTGATCGATCTTGGCATTGCTATAGCCCTCTTTTTTGTCATGGCCGAACGGGCACCACCAGTTTTCAACAATTTTAACCATGTAAGCGTGCCACTCAAACAAGGCAACGCTGACCGGGCAGTACCAGGTGCAGTTAAAAATCCAGTACAGTTTTGACTGCGCCATGCTCATTTTAAATGAGCCATCCATGGTGATTTGGCTTTTTAAATCATAGCGATGGCTTTTTCTGTCGGGTAAAAAGTCAGCATATGTTTTAAGGTTTTTAGCGCCGATCAAGCGTAAGTGCGTGTAAGTCAGGTAGGCGCTGAGGAATACAAAGGGTAAAGTCAGTATCGGCAGGTACACAAAAATTAAACCGATGGCTCTTTGTAGCACAGGCACCTGCTTATGATTTTTGCCGATTTCAACGCGGCCGGTACAAGATTCGCAAGCTTTCATGGGTCAAACATCCTCATTTTTTTTGCTGATTGGGGGTAGGGTTGGATACTAATTTGTTGTTGTCAAGTAGCTGAAATAGGCACAGGCATTTAGCGCGGTAGAAGTGCTGCAGGCCATTCGTAGTCATGATTGTAAATGCTGTCTGAGCACCGCTAGACTGAAAGTTTCACCTGTGTCTCCAGTGGCTGCAATTTTTATAGATAATTGTCATATATTTTAAAGGCTTGTGGAAACCGAACAAAAGAATGTTTTCAAATATTCGGTCTCGGGTGCGGCCGGGTCGATGGGGTGATCAGGCCCCTGGCCTCCGGCGGCAAAAAATACCAAATGCCGGTCTATGTGGCGTCCGGATGAGCGCAGTATTTCATGCAGATTGTCACGGCTCAGGTGATGAGAGCAGGACGCGGAGATTAATATGCCGTTTTTGGATAGAATTTGCAAGGCCAGGTGATTCAAGCGGCGGTAGGCTTCGTAGCCTTGTTTGAAGTCTTTTTTACGTTTAATCAAGGCGGGCGGGTCCAGCACGATGAGATCATAGAGCTGGTTGTCCAGGCGCGCCTGCTTCATAAACTCAAATACATCGCTGCGCACAAAATGCATGCGGTCCTGAACCTGATTGAGACCTGCGTTTTCCAACGCCAGAGCTAGCGCGCCTTCCGATGCATCAACACAGGTCACTTCGCTGGCGCCTGCCCTGGCGGCCGGAATGCCCCAGGCGCCGGAGTACGAAAACAGATCGAGCACACGCTGATTTTTGGCTATCCCGGCCACAAAAGCCCGGCTGCTGCGGTGGTCATAAAACCAGCCGGTTTTTTGCCCGCCCAGGATGTCGATTTTAAATTGGGCGCCATTTTCTTCAATGATGAGCGGATTGGGCAGCGTACCATAGACTATTTCGGATTCCAGACTCAAGCCTTCCAGTTGCCGCTGGCTGTTGTCATTCTTCAGGACGATAGCTGCGGGATTGAGTAATTCAATCAGCGCCGTCAGCAGGAATTCTTTGCGTTGCTCCATGCCCGCGGTAGTTATTTGCACCGATAACACGGAGCCAAAGCGGTCGATCACCAGTCCGGGCAAACCATCGCTTTCGCCAAAGGCCAGGCGATAGTAAGGCTGACTGAAGAGTTTTTCGCGCAGTGACAGGGCGGTAGTCAGGCGCTCTTTAAAAAAATTGAGTCCGCACTTGAGATTGGCCTTGCGGGACAGCAGGCGTGCGCAAATGAGGGCTTGCGGGTTGATGTAGGCGGTGCCCAGCTCTTTACCGTCTGCACTCTTGACCAGTACCAGATCGCCCGCCGAGAACTGTTCGAGCGGCGAGCGCTGGGTGTCAATCTCGTTGCTGAATACCCAAAGATGGCCTTTGCGCAGGCGCTTGTCTTCGTTTTTCCTTAAATAAATCTCGGGATGCGCCATGTCAATACACAAGTTCGAAGGTATAGCCGCCGACCGGGGTGTCCGGTGCGGCGATGTTTAGGTTAATTTCCGTGCTGGCATCTGCGTCAATGGCCGATGCGGCAGAGTCGGACGGTAAATAATCGTGCGGCTGGAAAAGCCGGTGTGCAAAAGCGCTGCCGTTAAAGTCGAATAAGGTGAGTCTAATATTTGGATACGGTTGCCTGAATACGGCCTGATTGCTGATGACCGCTCTAAATGCGTAATTGTGATCCGGCAACATAGCGAATGAGCCATGCACAACAGTGAATTCATCGAGATTTTTATAGGCGGGCAGCTGGCAGTTCAGCTTTGAGCACAGTGTCTCCAGCAAGGGGCGGAAGGTGGCGTGCTGGCTGATCGCAGAGCCTTCAAAATAGATGATTTGTGCCGCCAACAGCAGCACGCCGAGCAACAGCGCTGCGCCCCAATGGCTGCCGCCAGGCAGATTGACGTTTTCCCAGGGCAAATGCCGGTCTGTGGGTTTTTCCCTGGCGGCGGTTTCGCTAATGAATGCCAGGGCGTCAAATAGCGCCGAGCATTGGCTACAGCGCATCATGCCTCGGTTTTCGCGCAATTGTTCCAGCGTCAGGGTATGGTTTTTTTGACATTCAGGGCATTGGGTAAACATGGCCGTCTAGGGTTTGCGGCCTTCAAGCCGTATCCAGTCTTCCTCTTGTGCCGGGGCCTGGAAGGTAATGTGGTGTTGATATGCGCTCAACACGGAGCCGGTCTGTTCCTGCAAAATGCCGGATAAAACCAGCTGGCCGCCGGAGACGACCAGGCCAGAAATATATTCGGCCATATCGATCAAAGGTTTGGCGAGGATATTGGCCAATACAATGTCAGCCTTAACAGGCGCAAACTGTTCAGGCAGATAGCAGCTGATTTTAGTCTGGACCTTGTTTTTTATGGCATTATCCTGCGTTGCGGTTAATGCCTGCGGATCAATATCGACTGCGTATGCATGGCGGGCTCCCAGCAGAACCGCGGCAACAGCCAGTATGCCCGAGCCGCAGCCGTAATCAATCACGGTTTTGCCGGCTATGTCGTGGCTGGCCAGCCATTCCAGGCATAAAGCGGTGGTTGGGTGTGTACCAGTGCCAAAGGCTAATCCCGGATCCAGGGTTAGGCAAACCGTGCCGGCTTCGTGCTGTTCCTGGTCTGTTGGACAAACCCAGAGCCTATCGGCAAATTTCATGGGCTTGTAATACTCCATCCAGGCGCGCTCCCAGGCCTGATCGGCCAGTTCTTCATGCAGCCAGCGCTGCAGCAGGCCGGGTTTAAACCTGGCATAGACCGATGCTTCAATCAGCGCCGGTTCGGCATCCAGCTCATAAAGCGCAATCACCTGGGTGTGGCTCCATATTTTGGTTTCACCGATTGCTGGTTCATAAACCGGCTCATCTTCGGCGTCCATATAGGTAACCGAAACAGCACCGAGCTGAGTGAAGAAGTCAGCCAGTTGCGGGGCGGTCTCTTCATTGGTGATAACGGAAATTTGGTGCCAGGCCATAGTGTTACAAGAGGGAATGAACAAAGGGAAAGCCGGGTTGATTACCCTCAGCCCGGCTTCTTGAGCGCGTTACGAAATGATGCCCAGTTTCTTTTCCAGATAATGGATGTTTTGCCCGCCGTCAATAAAACCGCTGTCGGTCATTATGTCTTGTTGCAACGGGATATTTGTTTTAATGCCGTCGATGACCATTTCACTCAAGGCGGTGTTCATGCGCGCAATGGCGCTCTTGCGGTCTTCGCCGTGAGCAATTAGCTTGCCTATCATGGAATCATAATAGGGTGGTACTTTATAACCATTGTAGATATGCGTTTCGCAGCGTATGCCAGGTCCGCCCGGCATGTGAAATTGACTAATCGTGCCGGGGCTGGGCATGAAGGTTTTAGGGTCTTCGGCATTTAACCTGCACTCAACGGCATGGCCCTGCATTTTCACTTTATCCTGGGTGATGGACAGGCGCTCGCCGCAGGCAATGCGCAGTTGTTCTTTGACGATGTCAAAACCGGTTACCATTTCGGTGACCGGATGCTCAACCTGTACGCGCGTGTTCATTTCGATAAAAAAGAATTCGCCTTTTTCATACAGGAACTCAAAGGTGCCTGCGCCCAGGTAGCCGATATCAACACAGGCCTTCGCGCAACGCTCACCCATGAATTTGCGCTGTGCTTCGGTGATGCCGGGGGCCGGAGCTTCTTCTACCACTTTTTGATGGCGCCGCTGCATGGAACAGTCGCGCTCACCTAGATGGATGGCGTTGCCGTGGCTGTCTGCCAAGACCTGAAATTCAATATGCCTTGGATTTTCCAGGAATTTTTCCATGTAAACGGTGCCGTTGCCAAAGGTGCTGGCGGCTTCGGCCTTGGTCATTTCAATGGCGTTTATTAGTGCGGCTTCTGTGTGGACCGTCCGCATGCCGCGGCCGCCGCCGCCGCCTGCCGCCTTGATAATGACCGGATAGCCAATTTCCCGCGCCAGTTTGAGGTTCTTTTTGTCGTCATGGCCGAGTGGATCGCCATTGCCGGGAACGCAGGGTATGCCGGCAGCCTGCATGGCTTTCTTGGCGGCAATCTTGTCGCCCATCATGCGAATGGTCTCGGCATTAGGGCCGATAAAGACAAAGCCGCTTTGTTTAACTTTTTCGGAGAAATCAGCATTTTCAGACAAGAAGCCATAGCCCGGATGAATGGCCTCGGCATCGGTCACTTCCGCGGCGCTGATAATGGCCGGAATATTCAGGTAGCTGTCAATGGATGCGGCCGGCCCGATGCAGACGGATTCATCGGCCAAGCGCACATGTTTCAGGTCACGGTCTGCCTCGGAATGCACGGCAACCACCTTGACGCCTAATTCTCTGCATGCGCGCAATATCCGCAAGGCGATTTCGCCTCGATTGGCGATTACTATTTTATCGAACATGAGTCCCCCGTGCTGTGGTGTTATTCAATGATGAATAATGGCTGGCCATATTCGACAGGCTGGCCATTCTCAACCAGAATTTTGGTGACGGTGCCGCTTATATCGGCCTCAATCTGATTGAGGATTTTCATGGCCTCAATGATGCAAAGCGTGTCACCGACCTGAACCGAATGACCGACTTCGGTAAAGTTTTTTGCGCCAGGCGAGGCGGAGCGGTAAAACGAACCCACCATCGGTGATTTGACGATATGGCCGGTGATTTTTTCTTCGGCGGGTACGGCGCTGGCTGCGGCAGCAATTTGTGCTGGTGCAGCAGCTGGCGCTGGCGCCGGTGCCGGTGCCGGTGCATAGGCTACCGCGGCGGGCGCAGAAGAATAGCGGTTTATACGGACAAATTCTTCGCCTTCTTTGATTTCCAGTTCGGCGATATCCGATTCTTCAACGATTTCGATGAGTTTTTTTATTTTTCTAATATCCATGGTTTAGGGTCTCTTCTCGGCTAATATCTGATGAGCGGCCAGTAAGGCCAGTTCGTAACCTGTTGCACCCAGTCCGCAGATAAGGCCTTGCGCGATATCTGAGAAATAGGAATGTTTTCTAAATGTTTCCCTGGCGTGCACATTGGATAAATGCACTTCTATAAAGGGAATTTTGGTTGCCAGCAGCGCATCGCGGATAGCGACACTGGTGTGGGTAAAGGCTGCTGGATTGATAATGATGAAATCAACGCGATGCTGATAAGCCTGGTGAATCAGTTCGACAATTTCATGTTCGGCGTTGTTTTGATGAAAGCTGAGCTGAAGGCCTAATTCTGAAGCTCTTTTTTCAAGCACCTTGTTGATGTCGGCAAGGGTTTTATTTCCGTAGAGGCCGGGTTCGCGCACGCCCAACAAGTTTAGGTTTGGCCCATTTAATACGGTAACAGTCGCCATTTATGTATCGCTAAGGGTTAAGAAGCATGTTCAGCCGATAATTCTGCCTAAGTTGCAGGGATTTGTCCAGGCATTCTATTTCTCTCAAAAGATACCGACAAAACTGCGTTGTTTTGGTGATATTTTTTGAAAATTTGGCCATTTTCAAGTTTTTTCGGGCGCACAAGCTGAGCGGAAGGCCGCCTTTGCGTGGCATTGCCGATTCCGCATGCACAAGTCCTTTTTCTGGGGAATGAATGCTACAGCCGAAGGGGGTTTTGGGTCGGTGCAATACGTTTGAGGCGACGTTTTACCGACACTGGCAAGGGCTTTCGGGCCGAACAGGCGCCTGTATACGCCCGGGTCTATGCCGGGGGAGGCCCCAGATTCTTGCCATGCTGCCTTGCTAGCACCTCAGCCCGGGATGGCAGTAAAGAATTTTTCGGCTTAATTAATGTACTCAAATTTGGTGACGATTTTTCTGACGCCGATTACTTGTCTGGCCGCTTCTATGGCGGCAGCGCCTTCATTCTGGTGTACCAGTCCCAGCAGATAAACCACGCCGTTTGCGGTGACCACGTCTATTTCAGAGCCATGAAACCCGGGGATGTTGCGTATATCGCTTAATACTGTTTTTAAATTGTCGGTAATTAATGCGTCGTTGTTGCGTGATTTAGCAGAGCTGGGTTTTGCAATGACAACCTCATTATGCACTGACTTTACATGAGGAATGATGCGGACTATGGCAATAATTTTATTGCGTAAGTCTGTGTTTGGCGCTTCGCCGGTGACCAGGGCCAGGCCGTTATAGGCATTGACGTTAACATGACATGTAGCCTGAATGTCATTGGCGGCGTTCAAATTGTGTGCAGCGTGTTTTTCAATCTGCTCATCGATTAAAACGGCATTGTGATGTCTGCGTTCATTGCTTTTGCCGCCCGTGCTTGCACAGCCGCCGGATATAAGGCTAATAACAAGGAGGGTTGGTAGTAATAGTTGCTGTTTCATGATTTATCCGCCAAATAGTTGATGGTCGATTAGGTCGCAAAGGCAGTGGGTAATCAGGGTGTGTGCTTCCTGAATGCGCGCACTTGAGCAGGACGGTACCCTGATTTCTATATCGGTTTCATTCAGTAAAGGGGCAATGGCGTCACCATTGTTGCCAGTCAGAGCAATGACCGAGATGTCCTTGTCGTGAGCGGTGGCCACGGCTTTGGCTATATTGGCTGAATGGGCGCCATTGCTATACAGCACTAACAGATCACCGCCTTGCCCTAGTGCCCGGAGCTGTTTGGCGAAAATATCATCGAAGTGATAGCAATTGGCAATGGCGGTGATGGTTGTTGTGTCGGTGGTTAAGGCAATAGCCGGTAATGAAGGGCGCTCGCGTTCATATTGATTAAGCAGGATGGACGACAACAGTTGAGCATTAGCCGCTGCGCCGCCATTGCCGCAGGTCAGTATTTTTTTATCATTCAGCAGCGCGGCCACCAAGCGTTGGGAAGCAAACTCGATCAGTTCGCTCAGGGTGTTCATGGCGTCCTGTTGGGTCTGGATGCTGTCAGAGAAGTGATTGATGATTCGGTCTTGTAAGCTCATGGCGGTGATTGGCAGTTAGAATGCGTTTTTTATCCAGTTTATGTGGCCATTACCTGAAATGGCGGCCACGTCAAAGCGAATGGGGCAGTCGGTTTTGCGGGATGATAAATAGACATGGGTTGCCGCCATTATACGGGATTGCTTTTTTGGCGTAATGCTCTCAACGGCGCTGCCGTAAGTATCGGTTTTGCGGAAGCGTACTTCAATAATGACCAGGGTCTGCTGGTCGGTCATGATTAAATCGAGTTCGCCTTGCTTGCAGCGAAAATTACGGCAAACGGGCTTAAGGCCCTGCTTTATCAAGAAGTTGTGCGCCAGCTCTTCGGCGTTTTCGCCTCTCAGAAGATGTGCCGCTTTCGCTTTAAGGCCGGAAATCATGCTCATGTCTAATGTCTGTAATGTTTGAGGCAAGCTGGGTGAGGAGTGCTTGCTGGTATAATGAATACAGTTTCGTGCGGCAGTGCATCGCTGGCTGCGGCAAGGCGAGCATGAGTGGCGGTTTACAACTGGGTCGCATTTTAAATTTTGAAGTTTTCGAACGAGAGTAATGAATGTCAAGTGAATACGGCAAATTATACGTTGTTGCCACGCCGATAGGTAATTTAGCGGATATGAGCTTCAGAGCCATTGAAATCTTAAAGCAGGTGGATTTGATCGCCGCAGAAGATACCCGGCATGTACGGATGTTGCTCCAGCATTATGGCATCAATAATAAAGTAGTTTCTTTGCATCAGTATAATGAAGACAGGGCTTCGATGGTGCTGCTGGAAAAGCTCAAGGAGGGGCTGTCGATAGCGCTGGTTTCCGATGCCGGAACGCCGCTTCTCAGCGATCCCGGCATGCCTCTGGTACGCATGGTAAGGGATGCAGGTCTTGAGGTGTCGCCTGTGCCCGGTGCTTGCGCCTTGATCGCGGCGCTCTCCGCCGCCGGCTTGCCGGTTACGCGCTTTTCCTTTGAAGGTTTTTTGCCGCGAACCTCTTCGGCACGGAAAACCTTTTTTAGGGAAAAATTAACGTGTTCGAGCACCTGGGTGTTTTATGAAGCTAGTCACCGCATTCTGCATGCATTAAAGGACATGGCGGAGGTTTTTCCGCTGGATCGGCAAATTGTCATTGCCAGGGAGCTGACCAAGCTGCATGAAACCATCGTCAAAACCAGCCTGGGTAGGGCGCTGATGTTAGTTGAGCAAGACGGCAACATGAGAAAGGGCGAGTTTGTAGTGGTGGTTGATGGTGAGACTGTCGACAAGAAAGAGCAAATTATTAGTGCGGAGCACGAAAAATTACTTGGCGTGTTATTACGAGAGTGTTCCATTAAAACGGCCGTAGACATGGCGGTTGATATTACTGGAGTTAGAAAAAAACTCCTGTATCAGGCGGCGCTGGTCATCGATAAGGCAAAAGGCGCTGAGTTAAACAGCTAGTATTCTGTGCTGCAGCACAGGTTAATAAAGTATGATACAATCTTCTTCGAAAGAGTCGGCTGAGCAGTCGCTGTTTTATCGCAAGATAGAATGGAGGAAAGTCCGGGCTCCATTGGGCAGGGTGCCAGGTAACACCTGGGAGGCGTGAGCCTACGGAAAGTGCCACAGAAAATATACCGCCCGGTCCGGCATTCTTGTTTCATCACTGCGGTTATGCTTAATAAAGCGATTTATAGCAGTCGCCGTGTTGATTTTATAGGGAAGTTAGGGCTGGGTAAGGGTGAAAAGGTGCGGTAAGAGCGCACCGCGCAGCTGGTAACAGCTGTGGCAGGGTAAACCCCGCCCGGAGCAAGATCAAATAGAGGAACAGACGCGTGGCCCGCGCGGTTCCTGGGTAGATTGCTTGAGCTGCAGGGTGACTTGCAGCCTAGATGAATGACTGCTCTCGACAGAACCCGGCTTATAGGCCGACTCTTTTATTTTCCAAATTCCCGTCAAAAACTGTTGAGTTCAACAGCATTTGAAATAGCTTAAAATTTGTCAGGTAAATTGTGCGGTAGCCCCTCCTTTTTTTGTTCTTCAAGGCATCAGATGCTCTATGTATTTCTGGTGCGATTTCACATAAGCCGTTACTTCAATAAGATTAATTAACCTCATGATTAAACATGAGATTTGTTTCGCATATTTTTAGGCGTTTTGCCCGCTTTCTGATTCCGGTGTAAGTCATTGTCAAAAAAGAAAGATTTTAAATCAAATCGGTCTTGACTAAGGGCTGATTGAAATCTATAGTGATTTCAAGTGGTGAAAAGTGGAAAAAAATGGTTAATTCTGGAAGTCGAGGTTAAATCTTGTTTCGTGGCATCAGTTCAATCAACTTAGACGATAAGGGGCGTCTTGCAATTCCAACCCGCTACCGGGAGGAATTACAGGATTGTTGCGAGCGTCAGATGGTTGTCACTGTGGCTATCGATGAGCGCTGTGTTGGAGAACGCGGCTGTTTGTGGCTTTATCCACTGCCTGAATGGGAAAAGCTTGAGCAAACCATTAGCAAATTACCCACTTTAAATAAAACGGCAGGTAAGCTCAGGCGTTTTCTTGTCGGCCAAGCCTCTGAATGCGAAATGGATGCACAGGGCCGGTTACTACTGCCCGAAAAGCTGAGGAAATGTGCCGGTATGGACAAGAAAATTGTCCTCGTCGGACAGCTGAACAAGTTTGAAATCTGGAATGAAGACGCTTGGGTGGCAAAAGAAAATGAATGGCTTGAGGGCGATGATAATGAAGGCTTGGAAGAACTAGGTTCGTTGTCCTTTTAATACGGGAGACTTGTTGGTGAAGCATTTGCCCGTAATGTTTGCAGAAGCTCTGCAGCAGTTGGCGATTAAAAAAGACGGTATTTATCTGGACTGCACCTTCGGGCGCGGCGGTCATAGTCAAGGGATTTTGGACGAGTTGGATGAATCTGGGCGATTGCTGGCGTTAGACAGGGATGCCGATGCAGTACATTCCGAATATGCACAAGCAATGCTCAAGGATCAGCGTTTTACACTTGTGCATAATTGCTTTTCCGAGCTTGAAAGCATCCTTGTTACGGCCGGGTTGGCCGGCAAGATTGACGGTGTTCTGATGGATTTGGGCGTATCGTCGCCGCAGCTGGACAATCCTGAACGAGGCTTCAGTTTTTTACGTGACGGACCGCTGGATATGCGCATGGATGGCAGCTCAGGCATTTCGGCCGCACAATGGCTGGCCAATGTCGATGAGCAGGTGCTAGCCAAGGTTTTGTTTGAGTATGGCGAAGAACGCTTTGCACGGCGAATAGCGCGGGCTGTTGTTGACACTAGAACGCAGACGCCGATAACAACGACCCGGCAATTAGCGCAATTGATTGAAGATGCCGTGCCGGTGCGCGAAAAGCACAAACATCCGGCAACACGGACATTTCAAGCCATCCGCATTGAAATTAATAAAGAACTGGAAGAGTTAAATGACGTTTTGCGGCAGTCTGTCCGCGTATTAAAACCTGGCGGGCGATTGGTGGTAATTTCATTTCATTCACTGGAAGACAGAATCGTAAAGCGTTTTATCAGAAACGAGTCCGGGGCGAAATACAATCCGGGCAAGCTGCCTATCAAGGAAGCGGATTTTGCAAAAGGTTGTTTAAAGAAAATAGGTAAGGCTTTGAAAGCGGGTAAGCAGGAAATAGCACTAAATCCAAGGGCGCGCAGCGCCATAATGCGAGTGGCCGAGAGGGTTTAAGTGGCGACAAGTCGTTTTTGGATGCTAGGCGTATTATCGTTTGGGCTATTGTTGTCGGCGCTGGCGGCTATTTACAGCAAATATTATTCTCGGCAGATTTTTATTGAAATTCAGCAGCAGGAAAGGGCGCTGGATCAATACGAAGTGGAATGGGGGCAGCTGCAATTGGAGCTGACGACTTTGGCGGAACAGAACAGGGTTGAATTAGTGGCTCGAAAACAACTGAAGCTGGTCATGCCGTTACGGGAAAAAATCATTTATATAAAGCCGTAATGCTCGATTTTCATGACCGAAAAAAATGCAGCTCGACAGCCGATTTCTCCGGGAGAAGGAAGTTTGTCGCCGGTTTTATGCTTGCCTGTATGGTTGTTCTGGTCGGCCGTGCAGTGCACTTGCAAGTGTTTAACAAGCGCTTTCTGAAGGAACAGGGCGATATGCGCTTGGTCGATGATGTCACTGTTTCGGCCTACAGAGGCATGATCAAAGACCGGAACGGCGAGCCTTTGGCCATTAGCACGCCTGTCCAGTCAGTGTGGGTTAATCCAAGAGAACATAAATTAGCCGAACAAGACCTGATCAAGAAAATGCAAAAACAGCACAAGCTGACTGATCCGGAATTGGCAGAATGGCACAAGCAATTTAAAGCCGAAGAGCAAGACCATATCAGGCAAATGGAAAAACTGTTGAGCTTGCCAGAGGGAAAAGTAGCCAAGCTGTTTAGTGAAGACCCTCATCGGCAGTTTGCATACGTGGCGCGCATGATTAATCCGGGGATTGCCGAACAGGTGAAGTCCTTAAAACTGTCAGGGGTATATTTCGAGCGCGAATTCAAGCGCTTTTATCCGGCCGGAGAAGTTTCGGCGCATTTAGTCGGCTTCACCAATATTGATGATATTGGGCAGGAAGGGCTGGAGTTAGGCTATGAGAAATTGTTAAAAGGCACGCCAGGGAGTAAGCGGGTTATCAGGGACGGCCAGCGCAGTATCATTGATGATATTGAAAATATTAAGGAACCGGTTGATGGTAAAACGCTTACTTTGAGTATTGATCAGCGCATCCAATATCTGGCGTACCGGGAATTACAGCTCGGCGTCAATGCTCATC
The DNA here is from genome assembly GCA_963696315.1 of uncultured Gammaproteobacteria bacterium. Lineage (GTDB taxonomy): Bacteria > Pseudomonadota > Gammaproteobacteria > Methylococcales > Methylomonadaceae > CAWKEY01. The sequence goes on from CAVOJU010000030.1 coordinate 122,250, forward strand.
AGGCTAAAGCCGCGTCTTTAGTGGTTTTGGATGCAAAAAATGGAGAAATTCTGGCTGCGGTGAACCAGCCGTCATTCAATCCGAATACAAGAAAGAGTGTCAAAGAAAGCGCTTACAAGAACCGGGCGATGACGGATTTATTCGAGCCTGGATCAACGGTTAAACCTTTTGTCGTGGCGGCGGCTCTGGATGGCAGGTATGTCCGGCCCAATGAAATTTTCGAGACCAACGGCACCTACCAAATCGGCCGGCATGTGGTTAGGGATGTGCACAATTACGGCGCCTTGAGCCTGATGCAGGTGCTGAAGAAATCGAGCAACGTCGCCGTCAGCCAGATGGCCTTGCGGATGCCGCCCGAATATTTTTCAGGCATGTATAGAAAACTTGGTTTTGGCCGGACTGCGGAGGTCGGTTTTCCTGGCGAAGCCGGCGGCAGCATGCTCGATTACCATAAATGGAAGAGTTTCGATCAGGCAGTTTTGTCATTTGGCTATGGCTTGAATGTTTCTACATTACAGCTGGCAAGAGCATACACGGCGTTAGCCGATGACGGTATTTTGCATTCTGTAAGCCTGATAAAGCGCGACGAAGACGATGAAGCGGTGCGGGTGTTTAGCGCTAAAACGGCCAGAAGTGTCCGTGCAATGCTGGAAACCGTCATTATGAAGGATGGTACGGCTTATGAAGCGAGAGTTGATGGTTACCGAGTTGCCGGTAAAACCGGGACAGTAAAAAAAGCCGGCGCTCATGGCTACAGCGAAAAAAATTATTATGCAGTTTTTGCCGGCATGGCTCCGGCCAGTGATCCACGATTGGTGGTTGTGGTCATGATGGACGAGCCTTCCGCCGGGCAATACTACGGCGGATTGGTGTCGGCACCGGTTTTTTCCAAAGTCATGGCCGGTGCGTTAAGAGTGCTTGGTATTACGCCTGATCAGGAAGATACCATGCCGGTGCTGCTAACCCAGAAAGCGCCGTAACAGAATTTTTATGACACTGGCAGAATTATTGGAAAGTTTCGCGGTAGTCGACAAGGACGTGGCGATAAGCGGCCTGACGCTGGATAGCCGGACGGTTGTTTCCGGCCATGTATTTATCGCCTTGGCCGGAACCAGGCAGCACGGCTTGATGCATGTTGAGCAGGCGATTGCCAGAGGTGCGAGCGCGATCGTTTACGATCCAGATGGACAAGGCTGGCAGTTGGCCGCGCAAGTCAGGAAGATGCCGGTCATTGCCATAGAAAATCTGGCTTGGAAGCTTGGCGGGATTGCCGCGCGCTTTTATGGGGATCCATCTGTGGCCATGGAGGTAATAGGTATTACCGGTACCAATGGCAAGACTTCGTGCAGCCAGTTTTTAGGCCAAATGCTCAATGACTGCGGCATTATCGGAACACTGGGCTGGGGCGAATGGGGCCGGTTGCGTAAAACCTTGAATACGACGCCCGATGCCTTGGCCGTTCAGGCCATACTGGCTGCGCTCTTAAAAGATAATAAGCACACGGTAGCGATGGAGGTCTCTTCGCACGGTTTGGAGCAGGGCCGGGTGAATGGTGTGCATTTTAAAGGCGCGGTGTTTACTAATATCAGCCGCGATCATCTGGATTACCACGGCTCCATGGAGGCCTATGTGCAGGCCAAATTGAGCTTGCTGCAAAAACCCGGCCTGGCTTTTGCGGTTGTGAATCTGGACGATGCCTACAGCGAGCAGATTTTAGCGGCAGCGCCCCCATCGGTTGTGCAGTGGGGCTTTAGTGTTCAGGGTAGGCAGCCAGCTTCAGTGCAATGCGTGTTGGCAGACGATATCCAGCATCAGCTTGACGGCATTGAATTTACCGTGCGCTGGCAGGGTGAGCGGCAGCGCATCAAAGTGCCGCTGTTTGGCGATTTTAATATTGAAAACAGTTTGGCAGTTTTGTCGGTCATGCTGGCAATGGGTGTTGGCGCTGGCCGAGGCCGCCCGCAGACTGGCCCAGGTCAAGCCGGTGACCGGGCGCATGGAGCGCTTTGAAGGCAAGGCGGGGCCGATGGTTTTTGTCGATTATGCCCATACACCGGATGCGCTGGAGAAGGTGTTGTCGAGTTTGAAACGGCATTGCCGGCAGGCGTTATGGGTTGTGTTTGGCTGCGGCGGCAACAGGGATGCCGGTAAACGGCCGCAAATGGGATGCATCGCCGAACATTGGGCCGAGCACGTGATTGTGACGGATGACAATCCGCGTTTTGAAAATGGCCTCACCATCGTGCAGGACATTTTGGCCGGTTGCCGTTCGGGGAGAATTGAAGTGATTGAAAACAGAGAGCAGGCAATCCACAGCGCGATAACAAGAGCGGATGGCAATGACTGTATTGTGATTGCCGGTAAAGGCCATGAGCAATATCAGGAAATCAATGGCGTGCAATTGCCGTTCAGCGACAGCCAGGTTGTGATTGAGGCTTTGAAAATGAGAGCAGAACACGAATGAAGATGACGTTGAGTGAAATTGCCCAGTGTGTGCAGGGCACGCTAGTGGGTGGCGATGCGGCCGTGTCATCGGTCAGCATTGATACCCGGACAATCAAGCCGGGCGAGCTTTATATTGCCATCAAAGGCCAACACTATGACGGTCATGCGTTTGTTGAACAAGCTGCGCAGGCCGGTGCGGTCGCGGCCATCGTGCACGAAGGCACGACAGCGAGCATCCCACATATCTTGGTAAAAGACACTCACCAAGCGCTCGCCGAACTGGCCGGAACCTGGCGCAACAAAACCGCCGTCCAGGTAGTGGGCATGACTGGCAGCAATGGCAAGACCACGGTCAAGGAAATGGTGGCGGCAATACTGGCAGTCGATGCGCCGGTGTTGTTTACCCAGGGCAATCTGAATAATGACATTGGGGTGCCGTTGACCTTGTTGCGACTGAATGAGCAGCACCGCTATGCGGTGATCGAGATGGGCGCAAACCATCAGGGCGAAATTGCCTATACCAGCGCTGTTGCAGAGGCTGATGTGGTGATTATTACCAATGTAGGGCCAGCGCATATTGAAGGTTTCGGGAGTCTGGACGGCATCGCCAGGGCAAAAGGCGAAATCATTGAGACGCTCAAAGAGAATGGCATTGCCATTATCAATCGGGATGATCGTTATTTTGACTACTGGCAAAAACTGGCCGGCAGCAGAAAAACCCTGACATTTGGTTTGCAGGCCGGCGCCGATGTAACAGCTAAAACCATCAAGACAGCCATTTGCAATAAAGCATTTGTCACCGAGTTTGAACTGGTGACGGCAGCAGGCTCGCTCCCGGTGCAATTGAAACTGGCCGGTAAGCATAATGTGCTGAATGCTCTGGCGGCCACGGCTGCGTGTCTGGCCTTGGATATCAGTCTTGAACAGATTAAACAGGGTCTGGAAAGCGTAAAGCCGGTCACCGGCAGGCTGCAACCCTTGGTCAGCCGTTTGGGCAATATTGTCATAGACGATACCTACAACGCCAATCCCGCTTCCCTGAAAGCAGGCCTGGAGGTGCTCATGACTTGTGCCGGAGAGCCCTGGCTGGTGCTGGGTGCGTTTGGTGAGCAGGGGCCGGATAGCGCCAAAATACATGCCGAAATAGGCGGGCTGATTAAAGCCAGCGGCGTGGTAAGGCTGCTGGCGACAGGGGCAGATGCCCGCAATACTGTGAACAGCTTCGGCGCAGGCGCCAGTTTTTTTGACGCGCAAAATGACTTGATCGATGTATTGAAGCAAGAGCTAAAAGGCAATGAAACCATTTTGATCAAAGGCTCGAGAGCGCTGCGCATGGAAAATGTGGCAGCGGCTCTGGTTGAGAATTTCAGGATTTAATAATGTTACTGTACTTGGCAGATTACTTAATGACCTTCGATGGCGGCTTCAGGGTTTTTCATTACCTGACATTTCGCGCCATTCTGGGTGCATTAACCGCACTGGTGATTTCTTTTATTATCGGGCCGGTCATGATCAGAAAATTAAGCCGAAAAAAGATCGGGCAAAGTATTCGTGAATTAGGTCCGCAAACCCATTATGAGAAAGCCGGTACCCCAACCATGGGTGGAACTCTGATCCTGGTCGCCATTGCCATCAGTACACTGCTGTGGTCGGATCTAGGCAATCGTTATATCTGGGTCATTATGCTGGTCACCATGGCTTACGGCGTGATCGGGTTTATCGATGATTATAGAAAAGTGATTAAACGCAATAGTGATGGGCTGTCTGCCAAAGCCAAATATTTCTGGCAATCGGCCATAGGTTTGGCTGTAGCCGTTTTTCTATACAAAACGGCGGTGCTGCCGGCAGAAACCCAATTTATAGTGCCTTTCTTCAAGAACGTCATGCTGGATATGGGCTGGCTATATGTGGTCTTGACCTATTTTGTTATTGTCGGAACCAGCAATGCCGTCAACCTGACTGATGGCCTTGATGGACTGGCGATTATGCCGACGGTAATGGTTGCCGCCGGTTTGGGAATTTTTGCGTATCTGTCAGGACATGTCGCTTTTTCGGATTATCTGGCCATACCCTATTTGCCGAATGCCGGGGAATTAATCGTGTTTTGCTCCGCCTTGATCGGCGCAGGACTGGGCTTTTTATGGTTCAACACTTATCCCGCCATGGTGTTTATGGGCGATGTGGGGGCTTTGGCGCTGGGTGGCGCTTTAGGCGTGCTGGCGGTACTCGTCAGGCAGGAAGTTGTGCTGGTAATCATGGGCGGAGTTTTCGTCATGGAAACGGTATCGGTGATCATCCAGGTGGCTTCATTCAAAATGACCGGCCGGCGCGTGTTTCGGATGGCACCCATACATCATCATTTTGAGCTGAAGGGTTGGCCCGAACCCCGGGTTATCGTCAGGTTCTGGATCATCACGGTGATACTGGTGCTGATTGGTCTGGCGACATTGAAGTTGAGATAGCAATGGATAAGGCCACCACCCCTGCTTACGCTCCGCACCGGGATCCTGCCGCTAAAGCAGCGATTCTTGCGGCGCTGAAAACGCATTTTGCGCTGGAGCCTCAAACTGCCAAGGTTCTGGTAGTAGGCCTTGGCATCACCGGCATTTCCGTAGCGCATTATTTGCAGCACCTGGGCTTTCACTTCGCCGTCACTGACAGCCGCGACAAGCCGCCGTTATTGGCTGAGTTTGGCCAACAAATGCCGGACACCCCCGTGTTTGCCGGCGGTTTTGATGCCGGAGCATTTAACGTCGCAACACATCTTGTGGTCAGTCCTGGCGTGTCGTTACATGAAAACGCCATTAGCGAGGCGTTGGCCAATGGCGCTGTGTGTGTGAGTGAAATCGATTTGTTTGCCTGTTCCGTCAATGCGCCGGTCATTGCCATCACCGGATCCAACGGCAAAAGTACCGTCACTACGATGGTTGGTGAAATGGCAAAAGCGGCCGGCAAACAGGTGGCTGTTGGCGGCAATCTCGGTACGCCGGCACTGGATTTGTTGCAACAGAACGCAGAGTTATATGTGCTGGAACTGTCCAGTTTTCAGCTGGAGCGAACCTCGGTTTTGAATGCCACCGCGGCAACTGTGCTCAATGTCAGCGCCGATCATCTGGACCGGCATGCCGGCATGGTGGAATACGCAAAGGAGAAGCAAAACGTGTTTCAAGGCAATGGCGCCATGATCATCAACAGTGATGATGCATTGGTAGACGCCATGCGTGAGCCCGGCAGGAAGCTGTATACATTTTCGATAAAACAGGACGCTGATTTTCACCTTCAGTTTAAAGACGGTGTCGAATATCTGATGCACAAGCAGCAAGGTTTGATGCCGCTGGCCGAACTGCCACTGGAAGGGCGCCATAATGCGGCGAATGCCCTGGCAGCACTGGCACTCGGTACGGCGGTGGGTCTGGATAGTGGGGCCATGTGTGCGGCGTTGAGAAAATATAAAGGTCTGGCGCATCGGATGCAGCGCGTTACTGAAATTCGTGGCGTAACCTGGGTCAACGATTCCAAGGCAACCAACATAGGCGCTTGCGTTGCGGCCTTGCAAGGTTATGATCGCAAAGTGGTGTTAATTGCTGGTGGTGATGCCAAAGGCGCAGACATGAATGAATTGAAGCCCGCCATCCAAGAAAAGACCAAAAGCGTTGTGCTGATCGGTAAGGATGCCGGCTTGATTGAGCAAGCGCTCAACGGCTGTGTGCCGGTGTATCAGGCAGAAAATATTGTGCAGGCGGTTCAGATTGCCACCCGGATCGCTGAAGCGGGCGAAACGGTATTGCTGTCGCCCGCCTGTGCCAGCCTAGATCAATTTAAAAACTATCAAGACCGTGGTGACAAGTTCACCAAAGCGGTGCTGGAGTTGGTCATATGAACGATCGCGAAAAAAACCTGAGGAGTCGGCGATTTCATTTTGATCCGCTGCTGCTGGTCACTGTAAGCAGTTTGCTGATGATTGGCTACGTCATGGTGGCGTCGGCGTCATTGCATTTGGGGGTCAAAATGGGCGCCAGCACGCTGCATTATCCGCTTAAACAGTTAATGCATATCGGTCTGGGTATGGTCTTGGCTACTGGCGTAGCCCTGGTGCCTATACGGAAATGGGAACAATGGGGCCCCTGGTTGTTTATTGTGGGCCTGCTGTTGTTGGTGATTGTCCTGATTCCGGGCCTGGGTGTAAGGGTTAACGGCAGTGTCCGCTGGCTGTCGCTGGGAGGGTTGAGGATACAAGTCTCCGAAGTGGTCAAATTTTTCGCGGTGATTTATATGGCGGGCTATGTCATACGGCATCAGCAAACCGTGCAGGAGTCGGCATACGGCATCGTTAAGCCCTTGCTGCTATTTTCCCTGGCTTGCGTGTTGTTATTGCTGGAACCCGATTTCGGTTCGGCCGTAGTCATTTTAATTATCGCCATGGGCATCATGTTTCTGGGTGGTGCCAGGTTATCGCAATTTGTCATTTTGCTGGCGCTGGTCGCCTTTTTGGCCATGTTGCTGGTGTATTTTTCACCGTACCGTCTGGTTCGGGTAACCAGTTTTATGGATCCCTGGAAAGACCCGTTAAATACCGGTTTTCAGTTGGTTAATGCATTGATTTCATTCGGACGCGGGGAATGGCTCGGTGTCGGGTTGGGCAGCGGCATCCAGAAATTATTTTATTTGCCGGAGGCGCATACCGATTTTCTGTTTTCCGTAATCGGTGAAGAATTGGGCTTAGCGGGCGTGCTGACCGTTATCGGCTTGTTTGCCTTATTACTATGGCGTACGTTTGAAATCGCTTTATTGGCCGAGAAAGCAGGGCAAAAATTTACTGCCTATATTGCCTATGGCTTGGGTATCTGGTTTGGCTTTCAATCGTTCGTCAACATGGGCGTCAACATGGGCATATTGCCTACGAAAGGGCTGACCTTACCGCTGATGAGTTATGGCGGCGGCAGCATGATGGTGATGTGTTGCGCGGTGGGATTGTTGTTTCGTGTGCATAGTGAAATCCATGAAATTATTGCCAGCAACCCAAAAGGCAGGACAGCATGGCCAAACGCATAATGATTATGGCCGGAGGCACCGGCGGGCATGTGTTTCCAGCCTTGGCTGTGGCGCAATTGCTGGCTGAAAAAGGCTGGCAGGTCAGCTGGTTGGGGACTCGGAAAGGCTTGGAAAGTCGGGTGGTTCCAGAGCATGGCATTGCCATAGATTGGTTGTCCGTTGTCGGTGTGCGCGGAAAAGGCTTGCTTTCAAAAATAAAGGCGGGATTTATGCTGGTAAAGGCTTGTGTGCAGGCCGCAAAAATATTACGCCAGCGCAAGCCGGATGTCGTGTTGGGCATGGGCGGCTTCGTTGCCGGCCCCGGCGGGCTGATGGCAAAACTAATGGGCATGCCATTGGTTATTCATGAGCAAAACCGGGTGCCGGGAACCACTAACCGGCTGCTGGCAAAAATAGCCAACCAGGTCTTGGAGGCGTTTCCGGGCAGTTTTAAAAAAGCGGTCAACGCAAAATGCACTGGCAACCCCTTAAGAAAAGCCTTTTTAAACATGCCTGCGAGAGACCCTAGGCTCACAGGCCAGAGCATCAAGATATTGGTGGTTGGTGGCAGTCAGGGCGCTCAGATTTTGAATGAAATCGTCCCCGAGGCGGTGTCGAGCCTTAAAGATGTTCAAATTAGGCATCAGACCGGCACCGCCATGTTTGAACAAGTGCAGAGCCGCTATCAAGCCCTGGCTGTGGATGCGCAAGTGAGTGCATTCATTGACGACATGGTGGCAGCTTATCAATGGGCCGATCTGGTGATATGCAGAGCCGGGGCCATGACTGTAAGTGAAATCGCGGCTGCCGGTTTACCGGCCATTTTGATTCCGCTGCCCCATGCGATTGATGATCATCAAACGGCGAATGCGCGCTATTTAACCGATGCCGGCGCTGGACAATTACTGATGCAGAAGGATTTAACGGCGGCAACGCTGGCAGAATACATTACACGGCTAAGCAAGGACTTGAATGAGATGGCGCAAGCAGCAAAGCAATGCGCACGTCTGGATGCGACGGAGCTTGTTGCCGCCACTTGCATGGTTGAGGCAGGACTATGAATTTCCCAAAAAAATCAATGCCGACTCAGGTGCTGGGCAAAATCGACCGGATTCATTTTGTCGGTATTGGAGGCACCGGCATGAGCGGTATCGCCGAAGTCTTATCGAATCTGGGTTACAGCGTTTCTGGCTCGGACATCAAGGCCAGCGCGGTGACAGAGCGGCTGGCCGCTTTGGGGGTTGCCATCACCATTGGTCATCAGCGCGAAAATGTCTCCCAGGTTGATGTGGTCGTGGCCTCCAGCGCCATAGACCGCAGCAATCCAGAAATTGACGAAGCTTATCTGAACAGGATACCCGTTATTCCCCGCGCAGAAATGTTGGCAGAGCTGATGCGCTTTCGCTTCGGCATTGCGGTTGCCGGTACACACGGCAAAACCACGACGACCAGTCTGACCGCAAGCCTGCTGGCAGAAGGCGGACTGGATCCGACCTTTGTGATCGGCGGCCGGTTAAACAGCGCCGGCAGTAATGCCAAGCTGGGGCTGGGCCATTACCTGGTTGCCGAAGCCGATGAAAGTGATGCTTCGTTTTTGTATTTGCAGCCGATGATAGCCGTGGTTACCAATATTGATCAGGATCACATGGCAACCTATCAAGGCAGCTTCGAGCGGTTAAAGGATACTTTTGTAGAGTTTTTGCATCACTTGCCGTTTTATGGTCTGGCGGTGATGTGTCTGGATGATGAGGGCGTCAGAGAAATCCTGCCGCAGATTTCCAAGCCGGTAACCACTTACGGTGTGCATGAAGACGCCGATGTGCGCGCCATAGATATCAAGCAACAAGGCATGCTTACCTCGTTTACCGTGATACGTAGAGGAAATTTCCCGCTGTTGCAAGTGACTTTAAACATGCCCGGCTGGCACAACATGCTGAATGCCTTGGCGGCGATTGCCGTTGCCAGTAATCTGGAAGTGGCCGATGCGGCGATCATAAAAAGTCTGGGTGCATTTAAAGGCGTAGGCAGACGTTTTCAGATTCAAGGTGATCTGGATATCGCCGGCGGCAAGCTGACCCTGGTTGATGATTATGGCCATCATCCCCGCGAAATTGCTGCAACCCTGGAAGCTTTACAGCCAGGCCTGGCCGGACCGGCGTTCGGTGATTATTTTTCAGCCGCACCGCTATTCGCGTACCCGTGATCTTTTTGAGGACTTTGTCAAAGTGCTTTCTACCGTGGATGTACTGATTCTGATGGATGTCTATCCGGCAGGCGAAGCGCTGATACCCGGTGCAGACGGGAGGGCATTGAGCCGGGCCATACGCATGCGCGGACAGATTGATCCGGTATTTGTCGAAAACTGGGAAGAATTGCCGCAAATATTGTCTGGCATCGTACAACCTGACGATGTCATCCTGACGATGGGGGCGGGCAATGTCGGTCAGATTGCCACACAATTACCGCAACTCTTGTCAGCAGCGTTGGCAGGTTGATGATCAGTGAGCGCTGAAATGAGGGGCCGCCTGTTAATTAATGAGCCCTTGGCGAAATATACCAGTTGGCGCACCGGTGGGCCGGCTGACCGGCTGTACATTCCATTTGACAGGCAAGACTTGGTTGAATTTATCGCCGCCCTGCCTGATGCCGAGCCGGTGTTCTGGATGGGTCTGGGCAGTAACTTGCTGGTCAGGGATGGCGGCATACGCGGCACCGTGATAAACACCAAGGGCCGGTTAAAGGCAATGCGGCTTAATGCGGACGGAACCGTGTATGTAGAAGCGGGCGTTCCCTGTGCCCATGTTGCCCGCTATTGCGGTGAACAGGGATTGGCCGGAGCCGAGTTTCTAGCCGGGATACCCGGCACCATGGGCGGCGCTTTGAAAATGAATGCGGGCGCTTTTGGCGGGGAGACCTGGACGATCGTTAAGAGTGTTGAAATGCTCAACCGAGCGGGACAGGTAACGCGCCGCTATCCCATGGACTTTGTAGTGACTTACCGGTCTGTCAAAGGCTTTGAGAATGAATGGTTTCTGGCGGCAAATTTAATTTTGCAGGCGGGTGATGTGGAAGCCAGCCAGCAGAAAATAAAAGCTTTATTGGAAAAACGAGCCCAAACACAGCCGACCAATCAGCCCAGTTGCGGGTCGGTATTTAAAAATCCCCAGGGCGATTATGCGGCCAGACTGATAGAGCAAAGCGGCTTGAAGGGTTATGCGATAGGCGGCGCCTGCGTTTCGGAAAAACACGCCAATTTTATTGTGAATACAGGTCAGGCCACAGCGTTCGGACATTGAAAGCCTGTGTAAATATGTGCAGATGAGAGTCAAGGAGAAGCAGGGTGTTGAGTTGCAGACTGAGGTTTGTATGGTAGGTGAAGCAATATGAAGACCAAGGTACAAAAGCCCGAAGAATTTGGCCGCGTAGCTGTTTTGATGGGCGGTAGCGCGGCGGAAAGAGCGGTGTCGTTGAAAAGTGGCGCTGCCGTTTATGAAGCCTTGAAGCGCAAAGGCGTCGATGCCGTCGCCATTGATGTCACCGCAAGTCCAATTGACGCATTGGCTGGTCAGCAATTCGACCGTGTATTTAACATTATTCACGGCCGCGGCGGCGAAGATGGAGTCTTGCAAGGTGTTCTGGAAGTGTTGGGCATTCCTTATACCGGCAGCGGCGTCATGGCATCGGCCCTGAGTATGGACAAGCTGCGTACCAAGTTGTGCTGGCAGGGTTATGGTTTGGTTACGCCTCAGTGGTGTGTGCTGAAAGATGCCAATGACATTGATGCCTGTATAGAGAAACTGGGTTTTCCGGTCATTGTCAAGCCGGCGCAGGAAGGCTCCAGCATTGGCATGAGCAAAGCCGCAAATCGCGATGAGCTGGTCAATGCCTTAAGGCTTGCTGCCGAATACCGTTGTGACGTTTATGCGGAAGCCTGGGTGACCGGTAAGGAATATACCGTGGCGGTACTGGCCGGTGAAGCTTTGCCGGTCATTCGTCTGGAAACGCCGAATGCATTTTATGATTACGAGGCTAAATATCAGGCGACCACCACGCAATATCATTGTCCATGTGGCCTGAGCCAGGACGACGAAGGGCGGTTGCGCAAACTTGCGATTACTGCCAGTGAAGTCGTTGGTGTTAGCGGCTGGGCCAGGGTCGATGTATTTATCGATGCTTCTGGCCAGTATCAGTTGATTGAAATAAACACCGTTCCCGGCATGACCGATCACAGTCTGGTGCCAATGGCGGCCAGACAGGCGGGGATTGATTTTGACGAATTAGTCTGGCGAATATTAGAAACCAGTTTTGGGTAAGGAGTAATGACAGCTGTAAAAATTTTCGCTGTGGCAGTGGTGTTAATGGGTCTGGGCTGGACCTATGGACAGAAGCTGAGAAGCTACAGCGCTGACAAATTGCCCATTAACTATGTCAGAACCGAGGGTGTTTTTCAGCACCTCAGTAAAGACGAGCTGAAAACGATTTTACGGCCCTTGGTGATGACCGGTTTTTTTGCCGCGGACATGCAGGCAATCCACAACGCCGTGGCGCAGTTGCCGTGGGTGGAATCGGTGACCGTTAAACGGGTCTGGCCTGATGCTATTGATATCAAGGTGCGTGAGCAAAAGCCTTATGTACGATGGGGCGAAAAAAGCCTTTTGAATGAACGGGGCGAGGTATTTAGTCCGAATAATGTAGATCAGTTTCAGTTTCTGCCTTTGCTGACAGGGCCTGAGAAACAGCAAAAGAAGACGCTGGAAATCATGAAAGGCGTAAAAACGGCATTGGCCGATCAAGCCATGGAACTGGCCGAGTTTAAGGTCAATGATCGCTGGTCATGGTCGCTCAAATTGGCCAGCGGCTTGGAAATATTGCTGGGACGAAATGAACCGTTAATGAAATTACAGCGGTTTCTGAGAACGTTGACAGTCTTGGGGCAGGAGCAGATTGAGGCCATGGCCATAGTGGATTTGAGATATACCAACGGTTATGCCGTATCGTGGAAACCGGAAAGTGAAGAAATAGACTGGAAGAAAATTGCAAATCCAGATAAGCAAATTGACGGGAAAGTACAAAAGGCGATTCAGAGTAAAGAAAATGGCAAAAAAAACAGAGCGTAATTTAATAGTCGGACTGGATATCGGTACCTCCAAGGTTGCGGCTATTGTGGGTGAGCTTACTAATGACGGGAATATTGAAGTTATCGGCATAGGCACAACAGCCTCGCGCGGACTCAAAAAAGGCGTGGTTGTTAATCTGGAGTCGACCGTTCAATCGATACAGCGCGCTGTTGAAGAGGCTGAATTAATGGCCGGCTGTCAGATCAAGTCTGTATTTGCCGGCATCGCAGGCAGTCATATTAGAAGTCTCAATTCTCATGGCATCGTCGCAATCAAGGATAAGGAAGTAACCCAATATGATATAGATAGAGTCATTGATTCGGCGCGTGCGGTAGCCATTCCAGCGGATCAGAAGATATTGCATATCTTGCCGCAGGAATTTGTGATTGATCTTCAGGACGGCATTAAAGAGCCCATCGGCATGTCCGGCATACGCCTGGAAGCAAAAGTGCATATGGTCACCGGCAGTGTCAGCGCGGCGCAGAATATTATCAAATGTATCCGGCGTTGCGGTCTGGAAGTCGATGACATGGTGCTGGAACAATTGGCATCCTGTAACTCGGTGCTCACGGAAGATGAAAAAGAATTGGGCGTTTGTCTTATCGATATTGGCGGCGGTACTACCGATATAGCCATATTCGTAGAGGGAGCGATTAAGCATACCGCAGTTATCCCCATCGCTGGCGATCAGGTCACCAATGATATTGCGGTTGCATTACGCACCCCGACGATGAACGCAGAGGATATCAAGCGTAAATATGCTTGTGCACTGACACAATTGGCTCAGGTCGACGGCTCGATAGAAGTGCCGAGCATCGGAGATCGCGCGCCGCGCAAAATTTCAACGCAAAACTTGGCCGAGATTATAGAGCCACGTTATGAAGAGTTGATGTTGCTGGTTCAGGCAGAGCTGAGGCGTAGTGGCTATGAAGAATTGATTGCTGCCGGCATTGTGTTGACCGGCGGCAGTTCAAGAGTGATGGGATTAATCGAGCTGGCGGAAGAAATCTTTCACATGCCAGTTCGAATGGGCATACCCCAAAATGTAACAGGATTAACAGAAGTAGTGAAAAATCCGGCGCACTCCACAGGTGTCGGCTTGCTAATGTACGGCAAAGAGCATCAGAGTGGAGATAGAAGTATTGGCGCTGATGGTTCAGGGTTGTTTGCAAAAATGAAAAGTTGGTTTCAAGGTAATTTTTAATATATTTGGCCGGTTATTTTAAGAGGTGATGAAGATGGCATATGAATTAATAGATAATAGCGATACCGCAGTGATCAAGGTGATTGGTGTCGGTGGCGGTGGCGGCAATGCAGTCAATCATATGGTGGAAAGCCATATTGATGGCGTTGAGTTTATCTGTGCGAATACCGATGCACAAGCGCTTAGAAAACTGAATATTGACACTATTATTCAGCTAGGTGTTGAGTTGACCAAGGGGCTGGGAGCAGGTACCGATCCTGAAATTGGCAGAAAGGCCGCTGAGGAAAATAAAGACCGCATCAAAGAGGTTATTAAGGGTGCGGATATGTTGTTCCTGACCGCAGGCATGGGCGGTGGCACGGGTACGGGCGCGATTCCGGTTATTGCCGAAATTGCCCGGGAAATGGGTATACTGACTGTCGCAGTCGTGACGAAACCCTTTTTGTTTGAAGGCAAAAAGAAGCTGGCTGTGGCGGAAGCCGGCATTGCAGAGCTGGAAAGATATGTTGACTCACTGATTACCATTCCCAATCAAAAATTACTGCCGGTATTGGGGGGTACGACTTCTCTGATGGATGCGTTTAAGGCCGCCAATGGCGTATTGCTCGATGCGGTACAGGGCATTACCGAACTGATAGTGCATCCGGGTATGATTAACGTCGATTTTGCCGATGTAAGAACGGTGATGTCCGGCATGGGTGCGGCCATTATGGGTATGGGGTCGGCTACAGGCGAACATCGGGCTAGGCAAGCCGCTGAAAAAGCTATCGCCTGCCCATTACTGGAAGATATCAATCTGCAGGGTGCGCGCGGGATTTTGGTCAATATTACGGCGGCCAATATGGGTATTGCCGAATTTGACGAAGTGGGCAATATCGTTCATCAATTTGCCTCCGAAGACGCCGTGATCAAGATCGGAACTGCTATTGATCCGAGTTTGGGAGACGAAATTAAAGTAACGGTGCTTGCGACCGGTATGGGTTTGCCCCCGCAAGCGCTTAAAGCGCCAGTGAAGCTGGTACAGAAAGTTGCTGCCGGCGTGATTAACTACGATGAACTGGAAAAGCCTGCGGTACTGCGTCAACGCTCTGAAAACAGAGCTGAAGGCAGAGAAACCCGGTTTGGCGCACAGCCCAAAAAAGAGATGGATTTAGATTATCTGGATATTCCTGCCTTTCTAAGACGTCAGGCTGATTGATTCCCTGCGGGTTACTGAGACACCTCGGCCTTTTCAAATTGAAAAGGTTGGGGTGGCAATATAAATCCTTATTGTTTCTATGGCGTCGGTTGTTTATTTGTGGCAAAGTTGGAATAGCCTCCTGTTTTGGAGGCTATTATGATAAGATTCCAGTTTTTTACCTTTATTCGGCGTTATTTATTTTATGATTAAACAGCGAACTTTAAAAAATACAATTAGAGCCACCGGCGTAGGATTACATACGGGTGAAAAAGTGTATTTGACTTTGCGTCCGGCTGAGCCCAATACGGGCATCAGGTTTCGCCGCGTTGACTTTGAAAAGCCAGTTGTTATTGAGGCCACGCCACTCAATGTAGGTGAAACCGTGTTGTCTACAACACTGGTTGCCGGCGACATAAAAATTTCAACCATCGAACATTTACTTTCTGCTTTTGCAGGATTGGGTATTGATAATGCCATCATTGATGTGAGCGCAGGCGAGGTGCCGATCATGGATGGCAGTGCCGGCCCTTTCGTATTTTTGCTGCAATCGGCTGGAGTCGAAGAGCAGGACTGCCCAAAACAGTATATACGTATTAAGCGCAGCATAAGAGTAGATGAAGATGATAAATGGGCGGCTTTCGAACCTTTTGATGGTTTTAAAGTGACCTTTACCATCGATTTTGAACATCCGGCTTTTCCAGAACACGTCAAGACCGCGACCATGGATTTTTCATCCACCACCTTTGTTAAGGAAGTCAGTCGTGCCAGAACCTTTGGATTCATGAAAGATATTGATATGCTCCGCGAGAATAATCTGGCTTTGGGTGGCAGTCTTGATAATGCTATCGTGGTAGATGAGGGCAAAGTGATGAATGAAGACGGTCTGCGTTATGCAGATGAATTTGTTAAGCACAAAATTCTGGATGCTATTGGTGACTTATACCTGTTGGGGCATAGTTTGATCGGTGCCTTCACTGGCTATAAATCCGGACATGGCCTGAACAATAAATTGCTTCGCACCTTGCTCGATGACAAGGATGCCTGGGAAATGGTGACCTTTAGCGAAGAAGAGTCAGCCCCGATTTCTTTTATGCGTGCAGCGCAATCACCAAGACCAGCTGCCTAAAAGTCCCCTTCAAGCCAGGTCCGGTATTATTCGGATAACCGTTCCAGCGTTGCGCTTAACTTTAGCAACGCTTGCTTCAATCGTTCATCCGACATCATGAGTCCATGATTCCGGATGAGCTTTATTTTTTCAGGCGACGGCAAATTTGCCTTACGGCCTTTCTGGACGTCGGTTGTCGGCTGCTTAGTGAGTAGTTTCAGCTGCATCAGCTCGACTGTTTCTTTTGTTGCCGGTGCGATAGCGGCAAGAATGGCTTGTTTATAAAAACGCAGTTGCGATGCCCATGTGGCGGAGTCCGTATACACAAGCAGTTTCTTGTTGCTGATGACGCAGTGCTGTGCATGGCATTTTAAATCATCCGGTAATACCGCCCGAATCTCTTCTAGAACCCGATGTTGTTGTTCAATCCGGCTGTAAAAATTCGCAATGGCGCGGCTTTGATAGGACAGGGCCGATTTAAAGGTAGTGTTTTTACTGAGCATTACAATCCATGGATAACAGTCTGGCGTTAGAGTTTATAGATTTTCAAAAAGGGCAAAATTGTAAGAAAATTTGGTTGGATATGATTAAATGCCCTGCTGAATAGAGAGATCTCGATAACGGGAGATAAAATGCGCCAGTTTATTGATGCCCTCGTAGAAAAATTTCAGCACCAGTCAACGCATTTGTTGATGATTCTCCGGGAAATCCAGTCCAGCTACCAGCATATTCCTGGGCCCGCGATAGAGCAGCTTGCTAAGTTATTACAAATTCCCCGTACCCAAATTATCAGCGTTGTTGAATTCTACAGTTTTTTTCATTTAGCGCCCAGAGGCGAATATGAGCTGTTGATGAGTGATTCGATTACGGATCACATGCTGGGCAAGAAAAGCCTGATCGACTATTTCGCCCAAAAACTGAACGTTGCCGTCGGTGAAGTGCGCCAAGACGGCGTGGTCAGTCTGGATAATACTTCCTGCACAGGCATGTGCGATCAAGGCCCGGCAGGACTGGTTAATGGGTATGCTTTAACGCGCCTGGACAGGCCAACGAATTGATCAAATTACCGATTTAATTAATCAGCAACAGCCCCTTGCCGATTGGCCTGCCGAGTTGTTTAGGGTGGAAGACAATATCCTCAGAGCCGGCCCGTTGTTGAAACAACAGATTGAGCAAGGCGCCGCTCTCAGGGCAATGTTGAAAAGAGGCCTCAAAGAAACCCTGGCTGAGCTCGAAAAATCAGGATTACGGGGGCGAGGAGGCGCCGGATTTAATACTGCACTGAAATGGCGGTTTTGCTCCGAAGCACACGATAGCCAGCGCTATGTGGTTTGCAATGCAGACGAGGGTGAGCCGGGAACTTTCAAGGACCGGGTGCTGTTAAATTCCTTTGCCCATGATGTATTTGAGGGCATGACCTTATGCGCTGCCATCATCGGCGCTAACAAGGCTTCTTATATTTGCGTGGCGAATATTTATATCTTTACGAAAAACTGCAAAGCGTGTTGGATGAACGCCGAAAAGCCGGCTTGTTGGCGTAATGATATTTTGGGCGCCGGGTTGGATTTTGATATTGCAATCTGTCTGGGGGCCGGGGCTTATATTTGCGGTGAAGAATCAACGTTAATCGAGTCCCTGGAGGGTAAATGCGGCATTCCTCGTAACCGTCCGCCGTACCCGGTGACACATGGCTATTTAGGCAAACCGACTGTCGTTGATAATGTTGAGACCTTCATGGCTGCAGCCTGCATTGCCGTTAACGGCGGCAACTGGTTTGCCAAAGTGGGTACGGAAAAATCAAAGGGTACCAAAATCCTCAGTATCAGCGGCGATTGTGCGCGTCCGGGCATCTACGAATTCCCGTTTGGAAGCAGCATCAGGGCTATTTTAGGCGATTGCGGGGCATTTGATGTATTGGGCGTTCAGGTGGGCGGTCCCTCAGGAACATTTATATCTGACCGGGAATTTGATCGGCTACTGGCTTTTGAGGATTTAGCCACCGCAGGATCGTTCATTGTTTTCAATACCAGCCGTAATATTCTGAGTATTGTGCAGAATTTCACTCATTTTTTCGCACATGAAAGTTGTGGCTTTTGTACTCCATGCCGAGTGGGAACAGCCTTGTTGAAGAAGCAGTTTGATAAAATCATTGAGGGTCATGGCTCGGCGGGCGATGTCGTGGCACTGGAAGAATTGTGTCAATTGACAAAAAAATACAGCCATTGCGGATTGGGGCAGAGCGCTGCGAATCCGCTATTAACGACCCTGGAACGCTACCCCGAACTGTATCAAAAGCAGTTGAAGAAAATCAGTTATGAACCCGGATTTGATCTGGATAGCGCGCTGGCGACGGCGCGGCGGTTGGCAAAGCGTAATGACGCCAATGCGCATTTAGGGCAAATCGGAGAAGATCATCAGTGAAATCGTCAAGATTGGCGGCAGAGCGCTACTTTTCGGACATGGACAGGCCAGCAAGGAAATTATGTTGGTTATAGTTAGATAATCCTCTATATTATGGATAAACAAGATTGATGAAGCCGGGACATAATATGCGACAATTTATTCAAGATCTCGCAGAAAAAAATCACTACCAAGCAACGCATTTGTTGCACATTCTTAGGGAAGTTCAATCCCGTTATCATTATATTCCGGACCAAGCGATTGAACAGATAGCCGAGGTATTAAACATATCCCGCACCCAAATTTCCGGTGTCGTCGAGTTTTACAGCTTTTTTCACTTAACGCCCCGTGGACAATACGAACTTTTTATAAGTGATTCCATTACTGATCATATGTTGGGCAAACAGGGCTTGATCAACTACTTGTCTGAAAAATTGAATGTGGGGGTTGGCGAAGTCCGTAAAGATGGGATAGTCAGTCTGGACAATACCTCCTGTACCGGTATGTGTGATCAAGGCCCGGCCGGGTTGGTGAACGGTTATGCCTTAACCCGCCTGGATCGCCCCCGGATTGATCAGATTACTGATTTGATCAATCGACAGGAGCCGCTGGAGCAATGGCCGAGCGAATTTTTTCAGGTAGACGACAATATAATCAAGCCGGGATTATTGTTAAACCATCCGATAAATCAGGGTTCCGCACTGCAATCGGCGTTTAAACGCGGCCTTAAAGAAACCTTGGCAGAGATTGATAAGTCAGATTTACGCGGTCGCGGTGGCGCTGGCTATAACACTGCCTGGAAATGGCATCTTTGTTATGAAGGGCCTGAAGAGGATCCGTTTTGTGATATCGCTACGCAATATCAGCTAGAACGCTATGTCGTATGTAATGCCGACGAAGGCGAACCGGGAACCTTTAAGGATAGAGTGTTATTAAATTCTTATGCGCATCAGGTTGTTGAAGGTATAACCTTGTGTGCAGCGATTATCGGTGCCAGGCAGGGCTTTATATATATGCGTGGCGAATATCTGTATCTTTACGAGAAACTGCAAAACGTGCTGGATGCGCGCCGTCAGGCTGGTTTATTGGGCAACAATATTCTCAACCAAGGATTAAATTTTGATATTGAAATCTGTCTTGGGGCAGGCGCCTATATTTGTGGTGAAAGTTCGGCCTTGCTGGAATCGCTGGAAGGAAAGATAGGAATTCCCCGCAATCGTCCGCCTAGCGCAGTAGTTAAGGGCTATCTAGGCAAGCCCACCGTTGTCAATAACGTCGAAACCTTTATGGCGGCGGCGGCTATTGCAGTAAACGGCGGGGAATGGTTTGCCAACTTCGGCACGGAAAAATCAAAAGGCACCAAACTACTGAGTATTTGCGGTGACTGTTCTCGCCCCGGCATTTACGAATATCCGTTTGGCACCTCCATCCAGACGGTCTTGAACGATTGTGGGGCAAGCGATGTATTGGGCATTCAAATAGGCGGACCATCAGGCACGTTTATTTCTAACCAGGAATTGGGCCGTACGCTGGCTTTTGAGGATTTATCCACAGGCGGAGCATTTGTTGTATTCAATAACAGCCGAAATGTTCTCGATATTGTTAATAATTACACGCATTTTTTTGCGCATGAAAGTTGCGGATTTTGTACACCCTGCCGTGTTGGCACCTCGTTATTAAAAAAGCAGCTTGATAAAATTGTTGAAGGTCATGGTTCGGCAGGTGATGTAGTTGCCCTTGAAGAGCTCTGTCAGATTTTAAAAACACATAGCCACTGCGGCCTGGGGAAGACGGCAGCAAATCCCGTGCTATCGACTTTGGGACGTTATCCCGAATTGTATCAAGGCCAGTTAAAAAAAATCAGTTTTGAACCGGGGTTTGATTTGGATGGAGCACTGGAAACAGCCCGGCGATTGGCAAAACGAAACGATGCCGGAGCGCATTTAGATCAGGTGGAGGCAGAATTTTGAATAAGACCATCACGATTGACGGCAAAATTATTGCCTTTGAGGAAGGGCAGACCATCATGGAGGCCGCAACAGCCGCCGGTGTTTATATCCCGCATTTATGTCATCATCCGGAATTTACCCCCCATGGCAGCTGCAAGCTGTGTTCGGTACGAGTGAATGGGCGCATATGTTCGGCCTGCACGTTCCCGGCAAAAGAAGGCCAGGAGGTACTCAGCAACAGCAAAGAATTAAACGATGACAGGAAAAGACTCACGCAGATGCTGTTTGTAGAAGGCAATCATTTTTGCCCGTCCTGCGAAAAAACCGGCAACTGTCAATTGCAGGCGGTTGCTTATCATTTGAATATGCTCGACAACCACTTTCCGCATTTTTATCCCAACCGGGAAATAGACGCTTCTCATCCGGAGGTAATGATTGACCATAATCGCTGTATTTTTTGTACGCTGTGCGTCAGGGCGAGTCAGCAAAAGGACGGTAAAAACGTGTTTGCCATCAGTGGCGGGCGCAGCATTCATAAACACCTGATTGTTAACGCCCAAAGCGGACTGTTAAAAGATACCGATTTAGATGCCACAGACCAGGCTGCGCACATTTGTCCAACCGGAGCAATTCTGATTAAGCACACCGGTTATCAGGTGCCGATTGGCGAACGAATTTATGATCATGAACAAATCGATCAAGTCAGCATGACCGTATCCGGTTCCCGGTCGATTGCGGCACTACTGGACTTCACGGATGAAGGAAATGCCGACGACTGCCGGGAGCCAGTCGCGGCCACCATCCCCGGCATTCGAAACGGAGCATCCTAAGCATGGTTAATAAAACTAGAGTCGCCACCGCCTCGTTAGCGGGTTGCTTTGGCTGCCACATGTCATTTCTGGATATTGATGAACGCATGTTGCAGTTGGCCGAAGTCGTCGAATTTGACCGCTCGCCCATTACCGATATAGAACATTGCACAAATTGTGATATAGGGTTGATTGAGGGCGGTGTTTGTAATTCGGAAAATGTCCATGTATTGCGCGAGTTCCGCAAAAACTGCAAAATTCTGGTTGCCGTAGGCGCTTGTGCGATTAATGGCGGTCTTCCGGCAATGCGCAATTTTATTCCGTTGGAAGAATGCCTGAATGAGGCCTATATGCACAGCATCGGCGTTGAAAATCCGCAGATACCGAGCGATCCTGAGCTGCCACTGCTATTGGATAAAGTGTATCCGCTTCACGAAATCGTCAAAGTAGATTATTTTTTGCCTGGCTGTCCGCCGTCAGCGGATGTGTTCTGGAAATTTTTGACTGACTTGCTGGAAGGGCGAGAGCCGTCGCTGCCCTATGAGTTGGTGCATTACGATTAACAAAGTGCGAAGATCGGGTCAGCGATAGCCTAACCCTACACATCGAAGCAGCAAATGTTGGTTTACGCTATCGTTAAGCCAACCTATACGAGAATTATTATGTACGAGAATTTAGAAACAGCCGAAAACGCTCAAAATTTGAAGCGCGTCGTAGTCGATCCGGTTTCTCGCGTAGAAGGCCACGGCAAGGTCACTTTATTACTGGACGAAAACAATAAGGTTCAGCAGGCCCGGCTGCATATTGTTGAGTTCCGCGGTTTTGAGCGCTTCATTCAAGGGCGGCCTTATTGGGAGCTGCCGGTATTGGTTCAGCGCTTATGCGGCATTTGTCCGGTAAGCCATCATTTAGCGGCCGCGAAAGCCATAGACCAACTGGTCGGTATAGATCCAGAAAACTTACCCGTTTCAGCGGATAAATTAAGACGCCTGCTGCATTTTGGACAGGTGCTGCAATCGCACTCCCTGCATTTCTTTCATCTTTCCAGCCCTGATTTATTGTTTGGTTTTGAAAGCGACATCAGCAAACGTTCAATTATTGCCGTGCTGGCTGCATTTCCAGACCTCGGTTTGCAGGGCGTGAAGATGCGCAAATACGGCCAGGAAGTGATACGCATGGTGTCCGGCAAACGTATTCATGGAACGGGGGCGATTGCCGGAGGCATGAATAAATCATTGACTAAAGCCGAGCGTGATTATTTGCTGGAAGATATAGATCAGATTATTGAGTGGTCATCGGCGTCGGTCGAACTCATTAAAAAAGTGCATTGCTCCAACCTGCCCTATTATGATGATTTTGCCACCATCCGCTCCAATTACCTCGGATTAATCAAGCCCGATGGCGCTTTGGAGCTTTATCACGGCGGTATACGCGCCAAAAATGATCAAGGCGAAACCCTGCTGGATCACATCGATTATTGTCAATATAACGATTATATCCATGAAGAAGTCCGCTCATGGACCTACATGAAATTTCCTTATCTGTTGTCCCTGGGCACGGAAAATGGCTGGTATCGTGTTGGGCCGCTGGCGCGTGTCAATAACTGTGACTACATCAACACACCGCTGGCTGAAGCCGCGCGCGTGGAATTAAAAGCCCACGGCGGGGAAACTATGATCCATAGCACCCTGGCTTTTCACTGGTCGCGAATGGTTGAGCTGCTGCATTGTGCCGAAAGTATCAAGGAATTGCTTCATGATCCCGACATCCTGGGCCATGATTTAGTCGCGCAAGGCGAAAAGCGTCATGAAGGCGTGGGCGTGATTGAAGCGCCACGCGGCACGCTGTTCCATCATTATCAAATCGACGAGAATGACATCGTTACCAAAGCCAATTTAATCGTCTCGACCACCAGTAATAACATGGCGATGAATGAATCCGTGCGACAGGTTGCGGCAGAGTATCTATCCGGCCAGGAACTGACCGAGCCCCTGCTCAATAATCTGGAGGTGGCCATTCGGGCTTATGACCCTTGTTTATCGTGCGCCACGCATGCTGTCGGTAAAATGCCGCTGCAGCTTGAATTGCTGAATGCCGAGGGCAGGCTGATTGACAAGCTGGTCAAGCACGGCGACGGCATGATCGAGCACCATGTCTAGGCCTGTTCTTGTTTTTGGCTATGGTAATCTCAGTCGTGGTGATGATGCGTTGGGGCCGTTATTGCTCGAATTCATCGATGCCCATTTTGATTCAGACATTATTGAAATACTGACTGACTTTCAGTTGCAGATTGAACACGCGCTGGATCTGGAAAATAGGGAGCTGGTTTTGTTTGTCGATGCGTCTGTGGCTTGTGTTAGTGCTTTAGATTTTATCTGGCTTGAGCCCACCCGAGACCAAAGCTTTACCACTCACGCCATGAGCCCATCGGCCGTGTTACAGGTTTATCAGGTTATCAAAAAACAAGTGCCACCGCCGTGTTTTTTGCTCAGCATTAAAGCAGAAAAGATGGAGCTTGGGGAGGGCCTAACTACTCAAGCGCAAGACCATTTAAACCAGGCGTGTCAGTTTGCAGGGCGATTGCTCCAGAATCCGAATGTGGATTTCTGGAGGCAACAGGCAAGCGAAAGCGTCAAATCGGTATCCGAGCCGGTGAGCACAAGTGCTGCTTTGCGGCCATGCATGACCAATCTGTCCGGAACAGATTGGCACTGGCCCGAAGGGGGCATGGCAGGGATAGCCATGCATGAACTCTCCCTGCTTGAGAGCGTGCGGGAGATTCTGGAAGAACATGCCCGCAGCCAGAAATTCAGCAAAATCACCCGAGTGACTTTGGAAGTAGGCCAGCTTTCCTGTGTTGAACCGGAGGCCTTGCGTTTCGGTTTTGATGTAGTGATGAAAGGTTCGCTGGCAGAAAATGCCGAGCTGATTATTTCCGAACTCAATGGCCTCGGGTTTTGTCAACAATGCAATCGGCAAGTAAAAATGCAAACCTTGCACGATCCTTGTGATTATTGCGGCGGACATTCGCTGGAAATCATTCAGGGGGCTGAAATGAAGATTAAGGATTTAGTTGTTAGTTAGGGCAAACAGGCAAAAGAATTATTTACTCGAGGAACTTAACACTAATTTTTCTTCGTGCTGAGTAACAAAATTAAAGTCTTACAGGTTTAATTATGTGTGGAATATGCGGCTGCGGTCAGATTGACCCAAAAAATACTCATCATCACTTTCACAAGCATAATCATGATCAAGGGCATCGGCATGATGATCATGAGAGCGGCAGATTGATTAAAGTTGAGCAGGACTTGCTGGGAAAAAATAATGCGTATGCCCGGCAAAACAGAGCGTATTTTCAACAACATCGCATTTTTGCGTTGAACCTGGTTTCTAGTCCGGGCGCCGGCAAGACGACTTTGCTGGTTGAGACCATTAAAGTCTTAAAAGACCGCTTTCCTATTGCGGTCATTGAAGGCGATCAGCAGACCGAACATGACGCCGACCGCATCAGAGCAGCGGGCGTGCCGGCTCTGCAAATCAATACCGGTCGCGCCTGTCATCTTGATGCACACGGCGTTGGTCATGCCGTTATCGATTTGGGCGTAAAGGACAATAGTCTGCTGGCAATTGAGAATGTCGGCAATCTGGTGTGCCCGTCCTCATTTGATTTGGGGGAAGCGCACAAAGTCGTGGTGCTGTCGGTTACCGAAGGCGACGACAAGCCGCTTAAATACCCGGATATGTTTCATGCCGCAGATTTAATGTTGATTAATAAAACGGACCTGTTGCCCTACGTTGATTTTGATGTCGAACGCTGCATCAAGTTCGCTAAACAGGTTAATCCTTATATTCAGATTATCTGTCTATCTTCGACAAAAGGTGATAATTTTTCGGTCTGGACAGACTGGCTGAGCGAGCGGCTTGATTGCCTATCTCAAATATAAATTGACAGACTCATACATGCCCCATATAATGCACACAGCTTGAAATGGTTTACCGTTATGCTTATCTCTACGAAAGTTCTTCTGTATCGCTCGTCCTGTTTATCATTAAGTAATTCTTACATTTCCCAGCTCATCTGCCTTAACAGGCATCAATTACTAAATTTTATATAGGACTACAAATATGGCTTCGTTAACTACAGGTACCGTTAAATGGTTTAATGCTGAGAAAGGCTTCGGTTTCATTCAGCAAGAAAGCGGCCCTGACGTTTTTGTTCACTTCCGTAATATCAACAGCGGCGGCTTTAAATCACTTGATGAAGGCCAAAGAGTACAGTTTACTGTCACTCAAGGTCAAAAAGGTCCGCAAGCAGAAGAAGTAACCGTCATCTAATTGCACTAAAAAAGCCGCAGCCCGGAAGGGCTGCGGCTTTTTTTTGTCTGCTGTTTTTGGACATGAAACCGCTAAAATTCCGCCTCGTGCTAACCCTGTTCTTGCGGCTTTTCGAGCAGCAAGTATTGCTTTTTTAAACAAGGCCACTCCCGGGTGCTCGCTGAGCGATTAACTTTCTGAGCGTTTCAATATATAAATCAGCTTCAATGGCCTGAACCCTGGTTCGCAATGAGTCCACGGTGTCATCGGAAAGTACTGGAACTTCTATTTGATTGAGTACGGGGCCTTCATCATATTCCTCGGTAACAATGTGCACGGAGGCGCCTGAAACGGTGTCGCCGGAATTCAGTACTGCTGCGTGCACGCGATCACCGTACATGCCTTGGCCGCCATGTTTGGGCAGTAATGCCGGATGGATGTTCACGATGTTGCCTTTAAAATGCGCAAGCGTATGCGGGCCGATTTTTTTCATGTAGCCTGAAAGAACGATCAGGTCGGTGTGCACATTGGAAAGGGCATTGAGAATAGCCAGGTCTTCGCTTTCAGAATCGGGGTGGGTCTTGCCGTTGATTAATAGGGCGGGAATATGGTGGTGGTCGCACCAGTGCAGTATTTCCGAGTCAGGGTTATTGGTAATGACCAGGCCCAACTCGGCGTTCAGTGCGTTTTGCTGGATAGCGGTAATTATTTTTTTGGCAGACGAGCCGCCGTGCGATGCGATAAAGCTGATTTTCATTGGGTTGTCCGTTTTCGATATGAATATGGCTCAAGAAATAAGTTTGCGGGCAGAATTGTTCAGCATATTCTGGGTAGTTGTTCACCGCTCAGTAAGTCCAGTACCCGGCTGATGCCCATTGTAGTATGCAAGCTTACCATACCTTGCCCGTGGGTTGAGCGAACGGAACCGATCCGGCGCGCCTGCCGGCCTAAGGGATGCTGCCAAAGTAGCGACAAAGCCCGGTCGTTCTGTGATTCGGGTACAAATACGGCAAATGCGCCTTCATTGGCAATATAAAGAGGATCAAATCCTAAAATTTCACAGGCGCTGTTGACATTCTGCTGGATGGGTAACGTGCTCTCGTTAATCTCGATGTGATGATGCGAGGTGTTTGCCAGCTCGATGAGAGCGCTGGCAAGCCCGCCGCGGGTCAGGTCTCTCATGCAATGGATGTCAATGCCGCCTTCAAGCATGCTCTGAACCAGACCGGAAACATCAGCGCAATCGCTTTCTATGCTGTGTTCAAAGTTCAAACCTTCGCGTTCCAGCATGACGGCAATGCCGTGCCGCGCCAGATCGCTGTTAATGATGATGCTGTCGCCCGCCTGAATGCGGGAAGGATTAACGTTGATGTTTTTGTCAATTAGGCCAATGCCGGCTGTATTAATATATAGCCCGTCACCTTTGCCGCTATCGACTACTTTAGTGTCGCCGGTTACGATCAGTATGCCGGCCTGTTGTGCGGCGTGCTGCATGGACTGGATGATGCGCTGCAGGTCTGTAATCGCGAAAACCTTCTTCAATGATCAGAGAACAGCTCATGTATAGAGGTTTTGCGCCGCTCATGGCAAGGTCGTTTAAAGTGCCGCATACAGCCAGCTTGCCGATATCGCCGCCAGGAAAAAACAGCGGTTTTACGACATAAGAATCAGTCGTAAAGGCAAGATTGGCCCCGTCGATGTTGACGACCGCGCTATCGTGTTTCTGGTTTAAAACAGGATTGTTGAATGTCGGCTGGATGACGCTGTCCAGCAATTGTTGCATCAGGCGGCCACCGCCGCCATGGGCCATCACTATCTGTTGATATTGCAGCGGCAGCGGGCAGTTTAACTTTAAATCAGACATGTTAATGACGGCGGTAGCGGTGATAGGCTGCACAGGCGCCTTCGGATGAAATCATGGTGGCGCCGAGCGGATGTTCCGGCGTGCAGGAGCTGCCAAATTCGGGACATTGCGCTGGTTTAAGCAAGCCTTGAAGAATTTCACCGCTGCGGCAGCTGGCTGATTCCTGGGTGTTGATGTCACCTACGGCAAAGCGCTGTTCAGCATTCCAGTCGTCGAATTCAGGTTTTAATGCCAAGCCGCTGGCGGCGATTGCGCCTAGTCCTCGCCAATTTCTGTCGACGACATTGAAAATTTTCTGCATGAGTTGTTGAGCCGGCAGGTTGCCTTGTTCAGTGACCACTCGGCTGTATTCATTTTCAACCTGATAGCGGTTTTCTTCGAGTTGCTTGATGCACAGAAACAGCCCATGCAGAATGTCAAGGGGCTCAAAACCGGTGATTACAATCGGTATGCGGAATTGGGCCGATAATGGCAGATATTCATGGTAGCCCATAATCGCGCACACATGTCCAGCACCCAGAAAGCCCTGCACTGTGTTGTCAGGCGAGGCGAGCAGCATGTGCATGACCGGCGGCACCCGCACGTGGCAAATCAGCAATGAGAAATTTTTTAGATTGAGTTGCCTGGCTTGATGAGCTGCCAGAGCGGTAGACGGCGCTGTGGTTTCAAAGCCCACGCCAAAAAATACGATTTGTTTGCCGGAGTTTTGCTGGGCAATGGTCAGTGCATCCAGGGGTGAATAGACGATGCGTATGTCGGCGCCCTGTGCCTTGAGGCTGAGCAGGTCGTGGTGGGAGCCTGGAACGCGTAGCATGTCGCCAAATGAACAAAAAATAACCTCAGGCAAGGCGGCAATAGCCAGCGCTTTATCGATGTAGTCGAGCGGCGTTACGCAAACCGGACAGCCCGGGCCATGGATTAGGCTGATCGCATCAGGCAAAAGCTGATCAATGCCATATTTGATAATGCTGTGCGTCTGGCCTCCGCAGACCTCCATGATAGTCCAAGGCCGGGTTGTAATGGTCTTTATAGCGGAAAGCAGGTTTTTAGCCTGAGCAGGGTCGCGATATTCATTTAGATATTTCATGCAGGACTCTCCTGTCCAGCAGCCTTCGAGGCTGTGAATTTGTTCCAGACATATTTATCATGCAGGACTCTCCTGTCCAGCACCTTTGAGGTTCTGATTATGGTTCCAGACCAATGTCTCATGAGGGCTTGTCAAGTGCGCATAAATCCTGAAATGCCTGTAGACTGGCCTGCGCTTCCTCGGCATCCACCATGGCGATAGCGAAGCCGGCATGGACGATGACATAGTCATTGATTTTGGCGTCAGGCACATAGGCCAAACTGATTTCCCGGGCGATGCCGGAAAAATCAATGTGTCCTGTACGCGCCAGTGGGTCGGTATCGTTAGACACGCTGATAATTTGGCCGGGTACTGCTAAGCACATGGGGGTTATCCGGTATATTTTGAGGCATACAGCTGACCGATAGCCAGTCCGCCGTCATTAGGGGGTATTTTTTCATGGCTGTATACCTGAAAGCCAGCGCTTTTTAATTTGGCAGTGGCATTTCCAGCCAAACAGGCATTTTGAAAGCAGCCGCCGCTGAGGACTATAGCGTCTTGTCCGGCACGCATCGCAATGGCCAGGATGATTTCTGCCAGCGTGTTGTGGACTTTGACGGCAATGAGCTCGGCTGGGCAGTGTTTGCAATCTTCCAGTAACTGTTCGATGGTGATTTGCCAGTCAATGATCAGTGGCTCCGTCAATTTCAAGTGAAAAGCATAATGTTCGGCTGAAACCGCCGATGCCGCTAGGGTTTCCAGCGCCATGGCGGCTTGGCCCTCATATTGATTGATCTGGCACACGCCCAGCAGGCTGGCGATGGCATCAAATATACGTCCGGCGCTGGTGCTGAACGGGCAATTGAACTGTTTCATTAGTGCAAGTTGCAACAAATTTAGTTCCTGTGTCGAAAAGGCGTCCAGAACAGGCAGGTCTTTGCGTTTGAATAAGTCATCTGCAAATAGCGTATACAGCAAACCTAATCCTGAGCGCCGGGGTTCCAGGATGGCTTTGCTCGCGCCCGGCAGAGGCAAAGGGCGGAAATGGGCGTAGCGTTGAAAGCCGGTTTGCTCAAGCAATAAAAACTCGCCGCCCCACAATGTATGGTCGCTGCCCAGACCCGTGCCGTCCCAAACAATGCCTAACAGCGGCGGTTCCAGTTCATGTTCGGCCATGCACGACAGAGCGTGCGCATAATGATGTTGAACCGGCGTTTTCGGCATTGTCATGGTGGCTGCCAATTGATTGCTGCTGTAGCCGTTGTGCAGATCCTGCATGATGCGGGTCGGGAGGGTCTGATAAAGTTGTTGCAGGTCGTTTAACGTGGCCAAAAATTGCTGTTGTGAGGCTTCGGAGTCAAGATCGCCCAGGTGCTGACTGAGTATGATGTGTTGATCATGGCTGATGGCGATGGTGTTTTTAGACTGTCCGCCAACAGCCAGGGTGTCGGGTATGCTGGTGCTTAGGCGGACGGGTAACGGTGTATAGCCGCGGGCGCGGCGCAAGACCGTGATTTTGCCGCCGATGAGACGGACGATGGAGTCATCCAGCGGACGCAGAATAGGCCGGTTATGGGTCAGAAAATAGTCTGCGATGCCGGTAAGCCGGGTTAATGCCTGCTGGTTATCGATACAGATGGGTTCATTGTGACGGTTGCCGCTGGTCATCACAAGGGGCTGGCCGAATGCTCGTGTCAGCAAGTGATGCAAAGGCGAGTATGGCAGCATGATGCCGAGCAGATCGCTGCCGGGCGCGACGGCTTTGGCAATTCGCGGCCCTTCTTTTCGTTTTAATAGCACAATGGCGGCAGCATAAGAGGTCAGCGCCTGCTGCTCAAGCGTGTTGATAAAACAAAGTTGTTGTGCACTTGCCAGGTCGGCAGTCATCAGGGCAAGCGGTTTTTGCGGACGATGTTTTCTTAAGCGTAATTGCTCAATGGCCTGCTCGCTGCTTGCATCCGCGCACAATTGATAGCCGCCGATGCCTTTGATGGCGACGATTTTACCGTCACGCAAATGCTCGACGGCGGTCATCAACGCTGAGTGTTTTTCGGCTAGCCGATTTTCCCGTGCATCCAGCAATGTCAGCTGCGGGCCACAGTTTGGGCAGGCAATGGTTTGAGCATGAAAACGCCGGTTGTCTATCGCCTGATAGTCCTGGGCGCATTCCCCGCAGATTTGGAACTGCGCCATGCTGGTTTGAGCGCGATCATAGGGTTGCTGGTGTGTGATGCTGTAGCGCGGGCCGCAGTGGCTGCAGCTGGTGAACGGATACTGATAAAAGCGGCTGGCAGGGTTAAAAATGTCCCCTACGCACTCTGGGCAGCTGGCTATATCGGGCAGTATAAAGACTGATTTGTTGCCGTCAACTGTGCTGGCTTTAATCTCAAAGCCGGTGAAATAAGCCAGCGGGTGTTTGCTTAGGGCCAACGATTTGATGTCCGCAAGCGGCGGTAGCTGCGTGTTCAGGTTATGCAGGAATTGCCGCTGCAGGGCTGTGTCGCCCTCAATAGCGATGGTTAAGCCGGCCGGCGTGTTTGCGACCCAGCCATTTTGCTGAAACTGCCGGGCAAGGCGAACAACAAACGGCCGAAAACCGAGTCCTTGCACAAAGCCTTTAATATTGATTTGCAAGTGTTCGCTGTTAATAGCCAAGCCTTTTGTTGAGTCCGGTAACGGCTGTTTTATCTGTAATAAATACAGTGGACGGTATATAATCCCATACTTTGATTTAATTATTTACTAAATTCACACCGGAAAAAAACATGCTGGGTAAGCTGGTTAGATTAGTTGTAGGTAGCCGTAACGACAGGCTGGTAAAGAAGAAAGCAAGGCTGGTTAAAAAAATTAATGCCCTGGCTTCGGACTACGAAAAGTTATCTGATGAGGCGTTAAAAGCCAAGACACAGGTGTTTCGTGACCGGCTGGCGCAGGGTGAAAAACTCGACAATCTGATCCCGGAAGCCTTTGCAACCGTTCGGGAGGCTTCAACGCGGGTCTTCGGCATGCGGCATTTCGACGTGCAGCTGATTGGCGGCATGATACTGCATGACGGCAAGATTGCCGAAATGAAAACCGGTGAAGGCAAAACCCTGATGGCGACACTGTCGGCGTATTTGAACGCCTTGCCGGGCCGTGGCGTGCATGTTGTTACGGTTAATGATTATCTGGCCAAGCGCGACTCCGAATGGATGGGCCGGCTTTACAGTTTTTTGGGCATGACAACCGGTGTGATTATCAGCCAGATGGACAATGGCCCTCGCCGGCAAGCCTATGCGGCCGATATCACTTACGGCACCAATAATGAATTCGGCTTTGATTATCTGCGCGACAATATGGCATTTAGTCTCGAACAGAAAGTCCAGCGCGACTTAAGTTTTGCCATCGTAGATGAAGTCGATTCCATTCTTATCGATGAAGCCAGAACCCCGCTGATTATTTCCGGCCCCACCGAAGAGGGCACGGAAATCTACATGAAAACCAATGAAATCGTGCCTTTTCTGACCAAGCAGGAAAAGGAAGATGGGCCGGGTGATTATAGCGTTGATGAAAAAGTACGCCAGGTCTATTTGACTGAAGAAGGCCATGAACGCGTTGAGCGCTTGATGGTTAAACATGGATTAATGGTCGAAGGCAGCAGTTTATACGATGCCGCCAATATACGTCTGATGCATTATCTGAGCGCTTCAATGCGCGCCCATGCTCTGTTTCAGAAGGATGTGCATTACATCGTTGCGAATAATGAAGTCATTATCGTTGACGAGTTCACCGGGCGCACCATGCACGGGCGGCGCTGGTCTGAGGGCTTGCATCAAGCTATTGAGGCCAAGGAGCAGGTTCCCATTCAAAATGAGAACCAGACCCTGGCCTCAATTACCTTCCAGAACTATTTCCGTTTGTATGAGAAGCTGTCAGGGATGACCGGTACCGCCGATACCGAGGCCTTTGAGCTGAACAAGATTTACGGTCTTGAAGTGGTCGTGATTCCGACGCATCGCCCGATGATTCGTAAGGATATGGGCGATGTGGTATATCTGACCGCGCGTGAGAAATATATCGCCGTTGCCGAAGATGTCAAAGCATGCGTACAACGTGGACAGCCGGTGCTGGTGGGCACGACCTCGATTGAAAACTCGGAACGGACTTTCCGCTCTGCTAAAAAAACAGGGCATCAAACATGAAGTCTTGAATGCCAAGCAGCATGAGCGCGAGGCGCATATTGTTGAACAGGCAGGCATGCCGGGCGCGGTCACCATCGCCACCAATATGGCCGGCCGCGGTACCGATATTGTGCTCGGCGGTAATTTGGAAGCAGAGCTGGCGGCATTGGGCTCTGATGCCAGTGCAGAAGAAAAGGGGCAAGTGCGCGGCGCCTGGCTGGATCGTCATGAGCAGGTAATCGCCAGCGGTGGCTTGCATGTCATCGGTTCGGAACGCCATGAATCGCGCCGTATCGATAACCAGTTGCGAGGCCGTTCCGGCCGTCAGGGCGATCCGGGTTCGACCCGTTTTTACCTGTCTCTGGAAGACGATCTGATGCGAATTTTTGCATCTGAACGGGTGGCCGGTTTAATGCAAAAACTGGGTATGGGTGACGGTGAAGCTATTGAGCATCCCTGGGTGACCCGGTCCATTGAAAATGCTCAGCGTAAGGTGGAAAGTCGGAATTTTGACGTGCGTAAGGAAATTCTGGCCTATGACGATGTCGCCAATGATCAGCGTAAGGTGATCTATGCACAGCGCAATGAGCTAATGGCAGCGAGCGAAATTTCCGACATAATCTCGGCGATACGCAAAGATGTCGTCAATAACGTGATCAGCCAGTATATCCCCGCCAAAACCATGGTTGAGCAATGGGATGTAGATGGCCTGGAAGAGCATCTAAAGCTGGAGTTTAATTTGGAAATTCCGGTGCGCAGAATGCTTGATGAAGACCTGTCTTTGAATGAAGAAACCTTGCGTCAACGTATTGTTGATACGCTGGAGCAGCAGAATAAAGAAAAAACCCGGCAGATTTCACCAGAAGTCATGCAGCATTTTGAAAAATCGGTCATGTTGCAGGTGCTGGATAACAGCTGGAAAGAACATTTGGCGGCCATGGACTATTTGCGTCAGGGCATTCATTTTAGGGGCTATGCACAAAAGGACCCCAAGCAGGAATACAAGCGCGAAGCGTTTGAAATGTTCACGCATCTGCTTGAGCACATTAAACATGAAGTAGTCACCATTTTGGCCAAAGTTCAGGTCAGGCAGGAAGAAGATGTCGAAGCTATCGATGCCCAAAGGCAAGCGCCCAAGGAGATGCGTTTTGAGCACGCAGAAGTCTCTGCCTTGGATGATCAAGAGCTGGCGCAGCAGGATGATGCCCCAGAAAAGAATGAGCATCAGCCTTTTGTTCGTATGGGTCATAAAGTTGGCCGCAACGAACCTTGTCCTTGCGGTTCGGGCAAAAAATTCAAGCAATGTCACGGTAAATTAAATTAATACGGAAAAAGCCTGTTTCCCCCAAGCAGGGTGAGCGGAGCAAATGAGCGCAGCCGAGTGGAGCTAGTCCCAGTTGATTAGCGGTATAGCTCGAGACATAAAGAAGAATCTGGCCTGGTCATGGCCAGTTTTGATTTCATTTTATTTGCTCTGATAATTTAATTATTACAGTAACTTAACCATTAACCTCTTTAGTGAACAGGACTATGATGCCACATAGAAGTTTTAAAACCAGTAAACCCAAAACAACCATTACCAAACTCCCCCATTTAGGCATGGGTCAATCGGACATAATAGAAGATTTCAGGCGCTATTATGGGCACCGGCTGGGACGAGATGAAAACTGCCGGTCACCGTATTATGCTTATGAGGGATTGTCGCTGGCCGTTAGCGACCGGCTCATAGAGCGATGGAAACGGACCTTTAACGCATGCAAGGAGCAGGATTGCAAGAGAGCATTCTATTTGTCGATGGAGTTCCTGATGGGGCGCACATTGAGCAATGCCATGCTCAATCTGGGCATTCATGATGTGTCTGAAAAAGCCATGTACGAGCTTGGACTGGAGATTGAAGAACTGCTCGATAGCGAACCGGACGCAGGCCTCGGGAACGGGGGTCTCGGGCGCTTGGCGGCTTGTTTCATCGATAGCTGCGCAACCTTGCAGCTTCCTGTTATGGGTTACGGTTTGCGCTATGAATACGGCATGTTCTTACAGGCTATCGATAACGGTGAACAAATAGAAAAACCCGATCATTGGCTGCGTAATGGCAATATATGGGAACTCGAGCGACCTGAATATGCGCAAAGAATCAAGTTTGGCGGCCGTACCGATGTGCATAACGACGAAAACGGCAAACGAAGAGTCTCCTGGATCGACACGCATGATGTCTTGGCGGTTCCCTTTGACACGCCAATACCTGGCTACCGGAACGGGACCGTGAATACGCTCCGCTTATGGAAAGCCACGGCGACGGAAGAGTTCGATTTACAGGAGTTTAACGCCGGTGATTATGCCGAATCGGTAGCCGCCAAAAATACCGCCGAAAACATCACCATGGTGCTGTATCCCAATGATGCCAATGAAAACGGCAAAGCCTTGCGTTTGCGCCAGCAGTATCTGTTGGCTTCTGCGAGTTTGCAGGATGTGATTGCCAACTGGGTGGGCCGGCATGGCAATACTTTTTCCGAATTTGCCGCTAAAAATTGTTTTCAGCTAAACGATACCCATCCCAGTATTGCGGTTGCCGAACTCATGCGGCTCTTGGTGGATATCCACGGGCTGCCTTGGGATGAGGCCTGGAAAATTACCCGTAACACCATGGCTTATACCAATCATACGCTGTTGCCGGAAGCGTTGGAGCGCTGGTCAGTCAATTTGTTCAGGCAGTTGTTGCCGCGCTTGCTGGAGATCATCTTCGAAATCAATGCCCATTTTATGGCGGAAGTATCCGCGCATTGGCCCGGCGATAAAGAGCGTCTGGCGCGCATGTCGTTGATTGAAGAGGGCGGCGAGCAGCAGGTAAGAATGGCGTACTTGGCCATTGTCGGCAGTTATTCGGTAAATGGCGTGGCAGAATTGCATTCGAAGCTGTTGCAGCAAGGTTTGTTTAGGGATTTTTACGAATTATGGCCAAAAAAATTCAATAATAAAACCAATGGTGTAACGCCTCGCCGCTGGCTGGCTGCCTGCAATCCCGAGCTGGCCGAGTTAATCACACAAACCATCGGTGACGCCTGGATAACGGATTTGTCGGAGTTGAGGAAACTTGCCCCTTATGCGGATGACAAGAAGTTTCGTAAGCTTTGGTATGACATCAAACAAAATGCCAAGAAAAGACTGATTGAGTTTAAAAAACAGGAGTTTGACATCGACCTGGATGCGAATGCCCTGTTCGATGTTCAGGTAAAACGAATTCATGAATACAAGCGTCAGCTGTTGAATGTGCTGCATGTGATTCACCTGTATGACCGCATTAAACGGGGTGATACCGCAAACTGGACTGATCGCTGCGTCCTGATTGGCGGCAAAGCAGCGCCCGGCTATTACATGGCGAAAAGAATCATCAAGTTGATCAACAATGTTGCCAATGTCGTTAATAACGATCCTGATGTGGGTAATAAATTGAAACTGGTATTCATGCCGAATTACCGGGTTTCTGCCATGGAAAAGATTTGCCCGGGAGCGGATCTTTCCGAACAAATTTCCACGGCCGGTAAAGAAGCTTCCGGCACCGGCAACATGAAATTAATGATGAACGGCGCCTTGACAATTGGTACGCTGGATGGCGCCAATATTGAAATTCGCGAAGAGGTTGGTGAAGATAATTTCTTCCTGTTCGGCTTAACCGAAGATCAGGTAGAGGCAATGCGGCATCATTACGATCCTGCCGCCATCATCGAACACGATGAAGATCTGCGCAGGGTTTTGCATCTGGTGGAGTGTGGGCATTTTAATCAGTTTGAGCCCGGTATTTTTGACGATATTTTGTGTTCAATAAAAAGCCCGCATGATCCGTGGATGACGGTTGCCGATTTCCGCAGCTATATCGATGCGCAAAGGCGCGTTGAAGAGGCCTATCGGGATCAAGATCACTGGACGCGCATGAGCATTTTAAATTGCGCGGCCAGCGGCAAATTTTCGACCGATCGGACAATCGCCGAATACAATAACGACATCTGGAAATTGTCCCCGGTTAAGTGCCGATAAAGCCAAACAGCGATATGTTTCATATCGTTTTGTATGAACCGGAAATCCCTGCGAATACCGGCAATATCATCCGCTTATGCGCCAACACTGGAGCGCAACTGCATCTGATTGAGCCCCTGGGTTTTGAACTGGATGACAAAAAGCTGCGCAGGGCCGGACTGGATTATCATGAATGGGTGGTGGTAAAAAAACACGCCACCCTGGCCGATTTTGTCGGGGCTGTTAAGCCGGCGCGCATTTTTGCTTTGTCTACCAAGGGCGGGCAAAAATACGCTGAGGTTTTTTTTGAAGCTCGGGATGCTTTTTTATTTGGCCCTGAAACCCGGGGATTGCCGGAACAGGTTCTGGCTGAGTTTGAGCCGGGCAGATGTTTGTACCTGCCCATGAAAGCTGAAAGCCGTAGCCTGAATTTATCGAATACAGTTGCTATTGTGCTGTATGAGGCCTGGCGTCAGTTGGCTTTTGCTGGCGCGTTGGGCAAGTGATCAGCTTTTTGTGATTACGATTCCGGCTTTTGTTCCCGCGTTAACAGGTTTTGCACGGCCGTGAGTGGCATTAAGCCTTCATATAAAACCCGGTAAGTCTGTTCTGCTATAGGCATTTCCACGCCGTATTTTTGCGCGAGCAAAAAAGTTTCCTTGGCGGCAAAAACGCCTTCGATTTCCTGGCCAATTTCACGCATGACAGATGCCCTGTCTTGGCCCTGACCCAACGCCAAACCAAAACGCCGGTTTCTGGACTGATTATCGGTGCAGGTTAACACCAGGTCGCCCAGGCCTGCCAGGCCCATGAGTGTTTCCTGTTTGCCGCCCATTTTAACGCCAAGACGAATGATTTCGTGAAGACCCCGGGTTATAAGCGCGGCGCGCGTGTTAGCGCCAAAGCCAAGGCCGTCGGCGATGCCGGCAGCAATGGCCAGGACGTTTTTAACGGCGCCGCCTACTTCCACGCCAATCATGTCAGTGCTGGTATAAGTCCTGAAATGATTGCTATGCAGAATATCGGCCAGTTGGCTGGAAAAATCCGGTGCCGAGGCGGCAATCGTGATGGCTGTCGGCAAATTGGCGGCCACTTCGCGCGCAAAAGTAGGCCCTGACAATACCGCAACCGGCGTTTGCGCAGAAAAAATATCGGCAACTATTTCATGCAGTAAACAGCCATCGTCGGGATTAAAACCCTTGGTTGCCCAGGCAATTTTTATATCGGACGATAAATAGGGCTTCAGGTGAAGCAGGGTATCTTTAAATGCATGGCTTGGAACAGAAGCCAATAGCAGATTGCTGAATGCAGCGACGTCGGCCAGATCGGCGGTGACGGCCAGATTTTCGGGAAAAACTATATCAGGCAGGTACTGCTTGTTTTGCCGGTCACGGGCAAGGGCTGCAATGTGATCTGATTGATGTCCCCATAATAATGTGTGGCAACCGTTTCTGGCTGCCAGTAGCGCGAGCGCGGTTCCCCAGGAGCCGGCACCCAGGATGGCTATTTTTCGAGCCATCAGTTGATAGTGGATGAGCCAGGCGCTTGCTGCTGAGACTGCTGCAAATGCTGCGCGTACAAGGCATCAAAATTAACTGGCGCTAGCAGCAATTGTGGAAATCCGCCTTTGGCCACAAGGTCAGAGACCGCTTCTCTGGCATAGGGAAACAAAATGTTGGGACAGAAACTACCCACCATGGGGCCCATTTCCTGTTCGGTAAAACCAGTCAAAGAAAAAATACCGGCCTGGTTGACTTCAACGAGATAGGCTGTGGTATCGGCACTTTTTACCGTAATGGTTACCGTAAGGGCAACTTCAAACAGTGAATTTTCTAAAGGTTCAACATGGGTGCCCAGATTAAAATCGACGCTAGGCTCCCATTTGTCGATAAAAATCTTTGGCGAATTCGGTGTTTCAAAGGACACGTCCTTGGTATAGATTTTCTGAATGGAAAACTGTTTTTCTACGCTATTGGTTTCTTCGGCCATGACGAACTTGATGGGTTGGTGGGTTTAAATGGTAAAAAAGACGAAAGCAGGATAAAACTCTAGCTTTTGCTGGTAATTTTTATAGGAAACTTGTAATCAGTCTCCCAGGACTGCATGCCCCCGGTAATGACGAATACCTGGGTAAAGCCGGCTTTGGTTAATATCTTGCCAGCCGATGCCGAGCGTGTCCCGGTCTGGCAGGCAATGAGAACGGGCTTGTTTTTGTAATCATCCAGCTTCGGCAGATGTTCAGCCAATTTGCCCAGCGGGGTATTAATAGCCGTTTCAATATGACCTTGCGCAAATTCGGTAGGCTCGCGCACATCAATAATGAGCAGGTCGCTATCGCTAGCGTTCATTTTAGCGACTGCCTGTAAAGGGGAAATATGGCTGAACTTTTTGAAGGCAGTGTCAAAAAATTCCTGAATTAACAGAAAGGTCACGACGGCCAGTGCGAGTGACAGAATATAGTGATTAAGAATAAATTCGAGATAGCGATCCATGGATAATTGTACTGATTAAAGTTAGTGGGGGAATAGGCTTAGTGATTGGAGCAGAAAACATCACGCATCATTTTGATAAGTTGCAGCATGCGTTCGTCGTCAATGTAGTAAAAAACACGATTGGCTTCCTTTTTACTACCCAGAATGTTTTTTTCTCTAAGAATCGCCAGATGCTGAGAAATATTGCTCTGGCTGGTGCCAACCTGG
Organism: uncultured Gammaproteobacteria bacterium; assembly: GCA_963696315.1. Taxonomy (GTDB): domain Bacteria; phylum Pseudomonadota; class Gammaproteobacteria; order Methylococcales; family Methylomonadaceae; genus CAWKEY01. The sequence continues at coordinate 161,604 of CAVOJU010000030.1, forward strand.
TCAACAATGTCTTGTACACTGACAGAGTGAGTGCCGAGTACGCACAGTATTTTTAAACGCAAGGGATGAGACATGGCCTTTAAGCAGCGAGCCGCTCTGGCAATGTCGGCGTCATCATACAAAATGTCTTGATTTTTCGTTTCCATAGGGCTGCTTGATGCTACTGGATTACTAGGTCTCTATTTTAACTAGAAGAATTCACAAAAGAATTATTTATGCACAACTGTTGCTAATGTGTATTTGTTAATATAATGACTACTTGCTTAGGGATTTTGCCACATTGGCAAAATACAAAAAACCAGTAAATCTTACAAAATGATACAGTATTTTAAACCGTTTTGGGTAACGGAGAATGCAACCGTCAATTCGTAAGCGCATTAATCAATGCAGGGTTTATTTACTTTCGGGGATAAATAATAGATGTTGAATCGACCAAAGCCATTAGTATTACTGATTCTTGACGGATTCGGCTACTCACGGGACACAAAATACAATGCCATTGCCATGGCGGAAACGCCCTGTTGGGACAGATTGCAAAGGGATTATCCCATGACCTTACTGAATTGTTCCGGTAACGTAGTCGGGTTGCCGGACGAGCAAATGGGTAACTCGGAAGTAGGGCATCTGCATATAGGTAGCGGCCGATATGTGCCTCAAGAACTGTCAAGAGTCGGCGATGCTATCAAGGACGGCAGTTTTTTTAGCAATCCCGTGCTGTGTCAGGCTGTTGATGATGCTAAAGCCAAAGACAAGGCGTTGCATGTTTTCGGCTTGTTATCGCCCGGCGGCGTGCACAGTCACGAAAGCCAGATTGCAGCAATGCTTGAGCTGGCGGCCAAGAGGGGTTTGAAAAAAATATATCTGCATGCCTTTTTGGATGGCCGGGATGTGCCGCCGCAAAGCGCAGGCTCTTCCATAGCCCTGATGGAGGCGAAATTTGCCGAACTGGGTGCTGGGCGAATTGCTTCAATCACGGGGCGCTTTTATGCGATGGACAGGGACAACCGCTGGGAGCGGGTCAAGCAGGCCTATGATCTGATTGCCAAGGGCGCTGCCAGTCATTATGCCGAGTCTGCCAGCCAGGCATTGGAAGCCGCCTATAGTCGCGGTGAAACCGATGAATTCGTGCTGCCGACGGCGATCACCGATGCTGCACATCCTGTAGTGGTGCTGGATCCTGAAGATTCTATCGTGTACATGAATTTTCGTGCGGATCGTGCCCGCGAGCTGTGCCGGGCACTGACGGAAACGCCGTTCGAGCCCTTTGACAGGGGGTGTGAGGCGCATAAAGGCTATTTTGCTACCCTGACGCAATATCATGAAGCCTTCGATTACAACGTGGTATTCCCGCCGATGGATGTCAAAAACGGATTGGGAGAGGTGTTATCCAATCTGGGCATGACCCAGTTAAGGCTGGCGGAAACCGAAAAATATGCGCATGTTACGTTTTTTCTAAATGGCGGCGTCGATACGCCGTTTCCTGGGGAAGATAGAATTTTAGTACCCTCACCAAAAGTCAGAACTTACGATCTGCAGCCGGAGATGAGCGCTCCGGAAGTGACTGATCACATGGTCGAAGCCATAACGGGCGGCAAATACGATGTCATTATCTGTAATTATGCCAATTGCGACATGGTCGGACATACAGGAGTGGTTGATGCGGCTATTTTGGCGGTGCAGGCGGTCGATGCGTCATTGGAACGCATAGTGGATGCCTTGCTGGCCGTTGGGGGGCGTATGCTGGTGACCGCCGATCATGGCAACATCGAACAAATGCGCGATGATGAATCGGGCCAGCCGCACACGGCGCATACCACAAACCAGGTGCCTCTGGTGTATGTCGGCGGTGATAAGCAGCTCATGAAGGGAGGCAGCCTGTCCGATCTTGCGCCGACTATGCTGGCTATTTTAGGTGTTGAACAGCCTATTGAAATGACCGGCAAATCTCTGATCAAGTCAGCTTAGTCAAGGCATGCGTAAGCGGATAGTTGTTTGTTTGCTGCTGAGTGCCGTCTGTATTCGCGAAGGTATTGCTGATGTTGAGCAACAAGCCAAGGAACTAAATGCGATTCAGGCAGGTATTAAGTCAATCTGGCAGAAAATGCAAAGCATTCAGTTGCAAAAAAAGACTATCCACACTCAGCTGGAAGAAATTGAAAACCGCTATGGGGAAACGGCAGCTGTGTTGAATACGCTTCGGGAACAGATTGAGCAAAAACGACAAAATCTCGTCAGTATTCACCAGCAGATGGAACAAAATCAGGATGAGATCAGCCGGCAAAGCAAGGCGCTGGCCGGGCAGATTAGATCGGCCTATGTGATGGGTCAAAAGGAAAAGCTCAAGCTCGTGCTCAATCAGGAAGATCCCGGGATGTTCAGCCGGATAATGGTATATTACGATTATCTTACCAAGGCGCGCTTAAATAAACTGGCGGGCATTGAGGCAATTTTGCAGCGTCTGGGCCAGCTCGATCAGCAAAAGCAACAGGAAGCAGAACAGCTCATGCAAGATATGGAGCAGGCAAAATCAGAACAGATCGTGCTTGAGGATGTCAGAAAGCAGAGAAATGAACTACTGGCGCAGTTAGGCCAGGAATTTTCCAGCAATGAACAGGAACTCCAGCGTTTAAAAGAAAGCGAAAATAAACTGCAAAGCTTGATTGCTTCACTGCAGCAAGCCTCCGAGGAGAGCGCTTTTGCAGCAGCGGAAACCGAGGATGAAGAAAAGGCGGAAGCAGAATCCAATTCGCTAGTGCAGGGCGTTCCCGAGTCTGAGATGCAAGTTGCCAAAGAAAAAGATAATACAGCTGAACTCAAAACGGAGTTTATATCTGCGAAGGGCGATTTTCCGGCGCTTAAAGGCAAATTACCCTGGCCTGTGTCAGGCAGGCTGGCACAAAAATTCGGCAGCCCTCGCCTGGAGAGCCGCTGGGATGGAGTTTTAATCGATGCCGGAGAAGGTACGGCAATTCGCGCAGTGACCAGCGGCAAGGTGGTTTACGCACAATGGCTGCGAGGCTATGGTTTATTGACTATTATTGATCACGGTAAAGGTTTTATGACGCTGTATGCTTTTAACCAAAGTCTGTACAAGAAAATGGGTGATTGGGTAGAGTCCGGTGACGTGATTGCTGCTGTAGGACAAAGCGGCGGGCGCAGCCAGCCGGGCTTATATTTTGGAATACGCAAGAAAGGCATCGCAGTTGATCCTATGGAATGGTGCCGGAAATAAGTGGCGATCAATACGGTTAATAGCAATATGATCATTTTAGGAAATCAAGTAGTTGGAGTTTTAAGGCACATGCTAAAAAAGAAAAATTTGTTTATTTTGTCCATGGGCATGCTCTTGGGTGTTTTTATTGCCACCTGCGGCAGTGTCTTCGCCGATTTGGATAAAGTAGAAACCCCTGTGGCTGATACAGAAACACTGCCTTTTGAAGATCTGCGCACCTTTACAGAAATTTTTGGGCGCATCAAAAGAGATTATGTCGAGCCAGTTTCGGATAAAAAATTGCTCGAAGATGCGATCAGAGGCATGCTGAGCGGGCTCGATCCGCATTCGGCCTATCTGGTGGCAGAGGAATATCAGGAGCTAAAAGAAGGTACGACAGGACAGTTTGGCGGCCTCGGTATTGAGGTGACCATGGAAAACGGCTTTGTTAAAGTGGTTTCGCCCATTGATGATACGCCCGCGCAAAAAGCCGGTATAAAAACCGGCGATCTGATAGTCAAGCTGGATGATTTGCCGGTCAAAGGTATGGCCTTGAATGATGCGGTCAAGATTATGCGAGGCCCGCCGGGCAGCAAAATCCTGCTCACCATTGTTCGTGAAGGTGCGGAAGCGCCGTTAAAAATAACCATCACGCGCGACATCATTAAAGTTAAAAGCGTGAAGAGCCGGATGCTGGAGAAGGGGTATGGTTACATTCGCATCAGCAGTTTCCAATCCGGAACTGGCGACAATCTTAAGCAAGGTATTGCCCAGCTGAAAAAAGAAAATGGCGGCAATTTAAAGGGCTTGGTGCTCGATTTGAGAAACAATCCTGGCGGTGTATTGAATGCAGCGGTTGAAGTCAGTGATGCCTTTATAAGGAGCGGGCTCATTGTTTATACCGAAGGCCGTATTGAGAATTCAGAAATGCGCTTTAATGCGGCTCCTGACGATCTTCTCGATGGGGCAAATATGGTTGTGCTGATTAATGCCGGCTCGGCATCTGCCTCCGAGATTGTTGCGGGCGCCCTGCAGGATCAAAAACGTGCGGTCATTATGGGCGAAAAGTCCTTCGGTAAAGGCTCGGTGCAAACGATACTGCCGACGACTAATGGCGCCGCGGTAAAACTGACCACGGCCCGTTACTACACCCCTTCAGGGCGATCAATACAGGCCGAAGGCATTGAACCCGATATTACCCTGGCGCGGGTAAAGCTGGAGTCGTTGGACAAGACTGAATTCAAGCCGGTCAAGGAAGCTGATTTATCCCATCATTTGGAAAACGGCAAGAAAGAGCAGAAAGAACTGAGTCTTGAGGAAGATAAAGAAGCCTTGGATACGCAGGATTATCCCTTGTACCAAGCGCTGACCTTGTTAAAAGGCATTAGCATTATCAGGAAGTAAAGCCGGGGTGCTCATCAAGACATGAGCGTTGGCTGATTAAATTACAGTGATGCTTTGTTAACAAAACCAGCCGCGGCAACACAGATGTTTGCCGCGGCTGGTTTTTTTATGCGCCCGATTTTGTGGTGCTGATAGCTTGAGTTTAAACAGCTTGTAGATTTCAGAGCAAATTCATGCGCACGGACGGGCTATTAGGCACATAAGCTTTAAGAATTCAGTGTATTGAAATGCAGGTAAGCGGTTTTTTGATAGTTAGCGGAAAAACAATTGAATTGACGTGTCGCCTTCGCCGGGCTGAGTTCAGTGGACTTGCGGAGCAGGCTAAAGATTGGGCATTTAAGAAAAAGCCGGGGGCGCGCTGCTCTTGCGCCCCTGGCCTTCTGTCTGTTGCAGATTAGTTAATGGATTGTTGATAATTGACCGTGAAGTCATTCAGTGCAGAAAGCGCGACGGGCAGATCTTCCGCTTTTGCAAAATTAAATGCGTTGACGCCCACACGCGATAAGTAATATGCCTGATCAGGCAGGCATTGGCCGCTGGCCCTGAGTTCCCCCTGGTAATGATAGCGCCTACGCAGCAGCCAGGCATGAGAAAAACAGCGGCCATCACCAAAAGAGGGAAAATTCAATTCTATGAGTTGAATGTCTTTGAGGTCGTCGGCAATGTCTGCCACTGAGTCGGCAGGTGCAAGCCTTACGCCCACTTTGCCGTCATGGTTCAGTAACACAGGTTTGTCCTTTTTCCATCGGGCCAGTGAAACACAGATGTCGCCGGCTTTGAGTTCGGCATCGTCTTCAACATAGCTCCAGGTGTCGTCAATAATCTGTTTGTCTTTAATGATCTGCATAGACTTGCTCTTTGAATGGGGTAATGCCTACCCGTTTTACCATGTCCAGGAATGATTCTTCGTTCAGACGCTGCTGTACATAAACATCGAGAATGGTGGTAATGGCTTTTGTCACATCCTGTTTCGCCAGGGAGGGGCCGAGCCGCTCGCCGATGGCCGCTTCGTTTTCAGATGAGCCTCCCAAGGTTAGTTGGTACCATTCGGTACCTTTTTTATCTACACCTAGGATGCCGATATGGCCGACACTTTGATGTGCGCAGCCGTTCATGCAGCCGGACATGTTGATTTTCAGATCGCCGATGTCGTGGATATAATCCATGTTATCTAGGGCCTGGTTGATCTCTTTGGCGATGCCGATAGAGCTGGCATTGGCGAGCGAGCAAAAATCAAGGCCCGGGCAGCAAATCATGTCGGTGACGGTGCCGATATTAGGTGTGGCCAGTTGCAGTGCGTCTAGCTTTTGCCAGAGCGTGTATAGATTACTGTGTTTGACATCGGCTAATACCAGATTTTGCCGATGGGTGGTGCGGATTTCGCCGAAGCTATAAATATCTGCCAAATCTGCAATGGCGTCGAGTTGCGCATCGGTAATGTCGCCTGGAGGCGAGTCCGGTGCTTTTAAGGACAGGAATACGGCGCGATAGCCCGCTATTTTATGATCGACAGTATTATGTTTAAGCCAGGTGGCAAAATTCGGATTATCCTGGAGTCGAGCATCAAGACTGCTGTCATTCGAAGCCGATACCTCATAAGCAGGGGGAGCAAACTGCGCCTTCATGGCTTCAATGCGATCAGCGCTGAGTTCCAGATCCGCTTTGATGAGTTGCCATTCTTGCTCAACCAGTTTAGCGAACGCTTCCAGGCCGGTTTCTTTAACCAGGATTTTAATGCGGGCCTTGTATTTGTTGTCGCGGCGTCCAAACAGATTGTAAATCCGCACAATCGCTTCCAGATAAGACAGTAAATGCTTCTTTTCCAGAAAAGGTCTAATAACTTGGCCTATGATGGGCGTGCGACCCAGTCCGCCGCCAACCAGCACTTCAAAGCCGGTTTCGCCGTGGTCGTTTTTGACCAGATGCAAACCAATGTCGTGCACTTGCGTGGCGGCACGGTCATGTGTTGCACCACTAACGGCAATCTTGAATTTGCGGGGTAAATAGGCAAATTCAGGGTGCAGAATGGTCCATTGGCGGATTATTTCGCAATAGGGACGAGGATCTTCGATTTCATCAACACAGACGCCGGCCAGGTGATCGGATGTGGTGTTTCTCATGCAATTGCCGCTGGTCTGGATGGCATGCATTTGTACGCTGGCCAAGTCGGCGAGAATATCGGGCACTGTTTCCAGTTTCGGCCAGTTATACTGAATGTTTTGACGAGTGGTTACGTGGCAATAATTTTTGTCGTATTTTCGGGCAATATGAGCCAGCATGCGCACTTGTTTGGAAGAAAGCAGGCCGTAAGGTACCGCAACTCGCAGCATGGGAGCGTGCGTTTGAATGTAAAGACCATTCATTAACCGCAAGGCGCGAAATTGATCCTCAGAAAGTTCGCCCTTCAAAAATCGCTCGGTTTGCCCCCTGAATTGGGCAACGCGCTCCTCAATCAAGGTTTGGTCGGTGTCGTTATACTGGTACATAAAGTTGGAATTTTGTGCTTGTCAAGCGAGAAATCATGGCTGTTCATCATATACTGGGAGCCATAAAATGACAAAATTTATTGTATGGTGATAACATTGGCGGTTGAAGTTTAATAAAAAAGTTCAATTTGTTTTATAAAGAAAATTTGGGGGATATTTAGGTGCGATTTTTAGTTGTCTTGTTATCGATATTGTTGTTGCCGGAAATGGCAATGGCCGGAGGCTTTGAGAGTCTCGGTCTGACCGGCACAGAGCGTGGTATTTATACGGTTCTGATTTTTATTATCGCCTATGGCTTTGTCATGACCGAAGAATTTACGCATCTGCGTAAATCCAAGCCGGTTATTTTGGCTTCCGGCATCATTTGGGCGCACGCGGCGATTCTAGCGTCTCAGGCGGGCGTATCAACCGAGGCCATGCATGAGGCTTTTGAATACAATTTAAAGGAATATGCCGAGTTGATGCTGTTTTTGCTGGTAGCGATGACTTATATCAACGCCATGGCGGAGCGTAATGTGTTTGAAGCCTTGCGATCCTGGCTGGTCAGAAGACAGTTTGGCTACCGTAAATTGTTCATTATTACCGGAGTGATTACGTTTTTCTTGTCGGCTGTAGCTGACAACTTGACTGCCGCTTTATTGGTGGGCGCCGTAGTGATGGCGGTAGGGGTGAATAATGCAAAATTTGTTAGCATCGGTTTTGTAAACCTGGTGGTGGCGGCCAACGCCGGCGGTGCGTTTTGTCCTTTTGGCGATATTACCACGCTGATGGTCTGGCAGGCAGAATATGCCGAGTTCTTTGATTTCTTCAAGTTGTTTATTCCATCACTGGTCAATTATGCGGTGCCGGCGGCGGTTATGTACTTTGCCGTACCGGATGAGCAACCCGAAGCCTCTAGTGAAGAGGCGGTGCAGTTAAAGCCCGGCGCTATTCAGATTTGTGTGATGTTCCTGCTGACCATAGTGACGGCGGTCAGTTTTAAACAGGTTCTGCATTTGCCTCCATTTATGGGCATGATGGTGGGTTTGTCGGTGTTGATGATTTTTGGCTACCATTTAAACCGGCACTATAGTATTGAAGGAGAAAATGGCTTTGATATTTTCAACAAAGTTCGTCATGCCGAATGGGATACCTTGCTGTTTTTCTTTGGTGTGGTGTTTGCAGTCGGTGGTTTAGGTTATATCGGTTATCTGGAACTGCTGTCGGGTGCCATGTATGATGGCCTGGGTGCGACCACTGCGAATATTTTGGTGGGTGTGATTTCAGCGATTGTTGACAACATTCCTGTGATGTTTGCGGTATTGAACATGAATCTGGACATGGATTTGTATCAGTGGTTATTGGTCACTTTAACGGCGGGGGTTGGGGGATCATTGTTATCTGTAGGATCTGCGGCGGGCGTGGCCTTAATGGGGCAGTCTGATCACAAATATACGTTCTTCAGTCATTTAAAATGGACTCCTGCGATTGCGGCGGGTTACGTGGCGAGTATTTTTACGCATTATCTGATTAATGGTTGATGACTTAGATGAGCGTCGGGCTTTTTGTCCGGCGCTCAGCACTGTGCAGTGTCGATATGGTTTGTGCATTTGTGTACCGGGGTTGGCATGGTAAGCCCGGTGGCTGCTAAAAAAAGTTGGCGTCAGGCCTTTTCAATTTATGCTCAGCCGCGTGTGCTGAGCATGATTTTTCTCGGATTCTCGGCAGGGCTTCCTTTTTTGCTGGTTTTTTCGACGCTATCCGCCTGGTTGAGGGATGACGGAGTAGCCCGTTCAGTGATCGGCTTTTTCAGTTGGGTCGGCGTCGTTTATTCGATCAAAGTTTTTTGGGCGCCCGTGGTGGACAGGTTGCCGTTGCCGCTCCTAACACAAATTTTAGGTAAAAGACGAAGCTGGATGTTGCTAGCTCAGCTTGGGATAATGCTGGGCTTGATTGGTATGGCGTTGTCGGATTCGCAGACGCAATTGCAGCAGATTGCTCTTTTTGCGGTGTGGGTGGCGTTTTGTTCGGCTACGCAGGACGTGGTAATTGATGCCTTCCGTATTGAGTCGGTTGAGCCTGAATATCAGGGTGCGATGGCGGCGACCTATGTATTGGGTTACCGCATTGCGTTGCTGGTAACGGGCGCAGGCGCTTTTTATATTGCCGATTACTTTAGTTGGCGAATGGCTTATTTGGTGATGGCAGCGGCTATGGCGGTGGGTCTGATGACGACGCTGTGTCTTAATGAGCCGGAGCACAAATTGGCGATGGCGAAGGAAGTGAATGAGCAAGGCTTGGGATCCGTCGGGACCAGCAATGGCTGGCAGCGCTTTCTGAGCAGATTATCCGATGCCGTGTTAAGTCCTTTCGTGGAATTTTTTCATCGTAATGGTAAGCTCGGGATAATAATTCTGCTGCTGATTGCGCTGTATAAAATGAGCGACATCACCATGGGCGTGATGGCCAATCCGTTCTATCTTGATTTGGGTTTTAGTAAAAAAGAGATCGCTGAAATCAGCAAAATTTTTGGCTTTTTTATGACGATTGCCGGAGCGGCGGTGGGTGGTGTTTTGGTGGTCAGGCTCGGCATTATGCGCGCTTTGCTTTTGGGAGCGGTGCTGGTCGCTTCTACGAACCTGTTGTTTGCGGTATTGGCGGTAAGCAAGCCCAATTTGCTGATGTTGGCGGGGGTTATCAGTGCTGATAATTTGAGTGGAGGTATTGCTACTTCGGTATTTATTGCTTACCTCTCTAGTATGACCAGTAAAGCTTATACCGCCACGCAATATGCGTTGTTTAGCTCATTGATGACTTTGCCGGCACAGTTGCTGGGTGGTTTTTCCGGTGTGGTTGTCGATAGCTATGGCTATTATGTGTTTTTTATTTATGCAGCAACAGTGGGTTTGCCGGCAATCGGCTTGGTGTTGCTCTTAATGAATCTGCAAAAACGGGCTATAGCCTATAGTCGTAATCCATTATGAGCGGGGCGTGGTCGGAAAAACGTTCGTTCTTATAAATATGAGTTGCGCTTACCTTATCTTTAAGTGCTGAATTGATGATCTGGTAATCAATACGCCAGCCTACATTTTTTGTCCAGGCTTGCCCCCGGTTTGACCACCAGGTGTATTGCTCGGCTTCCTGGTTAATCACTCTGAAGGCGTCCAGCCATTGATCATCGGCAAATAGCTGATCCAGCCATGCTCTTTCTTCTGGCAAGAATCCCGGGTTTTTTTGGTTTCCCCGCCAGTTTTTTAGATCTATGGTTTTGTGAGCAATATTCCAGTCACCGCAGATAATATAATCGCGGCCGTTTAGTGCCCATGCCTGCAAATAAGGCATGAAGCGCCCCATGAAACTGAATTTGATGGCTTGCCTATCTTCGCTGGAAGAGCCTGAGGGCAAATAAAGTGAAATAACGCTCAAGTTATTAAATTGGGCTTCGATAAACCGGCCTTCGGCATCCATATCGGGCCAACCTAAGCCGATGATGACTGCGGTTGGTTGTTTTCGGCTGTACAGAGCAACGCCGCTATAGCCTTTTTTCTCAGCATCGTGATAAAAACAATGGTACCCGGCAGGACAAAAAAAGCCGGATGCAAGCTGATGGATTTGTGCCTTGGTTTCTTGTATGCAGACGATGTCTGCATTTTGCTGTTGCAGCCAGGTAAAGAACCCCTTGCGTTCTGCTGAGCGGATGCCGTTAGCATTGAGTGTAATGATGCGCATGACAGGCACATAAATGATGGTTGCGATTTCTGTCTAGAGAACGTATTATATGTGGTTCTTCAATAAGTAAGTAGCCCGTTTGTGGGGAATGTGAGTGATATGAAACCAGAAATTCATCCTAATTATAAACAAATTACTGTTAGTTGTGGCTGTGGTAATTCATTTGTGACCGGTTCTGTATTGGGCGGTGATTTACAAGTGGAAGTATGCTCTTCATGCCATCCATTTTATACTGGTAAGCAGCGGGTTGTTGATACGGCAGGCCGTGTTGATAAATTCCGTAAAAAATACGGAAAATAAGCTTTTTACAGATATTTTGTTACTATGAAAGATGCCCTGTGCGGGAGGCGAGCGCGAGCCTGACCTAAACAGGCCTTAAAAATGATGTTTGACGACACACCCGTTAGGGCGCGATATAGCCGTATTGAATGAGCTTCCTGATCCAGCGCGGCGCATTGCGCTGGACAGTCAGTGCTTCGTAGTCCGTATCGGCATCCCGGTAATAATCGCCGCGCTGGATCAACAAAAACACGGTTTTCAGTAATTTGTGGGCGATGGCAAAAATAGCGCGCTTTCGTCCGCGTCGTATCAGCAAGCCCTTGAACTTTTCCTGCAAGCTGCATCGGGTTCGACTAGCGGCATGGGCGGCTTCGCACAAAATGCGTCGCACATAAGGATTGCCTTTGCGCGCCCTGGCCGATTGGCGTTTACCGGCCGATTCGTTTTGGCCGGGACAGACGCCGGCCCAGGAGGCCAGTTTATCGGCTGAGCCAAAGGCACTCATGTCGTCGCCGATTTCGACCAATAGCATCGCCGCGCTAAATTCGTCGATACCCGGTATCGTTTGTAAATTTTGCAGTATCACTTGATAGTCCCTCAAATGATTCAGCAGGGTTTGTCGAAACCGCAGGATACGCGCTTCCAATTCGTCGATATGTATCATCAGCTCGCGGATGACAAAACGGTGACTGTCCGACAAATCGCCCTCCAAGGCCTCGCGTAATTCGTCGGGCGTGGCTTTGAGACGCGAATCGGCATGGGTCAACACTTGCTCGGGCGTTTCGCCGTCTAGCAATCCCGTAATCATGGCTTTGGCCGATTTGCCATACACATCGCTGACCACGACGGACAGGCGGATGCCGGCGTCGGTCAACAGTTTATGCAAGCGGTTTTTCTCGCCAGAGGCGATGCCGGTCAACTTTTGCAGTTGCCGGGCGATCAGGCGATAGTCCCGAAACTGTCGAGGCGGTACGAAGCCCCCTCGCAACAAACCGCTTCGGGCCAGAATGGCCAACCACTGGGCGTCGTTGATATCCGTCTTGCGTCCAGGGACGTGTTTGACGTGGCGAGCATTGACCACGGCCAAATTCAAACCATACCACTCGAGTGCCGCATAGGGACTCTTCCAATAAATGCCCGTACTTTCCATCACCACCAGTTCCGGATGAAAGGACGCTACCCACGCCGCCATTTCACGCCGATCCCGTTTAAAGCCACCAAACTCGCGCACTTCAGTGACGACCTCGCCCAGGTCGTTTTCAGACAAGACACAGACGGTCAGCTTGGCTTGGTGTACATCCAGCGCCGCCACACAACGATAGACTGCGGTTAATTCCATCATGACCTCCCAGGGTGTAAACTTGATGCTCAGGGAGGCGGCGGATGTCAGACTGAATTCACCTTCAGGCTTGAACAGCCCGAGGTCTTATTACTGTGCGATCTCTTACGATTTATGCCGGGGTACGAGTCAGTCCGACGGGTCACGTTAGGGTTCAGGATTAAATCTCTAAAAATTTGATCGACCTCTGCCCGCCGCCTCCCGCATAGCATCTTTCATTTTCCGGGGTGATGCAGCTTTTTTTTCATGATCGTTAGGGCGAATCGCGTGAACGGCGTTTGAAAAAAAGCCGGTCGCGTTAAAAAATAAGCACTCAAGCAGAGAAAAACAAGCTTAAAAAACTGTGGTTTAGTCTGGAACGCTCGCCTATGGTTACGGCGTATTACGCAAGCACTGGGGTTGTTTTTATAGCCCCGGGCTCATTTCTGATGTTTTGACTCTCAGAAGCGCCGTATAACAAACTGTTGCCCTTTGCTAAAACTGCTCTCCGGTCAGGTTTCCTTAGCAATATTGTAAGTGATATTAGCCGCGTCTCAGGACGCGCGACAATCGGGCAGGGCAGGGAGAAGTCAAGCCTGAAAAAAACCGGATGCCATGTATTCTTCCGCCTAACGATCATGAAAAAAAAGCTGCATCACCCCGGAAAATGAAAGATGCTATGCGGGAGGCGGCGGGCAGAGGTCGATCAAATTTTTAGAGATTTAATCCTGAAATCTAACGTGACCCGTCGGACTGACTCGTACCCCGGCATAAATCGTAAGAGATCGCACAGTAATAAGACCTCGGGCTGTTCAAGCCTGAAGGTGAATTCAGTCTGACATCCGCCGCCTCCCTGAGCATCAAGTTTACACCCTGGGAGGTCATGATGGAATTAACCGCAGTCTATCGTTGTGTGGCGGCGCTGGATGTACACCAAGCCAAGCTGACCGTCTGTGTCTTGTCTGAAAACGACCTGGGCGAGGTCGTCACTGAAGTGCGCGAGTTTGGTGGCTTTAAACGGGATCGGCGTGAAATGGCGGCATGGGTAGCGTCCTTTCATCCGGAACTGGTGGTGATGGAAAGTACGGGCATTTATTGGAAGAGTCCCTATGCGGCACTCGAGTGGTATGGTTTGAATTTGGCCGTGGTCAATGCTCGCCACGTCAAACACGTCCCTGGACGCAAGGCGGATATCAACGACGCCCAGTGGTTGGCCATTCTGGCCCGAAGCGGTTTGTTGCGAGGGGGCTTCGTACCGCCTCGACAGTTTCGGGACTATCGCCTGATCGCCCGGCAACTGCAAAAGTTGACCGGCATCGCCTCTGGCGAGAAAAACCGCTTGCATAAACTGTCCTGATTACCCATAAACCTCAGCCAACTTTAGCAAGCGCATCGGCATAGGCGGTGTTCGGGCCGCGACGTAGCACAGGCGGGGTAGCATATCCTCCAGCACAAAACGCCGATTGAAGCGATAACAAAACTCGGCCAAATAGCGCGGCAGGTGTTTGTGCTGGATAGCGTGATAGCTGCCGTTTATCGACCTTTTGACATTGCCGATCATCGTATTAACCCACGTAAAAGTCTCCAGCGTTACACACGCCGGGCCGCCCCCGGTGACGATAGCCGTATGTTGACAGCCCGCTTCGGACACCGCCGCAAAGCAGGCCAGCCCATCCGAAACCACGAGGCTACCGGCGCTCAGATGGCGCTTGGCCCACTTGGCGATCGCTTTGGAACGAAAGCCATCGACGACATTCATAGCCATAGCCACTGGATGGCCCTTTTCGTTGACGGACACGGCTGCCACAAAGGGTGTTTTGTTGGGCGAGCCACGGCCGCGTTTACCGCCCCGCTGCTCACCGCCCCAATACACGTCATCCAGTTGGATGATCTCGGCGAGCGGCTTAATATCATCGCGTTCCATCATCACTTGCATCAGCTTGTGTTTGATGCTCCAGGCGGTGTTGTAGGAAACTCCCAATTGGCGGCGCAGTGACAGGGCCGAAATGCCGGTTTTAGCCTGTGTAATCAAGTGGATCGCCAGAAACCAGAGGGTTAACGGCAGCTTCGTGGCCGAAAAAATGGTACCGCTAATCAGGGAGTGTTGGTGATGACAGTGATTGCACTGATAAACCGCCCGCGTTTTTAGAGTGCAATAACTTGCTCCGCCGCACTCAGGACACACATAACCTTGAGGCCAGCGCCACTGAAACAGGGCTTGTCGGCATTGCGCTTCGGTGCCATAGTGCTTCATGAATTCACTCAGACTATAGCCTTTTTGGAATTGGACTTTGTTTTTCATGACCTTACCCTCATTGAGGTGCCGGAATCGCTAATATAGACAGCTTTTAACAGTGGCTGTTCATTGTGGGTAATCAGGTAAACTGTTGACCGACGCCGGCATCCGCCTGTCCGTCGTGGTCAGCGATGTGTATGGCAAATCGGCCAAAGCCATGATTACGGGATTGCTAGACGGCGAAACGCCCGAGCAAGTGTTGACCCATGCCGATTCGCGTCTCAAAGCCACGCCCGACGAATTACGCGAGGCCTTGGAGGGCGATTTGTCGGACAGTCACCGTTTTGTCATCCGCGAGCTGATGATACATATCGACGAATTGGAAGCGCGTATCCTGCGGTTTCGACAAACCCTGCTGAATCATTTGAGGGACTATCAAGTGATACTGCAAAATTTACAAACGATACCGGGTATCGACGAATTTAGCGCGGCGATGCTATTGGTCGAAATCGGCGACGACATGAGTGCCTTTGGCTCAGCCGATAAACTGGCCTCCTGGGCCGGCGTCTGTCCCGGCCAAAACGAATCGGCCGGTAAACGCCAATCGGCCAGGGCGCGCAAAGGCAATCCTTATGTGCGACGCATTTTGTGCGAAGCCGCCAATGCCGCTAGTCGAACCCGATGCAGCTTGCAGGAAAAGTTCAAGGGCTTGCTGATACGACGCGGACGAAAGCGCGCTATTTTTGCCATCGCCCACAAATTACTGAAAACCGTGTTTTTGTTGATCCAGCGCGGCGATTATTACCGGGATGCCGATACGGACTACGAAGCACTGACTGTCCAGCGCAATGCGCCGCGCTGGATCAGGAAGCTCATTCAATACGGCTATATCGCGCCCTAACGGGTGTGTCGTCAAACATCATTTTTAAGGCCTGTTTAGGTCAGGCTCGCGCTCGCCTCCCGCACAGGGCATCTTTCATAGTAACGCCAGTCTGTGCATTTATCAAATCCGGCTAAGGGTCTTTGCGGCAATGCTTTCCCCCCTTTATCCAGTAACATCCTACCTGACCTACCAATTTTTTAGCATCTCTGCCTGATAGCTCGCGAAATATCTCGTAAGGTGTCTTGAACCCCATGCACTTCCAGGCCCAAGCTGACAAGTGCTGTCCACATTATCCGGTCAATAAGCAAATGTGCTTAATGGCGCCTGAGATTTACTAAACCTGATGCAGCGTTTTGATTTAACAAGGATGTTCGATCGGTGTGTGCAGAAAACAGCCACCTATCAGGATGCAAAGTCCGAGGTTGCAGGAGCCAATAATAAGCCCTTTTACAAACTTTCTGTGCTCTGTGGTGACCAAAGCCCTACGCTCTTCTTGGGATGGTTTAAAGCCTAAAGCAATGTAAATAAATTGTACATTTTCAGCATCAAAATAAAAAAGGCTACTATACTTTTTTTAAATTTTTCTTAGTGCTGATTATATATGGCGGGCGGGCATTTCTATTTATGCATAACATTACATCGGGTTTTATAAGGGTATGTCATGAGCTGGTTTAATCAGAAACAGAAAGCTGTCCTCGGTATTGACATCAGTACAGCGGCGGTCAAGTTACTGGAATTAAGTAAAGCCGGTGCTCGTTATCGGGTTGAAAGCTACGCAGTGGCGCCTTTACCGCAAGATGCGGTGATCGATAAAAATATCGCTAATGTCGACATCATTGCGGATGCGATCAAGCTGGCGGTTAAACAATCGGGAACCAAGCTCAGGCAGGCCTCGGTAGCAGTAGCGGGATCCGCTGTGATGACCAAGGTCATAACAATGCCGGCTTCACTCGTTGGCGATGAGATGGAAGAGCAGATTATGGTTGAGGCCGATCAATATGTGCCATATTCGCTGGACGAGGTAAATTTCGATTTTGAAGTGCAGGGCGAAAACGAAAACAACCCGGAAATGGTGAATGTACTGCTAGCGGCATCGCGAAGAGAAAATGTTGAAGACCGCGTTCAGGCGCTTACAAAAGCCGGATTAAAGCCTCTAGTTGTCGATGTTGAAGCATTTGCCATGGAAAATGCCTTTGCATTGCTTGCCGATCAGTTGCCCGACTCCATAGAAGGGCAAACCGTGGCTATTGCGGACATTGGTGCAACGATGGCAACCCTGAATGTACTGCATGATTGTCGCACTGTTTACACAAGAGAACAGGGGTTTGGCGGCAAACAGCTGACAGAAGAAATTCAGCGGCGCTATGGGCTTTCCTATGAAGAAGCCGGTCTGGCAAAAAGACTCGGTGGCTTGCCGGACAATTATACGGCGGATGTGCTGGATCCTTTCAAAAGAGCCATGGTGCAGCAAATAGCGCGTTCGCTACAGTTTTTTGTATCATCGAGTGCAAACAGAGGTATAGACAGCCTTATTCTGGCTGGCGGATGTGCATCTATACCAGGCATAGCAAAACTGGCGGAACAAAGCTTGGGGGTACCCGCCTATGTGGCCAATCCGTTCATCAACATGGCTCTTTCCAGTAGATTAAAACCCCAAACCCTGAGTAATGATGCTCCGGCAATGATGATTGCTTGCGGCCTGGCATTGAGGAGTTTTGACTAATGGCAAAAATCAATTTACTCCCTTGGCGCGAGGAACTGCGTCAGCAAAAGAAACAGGATTTTTTTATGACCATAGGGCTGTCGGTTTTGCTCACCATTCTAATTATGGGATTGGTTCATCTATATATAGAAGGACTGAAAGACTATCAGAAACAAAGAAACAAGCTTTTGCAAGATGAAATAGTGTTGCTGGACAAGAAAATCATAGAAATTAATGAAATTGAAGCAAAAAAATCCAAATTGCTGGCCAAAATAGACCTGATTCAAAAATTGCAGGAAAGCCGTCCGCAAATCGTACATTTATTTGATGAAATTCCCAGAGTTACCCCTGAAGGCGTGTTTCTGACAAAATTTACTCAAGCTGGCGATGCGCTCACCTTTAATGGCAAGTCCCAGGCCAACGCACGGGTCTCCGCGTTCATGCGTGCCATTGACGCCTCATCCTGGCTGCAGGCATCCAGGCTGAATGTCATT
Organism: uncultured Gammaproteobacteria bacterium; assembly: GCA_963696315.1. Classification (GTDB taxonomy): domain Bacteria; phylum Pseudomonadota; class Gammaproteobacteria; order Methylococcales; family Methylomonadaceae; genus CAWKEY01. Next base: position 179,325 of record CAVOJU010000030.1, read on the forward strand.
CAATCACCTGGCAAGACCAATTCAGAGCAGTTAAGTGATTTCATATTATACGCAAGGCAAGGCAAGCAACAGCCAGAAGCTAAGAATGGAGGTAACTGATGAATCTGTCTGAAATTAATTGGGATTTAAATGCGGCCGGGACATGGCCGCTGCCCGTCAGAGTCATTATCATTTTACTCATCTGCGCTGCGGTCGCCGGGGGCACCGTCTATTACGATACGCTCGATCAGTTGGCTGAGCTTGAAAGTGAAGAGCAACAGGAACAGGCATTAAGGCTTTCATTTGAGACCAAGCACAAGAAAGCGGTCAATCTCCAAGATTACCGGGATCAATTGGCGCAAATTGAAGACTCGCTGGCTGAAATGATCAAGCAGATGCCCACGAAAGAGGAAGTTGCCAATTTGCTGATTGATATTTCTCAGACCGGTCTGGCCAGTGGTTTGGAATTTAGATTATTTAAACCGGGTGCTGCCATTCCTAGAGAGTTTTACTCAGAATTGCCGATCAATATACAGGTGATAGGAAAATACGAAGAGCTGGGTTTGTTTATCAGTGGCGTAGCCTCGTTACCGAGAATTGTTACGGTACATGATGTCAATATGGCTCCCGAAGGCACGGCCGGAGACATGCTGATGAATGCAACGGTAAAAACCTATAATGAAAGCGAGCCAGGGACCACTCAGGGAAGTAAGCAGAAAAGAGGGAGAAAGCCAATGATGCCATTTAATGAGCTGACTTTAAACAAAAGACGCACAAATCTAAGGTTAGGATGTGCTGTTTTGATGGCACTGCTAGCGGGCTGTGGCAATAATGATTTTTCCGATTTGAATAAATACATTGCGGAAGTTAAGGCCAAGCCAAAAGGTGCCATTGAACCACTGCCAGAAGTAAAAGTGGTTGAACCCTTTATGTTCAAGCCCGAAGGTCTGCGTGATCCGTTTAAGCCGCTCGAACAGGCGAATAGCGAACAAGCCGCAGAAGCGGCAACCGGTAGCGGGCTAAAACCGGATACTACACGCCGGAGAGAAGAGTTGGAAGCTTTTACGCTCGATAGTTTAAGAATGGTAGGTACTGTCGTTAAGAAGTCGAGTTTGTGGGGCTTGGTGAAATCGAGCGACGGCGTTGTGCATCGCGTTCATGTTGGCAATTATATGGGTAAAAATTACGGAAAAATTATACGCATAGCCAACGATAAGATCGAACTAATGGAAATAGTTCCTGATAAACCGGGAACATGGCGCGAACAGCAAGCTTCATTAGCGTTATCAGAGTGATTTTGAGGATAAAAAAATGATTAATAAACAAGGCGGCAGTATGTTGACTAAAATGGGGCGAACTTTTCATACGCTCATAGGCTTGGGCTTATTTCTATTTATCTCTCAAACTGCATCTGTCTGCGCCGGTGAGCTGGCTATTTCGGGCCTGGAGGTTGCCACGCAGGCCGGTAATAAAATACAGATAGCTCTGGAAATGAGTGGTCCAGCTATCGAACCCAAGGTATTCCACACCGATAATCCTGCGCGTATCGCCCTGGATTTTACCGGTGTAAAAAATGCGCTGGATAAAAAAATGTACCCCATAAACCAGGGTGCCGCAACCAGTGTTTATGTAGCGGAAGCCGAGGACAGGGTTCGTATTGTCGTCAATCTGCTTGAAGCAACACCCTTTGAAACCAGGGTTCAGGGCAACAAGCTGCTCCTGACCTTAACCAGTGCAAAAGCTGTGGTGCCTGAAAGTTCGCGCCCTGTGGCGGTGGCACCTGCAAAATCAAAAAATTTAGTAGCCGCCAGTTTAATACCCGAGCAGGCGATTAGCGGCTTTGATTTCAAACGCGGCGAAAATGGAGAAGGCCGCCTGCTGGTGTCGCTGGCCAATCCCAATACCATCGTCAACAGCAGAGAAGAAGGCGGTAACGTGGTCATCAGTCTGCTTAATACCCGGCTGCCTGATAATCTGGCTAAAAAACTGGACGTATCTGATTTTGCAACGCCGGTTAAATTTATAGAGACGCATTCTACCAGCTCCGAAACTACGATTACTGTGTCTCCACAAAACACCCTGTATGATTATTCGCTGTTTCAATCAGAAGGTTTGTTAACAGTAGAATTCAGGCCCGTAACACCCGAAGAAAAAGAAGTCATCGAAAGCAAACGGGATAAATACAACGGCGAACGCTTGTCGCTGAATTTTCAGGACATTGATATCCGCAGTGTCATCGCGGTTCTGGCCGAGTTTACTGGACAGAATGTGGTGGCCGGCGATGAGGTTACCGGTACGATAACGGTAAAGCTAGATGATGTGCCCTGGGATGAGGCCTTGGATTTCATCATGATGACCAAGGGACTGGAAAAGTATCAAACCGGCAATGTCACTTTGATAGCGCCGATAGACAAGATCAAGGAATACAAACAAAAGCAACAGGAAACGGAGAAAGTGGTGGAGCGCCTCGAGCCGCTGGTAACTGAATATCTGAAGATCAACTACGCACGGGCTGAAAATTTTAGAAACCTGTTAAATGGTTCTGATACCGGCACGTTTGGCAGCTGTGGCGTCAGCAAGGCCTCTGGTAGCCAGGCACCCGCTAGCGGACAAGCAAGCCAAAACCAGAATCAGGGGCAGAATCAGAGTCAGGGACAAAATACCGGCGCAGGGAGTGGGGTGGCGGTAGATGAGCGCCGGATACTTTCTCAGCGGGGCACGGCTGTCGTCGATGCTAGGACCAATACGCTGATTCTTCGGGATACAGCCAAGAAGCTGGAGGAGGCAAAAAAAATGATTCGCAAGCTGGATGTGCCGGTGCGCCAGGTCATGATTGAGTCCAGAATCGTTATTGCTTCCAATACTTTTGCAAGGGAACTGGGTGTGCGCTTTGGTGTGGCAGGCAAGAATGTCCATGTTAACGACGGAACAGGGGCTGTGGGGTCAGTAAATGATTTAGGTGGTACGCAAGGCAGCATCAACGGAACGGCAATTTTAAACGACGCGCTGGTTGATCTCGCCGCTTCCAACCCATACGGAGCCTTAGGGATGACCCTGGCAAGGGGAGCGGATTATGTACTGAATCTGGAACTATCGGCCCTGCAGGATGAAGGCAAAGGCGAGATTCTTTCCAATCCCCGAGTCATGACGACAGATCGTTGTCTGGCTTCCATTAAGCAGGGTGTGCAAATACCTTATGAAACGGTGAGTCAAAATGGAACGCAGGTTCAATTGATCGATGCGGTACTGCAACTCGATGTCCTGCCACAAATAACACCCAGTGGCAGTGTGGTCATGGATTTAACTATAACTAAAGATTCTCCAAACGAAGTATTTTTGAACAAAGGCAATGTCCCTATTGACTCACGAGAAGTTAAAACCAATGTCCGGGTCAATGATGGCGAAACCATCGTATTAGGTGGTATTTATGAGGCCAACTATGGAGATAGTTTTAGCAAGGTGCCTTTCTTTGCCGATTTGCCCGGCATAGGATTCCTGTTCAAAAAAACCATCAATAATGATAAAAAGTCGGAATTGCTGGTCTTTGTTACACCAAAAATTTTGAAGGATGAGCTAACGAGCAATTGATAGCTTCAACTTGCAGCAAAAAGGGGGCATAATGCCCCCTTTTTTAATGCCTTAAATGCAATTCATTCAAGAAGGGCCGTTGGAATTGCAGGTGCGGCCTCCAGCAGGGCATTTTCGAGGATACATGCACATTATCAGGTGCATTTTAAATAATAGAACTCCCAACGGATGATGCGATCAGAGAACATCTATTTAATAGGTCTCATGGGTGCCGGCAAAACCACGATAGGGCGGCAACTGGCAAAAGCGCTTAAAGTGCCATTTTATGACAGTGACAAGGCAATTGAAGAAAGTACCGGCGTAGATATACCCACCATATTTGAATTTGAAGGCGAGGCGGGTTTCAGGGACCGGGAACAGAAAATGATTGAGCAGTTGACGCAAATGCACGGCATTGTGCTGGCTACCGGGGGCGGTGCTATATTGCGCGAACAAAACCGCAAGGCACTCAAAGAAAATGGATTTATAGTCTATTTACAGTGTTCGGTCGACAGAATTCTCGAGCGAACGCGCCGGGATACCCAGCGCCCGCTGCTTCAAACCGTTAACCCTAGAGAACGTCTGGAAGACTTGTTCGCGCAGCGTGAATCGCTGTATTTAGCCTCTGCCGACTATAAAATTGACACCGGCGTTATGCAGAGCAAGGCCGTCGTTAACAGTATTCTGCAGCACTATAGATCCTTGAATCGGTAAGGCGCATGTATAAATTAACTTCCTCAATTATGCAGATGATTTTCCGAGGAGGGGGCGAATTTTACGCTTATTATTAAGATGAAAAAATTAACTGTCGCACTAGGTAATCGGAGTTACCCGATTTATATAGGCTCTGCTTTACTTACAGAGTCTGTATTATTGACTCGACATATAAAATCCAGACAGGTTCTTGTGCTTACCAATGCCACCATTGCGCCGCTCTACCTGGATGCGGTGTTGAACAATTTGAAGGACTATGTGGTTGAAACGGTGATTCTGCCCGATGGTGAGCAATACAAGACGCTGGATTTCTTGAACAAAATCTTTGATCAGCTGCTGGCTAGCAAGTTTGGCCGTAATGCTACCTTGATTGCTTTAGGAGGCGGCGTGATCGGCGATATGGGCGGCTTTGCGGCGGCCTGTTATCAGCGCGGCATTGCTTTTTTGCAAATACCCACAACATTGCTGGCGCAGGTGGATTCATCCGTGGGCGGCAAGACCGGCGTTAATCATGCGCTGGGTAAAAATATGATCGGTGCTTTTTATCAGCCGCAATGCGTGATCACTGATGCCGATGTGCTGGATACGCTGGACGACCGTCAATTATCGGCAGGACTGGCCGAGGTGATCAAATATGGTTTGATACGCGATGCTGAATTTTTTGTCTGGCTGGAAAATAATATGGACGCCTTGCTGGCGCGAAACAAACAAGCCTTGGCTTTTGCCATAGAGCGGTCCTGTATTAACAAAACTGAGATTGTTGCCATTGATGAAACCGAATCGGGGCTACGGGCAACCTTAAATTTAGGGCATACCTTTGGCCATGCCATAGAAACCGGCATGGGTTATGGAGAATATCTGCATGGCGAAGCGGTCGCTATCGGCACCTGTCAGGCAGCTGATCTGTCCAGAAGAAAAGGCTGGTTAAATGATGGGGATGTCTCAAGAATAATCGCGCTGTTCAAGCGAGCCAGGTTGCCGGTCAATCCGCCAGAAGCACTCGGTGCCCAGCGATTTCTTGAGTTAATGGCGGTAGACAAGAAAAATCTAGATGGTCAAATCAGGCTGATTCTCTTGAAGAAAATTGGTGAAGCAACCTTGCCTGTTGACGTTAATCAAGAACTGTTAGAAGTGACGTTAAAAACCTATGGTAGAAAATGATACCGTTACCTATCAGCTGAACAAGCTGAATTCTGAACATCAGGCCGCCGTGCATGCTTTGATAACACAGGAGCGCGCCCAAAAACTTGAATTACTTACTCATCTACTGGCCAATCTGCAACAACCGCTGGTCGTTTGTGGACCGGAAGGTATAGGCAAAACGACCCTGCTTTCCGTTTTACAAGAACGTGAAGCCCAATGCTGGCAGTATTGTCCGGTCAAGGGCAGTGCAAACTTGAGTTTTGAGGCTATTCAGGAGGAATTGCTCAGGGCTTTAGGCCAGGACCAAAAAGAAAATCAGGCACAGGCCTTGTCGACGCTGTTGGCGCGAGTAGAGAGTCAAAAAAGAAAAGTTGTGTTAATTGTCGATGATGCCGGTGCCCTCGTGCCCGGGTTGATCACAAGTCTCATCCAGTATGTGGCAGCCAACTCTGTGTTAAGACTGATTTTTGTGCTTACACACGATGAATTGCATATACAAAGCCGCTATGATCATGCGATTGAAGATTGTCATTTCATTGAAATTCCAACCTTATCCGAACAACAATGTGGCGAGTTTTTACAGTATTTAGCAGCCAGGCCTAGTGTTCAGCTGTCCTATCATGCCATCAGCGATAGCATGATAGAGTCTGTGTATCATAAAACGCATGGTATTCCCGGCAGAATCATCGCTGAATTGCCCCGCATAGCCGTCGTCAAGCAGAACTCAAGTTCCAGCTGGTGGCTTCCGGCTGCCGTTCTCGGTCTGATTGCAGTGGCGTTAGCGCTGCAGTGGTTTAGTGCGAGACAATCCCGCGATGAGCAAGTGATAAAACCAGCGGCTGTTGAGCAGTCGGCTGCTATTGCTATTCCGCCGCAAGTAGAGCTGCCGTTGGCAATAGATCTAAGCGGGCAGACGCAGCAGACGCTGACAGAAATTGCTCAACAGTCTTCAGGCGAATCGTCGTTGAACAGGATTGCTAAAACCGATCCCGAGCCAAGAGAGTCAGTTGCCAATGCGCAGAATAGTCAGCAAATTCAGGCGGGTCAAATCAAGCCGGCTATGGTTGAAAAGGAAGCGGGAAAACAGGCCAATTTAAATCAGGCGAACAAAAAAACTGAACCGCCTGAATCTGAAAGCACAAAAACCGTCAGCAGCCCGCAGCCAGCAGTTGAAGAGGCGGTTGCTACGATAGAAAAACGGGCTTCACAAGGCGATGGTTGGCAATGGCTATCGACGCAGCCGGTAAATAATTACACCTTGCAGCTGATGGTGCTATCAAAACAGGAGTCGATAACGGCTGTTCTAAATAAATACCCGGCTCTGGCACAGGGTGCAAGAACCATCAAAAAAGTCAGTAACGGTAAAGAGCGTTATGTCTTGGTTTACGGTTCGTTTGCCAGCCCGGCGTCGGCCCTCAAGGCGAGGGCGTCATTGCCCAATGAGCTCAGTGCGGCCATGGTTAGAAAGACGGGGGCACTGAAAAAAGAATTAACACCCGCGGGACAACCATAATGCTTCTCGCTTAAACCGTATGGTTGTTTCTTAGCTTAATACCCGTTGGCACTTGTGGGGAGTGAATTCAAACCCGCCCAAGTTTTTGGTTGAAATAGACAGCGGATAGATAACGAATTGTGCCTAAGCCCTTATGATCGCCCCAATTTCATGCCGTCTATTCTCCATGCTCCGTTCCGGCAAAACTTGCTATTGCTATGGATTTGAATTGAGCGGTAAATGGTAAAACTTAAACCAGAAAATATACACTGATGCCAGTATTAAAAAACGACAGCTTGATCAGGGCGCTGTTAAGACAGCCCGTTGAACGAACACCGGTCTGGATGATGCGCCAGGCCGGGCGATATTTACCAGAATACCGGCAAGTGAGGGAGCAGGCAGGCAGTTTTTTAAACCTGTGCACCAATCCCGAATTGGCTTGCGAAGTCACCTTGCAGCCTTTACGGCGCTTTGATTTTGATGCGGCCATCCTGTTTTCGGATATCTTGACGATTCCTGACGCCATGGGCCTGGGGCTTTATTTTACCGAAGGCGAAGGCCCAAAATTTAAACATCCGCTGCGCACTGCTTCAGATATCCAGCAATTGCCCATTCCTGATCCGGAAACGGAATTGCGTTATGTTATGGATGCCGTGCGCCTAATCAGAAAATCATTGCAAGGCAGCGTTCCGCTGATCGGTTTTTCCGGTAGCCCCTGGACGCTGGCTACCTATATGGTTGAAGGCGGCAGCAGCAAGAGTTTTCAAAAAGTCAAAGGCCTGATGTTTGAGCAGCCCAAGCTCATGCACACGATGCTCGATAAGCTGGCGCAATCGGTTGCAGCCTATTTGAATGCTCAGATAGCGGCGGGCGCACAGGCGGTGATGTTATTCGATACCTGGGGCGGCATGTTGAGCGGCGAGGATTATGTTGAATTTTCTCTGGCGTATGCCAAACAAGTGAGGGAGCGGCTTAATGTCGATGCTGACGGCCAGCGCATCCCGACGATTCTGTTCACCAAAGGCGGAGGGTTGTGGCTGGAGGCAATGGCCGAGGCAGGTTATGATGCGCTGGGATTGGACTGGCAGACCGACATACAGCAAGCCCGCGCTCGTGTTGGCGGCCGGGTTGCGTTACAGGGTAATATGGATCCGGTGGCGCTGTACGCCCGGCCTGAAGTTATTGCCGAAAAAGTCAAAACTATCCTGCATAAATACGGTGCAGGCTCTGGCCATGTTTTCAATTTGGGTCACGGAATTTTGCCTGATATTAACCCCGATCATGTTAAAGCCATGGTCGATGCGGTACATGAATACAGTCCTGCTTATCATCTGGGCTAAGCTGTCAGTATGTGGATACAGAAAGAAGTCGATTTAATTAAAAAACCGCGCGGCTTTCATCTGGTAACTCGAGAAGTTTTGAGTGCTGTGCCTGAACTCCAGGCGCTAAAAACCGGTCTTCTGCATCTGTTCATGCAGCATACATCGGCATCACTGGCAATAAATGAAAATGCCGATCCTGATGTCAGGGTGGATATGGAAGCCTATTTTTCAAAGATTGTCCCTGAAAATGAGCCTTATTTTAAACATACGCTGGAGGGCAGTGATGACATGCCGGCGCATTTAAAAGCTGTCATGCTCGGCAGCGAATTAACCATTCCGGTCGGCCAAGGGCGGCTATTATTAGGCGTATGGCAGGGCATTTATCTGTGCGAGCATCGAGAATTAGCCGGCAGGCGCAAAATCATTGTCACGCTTAATGGTGAATAAATTGATATTAAAGAGATTGCGAACATGAAAATAGTAAACATTTTTTTGACAATAGCGATGTTGATGCTGAGCGCTCAGGTTTGGGCCCAGGAGCTTGCAGCAGAAAAGCCGGTCGAGATTGTGGTTTATAGGAGCCCCTCCTGTGGTTGCTGCGGTAAATGGCTGGAGCATTTGAAACAAAATAATTTTACTGTTAAAGACATCGTAACCGATGATATGCAGGCCATAAAGGATAAATATGGTGTTTCCAAAGAGATGGCATCCTGTCATACCGCGCTGGTGGACGGCTATGTTGTTGAGGGGCATGTGCCGGCTGCGGACATAAAGGAACTCCTGCGAATAAAACCCAAGGTAACCGGCATAGCCGTGCCGGGCATGCCCAGCGGAACCCCGGGCATGGAAATGGGCGGCAGAAAGGATCCCTATAATGTGATGAGCTTCGACCGTGAAAATCATTACCAGGTCTTTAAAAGTCACGAGGGCGAGTGATGATATTGGCTGGCGATGTAGGCGGCACAAAAACGATACTTGCGCTGTTTGCAAATGAAGTCAAAGGCGGGCAATGCCTAAAAAAAACGCAATTTGCCAGCTCCCAATATGAAACCTTCACGGAATTGCTGGAATCGTTTTTAAGTGATGTCGACTGCAAGGCTATTACGGCGGCCTGTATCGGTGTGGCTGGCCCTATAGTGGATGGTGATTGCAACGCAACCAATCTGCCCTGGCGTATCCGCCGGACCGAAATAACGGCGCTAACCGGGACGCGAAAGGTCTGGCTTTTAAACGATTTAGAAGCTACCGCCTGGGGCCTACTGGAATTGCCCGCGCATGATTTTGTGGAATTAAACCCGGGCGCCGATATTGCCCCGGGAAATATTGCCGTGCTTGCGGCGGGAACAGGCCTGGGTGAGTCCATCATTGCCTGGGACGGTGTTCAGCATCATGTGATTGCGACTGAAGGTGGTCATACTGATTTTGCACCGAATAACCGCCAGGAAATCGCTTTGCTGAGCTATTTGATGGAAAAATATCCTGAGCATGTCAGCTATGAAAGACTGGTATCAGGCGAAGGTCTGATTAATATTTACCAGTTCCTCAAAAATATGGCTTATGCGCCTGTGCAAGCAGCCATTGAGCAGCAAATGACTGAACGAGACCCTGCTGCTGTGATTGGCGAAGCCGGTGTTAATGGTAGTGACGTGTTATGCACAGAAGCTTTAACGCTATTTTGCAGGCTTTACGGAGCTGAAGCGGGCAATCTGGCGCTAAAATGTCTGCCTTATGCCGGTGTGTATCTCGCTGGAGGGATCGGTGCGAAAATTCTACCAGCTCTCGAACAGGGCGAATTTATGCGGGGCTTTCTGGCAAAAGGACGTTGTCGAAACACATTGCAGAAAATCTCGGTTAAAGTATGCACAAATTCAGAGGCAGCTTTGCTAGGTGCGTCCGGTTATGCGCTAAAAATGTCCAGGTAGACGGCATAGAGGCCGGCGGAATTGCCGGTTATAAAGATCAAGGTTATGAAAAAAGACGGTAATGGCGCCCGAAAGTCAGCTTCTTTTCATATGATTATTTGCAAATTTTCATGCGCATATAGGCACAATTCGGGTTGCCATACGAGACCGGCTATTGCGGCGCTGAAAATTTTCGTGGAAGCCGTACATGTTTTTGATGGAAGTGTTACCTACATGGCTGGTGCGATTCAAACTGAGGTGGTGTAATCTACCCCCTTACCCACTGATTTGATAAGAGAGGAGACAACATGGGATTGAGTGATGAAGTCTTGCTGGATCGCGTGAACGAAGATCCCGGGTTACGGAAACAGGTGGAATCGATAGTGCATGTGGTCTCGGACAGAAGGGCGAGTTGAAGAGGCGGAGCGCGAAAATGCAGCTTATCGAAAGATGAGGCGGATGGGAAAAGAATCGTTACAAGCCTGGGCGGCCGGGCAAGCCGTCAAGGCCGCGGAACTGGCTGGACAAGAAAGCGGGGTATGGCGCGGGGGTAAAAAAAACTCCAGTGGCACAGCACCTTTGGTGAAATCACATAGAAGAGATTCAGTATCGGCGAGGAAACAACCATATTCGCCCCTTTGTGAATCGAGCCAAAGTGGCCACCGGGGGTGTTCGCGGCCTTTGCAACGGGTTGTGACCGACTTTGGGGCCGATGTTGCCTTCGCCCAAGTCGAGGATAAGCTGGTCGAGCATTACGGGATCCTCCTCCCCGAGAGCACGATTCGGCGGGTGACCGAATTGCACGCGGAAAACATCTACACGACGACACAGGTTGATGAGGCTTGGCCTGATGAAGTGGGATGCCGGACGGTCATCGTTGAAATGGATGGCGGCATGGTGCCGATTGTCGCAGCGGATGCGGCGCAAAAAGACCGGCGCAAAGGCAAGACCTTGCACTGGAAAGAAGCCAAACTCTGTCTGGCGCATGAGGCGGGCAGTAAAACCTTGAGCTATGGCGGGACGCTACAAGGCGATGTTGGGGAGGCGGGAAAGCAGCTCTTTGGCTGTACCCCTAGGTGGGTATGCAACGAGTGAAGCAGGACGGCTAGGGCGCCGAAGGCATTGTACGCGATAAGTGGATGAGCGGTTCGGTAGTCAAGGCCGATACCTGGTCGATTTCTATCATGTCTGCGATTACTTGAGCGCTGCCGCCACGGCGATCCATCCTGATATAGAAGCGGCCAACGCGTGGTTCAGCCAGCAGAAGGCGGCTATTAAAGCCGGACGTTGTGCCGACGTCATCGAGTCCCTTATAAAATTTTCTGGAAGCCGTATATGTTTTTGATGGCAAAGCGTCAGTACGGTCTTGTCACCGCTATTTGAGCCGCCGCCAGGATCAACTCAACTACCCGGACGCATTGGCAAACGACTTGCCGATTGGCTCAGGGGAAATTGAGAGTGCGCATCGCTACATCGTCCAGAAACGGCTCAAACTCACGGGGTCGTGGTGGTGCGCCGCCAACGCCGATCACATGCTGGCCTTGCGCCTGAATCGGGCTAACCGGCAATGGGACAGCTATTGGAATCAAGCAAGGAAGGCCGCTTGAATGAACACTCTGTTACCTGCAATGCCATCGCAAGGCAGGGAAGAGGCTTAGTCAATATCAACCGCAAAATTAATTTTGAGAGATAACGCGCTGTGCTTTAATATAACGTCAATTAAGCCGATGTAGCTCAGTTGGTAGAGCAACTGATTCGTAATCAGTAGGTCGTGGGTTCGACTCCCGCCATTGGCTCCACTGTATCAATGACTTATAAATGTATCCGCTTTCATTGTTTTATAGGTGCTCAATTTTATAGTCAGTTAAATTATAAATACCTAACCTTGAAAATAAATTGAGCTATTATCTAATTCAGCGCAAATGCTTACCTGGCTTCCCCTTTTCCCGAAGCTAAATTTGCACAAAAGAAGACCGCCAGAATGATAATCAATTTGATGATTTTACTTCGAAGTTGAAATAGGCTTATTGAAAAACGATTATCAAGTGGCTCTGATTGAAAACTAGACACGCTTAGTCACAGCGATTGCTGTTCGGAAACCCTCTTAATATTATTTATCTCATTATGAAAAAACCAACAACTATCACTGAAAAACCAGTAACTACAGCTACAGCTACAGCTAAAGCTGAGCAGTCCATTACGCCCGGAGTCACTAAAGCAGCACCTAAAAAACCAATTCCGGATCAGAAGCGCTCTAAAAAGGCTCAAGTCGAAGAGTCCAAAGCTAAAGCCGAAGAGACCATTGCGCCCGTAGTCACCAAAGCAACGCCTAAAAAACCAAGCTCAGCTCAGAAAGCCCCGAAAAAGGCTGAAGCCCTGACTCCCCAACCGGCTGTGACGACGCCAGAAATAACGGTAAAAGAACGCATCGGTTTGACCGCAGGCAGCATTTGGCATTACTTGGCTGAAAATGGCGCTGCCCCGGTTGCAAAATTGGTTAGGGAGCTTACGGAAGAAGAAAAAATCATCCAGCGCAGCATCGGCTGGTTAGCTCAGGAAGGCAAAATAACACTCAATATCGTTGACCGGGTAGAGACCCTAGCCCTGAAAGAATAAATTTCTATGCTGAGAGTGAAATTGCCGGTTAATGCTAGGGGCAAATACTCATAGCCGTGTTGTGTCTCCGCTATCGTATTTTACTTGAATATCAGCTTAAATAGACGATACATCTTCGGCTAACAGTTGTGATGCTGGCATAACGGATCGCTGCTGCTTGTTTGCCTACAGCGCCGGAAGAGCTATCAATGGTTCCCATAGCAGGCGAAAATTTCTCCAAAAAGAGCACAGCACCTTCGGCGGCCAGCGCAGGTTCTTTCTTGACCGCTTGTTTGATGTGTTGAATCGGCTTATCGAATTTCCGATCGAAGGCGCGGTGACGCTAACGGGGCACGAACTGCCATTTTTAGACCATCAGGTTTTGGAATCAGTCAATGTTCCCTAAGAAATCCTTCTTCCCAATTTCCACGCCGTTATGCCGCAGAATCGCGAATGTGGTCGTGACAAGGAAATAGACATTGGGTAAGACAAAATGCAACAGATACCGTAAACCAGAGAAAGTGACGGTTTTGTCGTGCATGGGCAATGTGATCGTTCTATCTTCGGCACCATAAATCTGCTCGGGCGTGAAAGATTCAAGCAATGCCATTGTCTTATCGATATGTGCCAGAAGTTTAGGGAAGGTGGATTCAGCATCTTCATACTTCGGTGGCTCCAAACCGGCCCCTTTGGCAACTCGGTTGCAAACTGAATTTGCCGTGACAGCGGGAACATATCCGGATAAAGACGTGCATTGACCAAAACGTCTGGATCAATTTTCTTGGTCTCTGCATGAACGGCCGTTGTTACCAGGATGGCGCGCAAATTGGTTAAGTTACGAATAATGGGCGGAACAGCAATAACATACATGGGATTCGCCATGGTAAGTACTCCTGAATCATAGAGCTAATTAGTGTAACCGAATGTGCGATAGGGGCCTTGCCTGAAATACTTCGTGAATATTACTACTTTCTTACATTGAAAACGTACAACTTTGAAATAACGAAACACATTTTGAATCAAGTGGTTAAGAATTTGCGAAAGTGGGTGCGGCCTAAACTTGATGTCATTTCTAGAATTATGCTATAACACGCTGAAAATAAATTACGATGGTTATTTCAGTCATGGCAAAGATCATTGCACGTCAGGGAAACGAACTGACGATACAGGTTAAAGTCACTATAGAAGGCTCACTTTTAGATGCCGAAAATATGATTCAAAACGCTTGTAACGAAGTGGGGCTTTTAGCGACCGAGGAAGCCTTGAAGAATTTTGACACCGATGGCAGTCCCCTTGCAACCGGGGCCATAAAATGGACCGCCAAGCCGCCGAGTGAAAAAAATATCAAACCCCTTATGGGGTCGTGGAGGTCACCCGTTATACCTATCAAACCTCGAAAGGCGGCAAGGTTTGGTGTCCACTGGAAGAGCGTGCGCGCATCATTCGAGGTGGCACCCCGAGGTTAGCGAAGCAACTCGCACATAAATATGCCCATATGAATGCGCAAGCGGTCTGTCAGGATTTTGAAGCCAACCACAACCGGAAAATCACGAAATCTTACGTCCAAAATATGGCGGATTGGGTGGGTGGCATTGCACAGGCCAGAGAAGAGACTGGATTTATACCTTGCCCGAATTAGAAGCGGACGTAGCGACCCTGGTCTTCAGTATGGATGGCGCCTATATTTTGATGCAAGAAGACGGATGGCGTGAAGCGATGGTGGGCACCCTATCCTGCTATGATGCCGAAGGCAACCGCTTGCACAGTCTTTATCTGGGGGCGCCGCCGGAATATGGCAAGGACACCTTTAAGCAACGCTTTGAAAAGGAAATCCAGCGCATCAAAGCCCGTTATCCTGATGCGCTTTATCTGGGTATTGCCGATGGTGCTAAAGATAATTGGTCGTTTTTGACGCCCCACACCGATCGTCAATTAGTGGATTTTTACCATGTCACGGAATATCTCAGCAAAGTCGCTTATGCCGCTTTCCCTCAGAAAACAGGCAAGCCACTAAGAGGGAAGTGGCTGTCGGATCGATGCCATCAACTTAAGCATGAAGTGGGTGCCGCAGCAAAGTTAATTGATGAAATGGAGGCGTTGAACCAACGAAAAGGGTTGCCCAAGGCCATTAAAGACGATTTGACTCAAGCCTTGACCTACTTTAGCAATCATCAGCAGCGAATGAATTATGCGGCACATACTGCTCATCAGTTACCGATTGGTTCAGGGGTCAATACTGCTACCTTAAAAATAATGCCATTAAATTCATAGATTTAAACAAGCCTCGTGCCTGGGCACGGTCAACAGAGGGTAAGGTTTGGGCCGCCCCTTCACGGCGCGGGGCTGTTTCTTTCTTTTTTGCAGGCCGATGACAGTTGATGCAATGGCCTTCAATAAAGACGATACAGCGTGGGTTAACTGTTTTTCCGTGAGTACAACTATCGCTTTGGTCGCTTGGCAAATGAGTTGTACCGATGACCTGAAACTAAGCTGGCGCGGGATCTTGTCGTGCAACACGGCGGCCTGAGCCAGATTGCCACGAATAATATTGTAAGCCAGTAGATGTACCGCGATTTCCTTTTGCACCATGTCCGGGGTTTTACAGCGCAACATCTCCATGCCCATATGGGTTTTAATGGCCCGAATATCCAATTCGATTTTCAGCGTTCTTTATAGAGACTTGCCAGTTCCTGTTTATGGAATCGTTTGGCATTCAGCAAGGTCGTCACATAGACGACACCGTTGACGCTGAACTCGCGAACCGTGATAACCGCCGGCAAATCGGCATAGGCCCGATCCGTCAACCATACCGGTTTCCGTTTGGGTTTTTGCCATTCGACCTCATGATCGCGGGCGCCCAGCTTGCGACCTTGCCGAAAATCGGCCTTCTTGTTGGCATGCAGCAGGAACACTACCGGAATGCCTTTGGCTTGCAACAAGGCAATAATGGCAAAGGTGCAGTAGTAGCGATCGGCCAAGAGCAAATCGCCGGTGAGCAGGGCATTCAGCACTTGGCTGAACAGCGAGGATTCACCGGTTCCCTTACCCTGATAGGAGCCCAGTCGATAATTGATAACGGTTCCCGTAGACAGTGAAATTAACGCCAACAAGCGCACAATGGGAAAGCCTAAGCCCGGTTTTTGATGGCTTTGTTGAGGAAAAACCGCTTGATTTTTTGGCGTATCCGGCATCAATGCCGTGGTGCCATCGGCCAGCACCACGTTTAGGCCGCGCCATCGCCAGGCCTTGGCGCTCAGTTGATGCAGGCGTGAACCGACCGTAGCCACGGCTTGGGTCATCTGGGGTAAGGGCAAACGCTGACGGGCTTTACAATAGGGCCCGGTATTGACCGAGTTGGCTGATTGCCCCTGGTTTAGGCGATCCACTAATACGCCCGCCACGGCCTGTTTACACGAACTGTCATCACTCAATACCTGAAAAATAAAGGCTTTGAGGGTGATCAACGGCGAAAACACCGAAGTTCGCGTGTGTGGCGTATGGGCAATGATGGCTTCGATCGTTTCGGTAGGAAAAAAATCGTTGAACGGTAGTTTTTGAGCCTGTAAGAACGACAGTTTAAAGCGATCGATTTGCTGGCGAATTTGGATTCTTATAAGATGAGGCACGGTTAAACTCTTTGATGGATAGTGAAATGTGATAAATTTCAATTCTATCCGAATATATCAGGGAGTTTAACCTTTATTTATGACTCTATGTCTATGAAATAAAAAGGTTATTACTGTTTAAGGTAGCAGTATTAGGTTCAGGGGTGACTGAGGCCGCTTGTAAAACCTTGGTCAAGCAGCGTTTATGTTGTTCAGGTATGCGCTGGAAAAATCAAGGCGCAGGCATTTTATTAAGCTTAAGAAGTCTTGTCCAATCAGGTGATCGATGGGATCAATTTTGGCATAAGATTAATCAATATGGCGCACAATGCTCTATTTGATACATTATACTGAGGCCTCACCCGATTAAGAAGTCGGAAAACTTTAATACATCTTAAATTAAGAGGTGAAATTATATGAACATAAATAAAAAGATTTTATTTTTACTGGTGGCAGCAATTATATTTATTTCCTGCACCATTCCAAAAAAAGAAGAAACTCAAACAGGTGTTTCAAAAACAAGCAAAGCAGTACAACAAGTCATTGATGAATTAGGCTTAGTCTATGTCGAAGAAGGGGCAAATTCTATTATTACTTACGATGAAGTAAATGCAGCACAACAAGCGTGGTGCGATGCCTTGGTAAAAATAGGAAAATTGAAAGAAGAAGGTGGCGATTACAAGGCTTATGCTGAAAAAGTGCTTTCAGAAGCTTACAACTATGATTACGGAAAAGTTTTTTTTAAGCCTACATTGGCTTTTGGCGACCAAACATTTAGAAATGATAAAAAAGGCGCATTGGCTTATTTTGTTGGTGGTGATCCTGATTATCCGAATGACAAAGGTTTTGCCCTTACGCCATGGGTAAAGGCTCGATACGATAACGCAGGTGATCATAATGAAGGTATACAAATTTATGGTTCGGTAGCTATAACAATGGGTAATGTGTGGGTTACTGACAAGACCGGTAAAGAAGTGATGGTAGATAAAACGTGGGTTTTCAAAAAAGGAAAAGACGGGGAACTAAGAATTATCGTACATAAGTCTGCCTTACCCTATTCACCATCCATCAAATAAAAAACTACGGGGTTGGATTAGCCAAAGTAACCAGGTGAGTTCAACCCTACCAAAAATATTTAGCGAGTGGCCTTTATGAAGCTTGCGTAATATGGGGCTCCGTGGCTCCGATATCCCCGCATTCTGCATATGCTCCATTCGCGCTACTGTGCTGCCTCTTATTTTCCAACAGGGCATAGCTTAAACTACTGTCCGGATTTCGGGGTCCACTTTAGGTTGCCGTTAACCTTATACTGAAAAACCACTGGAGCTTACTCAATGACTGAACAACTATTACATTCCGTGAAAACCTCGCTCAATCACTTCCTGGTCGGAGCGTTCGCGATCCTTCCCATCTATATCGTCATGCAGATATTCATCTGGCTGGTCACTTTTGTTCTGCAATCCGTCTTCGATATCAAGGAATGGGTGGGACACTATTGGATCACCGCTGCTGTATTTATCGTCATCTATGGACTATTGGCATACATCGGGCACGAACTAAGCAAACGCAGGCAGTCACTAATCATTTCCCTGTTCGATCTGCTCATCGAACGGGTGCCGTTTCTGAATAGCATCTATCGTGTCAGCAAGAAAGTGATCGACATGTTCCGGGGTCAAGGGGAAAAGAGCATGCGAGAAGTGGTCTACGTGGAATACCCTAAGGACGGCGTATGGGTGCCTGCCTACGTGACCAACCGGGAGGGTGACCGCTATGTGCTTTACATTCCGACCTCGCCGAACCCCACCAACGGCTTCACGGTGATTGTCCATGAATCCAAGGTCGTGAAATCAGAGCTTGATTTCGAGGAGGTGACCAGCTTCATAATTAGTGTGGGTTCCGATTTTTCCAAATCCCACGAAGTGCGTAAATTGTCTCGGTAAAGCGGCCAACGGTAGTTTTCGCCATCGGTGTCGGCCTGTTTGGTATTTTGGAACTTGAAAAACTGTTTTAGAGAAAAATCCTGGCAAAATAATCCCTGCGCTTCCGGCGGGCTTCAATCGAAGCCGGGCTTTTTGAACGATTTTTGACCTTCTCATTCAGGAGGCTAAATTGGTGAACTGAAAACTTGACTCAATTTTAAAGATCAATCTCACTCAAGGAGCTCTAGTTTGACTGCTGACGCTCGAAATTCGGCGGCATAAGTTTTGGATTTTTCTGGGCTCAAGGAAATCACATTCTTTTCAGAATATTTTAAATTGTGTGAACGGTGCAAATGCAGAGATGGCAGCGATTAAAAAGTCAGTCGGAAAGAAGCGATCGGGTTTGGTGGTGAAGTCCTGCATTGTATATTGCAGGACTCCGTTCCAAAAACTTAGCCACCTGTGCCGCGAAAATTTTAACTTTATTTTCCGGCCGCCATAGCTTCTGGAACTTCAATCAAGGCGCCTGACGTAACGTCATAGATATAGCCGTACACCGGAATATCCTTTGGCACCAGCGGATGCGACTTGATGCGCACGACATCCTCAAGAACGCTCTGCGCCTGATCCTTGATGGTGAGCCAATCAATATAATTGGCTTCTGCCGAACCCGGGCCTTCACAGCAGTCATGCCAGCCGCTGGCATCGACCGAGGCGGTTTTCAAACTGCTGGCTAGCAAGCCGCGCATGATTTCGTCGGTAAACGTCTCCATGCCGCAATTGGTATGATGTATGACAAACCATTCGCGCGTGCCGAGCAATTTATAGGAAATGACCAGCGAGCGGATGGCGTCGTCGCTGGCTCTGCCGCCGGCATTGCGGATCACATGCGCATCGCCTTCGGAAAGACCGGCATATTTGGCGGGATCCAGGCGGGCATCCATGCAGGTTAAAATGGCAAAATGCCGGCCTGGAGGCATCGGCAAATCACCTTTGTCAAAGCCGGCAACGTAGTTGCGGTTGGCCATTAATACTTCATTCAATATTTTGGACATTCCAATCTCCTCATTACATGTTGTTATTATAATTTTACTTACTCCATCGAGAACCGAGCGGCAATCTCAGGTAGGGAGTCTTTCTTGGCAAAAACATACCCGAAGGCAATATATCAGGAATGTCTTATTGCTAGCAATGGAGCATGGCTCCCCGCACATTAATGCAGATAAGCCGAAAGATTGGCTAACAGTTTTTCCAGGACATGCTCGCTTTCAGTATCTACTGTCAGCGCCACGGTCTGCTCCTCTAGCGACAAAACTTGTGCGGATTTCAGCTGTTGTTGCAGAACCGCAATCGTGGCTTCCGAAGGGTCGTTCTGCTGTTGCTGTCGTTGCTGGATGCGCCTGGCTAATTCCGCTTCCGAAGCCTGAAAGTCAATGATGATAAAGGGTACATCGCATTCTGTTGCAAGCTCTCGAAACAGCGTGCGCTGCTCGCTTTTAAGAAATGCGGCATCGATAATTGCCGTAAAGCCACTGTCAATCACGGTTCTGGCCAATTCCGCGAGACGCCGATAGGTTTGTTGTCCTGTTGCTGGGTCATACAGACCCTGGTTGATGCCGCTGCCGGTATTATCCAGAGGCTGATACGCGAACAGGCGTTTGCGCTCGATGTCTGAACGCAGCTGCAGGGCATTTATTTTTTCAGCCAATTGACTCGCCCAGGTCGACTTTCCGGAGCCCGAATAGCCATGGGTGATAATTAGTGCGATCGGTTTTTTTTGACTAAAACGCTCGGCAAGATCGGCATACAGCGTGTATTCCCGGCCAATAGCCTTATTACCTTGCTGCGCCTTGCGTAACAAGGCCACCTTGGCGAGCACGAGCGCGCGATAAACCAGATAGTAGCGCAGCAATGCCATGCCAGCGTAATCACCGGTATGCTGTAGATAACGATTAAGTACGCGAAAAGCATAGGCTTCATAGCCGAAATGCAGCAGATCGATAACCAGAAATGCGATTTCACTGATGACGTCAATCCAGCGCAGTTCAGGATTAAATTCGATGCAATCGAACAGTGTGACTTTTCCGTCAATCAGGGTCATGTTGCTTAAATGCAGGTCACCGTGACATTCACGGACATAGCCCTGTTGCTTGCGCTCCTGCATGCATGCGGCCTTGTTTCGCCATTGCTCGTCGCCCCATGACTCTAGCGCTTGAAGTTGCTGTCTTTGCCGATCATTGTTCAATAGCGGCCGGATGTGCGCAAAATTCTCGACAAACCAATGCTTGATTGTTTCAGCTGAACCATATGGCGAATCCTGGTCTGCCCTGGCTATGGTTTGATGAAAATGGGCAATCAAATCGGCAATCTGATCAATTTCGCAGGTTGCAAGCTGGGCGCATTCGGCACGCTCACTGAGCAAAGCCCCGGATGGAAATTGCAACATTTTGACGGCGTATTCGATCGCCTGCCCTGCTCCGCCGATTTTGGGATGCTCGGGCGATCCGCTAATCGGCACAACCTCAAGATACAAGTCCGCAGCCAGACGCCGGTTGAGTCTTATTTCTTCCTGACAGCACAAGCGCCGGCGCTCAAGTGAAGAGAAATCGAGAAAGCCGAAATGCACCGGCTTTTTAATTTTGTAAGCGTAGCGGCCGGTCAGCAGCAGCCAGGAAATATGGGTCTCAATAATGCGCACAGCACTGATGTCATGGGCATAGGCGCCAGCTTTGCACAATCCCTGAATCAAGGCCGGATAACTTGGCTCAGATGTTTGACTGGTCATTGCGCCTACCTCTGACCTATAGGCCGCTCGAGCCACAGCGCTGGCAATCGAATAAAAATGACAACTGCGTTTAACACGGGGACGCCGGAATCTGCATCAATAGTTACAATTCCCGGGTGGCGCTGAATTTAATATCCGGCCAGCGCTCTTCGGTCAGTTGCAAATTCACGCGGCTGGTAGCCAGGTAAACCAGATAACCGCCGCCATCTTCAGCCAGATTATCAAATGCCTTCTTTTTAAATTCTTCCAGTTTTGCGGGTTTGTCAGAGCTGATCCAGCGCGCGGTGGTGACCGCGACGGCATCGTATACGCATTCCACATTATATTCACTTTTCAGCCGGAAAGCGGTGACATCAAATTGCAAGATGCCGACCGCACCCAAAATAAGGTCATTATTTTTTAACGGCTTGAACAACTGGGTGGCGCCTTCTTCGGTCAACTGCACCAGGCCTTTTTGCAGGGCCTTGGCTCGTAACGGGTCTTTTAGCACCACGCGCCGGAATAATTCCGGCGCAAAATAGGGAATACCGCCGTACTTAAGATTTTCGCCCTGGGTAAAGGTATCGCCAACCTGGATGGTGCCGTGGTTGTGCAAACCGATGATATCGCCGGGGTAGGCTTCTTCCACGCTTTTGCGGGTATCGGCCTGAAAGGTGATGGCATTGGCCACCTGTATGCTTTTACCGAGCCGGACATGATGAATCTTCATGCCCTTATCAAACTTGCCTGAACATACCCGTAAAAAGGCAACTCGGTCCCGGTGAGACGGATCCATATTAGCCTGCACCTTGAAAACAAAACCGCTAAATTTGTCTTCTTCGGGCAATACCAGGCGCTGCACAGCTTCCCGTGGCCTGGGCGAAGGTGCATATTCGGCAAACGCATCCAGCAATTCAAGAATCCCGAAATTGTTGATGGCCGAGCCAAAGAAAACCGGGGTTTGACGGCCCGCCAGATATTCATCCAGGTCAAACTCATGGCTGGCGCCTTTCACCAAGTCGATTTCATCTCTGAGTTCCTGCGCCTGATCCTTGAGTAGTTCATCGAGTTTGGGATTATTCAAGCCTTTGATGATTTCCGCTTCGGCAATTCTGCCGCCATGCTGCGCGCTGAACAGATGAATTTCATTTTTATACAGATGATAAACCCCCTTAAAACGCTTGCCCATGCCGATCGGCCAGGTCATCGGCGCGCAATTTATTTTTAAAACGCTTTCGACCTCATCCATCAGTTCAATGGGTTCGCGCCCTTCCCTATCCAGCTTGTTGATAAAGGTAAGAATCGGCGTATCGCGCAGACGGCACACTTCCATCAAATTAATGGTTCTTTCTTCAACACCCTTGGCAACGTCAATCACCATCAATGCCGAATCCACCGCGGTTAAGGTCCGATAGGTATCTTCAGAAAAATCTTCGTGTCCGGGCGTATCGAGCAAATTGATAATGCTGTCTTTATGCACAAACTGCATGACCGAGGTGGTCACCGAAATGCCCCGTTCTTTCTCCATTTCCATCCAGTCCGAGGTTGCATGACGCGCGGCTTTGCGCCCCTTGACCGAACCGGCCAGCTGAATTGCGCCGCCAAACAGCAGCAGTTTTTCGGTGATGGTGGTTTTACCGGCGTCAGGGTGAGAGATGATGGCGAAAGTGCGCCGACGCCGCAGTTCTGAAAGAAATTCTGACATGCTTTTGCTTTATGAGAAATTGCTATGAAAACCACGTATTATACGCTCAATATTATGAACCGTTTTCACTTATCTAAACCGGAGTTGCCATGATTTTGCTGCGTCGCTTTATGTTCCTGTCGTTACTGTTTACGCTGAATGCCTGCTCCAGCTTGTATTACGGCGGCCTGGAAAAAATAGGCATCCCCAAGCGCGAAGTCATGGTGCATCGGGTAGAAAAAGCACGCGATACGCAGGAAGAAACCAAACAACAATTCAAGTCGGCTCTGGAACAATTCAGCGCCTTGACCAGTTTTAAAGGCGGCAATCTTGAAGCGACCTACAAGCGGCTGAACGGCGAATATGAAGCCAGTGTTGCGAAAGCATCGGAAGTCAGAAAACGTATTAGCGATATTGAAGACGTTTCGGAAGCCCTGTTCACGGAATGGCAGGATGAATTAAATCAATACAGCAACGCCGATCTCAAGCGCAGCAGTCAGCAACAATTGACGGCCACCAAAGGCCAGTATCAGCAGCTGATTACTGTCATGAAACGTGCCGAAGCTAAGATTGATCCGGTTTTAGCCGTGTTTAAAGATCAGGTTTTATACCTGAAGCACAACCTCAATGCGCAAGCGATTGCCTCCTTGAAGGGCCAGTTGGGCTCGATTCAATCCGACGTGTCGTCCCTGATTGCCGCCATGGAAAAATCCATCAATGAGGCCAATGCCTTTATCAAGACCATGGAAAAGCAATAGTGCCGGCATAAGTGCGGTGCCGTTAGACGAATTGAAACTTGCTACGGAGCACTCAGCCATTTACACCAACTCCGGCAAGGCGTTGGTCGGGCTTGTCTTACTTTAATCATTTCCTTGCTTGCTCCTGCTTCGCCTGCGCGCTCTGCTGAAGTTTTGCCCGTATCCCGGCAGTTTTTCAGTACATTTAACCAAGTAGCCAACACAAATGCCGACCCACCTCAGTCTTTTTATGAAATTCATCGTCTGGTGTTTATTAGTTATTTCCGCCGTCTATGTGCTGTTGATCACCCCTGACAATCCTGTGATGCGAATTTTCCGCGGAGAAATTTCGGACGTTGCTGCCAATATCATCATCGGCCCCTATCCGCTGGAACGCGATATGAAACGGCTGAGTGAGAAGGGTATTGAAACCATAATCAGTTTGTTGGATCCGAACTTGCCTTATGAGAAACAATTGCTTGACCAGGAAACGACGCTGGCAAAACAATACCGGCTAAAACTGCTGAACTTTCCGATGGCCAGCATTCTGGGACAGAAGATGGGTGCTTATTATGACAAGAATGCCAGTGCGGTAGCAGACGCCATTGAGACAAGCAAAGGCAAGATCTATCTGCATTGCTATCTGGGCATACATCGCGTCGCCACCATCAAAAAACTGCTGGAAGCACGGCAGATAAGGGTCGGCCACTACGTCTTGCAGGAAGGCGAGCGCAGTCGTCTGGCCATGCAACTGGATAGCGCCGAGACAAACTACCATGAAGGCCTTTATCAACAAGCAAAACAACAGTTGGACGCCATGTCACAATTATCGCCGGCAGCGGTTTTACTGCATGGCTGGGTCGATTTCCGGCTTGGGAATATTGCAGTCAGCACGGAAATATTTCAATACCGCCGCAGCGGCAATGCCCCACGCTACAGAGCCGTATCTAGGATTGGCTTATTGCGATTTGCGCGAAAATGATTTGAGCGCTGCGGAAGCCCGGTTCAACCGGATCATCAGCGGCGATATCGCCAATATCGAAGCGTTGAACGGAATAGGTCTGGTGCGCTACCGGCAAGGCCGTCTGCCTGAAGCGGCCGCTTATCTTAAAAAAGTGCTACAGATCGATCCCCAACACACCGAGGCAAATGTCATCCTGCAGCACATCGAAGCCAGCGGCTTGCCAGCAAACTGAAACGCGCTATCGGTTCGATTCTGCTTTAGCGGCGCAGCATCCCAACTAGCTAAACGGATCAGCAGAAAGATTGCAGGAAGAACTTATTGGGATTGGCATAAGCCATCGGGCAGCAGTCTTTACCTTGATTCAAGCCTTAGCGTTATCCAAACACTAGGCTTAACAGGCCAACCCCTGCCGCAGCTAACAGCGTTCCTGCGACTCGAATACCAATCGGCCGGCCGCCGATCACCAAGGCGATGATGCCTTTGACTATCGAGTTGGCCGAGACGGCAATAAAAATTGCCGTAACAGCTACAACTAATTCCAATTCATCCCTACTCATCCGCGACATGGATAGGGTAATGGGATCAACATCGGCGACACCGGAAATCGCGGCCAGAAAATAAGTCCCGGCATCGCCAAAATAAATCTGCATTAGCCGGGCCATGAACATGATCACTACTAATAAAGCGCCAAACTTTAAAGCAAGAACCAGCTGAAACGGGTTTTCAAGAATGACTTTTTGCTCGGTTTTGGTGTCTTCCGGCGAGTTTTTCCAAAACAAAAAAGCCGCCAGATAAGTAAACAAGCTCATCATCAGCAATGTCGATAACAACGGTTTGAACAAGGCCGGGTTTAGGATGGAGGCTAACAACAGCGTGCGTGCAAACATCGTAGCGCAGGCGGTCAGGATCCCGGCCGATAGAGCGTTTTCAACGCCCGGCGATTGTTTTGATACCTGTGAAAGGTTCAGAGTTACCGCTGTCGACGACGCCAGCCCTCCAAACACGCCGGTCAGAACGGGACCATGACGACTCCCGGCTATCCTGATGGCGAAGTAGCCCAGATAGGAAATGGCGGCAATCAGAACGACCATCCACCAGATATGATAGGGGTTAAAAATGCCCCAGGGACCAAAGCCCCGATCAGGCAAAATCGGGAGCATCACGACCGAAATCAGCAAAAGTTTCAAGGTCGCGTACAACTCGTGTTGCTCCAGTTTTTTAAGCCAGCCGTGCAGTAAAGGTTTGAAACCCAGCAGTAAAGTGATCACAACAGCCGAAGCGGAAGCAAGCGTGATGTGGCCGAAGACGGATAACGCACCCAGGGCAAAAGTGATTAGCGCCGCGATGATACTGGTGATGCCGAAATCTTCAATTTTATCGAGGCTTTTGGTGTAGGCGACCAGTAACACAGAGGTCAGTCCCAAAAACGCAAATCCCATCAACGAAGGGTCAACTTGCCGTGCGATCAAAGCCCATATTCCACCCAGCAAGGCTATTAATCCGTAGGTGCGCAGTCCCGCAACACGCATGCCTTCATCGCGGTTGCGCGATTCCCAGCCACGTTCCAAACCAATCAATAGGCCTATCGCCAGGGCAATACCCATAAGCTTGAAGCTTTCCAGTTCAGTCATGTTTTAATTTCTTCTTTCGTCAGTCTTTAGGGAGGGACGACACACTGTATTTATACACCATTACCGTTAAAGGGAGCGACCGCTTCCGACTGCTCTGAAGGAAACAGCCCGCTAAGGTGTACAGATAGTTTCCGTGCCCATGCATGCGGTGCGCATATTCAATTGAGGCATTGTCGATTTAAGACATGCTCAGAAAATGTCTCCATGTCAATCTTCGAGCAACACGGTTAAAAATCATAAGTCAATCGAGTCTGCCGATTGATTCCTGACGATGCGCATTATTTGCGCACTAAAAAGAGCCGTTCTGGTTTTTCATTGAAACAATCTTCGCCACTCAGAATAACGTTCGCGAATAGGGGCAGATTAAGGGTTTTGAATTATTACCGCTGATTTATATTTGTTGCTGATTTTAATGTGCTTTACAGCTGCTTCAGCATGGGTAGTAGCCGACCCTATATGACCCAAATTAGCGAGTTCGATCGATTCTTGAAGCTCCTTAGCAGCAGCATCCAAATGGTTTTTTGCCAACAAGCCCTTAGCTACTTTAGAGGCTACCAACGCGTGCTGTAACGCCTTCTTCGCGTGTCCAATCAAAATTGCGGTATCACCAGCTTCACCATGAACAACGGCAGCATTCGCATGTTCCAATGCTTCCGTTAGATGTTCTTCAGCAAAAACAGAAGAACTTAAAAGAAGTAATAAACCCGCACATATGGATGTCATTTTCTTCATGATTCTATCCTCTAAATGTTTATATTTGGTTGCTCATGTCATTTTTCCCGAGAAAAACCATCAGCATTGTAAAAGAGCGCGTAAATTTTTCATGATTTACAACAAAAGAGCGTCAAAACTTGCCAGTTTTGAAGCTCCATATTATCGTTTTTAATGAAAAGATTACTTAAATTGCGGAAAAACAGTACTACTCCTATCTTACTTTGAAAACGTACAACTTTTGAATAACGAAACGTACTTTAAATCAAGTGGTTATGTCTTGCGAAAGTATAAGTTTTTTCACTCAGATAGGAGTAAAAATTGAAAACCGTTTTATAACTTAAGCTTCCAGTGAGAAATTATGAACCGCGAATTAACCGATCTGCCGAGTCCTGTTTTATACATTCCTCATGGTGCAGGCCCCTTACCGCTTCTTGGGGATAAAGGTCATCAGACTATGGTAAGTTTTCTCAGAAAAATAGCCCCGACCCTTGGCAAGCCATCAGCAATAGTAGTTATTAGCGCTCACTTGGAAGAGGACATGGTAACTATCACCAGTGCCGAAACGCCACCATTACTCTATGATTATTACGGCTTTGCAGATGCGGCCTATGAAATCCAGTATCCGGCACCTGGCGCTCCCATGCTTGCCGAGAAAATTTATCATTTGTTACAACAGAGTGGATTTGAGGCAAGATTGGATAGCCGTCGCGGTTTTGACCATGGCGTGTTTGTACCGCTCAAGATCATGTTCCCGGATGCCGGTGATTCCATGTGTTCAGTTATCGCTTCTTAACAACTTGAATCCGGAAACACACATCAAAATTGGCAGGGCTCTGGCAGAATTAAGAAAGGAAAACGTGCTTATCATGGGTTCCGGATTTTCATTTCATAACATTAAAGCCTTTTTTTCTCAGACTATCGACGCGCCTGATGCCAAGAATGAGGCATTTCAGCATTGGCTTATTGATACCTGTACAAACACTGAACTTTCGGCCCATGAACGGGAAACCCAACTCATCGAGTGGAGTCATGCCCCTTTTGCAAAGTATTGCCACCCCAGAGAGGAACACCTGTTACCGCTGCATGTGTGTTTTGGGGTAGCAAATTCAAGCGCCAGACTGGTATTTGATGACATAGTGGCTGGAAAAAAGGCAAGTGCTTTCTTATGGTAACTTTGTAGATAGGCGAAATGGAAAATGATGTCGACTTTGTCCCTTCAGTTTCCATTTTACCCAACTGTCCGCCCACATAAACTTTAGAAAACAATTAGTTCAACAGCATCTTGAATTCCCGGTGCCAGCGGGCCAGTTGTTCATGATAATGGTGCGCTTCATATTTCGGGCCGTTATAAAACTTGGCCACATTACGAAAGTCCGCATCAGCGGGGGCGGTTTTTTTGACTTCGTCCTTTCTTCCGGAAAGAAAACGCGCCACGAAAGTCACCTGCCGCTCAGCCGGTGCGGTAAAAAGTTCGGTTGCTGAGGCTGCTCCTACTATCTTGAAATTACTGCCCATAATCTGCCCCAAGCCCATGCTCATGGATTGCATGCGGAGTTCTTCCAGTGGAGTGTTGGGCTGCTCCTTATTCAGGCGCGATAAATAATGCTGTTCAAATCTCGGCCTGATGATACCCGCTGTTTCCTGGCGGATAATGGCCAAAATCCATTCAGGACAAACTGTGATGCCTTTTTCCTGCTCGACCTGTTTGGATGCCGACTGGGCCATCGCCCCGTAACGATTGAGGATACCCTTGCAATCCAGGAAGCGGCTTTTATGCAATGCGTTCAGGTGAAATATCGCATCATCAAACTTCCCTGTCATGATTTTGCCGTTATCGATTTTGGCGAGAGCAACACTCAACATTTTTTCCAGAACCGGCAAGGTCAATTTTGCATCCGGTATTGTGGTAATCAGTGCTTTAGCGGTATTCCACTGGCAATCATAACAAAGGCTGTTGCGGGTTATTGCTGGATTGAGTTGGTATTCCACCTGAAACTGCGCAACTGCGCGATTGGTGCCGCGGCCAAAATCGCCGTCAATCGCGAAAGCACCGCTCGATGAGGTCGAATAACCCAAAAAAATCAACAATCGCTGCATGGCTTTAATGCCACTTTCTCCGACTGAAGTCCGCGTGAGCGACGCATCGCCATTCAGAAAACGCTGCAGATCAGCATGCCATTGGGCGTCACCGTCATCGGGATGGGTAGTAATCTGTTTAATATGCGGTTCGTTAATTAGAGTCTCGATAGCCATAACTTCAATCTCCACGGTTGGTAAAAACACCCCAAACACTTTGTTTTCCGGTCATCAGCGTATGCCCAAAAAACTGCTTGCGCAAATTTACGCTGTTTGCCTCAAAATAGCCTGCAGATTTTTCCACAGCTCGGTCTCCTTGGCATGCTCGGCCATGAAAACCAGGAACTCGATGTGTTCGCGCAAGGCGGCTTTATCTTTGAAACTAGCGCCGCGTTCAACAGCCAAGCGATAACCTTCGACGATACGATCGCAATCCTGCGCATTAAACACGCCGTTCACCAGCGCCATCATGAGCAAACAGTCCGGCTCAACCACACTATCCCAATAGTCGGGATTGACTGCCATTTTCTGTTTGGCTTCAGCGACCACTTCGGCAACCAGTGCGGGCAAATCTTCCTGCCAGCTCTGATCGCGGCTTTTATCGAACCAGCTTAAAACAGCTTCTGCGGTAATCCAGTTAGTCAAGGGATACGCTTTGTTTTTTCCCTTTTCGCGGCTGTTATTGAAAGCACGCTGATAATGCGTGCTCATTTTCTCCAGGGCTTTTTTCCTTTCGGTTTTACTGGATTGCAGCCAGGCCAGGCGCTTGTAGGCACTGCCCAGTAAAGACAGGCGCTCTATGGTAAGGGTCGCAGGGGCCATGGCATTCAAAGTGTTCAATTCTTCGATCGCCTTTTCTATTTCTGCCAAGGCGGTATCTTTTTCGGCTTTATCGGTGGTCTGACGAAAGCGCAAGGCGTGTTTTACCCGGTAATTGGCGCGCTGCTCCAGTGCTTTTACCGGAAACTCGGCCTTATCGGCAGCCATCGCTTTATCCAGATGCGCGATAGCCAGGCCGTATTCTCCCATTTCGCCGTACACCATGCCCAACGCCGCCGCCACATCAGCCTCATCTTGCCAGTTTGCGAGCTGGCTGGCAGGAACCCGTTTTGAATAACTATCAAGCCTTTGATGAGTTTGTTCGTTGCCGACTTTAATGCTATTTTGGCTGCGCACGGCACTCAACAGGTTTTCTAAATCCGCGACCCATTCAGCCTTGGCATGATAAGGCGGGCGCTGCTTTTCATTGTTTCGGCCTGCTTCAAGCAAGCGGAAATCGGGATCCCCGTAGCATTGGTAAGCACCCCAGGTATTGACATCAGGAAATTGTTCGTAAATATGCTGGCGTGCTGCCCGGACTGCAGTACCAAAACTGCCGCCCCATAACAGGGACTGATAAAATGATTCGGCAAAGGCTTTGGCGGCGCCGTCATCGACGGCCCAACCGGCAGCGACGACCGCCTTAACACCCATATTGATAAATTGTGTCCCCAGATTTGCGGCCAATTCGTTATAGCGATTGGCTTCCGGATAGCCAACCTTGGTACTGCCCAAATGGCAGCAATTGATAAACACCAATTCCGGCACCCAGCGCATTTGTTCAACATCACCCGGCGTTAAAAAGGTGTTATCGCCAATGACCATGCCGGAGATCCGCTTTTTGTCTTGTGGCAAACCTTGACCGCAGGCCTGACAGTTTTCCTCGACCGGCACATATTTCTCAATTTCAAACTCATGAACCCCATGCCCGGCAAGATGCAGAATTCGGTACGCTTCACCGTGCAGACCCATCAAGATATCCGCGGCCTCAAGACCCGTAGACCGTCTGCCCAGCGCTTGATTGACCTCATAGCCATTTGTCGAAAGCAGACTAGCCACCGCCTCGGCTTCCTGAGCAGCGCCTGGCAAATCAGGAAAAATAACGCCTCCTGGTCCAGCAGGAATAATCGGATTGCCGATGACGAAGGCGTTCTTTTCCGCCGTATGTAAAGGCTTGACTCTAAATTGCTGCGATTTTAACTGCCGCAACAGTCCGGCAACCACTGCAGCAGGTTTGTGAGATGCCCCCCAACGATCATCCAGCAATTCCCACGGATAACGGGCCGATTCTTGATCCAGGATCAATACCAGATCGTATTGCTTGGGCGCCAATTCCTTGAGCGGGTTAGGAATCAACATTTCAAACAGCGTCTGGGCCGTTTGCCGGGAATTACTGGTGCTGGCAATCATGTCAGCAATAAAATGATCGGCCAGGCGCATCTGCCCGGCAACCAGCGTCACTTCGGCCCGTGCGCGATCGGTTAGCGCAATAAAGCGCAACATCTGGTATTTCTTGTCATAGACGATTTCAAGACGGTGCCACCAACTCGGATCCGTATCGAACAACACGCGCTGCAATCCGCCCGGCCCAACCTGAACAGTAGCATCCTGCCAGTTGAAATGGGCCTGCAAGCTGCCCTCGCGTAAAATAGTTTCCAGCTCTCTGGCCGCGATAATGGCCACATCCTGGTACAGTTCCAGAAATTCAATTTCATCGAATAACACCTTGTCATCGAAACGGTTTTCGACCAAAAGATCATTGGCCGATTGCACGCCCCTCAGAATGGCTTCGATGAGTCGCGTATGCTCATGCCACCAAAACCGGTACCAATCAACAAGAAGCTGATTTTCGCCGAACGCGCAGTGCCTGCCGTGCCGAAGCGGTCATCCGGCCATTCGGCGATTTTCAAGGCATAGTCGAGTAAAGCGTGCCCGGTTCCTGCAGCCAGCGTGCCCGGACTCAGCTCGCCGACACGGCCCAGTCCGATGACTATCGCACCATTGGGTCTCGCATTTTTATTTTTATGCAGAAAAATTTCGTGACTATTCAACTGGCCAGGATAAAGGCCCAGACTAACCCGTTTGCTTAATGCCCCGTCCAGCCTTCGATCCAAATCCGCTTCGGCGCTGACGATGGTATCGCCGTAATAATGCCCGACACAGATCGGATGGCGGGCATAAGCCAGATTACCATGGCGAATCGTCACATTGACGCGTGGCAAACGCCGTTGGGTGCCCCGTACAAATCGGCGCGCAGCACCAAATCCAAAACCCGACAAATCCGCTTCAGCCGGCATGCTGTCAGGCATGGCATCGCGCATAATAGTTCGCTCCTCGCTAAAACCCTCGCGTCGGCTCACCGCAGGTTCATCCTGCGACAGGCGACGGGTGGTTCCCGACTGCAGCAAATCCAGATACGCCGGAAACGCCGGGCGGTAGGCCAGCAATTGATCGTGAGCGGCGTCCTGCACATACCAGGTTTTAACGCCCGGCAGTCGGCCCAGGGCCCAAGGCACCGTGCCGTCACCTTTTTTGGTGGCGTAGAAACGCAGCGGCGGCCGTTCTTTGGAAAACAGGCCCCGGCCGGACATATTTTCAAAATCGGCTACCGTTTCCGGCGCCCAGCCGGCCACATAAATCATGCGTTCCGAATCGACGGGTGCATTCTGAATCAATTGCCAGGTTTTTCCGAGATTCTGCAAATTCTCGGCCTGCGGTAGCGGCCATTTTTATCACCGCCCTGGCAGGTCTGCTTCCAGAATTCAGTGCTGGAATAATTCCGCCCATCATTCGACGGTAGCAATTCCAGCACCCCGGGATAGCGATTAAAGATAGTAACCAGGCCTGCATTATCATGACTCACATCCAGCCAGCTTAATTTACCCAAAGTTGGATTCCAGCCGGTTAGCCAGCGCACAGCCTCGTAAGAACCCGTATTGGGCGTACCCAGCATGATAAGCCGGCTGCCCTGCAAGGCTTGAAAGCGTTGCCATAACTGCGGATACACAGCGAACATTACCCGCACCACCAGTCCTCCCATCGAATGCGCGACAAACCGGAGCGGTTGATGCTTCGCTTCGCAATCGGCCAGGCGGCTTGCCACCAGAGTCTGCTAGTTTCCCGGCTATGACTGGAATCGATAAGCGCCAGTCATAGTGAAATGCCTCAACGCGGTGGCTTGAACCCAGATATTCGACAAAATCGCCGTAATAATCATCGAGCAAAGCCTCTGACTCCACTCCTGGCATGGTAATACCCAGCTCTGCCAGTCTGCCTTTGGAGATGGCTGCAAAATTCAGCCATATCCGGTCTTTGTCCTGGCTTAAGTGGCTGCCCAGAATGCCGTGCAGAACAATAGCCAGCGGCCCGGAACTGAGCGGCGCAGCGCGTCTGCGAATGGCGCCGCGCGCGGGCTCAGCATGCCTGGCTTGCGATATCGGTTGAAAACCGGCCTGATCGCTATCGGAACGCAGCAGCCCGGCGGTTAATTTTTCAACGGTAGCCGCGTTTTTGAAATAGTTAAAATGATTAACTGCCTTGCCCTGATCGAAATAAAACCGGGCCCC